>JBBIUT010000051.1:0-9876 GCA_037440085.1 Gammaproteobacteria bacterium
ATCTGCTGGGCGACATACGCTCCCATGCCGTCGTTGATGCGCCGCCCCGCCAGGATCATCTCAGGGTGGTAACCGATTTCGGTGGCCTTGTGCGTCAAATAGTAGGGATCCACGCCGATGCAATGGCCGCCCACCAGTCCCGGACGGAACGGCAGAAAGTTCCATTTCGTGCCTGCGGCGCGCAATACCTCCTCGGTATCGATACCCATGCGTTCGAAGATCAGCGCAAGCTCGTTTATGAGAGCAATATTCACATCGCGCTGGGTGTTCTCGATCACCTTGGCGGCTTCCGCCACTTTGATGCTCGATGCCCGATAGGTTCCCGCGGTGACGATCGATGCATATAAGGCATTCACGAGGTCGGCGCTTCGCGGCGTAGAGCCGGATGTCACCTTCGTGATGGTCGCCAAGCGATGTTGCTTGTCACCGGGATTAATGCGCTCCGGACTGTAGCCGCAAAAAAAATCCTTGTTGAAGCGCAGCGACGAAAAGCGCTCCAATGCCGGCACGCAGATTTCCTCGGTACAGCCGGGATAGACGGTGGACTCGTAGATGACGATATCGTCCTTCTTCAGAACGCGGCCGACGGTCTCACTGGCCTTGAGCAACGAGGTCAAGTCCGGACGCTTGAATTGATCGATCGGAGTTGGCACCGTAACGATGAACACATTGCAGGATTTGATATCCTTAATGTGCGCCGAGAACCGCAGGTTTCCCGCCGCCTTGAGCTCTTCGCTGGTCGTTTCCATCGTGACGTCGCGCCCCGCTTGCAGCGCTTTGATGCGCCCTTGGTCGACATCGAAACCAACCGTCCGATATTTCTTGCCGAATTCCACCGCCAGAGGCAACCCAACATATCCAAGACCGATGACGGCGATCTTGCGTCTATTCAAGCGTTGCATCGCGACTCCGAGCTGAAGTACGAAGTGTAAATGATGCGCTGCGCGAGCATTCCCGAATTCCGGGCATTTCGTGATTCCTGCGCGCGAAAGCATGATCGTGATCGACCGGCGCTCAACCGAATCGGCGGAGTACGCGGCGAACGGTTACTCGCGATTTCGGTCGAACACTGCGCTTCGGATGCGCGCATCGGCCGGGCGTTCAATTGAGCCCACCGACGCAAAGGCCCTGAAGCGCTCCAACCATGAGGTGGCCAATCGATTCGATATTTTGTCCGCCGTGAGAGCCGCGAATAATCGCCGGATAGAGGCGTTGTTCCAAGCATCATGCGCTGACCGCAGATGACGCAGTCGCCCTCAACATGATGCTCATTTACAAGCTGTGAATAGCCAGGACCGCAATGGACAGGTTATACATGATCGTGGTAACGGCCTGCCACAGCGGCAAGGCCCCCACCCTCTCGGTGTCGAGCGGCACCACGATCGTATCGCCCGGCCGCATATCGAACGATTGACTGCGCCTGAACCAACCTGTGCGGCCTCCGGTTACGACATCGCCATTCGCGCGTACCACGTAAATGCGCTTTTTATCGGCCTTTTGCGTGGTCCCGCCGCTCTTCGCAATGTAGTCGCTTCGGGTGAGGCCGGACTCGTATACATGTGAGGTTGGGCTCTGCACCTCGCCCAATATCGTAATTTCCTGCGTTTTCTTCGGTACATACAGCTTATCGCCGTCCCTTACCAGCACATCGTCGGGACCGCCAGGCTGCCCCTTCAGGACGCCATCGACGTCGATTACCAGCCGGCCGACGGGTTTGGTTTGGCGGAGTTGCGCCAATAATTGCTGACCGACCACCAAACCCTGGCTTGCGCTGGCTCCGCTGCCCGAACTGGTGGCAGTACTGCTCGCGACCGCCTGGAGCGATAGAGCGGCCAAATCACTCTCCATGCGATTCGCCAGCAATTGAAGTTGATCTTTTTCGCGCTTTTTGAGCTCTTCGCGCACAAAGACCGCGCCATAGGGAAAGGCAACGTCGGTAAACCCCCCCGCTCGCTGCAGCACCGAATGCAGAGTTTCACCCTGATGGATAGGGTATTTGCCTGGGAATCTGACCTCGCCGACCACTTCGATATTGCCGGGCTCCGTCCACATCGGTATGGGTTTGATGACCAACGTATCGTAGGCCTTCAGCCGCAAATCGGCGCCGGGCTCGCCGCGCCGTATGGCTGCGAGGTTCACGGTGATCAACTCGGTCTGGCGAGCGTCCCCGTCGACAACAGCGTAGCGCGTCAATTCCGCCTGACCTCGGTACGCCGCATCCTCCAAGCTGCCGCCCGCACGGATCAGATCGCTCACATGCATCGCGGGTTCCAGCGGATACCGGCCCGGAGCTTTGACGCGGCCATCTATGCTGACCACTTGTTCAGGCTTGTCCGGCGTGGCCTGCAACGCGAGTTCCGTCAGGATCGGCTCCAATATACGGTCACGGCTTGACGACAAATTGAACACGATGATCTGATCGCGCGGGCGAAGCGGCGGATCCGATGCTGAGCCGGGGGCGGCCAGGGCGCGCTTGAGATCCGCCGAAATCACCTCGGTCCTTTCTTCGGGCGGAACCTCACGGCGAATCATGATGTAGTGGATATCCGCTTCGGGCTTCAATTCGTCGAAGCTGCTGAGGATGTCGCTCAATCTCAGGCCCGCGCGATATTCAAATTGTCCCGGCCGATACACATACCCGGACAGCACCACCGAGTTCTCGAGCGTCGGTCGAATTTCCGGAATCTTCAACTTGTCGCCGTTATCAAGAAGTGTCGCGCGTCCCGCCGCAAGGGTCAGATTGACGTTTTGCATCTCGCGCAGGCGGGACGGCAGAATTCTCTCCAGCTGCCCCAGCTTCGCATCCGCATCGGGGGACAATCCGCCGGCGAGTCCAACCGCCTGCTCCACGGTCCTTTCCGACTTCAATTCATAGATGGCCGGCCGGCGCACGGCCCCATAGACCGACACCGTGCTGCCGATGGGCGGAATGAAGATGACGTCGCCCGGCATCAGCTGGCGGTCGCTTCTCGTATCGCCATGCAGCAATAGGTCGTACAAATCGAGCGTCGTAATCAAATTGCCGTTGCGCTTGAGCTCGATGTTGCGCAGCGACCCGATCTTTTTCACGCCGCCGCTGACAAATAACGCATTCGTCATGGTCGACAAGCCGCTCACCGTGTAAGAACCCGGCTTTTCCGCCTCGCCGAGCACAAAGACCCGAATCGAGCGAAGATCGCCCATCGTCACGCTGACGCGCGTTCCGATCATCTGCTTCGCCACCCGCTGCTCGATCGTCTCTCGCGCCGCGTCGAAGGTCATGCCGCTGACCAGAATGGGACCGAGCTTGGGGAAATTGATCCGGCCATCGCGTTCGACGGTCAGCTCGTACTTCGACGATTCGTTGCCGAAAAGTTGAATATTCAACGTATCGCCGGGTCCGACGACGTAATCGATCGGCACCTGAATATCCGAAACGGGCGCGAAGGTGCTCGGCACACCCTCGAACAAATCATAGCCGAATGGCTTTAGGCCTTCGCCTGCCGACGGCATCAGACGCAGCAGCGTCAGTCGTACGAAGTAGTTGTTGAGTTCGGGATCAGCACTGAGCCGCTTCGTCGCTTCGGACGCCGTCAGGCCCGCCACAGGTATCGCCGGCAATCCGGGCAGTTCGAGCACGCCGAAGCGGTTGAGTTGATACGGGTTGTTGCTCAGGATCCGTTTTTGGAATCTTTCCTCGAGCGCAATCTGTTCGTCCGTTTTCGGAATCGGCGCGGTCGTCGGACAGCGGTTGAAATCAAACGTGATGACCGGCGGAGGGCCGTAGGGGCCGTTGATTCCGTTGATTCCGCCGATACCGGCGGCACCGGGGATGCCGCCGAGCCCTGCGGGTGAATTGAGGGTGGCCATGGGGTTAAGCGCGGTCGCAGCCGTTGACGCACTGTTGAGGCCGTTCGTACCATTGGCGCCATTCGGATTGTTGCGGTTGTTCTGGCCCTCAACGCCGAACCCGTTGCGCTTGCAAATATCGGCCACCGGAGTCATCTCGATCAATACCGTATCGTCGGCGCGTAATTCCGGATCTTCGAGCAAGCGCCGCAGCGTGCGTCCGTCGAGCGTTCTGCCTTTTTTCGCCATGTCGAGCGACTCGGTCGACTGCACCGTTTCCGGCGTCTTGAGCTTGGAATCCGTTTTCTTGCCGGACCCGCTCCCTTTGCCCAAGACTTCCTGCAGTATCGAACCCTGCGCATCCGGCGACAGACTGTCCTTCAAGGCCTGCAATTGGTCCGACGTCTGCGCCGATGCGGTCAACCCGATCGACACCACGATGAGCAATGCCGCGAAAATCCTACCCAGCATGGAGTGATCCGGCGTCGGCTGTCCCGGCACCTGCCATCAGCCCATGATCCCGAACTGGAGTCATAGCGGAGCGGCAAGCCCTGTCCAACCACAATCGACGAGCGAGAAGCCGCCTTGCATATTCGTTCCAGCACTCATTTGCATACCCAGATCTTAACCGACCGCTCGCCATACCGGATCGCATATCATAACCTCTGCGCCGCAGAGGGCAACTCTGTAGCGCAGAGGGTAGCCTGAAAGCACGCTCGCGGCACGCCAAAGTCTAGCGGAAGGGCCTATTGCCGCTGGTAATTCTTCTCCACCCACGCCGCGTAGTCGCGCCCGAGAAGGGCCTGCCACCAGCCGCGGTTGGCTAGATACCACTCCAGGGTCTCGCGCAAACCCTGCGCGAGCTCGCGCGACGGGGCGTAGCCGAGCTCGCGCCCGGCCTTGCGATAATCGATGGCATAGCGCCGGTCATGCCCCGGCCGGTCGCGGACGTGAGTGATCAAGCCGACCGACGGTTTTCCGCCCGCGGCCGGGGAAGCCGGATAGGCGGCGCGCAAATCGGCGCGCTGCGCCAGAAGCTCGTCCGCCAATCCGCATAGGGTGCGAACGATGTGAATGTTGGTGGTTTCGCTGTTGCCGCCGATGTTGTACACCTCGCCCGATTGGCCGTGCGCGAGTGCGAGCGCAATGGCCTCGCAATGGTCGGCCACGTGCAGCCAGTCGCGCACCTGCAGGCCGTCGCCGTATACCGGCAACGCCTTGCCCATCAAAATGTTGATGAGCGTGAGCGGGATCAATTTCTCCGGAAATTGATAGGGTCCGTAGTTGTTGGAGCAGTTGGTGAGCGTCGTATCGAGCCCATAGGTCTCCCGGTAGGCGCGCACCAGATGATCCGAGGCGGCCTTGCTCGCGGAGTACGGCGAATTGGGCGCATAGGGGCTTGATTCGTGGAACGGCGCATCATCGGGCGCGAGCGAGCCATACACCTCGTCCGTCGACACATGATGAAAGCGATGCGCGGGCACGGTCTTGCGATCCAACCACAGCGCTTTGGCCGCCTTCAGGAGCGAATGCGTGCCGAGCACATTGGTGCGGATGAAATCATCGGGACCCAGGATCGAGCGATCGACATGCGATTCGGCCGCGAAGTGCACCACCGTATCGATGCGATGTTGCTCGAGCAGCTCGCGCACCGCCGCCTCGTCGCAGATATCGCCGCGCACGAACACGTAGCGCGGATCACGCTCCAGGCCGGCAAGGTTCTCCAGGTTCCCGGCATAGGTCAGGGCATCGAGCACCACCACCCGCCCTTGGCGCGTGCGCGAAAGCCAATGGCGCACGAAGTTCGCCCCGATGAAGCCCGCGCCTCCGGTGATGCACACATTACGAGGTTCGAAGCTCATTCAACATCATCCTCAAGTTGTGGCGCCAATGAACCGCGGGCGTCGCGATGCGCGCACGGGTCGCCGACGTATCGAGCACGCTGAAGGCCGGCCGCCGGGCGCGGGTCGGGTATTCGGCGGTGGTGATCGGCACGATCGCGGCGGCTCGCGCCAACAAGCCGCGCTCGAGGGCCTCATCCTGAATGGCGACGGCAAAATCGTACCAACTGGCCACTCCCAAATCGGTCCAGTGGTACACCCCGGCGGGCGCGCCCGCATCCATCAGGCCCCAGATGGCACCAGCGAGGCCGCCGGCCCAGGTCGGCGTGCCAATCTGATCGCCCACCACTTTGACTTGTTCGCGCTCACGCATGAGGCGCAGCATGGTGAGCACGAAGTTCTTACCCGCGGCGGCGTAGACCCACGCGGTGCGCAGCACGATCCCGCCCGCTCCGCCCTGAGACACCCGCAGTTCACCGGCGAGTTTGCTGGCGCCATAGACTCCCAAAGGACCTGTGGCATCGCCCGGCGAGTAGGCTCGATTGGACTCACCGTCGAACACGAAATCCGTCGACAGATGCAGCAGCCTCGTGCCGGTGCGCGCCGCGGACCGTGCAAGCACCCCGACGGCGGTATCGTTGACCGCCTTCGCGAGCGCCGGCTGATCCTCGGCGAGGTCCACCGCGGTGTAGGCGGCCGCATTGACGATCCAATCGGCAGCCGCGTCCGCCAGCACCCGGTCAACCGCGAGTTCATCGGCGATATCGAGATCCGCACGAGTCTTGACGATGACCTGGTGCTTTGCGGGGACCGATTGAGCGACTGCACGGCCCACCTGGCCGCCGCCCCCGAGCACCAGCACTCTCATGGGAACTTCTCGATGTCGGCAAAACCCTTTCCCCGCGCATCCTTGGCCGACAGCGCCGGCACCACGCCGGCCGGCAGCGGCCATCGAATGCCGAGCGTCGGATCGTTCCACGCCAAGGTGCGCTCATCCGGGGGACTGTAGAAATCCGTGCATTTGTACAGGAAGTCCGCGCTCGGCGATGTCACCAGAATGCCGTGCGCCAAACCCGGGGGCACCCATAGCATGCGATGGTTCTCGGCGGACAGCTCTACCCCCCACCAGGCGCCGAAACTCGGCGAACTCACGCGCAAATCGACGATCACGTCGAACACGCTGCCGCTCGAGACGCGCACCAGCTTGCCCTGGGTATGCGCGACCTGCAGATGCAAGCCGCGCAGCGTCCATTGGACCGAACGGCTGTGATTGTCTTGCAGGAAAGTCGCATGCACGCCGGCGGCGGCGAACTTCTCCGCCTGCCAGGTCTCCATGAAGAACCCGCGGGCGTCGCCGAACACCGCGGGCTCGATCACCCGTGCGCCGCTGATCGGCGTGTCGAGGAATTTCATGGCCGTGCCCGCCGGCGCACAGCCCGCCTCACGGCTGCCCGCGCTCGCGCAGGATCCGCACCAGGTACTCGCCGTAGCCGCTCTTCTCGAGCGGCTTGGCGAGCCCGATGAGCTGCGCGTCGTCGATGAAGCCTTGGCGCCAGGCGATCTCCTCGACGCACGCCACCTTCAGGCCCTGCCGCTCTTCGATGATGCGCACGAAGACGCCGGCATCGAGCAGCGAATTGTGGGTGCCGGTGTCGAGCCAGGCCGTGCCCCGCCCGAGCTTCTCGACGTGCAGGGCGCCGAGCCTGAGATAGGCGCGATTCAGATCCGTGATCTCCAACTCCCCGCGCGGGGATGGCGCGAGGGACTTCGCCAGCGCGCTCGCACGCGCGTCGTAGAAATATATTCCGGTGACCGCGTAGTTGGATGGCGGCCGCGCCGGCTTTTCCAACAATTCGCTCACCTTGCCGTCGGCATCGAATGCGACCACCCCGTAGCGTTCTGGGTCCTGCACCGTGTAGCCGAACACCGTGGCTCCGGCCGTCCGGCCCGACGCCGATTGCAACAGCTCGGATAAATTCGCGCCGTAAAAGATATTGTCCCCGAGAATCAGCGCCGAGGGCGCGCCGTCGAGGAACGCCTCGGCGATGATCAGCGCCTGCGCGATGCCGTTCGGCTGAGCCTGCACCGCGTATTCAAAGCTGACCCCCCATTGCTGTCCGCCGCCCAGCAAGTCGCGAAAGGCGGTCTGATCCCGCGGCGTCGTGATGATCAGAAATTCGCGAATCCCCGCCAACATCAGGGTCGCGAGCGGATAGTAGATCATCGGTTTGTCGTACACCGGCAGCAGCTGCTTGCTCTGCGACACCGTGATCGGGTGCAGGCGAGTGCCGGCGCCGCCGGCCAAGATGATCCCTTTGCGTGGTTTTGACAAAATCCGGCACCTCGAATTGAGAGGCGCGATTATAGGGTATTGCGGAGGGCGGGAAGCCGCAGATTCTAGGGCGATCTTCGATTCCGGACATATCGGATCAAGGCCGCCAGCGCTTCGGCGCCATGGCCTGCCGGCGCCCGATCGTCCGTCAAAGAAATGCCGGCAGCCAGCTTCTTGCCCAATTCCACCCCGAATTGATCGAAGGAATTGATGCCCCAGAGCGTGCCTTGGACGAACACGCTGTGTTCGTAGAGCGCAAGCAGCCCCCCCAGGCTGCGCGCGTTGGTTTGCGGGTACAGCAGCAGCGAACTCGGGCGGTTTCCCTCGTGCACGCGGTGCGCGCGCAGCCGGGAAATCTCCGCCGCGTCGGCGCCGGCCTTGCGCATCTCGGCCTCTACCTCTTCGGGCGTGTGCCCGAATGCAAACGCCTGCGCCTGGGCGAAACAATTCTTGAGGGCGAGATCCTGCGCTTCCGTGCCGCCCCACGAGCCGCGCAGCGGCGCAATGAATTCGAGGGCGGCGGTTGGCGTACCCTGGTGCAGCATCTGGAAGAACGAGTGCTGCGCATTCGAACCCGGCTCGCCCCAAACCACGGGGGCCGTGGCGAAATCGACCGGCTCGCCCGCAAGCGACACCGACTTGCCGTTGCTCTCCATCACGAGCTGCTGAAGATAGGCCGGCAGGCGCGCCAGGCGCTCATCGTATGGCAGCACCGCGAGGGTCGGGAGAAGCAAAAAACTTCGGTTCCACGCGCCGAGCACTCCCATCAGCACCGGCATGCTCCGCTCGAACGGAGCCTGCGTGAAATGCTGGTCGATGGCGCTCGCGCCGCCGAGGAATTCCGCGAATTTGTCGCTGCCGATGACCAGCTCCGCAATCAAACCGACCGCCGACCAGACCGAATAGCGGCCGCCCACCCAATCCCACATCGTGAAGCGATGCTCGGCCGCGATGCCGAAGGCGTCCATGGCCTCGGCGTTGGTCGACACCGCAACGAAATGGTGCGCGGGCGCCTTGTTCCCCAGGGCTCCGATGATCCAGGCGCGTGCCGCGTTCGCGTTGGCCTGCGTCTCCTGGGTGGTGAAGGTTTTCGAGCACACCAGCACCAAGGTCTCGGCCGGATCGAGGCTGCGCATCACGTCCTCGAGCTGCGTGCGATCGACGTTCGAGACAAAATGCGGCGTGATGTCGCCGCTCCATTCGGCCTTGAGCGCATTGCACACCAACAACGGGCCGAGATCCGAGCCGCCGATGCCGACGTTAACTACATGCTTGAATTTCCTCCCCGTTACCCCGCGCTCATCGCCGCGGCGCACCGCGCCGACGTAGTTCGAGAGCTTGCGGCGCGAATCCTTGACCTCCGCTTGAATTGCCGCCGGGCCGGCGAAGCCCGAGCGCAACGCGGTGTGCAGCACCGCGCGCCCCTCGGTGATGTTGATGGGATCGCCGCGAAACATGGCGGAGATCCGCTCCGGCAACTTCGCCGCGCGCGCAAGCTCGAGCAACAGCGCCAAAGTCTTCTGCGAGATTCGCTGGCGCGTGAAATCGAGCAGCCAGCTGTCGTGCTCGAGGTGGAAATTCTGCCAGCGCTTGGGATCCGCGGCGGCGAGATCGCGCAAGTGTGCGCCGCGGATGTCCCGGGCATGAGCCTCGACGGCGCGCCATGCGGAAAGAGAGGAATTCAGTTGTCCCATAAGTGAGCGTCACCGGCCGTAATACTTACCATACCATTCCGCGGAGCCCTTGACCCCCTCCACGAGCTCGGTACTCGGCCGGCAGGCGCTTCACAGGGTCCGCCACACCGTCTTGCCGCCGGAGGCCTTGTCGAGCCGCGCAAGCGCCTCCTCATGGGCCGCCGTTTCCGCCTCGTTCGCG
>JBBIUT010000051.1:9886-18671 GCA_037440085.1 Gammaproteobacteria bacterium
GTTGCACCGCCCGAGGCCTTGTCCACCAGTTGCAAAATCTGCTCGTGCGCGGCCAGCTCCTCCGCGCTCGCCGCGACGACGGCGATGTGCCGGCCCGCGGATCCCCGGCTTCCCAGGGCGCGGTTCGCCTGGGCAGCGAGCTCGTCCGCGTCGGTGTGCGCGCCGAGCGTGAGCTTCGCCTGCCCGCCGGTCATGGCCAGATACACCTCGGCGAGGAGCCGCGCATCGAGCAGCGCGCCGTGATAGTCGCGGTGCGAATTATCGATCGAATAGCGCTTGCACAGCGCATCCAGACTGTTGCGCTGTCCGGGATGCATTTGGCGCGCCAGCGCCAAGGTATCGAGCACCGTGCACAGATCGGTGATTTGCGGCGCGCCGCCGAGCCGCGCGAGCTCGGCATTCAAGAAGGCGATGTCGAACGGCGCGTTGTGAATGATCAGCTCGGCATCGCGGACGAAATCCAGCAGCTCGGCATGTATCTCGGCGAACCTCGGTTCCTTGGCCAGCTGCTCGCGCGTCAAGCCGTGCACCGCGAGCGCGCCCTGCTCGATGTCGCGCTCGGGATTCAAATAGCGATGGAACGAGCGGCCGGTGAGGCGCCTATGGTTAAGCTCCAAGCAGCCGATTTCGATGATGCGGTGCTGGCGATCGACTTCGAGGCCGGTGGTCTCCGTATCCAGTACGACTTGACGCATGTGAATCTAGCCGCCCGCCAGCAGCCGGTCTATGGCGCGGTTTGCCAGCTGGTCCGCGTACTCGTTGCCGTCGTGGCCGGAATGCCCGCGGACCCAATGCCATTCGATGTCCTGCGCCGCGGCGGCCGCATCGAGCTGCTCCCATAGATCCTGATTTTTGACCGGTTCACGCGCGGCGGTGCGCCAGCCGCGCGACTTCCAGCCCGGCAGCCATTCGGTGCAGCCTTGCAGGACGTATTTCGAATCGGTATACAGCTTCACCGCGCAGCGGCGCTTCAGCGCGCCGAGTGCCTCGATTACAGCCGTCAGTTCCATGCGGTTGTTGGTGGTGTTGGTTTCCGCGCCGGACAGTTCCTTGCGCTCCTTGCCTGCGACCAGCAGAGCCGCCCAGCCGCCTGGACCCGGATTGCCGCGGCATGCGCCATCGGTGAATATTTCCACCCGGTTCATCGATCCGCCGCGATCATCGGCCGACTTTGCTGGTCGGTTCCGCCGCCGGCACCAGAACGCGCTTGAGCGCGCGGCGCTTCGGCCTCACCAAGGTGAGCGTCTGCACGCGTTTGCGCGCCTTGAGCAGGTAGGCTCCGGCGGTCAACGGGGTTCGCCGCTGAAACTCGCTCTCGCCGCACGTGCCGTCGGCCGCCAGGCGGCGCCGGCCGGCCACCGGCAAAGGCCCGAGATATCCGTAGACGCTCGCCACTTCAAAATCCAAGAGCGCCATCCAATCGCGCAGGCGCCGCTCGGCGAGCATGCGCCGGGTGCGCGGCGGAAACGTGGAGCGCCGCAAGTGCTGTGCAAAAAGGCGCCGTGCGCCCCAACCGCTGATGGGATTGAAGCCGCAAATCATCAAGCAGCCTTCGGCGCACAGCACCCGCTCGGCCTCGCGCAGCACCGCATACGGGTCTTCGACCAGCTCGAGCGTATGCGGCAGCAAGATCGCGTCGATGGAATCCGAGGCGAACGGCAGCGAATCGAGCGCCGCGCACAACGTCACCCCGGCTCCCAGATCCGGCGCCAACAGGGTCGTATGCTGGGTGCGCGCGCCGGCGAGCATGTGCGAATCGGGCCCCCACGCGCCCATCTGCAGCAATTCGAAGCCAAAAACATCCTCCAGCGCGAGCCGCGCGAGCGCGCTTTCCTCTCGAAGCACCCGTGCGCCCATGGGGCTCTCGAACCATTCAGCGGCTGCGTTGCCGCGCGCTACTTGCAACTGTCGTCCCTCATAAAAGCACTGGCGAACTTGGCATGTTACAGGTTAAATACGCCGCAAAATGTCAAACCCATCAACCCCTCTCGGTGTGCGGCCGGTACGCGCATTTGCCGATAACTATATATGGCTCATCGAGTCGCCTCGAATGCCCGGCCGCGTGGTGGCGGTCGACCCGGGCGAGGCCGCCCCCGTCATCGCCGAGCTGCGTCGCAGCGGCGCAATCTTAGCCGCGATTCTGCTGACCCACCATCATCCGGATCATATCGGAGGGGTCCCGGAGTTAGCTCGCTTGGGCCCGCTGCCGGTCATAGGGCCGGATGACGACCGGATCCCCGGGCGCACCCGCACGGTGCGGGACCGGGAGCGCTGCGAATTGCCAGACTTGGGACTTACCTTCGATATTTTGCACGTGCCCGGACATACCTTAAGCCATATTGCGTTTTGGGGGCACGGCGCGCTGTTTTGCGGAGATACGCTCTTCAGCGCAGGCTGCGGTCGCATGTTCGAGGGTACGCCTACGCAAATGAACGCTTCATTGAACCGGCTGAGCGGCTTGCCGCCGGAAACTGAAATGTTTTGCGGCCACGAGTACACCGAGGCCAACCTGCGCTTCGCATTGACCGTGGATCCCGCCAACCGCGCCGCGCACGAGTATCGGGACAGCGTCGCGCGCCTGCGTGCCGCTGGCGTCCCGACGCTGCCGTCGCGGATGTCGCTGGAAATTCGCGTCAACCCGTTTTTGCGCTGCGACACCGCCGCGGTGCGCGCCGGCGCCGAGGCGCACGCGGGCCGCCCCCTGCCGCAACCCGCCGAGGTGTTTGGCGTGCTGCGCGCCTGGAAGGACCAGTTCCGTTAGCGGAGCTCACGAGGCGGCACAATGACACGAGAGTCGCTGCGAATCCCATGCATTGCCGCCCTTGCGCTCGCTATCGGCGCCTGCGCGCATCAACCGACCGCGCCTCCGCGGGAGCGCATCGAGCTGCCGCCCTCCACCGGTGCGCAGGCGGCCACGCCGCCCGCCGACACCCTCAATCCGGCGACGGGAGCCACGCCCTCCCTCGCCATGCCCCGCGAATGGCAGCACCACAACGGCGAAGACTATGACGATCTGTTCGACCGCATGCGCGCCGGATTCGCGTTCGAGGAAGTCCAAGAACCGGCAATCGACCAACAGCTCGCGTGGTTTCAACACAATCCGGAATACATCGAACGCGTCTTTCAGCGCGGACAGCGCTATCTGTATCACGTCATTACCGAGGTCGAGGCGCGCGGCATGCCCCTGGAGTTCGCGCTGCTGCCCGTGGTGGAGAGCGCCTACGAGCCGTTTGCCTATTCGGTGAGCCGCGCGGCCGGCCTGTGGCAGTTCATTCCCGCGACGGGCGTGCGGTTCGGCCTGAAGCAGGACTGGTGGTACGACGGCCGGCGCGACGTCATCGAATCGACGCGCGCGGCGCTCGATTACCTGCAGGCGCTGCACGATCAATTCGACGGCAACTGGCTGTTGGCGATCGCCGCCTACAATGTCGGCGAGGCCGCGGTGCAGCGCGCGATCGACTCCAACCGCGCGCACGGCAGACCCACCGACTTTTGGCACTTGAATTTGCCGGCGGAAACCCGCGCGTACGTACCGAAGCTGCTCGCCATGAAGCGCCTGATGGCCGAACCCGAACGCTACGGCCTCGCATTTGCAGCAATCCCGAACGAGCCGTACTTCGCCGTGATCGATACCGGATCGCAGATCGACTTGACGGTCTGCGCACAGCTGGCGGGCGTGAGCTATGACGATCTGATCGCGCTCAATGCCGGTTTCAACCGCTGGGCCACCGATCCGGGCGGTCCGCAGCGCATGCTGGTGCCGATCGACAATGCCGATGCCTTCGAAGCGGGGCTCGCGTCGCTGCCGCCGGGCGACCGTGTGCCCTATCTCGCACACACCGTGGCGAAGCATGAAACCTTGGCGGCAATCGCCAAGCGCTACGGCGTGTCGGCGGCGGTGATCGCCAAGCTCAATGACCTGCCGGGCGGACGGGTCAGCGCCGGCCAGACGCTCAGGATTCCGCAGATCAGCGTTCGACTGCCGGACAAGGTGCTGCTCGCGGCGGCGCGCGTCGATCGGCCGGAGACCGATACCGGCCGCAAACAGCGGCAAATCGTCTATCGTGTCCGCGCGGGCGAAACGCTCTCGAGCATCGCGCGTCATCACGGCATGCCGGTGAGCACGCTCGCGCATATGAACAACATGCAGATCGGCGACACCCTGGTCAAAGGCCAGCGCCTGGTCATCAAGGCAAGCGTACGGCGCTATCGAAACGAGGGCGTGGAGAGCGGCCGGCGCGTGACCTACACGGTGCGCCGGGGCGACACCGTTTATAGTATCTCGCGTCAATTTCAGGTGTCGGAGACCCAGCTGAAGAGCTGGAACGGCATAAACGAACACCATCAGATCAAAGCCGGACAGCGGCTCGTGATGTACGTGGATGCCGCTCGGCAGCAGGGCTAGCCCGCAACCTGGTGTCCTGTGTTGGAAATTCGCGCAATAAATCGCGACGGGATGAGTTCGCGAGACAAGGCGCGAGGAGGAGGCATAGTGGGTACCGTGACGACGACGAGCAACGCAGTATCGCGAGCTTAGAACGAGCGAGAATTGATGCGATCTTCCAATTCAGGACACTGGGCGAAGCGCCGGAATCAAGGGGAGTCAACATGGGCTTTCTGAAGGGCAAGCGTGCATTGATTGTGGGCCTCGCCACCGATCGCTCGATCGCCTGGGGCATTGCGCAGGCAATGCACCGCGAGGGCGCGCAGCTCGCGTTCTCGCATATCGAACGCATGGCCGATCGCGTCGTGCCGCTCGCGAAACAATTGGGATCGGACATCGCCTTCCCGATGGACGTCGCGTCCGACGAGGACATCGCCCGCGGCTTCGCCCACTTGAGGACGCGCTGGGATGCATTCGACATCCTGGTGCACGCGGTGGCGTTCGCGCCGCGCGAAGCGCTTACCGGCACCTTCATCGAAGCCACCACGCGCGAGGGCTTTCGCGTGGCGCATGACATCTCCAGCTATAGCCTGACCGCATTGGCGCGCGCATCCCTGCCGTTGATGCAGGGACGTGCCGGTGCGATCGTCACCTTGAGCTACTTGGGCGCGGTGCGTTCGCTCCCCGGCTACAATGTCATGGGCTTGGCCAAGGCCAGCCTGGAAGCCAATGTACGCTTTCTCGCGGCGGATTTGGGGCCCCAGGGAGTGCGCGTCAACGCGATCTCGGCCGGTCCGATCAAGACGCTGTCCGCGGCCGGCATTCCCGGGCTGCGCCGGATGCTGGCGCACGTCGCCGCGGTGTCACCCATCAAGCGCAATGTCACCCTCGAGGACGTGGGCAACACGGCTGCGTTTCTATGCTCGGATCTCGCCGCCGGCATCACCGGAGAAACCACCTATGTCGACGGCGGATTCAATTCGGTGGGCATGAGTTTTCCTGCGGAGTCCGACGGTAATTGAACGACGCATGCAACTTGTCAACGCCATCGGCACTCAAACGTTTAAGCCGCAGGGGTTGGAGGTTTCATGGTTTTGGGCCGTACGTTATGTTAAATAAATGCATCATTGCCGCTTCGCTGGCAACCGCCATCCTGGCCCTTGGCGCATGTACGACGCTGCCGGTCACCACGGACGTGAATCCCCATTACTCGGTGGCCAATTGCCATACCTATGCCTTCGCTCAAGAGCACGTGGCCAATGTCGACCAGCCCGCCGCCTTCGGCAATCCGTTGAACGCCGAGCGGCTGCGCCTCGCCATTGAGGCGAACATGAAGGCGAAGGGCATCACCCTGATGACCGATCTCGCGGCGGCGGACTGCACCGTCGGTTATGCGATGGGCACGCGCCAGGTGATCAACGATCTCTACGGCGGGTGGGGCTATGGCTGGGGCTATGGCTGGGGCTACGGCTGGGGATATCCCGGTTGGGGCGACCCGTGGGTGGGCGGTCCGTGGGTTGAGGATGAAACCCTCATCACGGTTGATATTTTCGACACCAAATCACACACGCCGATCTGGCATGCCGCGGTCAGCCAAACCATGTCGGGTTTGACCGGTCCGAATGCCGCGGCGAAGATCAATGCGGCGGTTGCCGCAATCTTCGGGAAGTTCCCCGCCGGAACCGCGGCGCCCGCTGCACCTTCCGCGCCCGGTCCGGCACCCGCCGCGACCTGATGCGGCTGGTAGCGCCGCGTACGGCGCCTACGGCCGCGAGACAGGCCGATGTACGAACCAGTAATACAGCGCGGCGAGCAGCGCCCCGACGGCCAAGACGAGCCCGGCAAAGCGGTGCAGCGAGCCCTTGAGAAGCTCGGGGTGGCTGCCGACCGTCATGCCAAGCCATGCCAGTACCGAGCACCACAGCAGCGAACCCGCCGCGGTCGCGGCGGAGTACCAGCGAAAGTCCAATTTTAGAATACCGGCGGGAATGCCGATGAGATGGCGGATGACGGGCAGCAGCCGCGAGAAAAACACCCCAGCCCAGCCATAATGTGCCGACCACCGCTCCGCCAATTCGATTTTCGCGGCCGCCAACCCCAGATAGGGACCGAAGCGCAGAATCACCGGGCGTCCCAAGCCGCGGGCGGCCCAGTACATCAACGAGGCTCCGACCCAGGATCCGGCGGCGCCGGCCAGCACGATGCCGGTCACGGACAGTTCGCCCTGGGTGCCCGCAAGATAGGCCGCCGGAGGGATGATGGTTTCGCTTGGGATTGGCACCAGAGTGCTTTCGAGCGCCATCAGCCCGGCAATGAGCCAATAGCCGCCGTGGCTCAGTGCGCCCAGGTACCAATGCGAAAACTGATGCAATAACTCCGCCAAAGGCGTGCGGGCCTAATCGATGGCCTGGGGATTGAGCAACACCTTGGCGTCGGCGCGTGCGGCGGCGGCGTAGCTTTGCGCCTCGGCGGCCGCAGCCGATCGCGCGAGCTCTCGCCGCAGCTGCGCATCCTGCTGTTGCGGATCGCCGCTCGGATCCTCGCGCACTGCGCTCAAGGCCAGCACGGCGGCATCGCCGCCGGCCAATGCCACGCTGGCATAAATCGGTTTGCCGGCGGGCTTCGGCTCTTCGAACGCGGCGGCTCGAATCTCGAGCGGCACCGTCTGGTCGGTGCGCGCCACGAATTTCGCCGGCTGCGCGGCCGCGCCCAAGGACTTGGCGATGCCGTCCCAAGACTCGCCGGCGCCCAGCCGCTTGACCGCGTCGGCCGCCGCGGCGGCGGCGAGTTCCGTGCCGCGCTGCTTCTTCCAAGCCTCAATAACCTCGGCGCGCACGGCTTCCAGCGGCTTTTGCTGCGGCAGTTGGTGTTCGGTCCCGCGCAGCACCACACCGCGGCCCTTGGCGATCTCGACGATCGAGCTCAGGCGCCCATCGAGCACATCCTGGCTGAACGCCGCCTCCAGAACGGCGGGGGATTTACCGAGTTCCCCGCCGCCATCGGTGCGGCTGAACTTGGGGATGTCATGCACCGTGAGGCCTGCCTTGCGGGCCACCACGTCGATATCGGTGGTATTTTGCAGGGCTGCGTCGGCGAGCTGGTCCTGCGCATTGTTGAACAGGCGCTCCGCCTCGGTGCGGCGGTACTCGGTCTCCAATTCGGCCCTGCTTTGTTCAAAGGTCTTGACGGTGGCCGGCTGAATGCCGTCGAGCTTCAAAATATGGTAGCCAAACTGGGTCTTGACCGGACCGCGGATCTCGCCTTCTTTCATCGAGAACGCGGCATCGGCGAACGGCGCCACCCACGCCTTGCGCTCCGACCAGCCGAGGTCCCCGCCCTGCTGCGCGGATCCCGGATCCTGAGAGAATTCCTTGGCCAACTTCGAAAAGTCCTCGCCGCCTTGGGCGCGCGCCAGGATCGCATCGGCTTTCGCCTTGACCGCGGCATCTTCCTTCGCATCGGCGACCTGCAGCAAAATGTGCCGCACGCGGCGCTGCTCCCCCTGGGTGTAACGCTCGGGCGTTTTGGTCTTCAGTTCCTCGAAGTAGGCCTTGAGCTGCGCGTCATCAACGCTCACCTTGGCCGCGAGCGCATCCAGGCTGATCTCGACATAGCGTAAATGGATGGTTTCCGGGGACATGAAGCTCGACTTGTGCGCCTCGTAGTACCCCTTGATGGCCGCTTCGTCCGGCGTCGCCGCGGCGGCATACTTCGCGGCCGCAACGTCGAGCCACGCGAGCTCCCGCTGCTGGAGGGTGAGTGAGCGCAATTGCTTCAATTCGCTTGCCGTCACGAAGCTCGACGAGCTCAAGGCCGTATCGAGCTGCCGGAGCTTCACGTCGCGCCGAAACATCGCCTCGATTTCCGCGATCGATCGTCCCTCGGCCTTGAGCACGGCGACCGCGTGCGCCTGGTCGAATTTGCCGTCGACCTGGAACGCCGGTATCTGCGCCATGGCGGCCAGCAGTTCCTGGTCGCTCACCCGATAGCCGAGATCATCGGCGCGCGTCACCAGCGCTTCGCTGTCGACGAACTCGTCCAGCACGTGCTTTTTGATCTCGTTGCGCTGCGCCTCGTCGAGCGGCCCATTCGCCTGCCGTTCGATCCGCGCGAGCTGCTGCTGGTAGGCCTGGCGAACATCGTTGCTGGAAATCTCTATGCCGTTGACCTTGGCCGCGTAGGTGGGCGCACTCAGCGTCCAATTGATGCCCCAAAATACGAACACCAGGGCGATCGCCCCGAGCACCACGCCCGCCAACCATCCCTTCAGCTTGTCGTGAATCGTCTGCAGCATGAATTAAAGCCCTCTGCCCAAGAGCGCGGCCATACGGCTCGCGCGCGACTCATCGTCAGGAAATGGCGGAGTGGACGGGACTCGAACCCGCGACCCCCGGCGTGACA
>JBBIUT010000052.1:0-11807 GCA_037440085.1 Gammaproteobacteria bacterium
CCGCGGTAGTAGCCGCCCGCGTAGCCGCCGGGGTAACCGCCGCGGTAATAGCCGCCCCGGTAGCCGTAGCCGCCGGTTCCGCCCCGGTAGCCATAGCCGCCGGTTCCGCCTCGGTAGCCATAGCCGCCGGATCCGCCATGGTAGCCGGAGCCGCCCGAGAAGCCTCCATGCCCGCCGCCGCCTCCAGAACCATGGCCGCCGCCGCCGCCATGTGTTTGCGCCAGCGCGCCACCGCTCAGTGCGAGCGCGGCAAGACAGCTGCCCAACAGGATCGAGAACTTACGGACCGAGGTTCGATTTTTCATGGCGTCACCATTTTAAGCGAATCTAAAATAACGGCTATCCCCCCGCTTGGACCCTCGTCACTGTTTTTGACTGCATATTGCCCCATCGGTTCAATCGGCATCGGATCAATCGGCCGGTGTTCCGCGCCTCAGCGAGGCGAGATGATTGCCCTTGACCGAGCGGGTGGCCCCGGCTGGCCGGCCGGCCCCGCGCAGGCCGCTGCCGGCGAGCGGCAATACCTTGCCTTCGAGCAGCTCGATCTTGCCGATGCCGATAGTGCAGCGGCAACCGATGTCCACGCGAAAACCCACGGTGAGGGTATGCGGCATACGGCGTCATTATTCCACCAACACCCGCGAAACCGCTAATCGGATGTGCGCCTGGCTCCGCGCGCTGAATTGCAGCGTAAGGCGCCGTTTGCGGTCCAGGTTGAATACCACGATCTTGCGCGGCTAGAGCATTTCCGGGGCCATGCGCAGCGCCAACCGCAGTACCGTGCCCTCGCCGGGCGTGCTTTGTATCTCGAGCTCGGCGCCGATCAGCTGGGCCAGTTCGCGAAGCCCCACCAGCCCGAAGTGGCCCGTATGCTTGGCCGTCACGTCGAATCCGACGCCGTTGTCCGCGATTCGCAATTCCAGGTGGGTCGCGCCGACAGTGCGCAGCATGACGGTGACGCGGCTCGCCATGGCGTGTCGCTCGATGTTTCGCAGCGCCTCTTCGGTCATGCGGAAAATGCTCTCCGCGCGTTCATCGCCGAAACGCGCGGCCTCGGGATCGGCATTGAATGCCACGTTGATTGCCGTGCGGTCGGTGAAACGTTCAATCGCCTTCGACAATGCGGCGCCTAGCCCGGTATCGCGAACCGCATTGACGCGCATTTGTGCGATTGCGTTGCGCGCCTCGTTCAGTCCATCGTGAGCGACTTGTTCGGCGCGCGCCAGCTCCCCGGGCACCGCGGCCGGATCGTGCGCCTGAAGTTTTCGCAGCAGCCGGATCTCGCTGAGCATCGCCATCATGGAATGAGCCAGCGTGTCATGCAAATCGCGGGCGATGTTCAAGCGTTCGCGGACGATGGCGGCGTAGCGCGACTCCTCGGCAAGGCGCTCGACTTCATGGGTTCGCACTGCGACGCGACGCTCGAGATCGCTGCTCAGGGCGCGCAGGTCGCTGCGTTCGCGCCGCAGATCATCCAGAGTCTTGGCGAAAGCCGCCGCCAGCTGCGCGACTTCGTCCAAGCCTTTGGGTACTTCGATTCGTGCCGATTCGTTGCGGCCGACGGCCACGGCAGAGCGCGTCAGCCGCTTCAACCGTTCAGTCAAGCGACGCGCCCCCAAGGCTCCGATGAAGGCGGTGGCGGCTCCCAAGCAAATCGAGATCCACACGATTCTCATGCCCAACGCATTTGCGCGCCGGTAGACCTGCTCGTTGGGTTCGTTGAGTTGAACTTGCCAGCCCATTGCCGGCGGCCCGTTCGCGACGGTCACCGGAGCGCGGGCGACCAGCCCGGCCCAGCCGTTCGGCAACCGCTCGAATCGAGGCGCCGCGGATCCGTCCGGGCTCGAACGCACGGAATCCATCTCCGCTTCCGGAGCCGCGACATCGAGGACGACCCCCGGCCATTTGCGATTACGAAGTTCGCTTGGCCCGACCACAACGACATTCCGTCGGTCCAACACCAGGGCCCGCGCCACATCGCGGGGGTCGGACGCCCGGGCCGATTGCGGCAGGCGGTAAGCGCTATCCGCCCATCGCCATTTCAGGTGCGCAGCGATGACTCCGGCGACCCTGCCGCCGGAGTCGCGCAACGGCACGGCCAGATCGCCGAAGCTGCGCGGATCGAGCTCAGGCGCGGCCGGCGCATCGATGATGCCGATCCAGGGACCCTGCAGCCCTTGTGAGAACCAGTCCTGTCCGGCAACACTGTCCCCGTCGTGAAGGCCGCCGCGCGCGGCCACCAAATTGCCGGCCGAATCCGCCATGCCGATCCAATCGAGGTCGGGATATGCGGATCGAAGCCGCTCGAACACATCGCGCAATGCGCCCCGCACGTCGAACGAGTCGCCGGTGTGTAAATTATCCGCGGCCGCGCGCACCGCATCGAGACGCACCGAAACCGCCTGACTCAGATCGGAGGCTCGTTGGTCGGTTTCGAGCGAAAGCCGGCGCACATGCTGCTGCAGCACGTTCTCCCGAGCGATACTGCCCACCCACAGGGAGGCGGCGATCGAGAATGCAGCGGTCAGCGCGATGACCAGCCAGACGATGCCGGCCACCAGGCTGCGCCTGGGATCCATGGCTGCCAGCAGGGAGTTCAGGCGCCGGGAAAAGAAGTCTGAGCTCATTGCGCTAAGTTAGCAGGTGACGAAGGTCACTTCAAAACGACGCCGCGCGGATCGCAATGAGGCTTGAAACGCTGCGCGCCGCCCGCGAGCATCAAAACAGATGACCAAAGTCACTTACAAGTGAGCGCTTCGAAGGGCATGATTGAAATGCGCAGGCGTGCAGGCAAGGAGCCGGTTATGGATGACGAGTGTGACGGACGTCGTTGAGTGAGCGCGGCAGCGAGAATTCGCATTGTCATCGCAGAGGATCAAGCGCTTGTACGGCGAGGAACGGCGCTGTTGCTTTCTCTGGAACCGGACATGGAGGTGGTGGGGCTGGCGATCGACGGGGTCGAAGCGGTCGCGCTCGTGCAATTGCTGCGTCCGGACATCATTTTGATGGATCTGCACATGCCGCGAAAGGGAGGTGTGGCGGCGACGCGCGAAATCTCGCTGTTGGTTCCGGGTACGCAGGTGCTGGTGTTGACCACGTTGAACGACGACGAAACGGTGTTCGAAGCGGTGCGTGCCGGCGCTCACGGATATTTGCTCAAGGATGCCACCGAAGAGGAATTGCTCGAGACCATACGGGCGCTGCGCCGCGGCGAGTCGCGCCTGACGCCTCAGATCGCGCGCAAAGTGATGGATCAGTTTCGCCGCCTGGCCGTCTCCTCCGACTACTCGCGTCTTGCGGGCGATGTATCGGGCGGCGCATTGCCCGATGACCCGGCATCGCCGGCCCCCGCATCCGTCACCGAAACGTTGAGCGAGAAGGAGGAAAAAATTCTGAACCTCATCACCGAAGGCAGGAGCAACCGGCAGATCGCAGGCGCGCTTTACCTGGCGGAAGGAACCGTAAAGAACTACGTCAGCCGCATCATGGAAAAATTGCACGCCAGCACCCGGACCGAGCTTGCCGTGATGTCGACCAAGCAGCGGCGCCAGGAATGAATCGCTCATGACTCTGATATGTCGGACTTGAATCGTCAGCGTCGGCTGCCGCGCCTGTTCCTGCGCCCCGTACAATGAAGCTGTTATCGAGAGCCAATAGATGTCCGTTGTAGAAATTGCGCTGAAGCGGCCGTACACGGTGGTCGCCGCGCTGATCTTGATTGCCTTGATGGGTATCGGCGCCGGTCTGCGAATGCCGATCGACATCTTTCCGGAAATCGACATCCCCGTGGCCGCCGTGGTGTGGACCTACAACGGCATGAGTGCGCGCGATATTCAGAACCGGATATTGACGCTGCACGAACGGCAACTCGCGTCGCTGGTGGATGACATTTCGCGCATCGAGGCCGAGAGTTACCAGGGCGTCGGCGTCGAGAAGATCTATCTGCACGAAGGCGCGGACGTCACCCGCGCGATCGCTCAACTCGCCAGCAGCGCCTTGGTGGTGCTCAAGTACATGCCGCCCGGCATCACGCCGCCCCTGGTGCTGCGGTACGGGGCCACGGATGTCCCGATCATACAGCTCAGCCTTTCGAGCAAGTCCCTGCCGGACACCAAGCTCAACGACTTGGGTCAGAACATCATCCGTCCGGCGCTTGCGGTCGTTCACGGCGCGGAAGTGCCCTATCCCTACGGCGGCAAGCCGCGCGTGATCATGGCCGATTTGGATTCGCGGGCGCTGGAAGCGCGCAAACTTTCGCCGTCCGACGTGAGCGCGGCATTGCAGCATCAGAACGTGATCCTCCCGGCCGGCGACGTCAAGATCGGCGGCAAGGACTACACCTTGATGATGAACAATACGCCGGACGTCATCGATAACATCAATTCATTTCCCATCAAGCAAGTCGACGGGCGCATGGTATTCATGCGCGACGTGGCGCATGTTCACGATGGTTTCCAGGTGCAGACCAATTCGGTCTCGGTCAATGGAACTCCGGGTGCCCTGATGGTGATCCGCAAGACGGGCGGCGTTTCGACTCTGGCGGTGATCGACGGGGTGCGGGCGGCGATGCGGGATATTGCGAACGTGCTGCCCAAGGGCGTCGAGGTCACCGCGCTGTTCGATCAGTCCGTATTCGTCAAAGGAGCCCTGAACAGCGTTCTCATGAGCGCAGGCATGGCGGCCGGGTTGACCGCTCTCGTCATCATATTGTTTCTCGGCAATGTCCGCTTGTCGTTGATCATTTTGGTGGCAATTCCCTTGTCGATCATCACTGCCGTACTGGTCATCGATATTGCCGGACAAACCTTGAATACCATGACCCTCGGCGGTTTCGCGCTCGCGATCGGGATATTGGTCGACAACGGTACGGTCGTAATCGAAAACATCGAGCGCCATGTCGCAATGGGCGAGCCGCTGCGCCAATCGATCGTGAGCGGCGCGAACGAGGTCGCGGTTCCTACATTTCTATCCACGCTGTGCATCTGCATCGTATTCGTTCCGGTGTTTCTGCTGCAGGGCACCGCCAAGTACCTTTTCTCGCCCCTGTCGCTTTCCGTCATCGCTTCGCTGGTGGCGAGTCTGGTGCTGGCCTTCACGATGGTGCCGGTATTGTTCAATTATCTGATGGCGAAATCGGTTCATGGCTATGACGAAGAGGCGGAGCACAGGCCCGTAGGCGAGCATCGGCCCGCCAAGAATCCGTTCGTTCGGGTGCAGCAGGCATTCGAGCGCTCGTTCGAGTCGTTCCGCGAAAGGTACCGCGGTGTGCTCGCATTCACGCTCTCGCAGCCGGTCAAGACCGTGGCGGCTTTCGTCGTGCTGATGGTGTTCTCGGCTCTGTTATTTCCGCAGCTCGGGCGCGATTTCTTTCCGCAGGTGGACGCCGGGCAAATGCGCCTGCACGTACGCGCGCCTCCGGGAACCAGAATCGAGAGGACACAGCAATACTTTGCCGAGGTGGAGGCGGAAATTCGCAGACTGGTCGGCAATGATCAGATCAGCATCATGCTCGATAATATCGGGCTCCCCTACAGCGGCATCAATATCGCGCTGAGCGATTCCGCGACGGTGGGTCCGATGGATGGCGAGATCCTGATATCGTTGAACGAGCGGCACAAGCCGACGGCGAAAATCATCGCCATGTTGCGCCGCGAACTGCCGAAGCGGTTTGCCGAATTGCAGTTTTTCTTCCAACCGGCGGATATCGTCGACCAGGTGCTGAACTTCGGCCAGCCGGCGCCGATCGACGTCCGAGTATCCGGGCCGGACCAGGATGCCGCCTTCGCTCTGGCCGCAGAAATCGCCCGTGCCATGGTGAGCGTGCCCGGCGTCGTCGATTCGCACGTCTTCCAGGTGCCCAATGCTCCGGCTTTGACAGTCGATATGGATCGTGCGATGTCGACGTTGACCGGGATCACTCAACAGGAGGCTGCGAACAACGTGCTGGTGGCTACCAATTCGAGCGCGCAGACCGCGCCAAACTTTTGGGTCGACCCCCGCAACAGCGTGAGCTATCCCCTGGTAGTCCAGGTTCCCACGTACCACATCAACTCGTCCCAAGATCTGCAGACCATGCCGGTGACATCGGGTACGTCCTCGGGCGAGAGCCAACTGCTCGCGAACCTGGCGGCGTTTGGCCGTGAAACGGTTCCGATGATCGCATCTCAGCTGAATATCCGGCCGGTGTTCGACGTGCATGCGGACGTTCAGGGGCGCGACCTCTATTCGGCGGCACACGACATCGACCGGGTCCTGGCGGCGCATCGGCCCGAGGCGTCAAAGGCGCTGTCGGTCCAACTGAGCGGCCAAGTCGACACGATGCGGGAGAGTTATACGGGGCTGTTCACCGGAATTGCTCTGGCGATTGTCCTCGTGTATCTGTTCCTGGTCATGAATTTTCAGAGCTGGATCGATCCGCTGATCGTATTGATGGCGGTTCCCTTTGCTCTCGGCGGTGTGCTGTGGATGTTGTTCTTGTCGCAGACGCCGATGAGCGTGCCGGCGCTCATGGGCACCTTGATGTGCATCGGATTGACCACGGCCAACAGCATCCTTGTTGTCACCTTTGCAAACCAGCGCGTGGCGGCGGGCGATAGTCCGCTGCGGGCCGCGGCCTCCGCCGGGTACACCCGCCTCAGGCCGGTATTGATGACCGCCGGTGCGATGATCGTCGGAATGGTGCCGATGGCGTTGGGCATCGGCGAAGGAGGGGAACAAAATGCGCCGCTGGGGCGGGCGGTGATCGGCGGTTTGCTGTTTGCGACATTTGCGACTCTGCTCTTCGTACCGACCATGTATCGCCTGCTGCACGGTCGATCAACCGCGGCCGCTGAATCCACCGCCATAGGTAACGCCAATGCAATCGTCTGACCCCAAACGACCCCTCCCGCCGGTCCATTTGGCCGAGGGCCCGGCGCCCGAAAGCCTGCCGGACGACGTTTCTCGATCCGAACACGGCACGGTCTCCACCGATTTTGATCCCGATACCGGCCGCCGACTGAAGAAGGGCATCATTGTCGCCGCCGTGGTCTTGCTGCTCGTCTTCGTGGCGGTTCGCTTGGTGCGATTCTTTGATGAGCGCGGCGTGGCAAGGCTCAGCGAGGCCTCTTACGCCGCGCCGCCGCCGGTCGACGTGGTGGTCGTACAGCCGGTGACCGTGGGGCAAGACTTGGTGCTGCCCGGACAAACAGCCGCATGGTTTGAAAGCACCATTTACGCGCGCGTCAACGGTTACGTGGCGAAATGGCTGGCCGATATCGGCGACCACGTGAAGAAGGACCAGGTGCTCGCGACCATCGATACGCCGGAACTTGATGCCGAACTGGCGGCGGCGCGGTCGCAACTGCAGGTGTCGGAGGCGCAGGTTTCCGCCCGCGAGGCCGAGACCGAACTTGCCAAAACGACCAATGACCGCTGGCGGGATTCGCCTAAGGGGGTGGTCTCCGAGCAGGAACGGGAGGAAAAAAAGGCGGATTACGACGCCGCGAGGGCCCGCCTGTACGCGGCCAGGGCGCAGGTCGCGCTGGATAAATCGCACGTCGAGCAATACAGCGCGCTGACTCAATTCAAGAAAGTCACCGCGCCGTTCGACGGCACCATCACCGAACGCAAGATCGATGTCGGCAATCTCGTGACGGCCGGAAGCAGCTCGACGACCACTCCTCTTTATCGGATGACGCAGAACGACCCGCTCCGGGTATTCGTCGATGTGCCGCAGAGCGCCGCGGACGAATTGATGAGGCAGGGCGTTCCCGCTGAGATACGGTCCATTGGCTCTGCGGCGCAGGTTTTCCTTGGAAAGATTGCGCGCTCCTCGCAGGCGATCAATCCGCAGGCGCGCACCATGCGCGTGGAGGTGGACCTGCCGAATGCCAATAATGCCCTGGTCCCCGGAATGTACGTAACCGCGGCGTTCCGGCTCCAACCCAAGGGTGTGGTGGAAGTGCCGGCAGCGGCGCTGAGCTTTCGTGCGGGCGGCCCGCGGGTTGCGCGGGTGAACAGCGGCGGTAAAGTGGAATTTGTCGACGTCACCATCGCTCGCGACAACGGCAGCATGGTGGAGTTGGGTTCCGGGGCTAGGCCGGGCGACCGGCTGGTATTGAACATCAGCAGCCAGATCGCCGCCGGGCAAATCGTCGACGCACACGCGGCGCCGGCGGAAAAAGCCTTGCCCGGCAAGCGCTGAAGGGACCTCACGGTGAACGCCTTTCGAGTAATTACCTTGGGAATGATTGCCGGCTTGACCGCTTGCGCGGTAGGTCCCGCCTATCGCACTCCGCCGCCCGACGTGCCGGCGAAGTTCGCGGCGGCGGCCGAGCCGGCGCAATCGACCGCGGCAGCGACTTCGGCAGCCTCGAACGTGGATTTGGCGACCTGGTGGCGCGCTCTCGGCGACGAGGAATTGAATTCCCTGGTGGAGCGGGCCATCAATTCCAACCTTGATGTGGCCATCGCGCTGACCCGGCTTCAACAGGCGCGCACCTACGAGGCCGTCGTCGTCGGATACGCCTTACCGCGGGTGGACGCAACCGCCTCGGATGCGCACGGCACGGGATCGGATCTCGCGCGCGGACGCGCGACTCAATCGCTGGTATCGGCCGACAACTCCGCCGGGCTGCAGCACGTCGGGAGCGTCGCCGGATTCGACGCGATCTGGGAAATCGACATCTTCGGCAAATACCGCAGGGAAATCCAGGCGGCCCGCTTCGACACGCAAGCCGCGGCCGAAGCCCGCCACAGTGTGATCACTTCGCTCATTGCCGACGTCGTCCGCGCCTATGTGGATCTGCGCGGATTTCAGGTGCAGGTGGACATTCTGAAGCGGGCGGCCGACGTGCTGCGCGAGTCGCTGCGCATCGTGAATATTCGTTATCAGCGCGGCATCACCAACGAGTTGGACGTGGCTCTTGCGACCCGGGAACTTGATACGCTCGACGCGCAAATCGCGCCGGCCGAGGCGCAAGTGAGCGCCGCGCAATATGCGCTCGCGGTGCTGTTGGGCGAGTATCCCGAAGCCGTCGTTCAAGAGCTCCAGACCCCTGACCTGATTCCCTCGATGCCGGGTCCGGCCGCCGCCGGAACGCCGCTGGATCTTTTGAAGCGGCGCCCCGACATTCAGCAGGCCGAGCGCGAACTTGCGGCGGCCACCGCGCGCATCGGGGTGGCTACCGCGGATCTGTTTCCCCAAGTGGCGCTGATCGGTTCGATCGGAAGCCAACAAGGACCGTCATCGCAGACCGGCCGCACCCTCGGCAAGCACATCTGGTCGTTCGGACCGGCGGCAATTTGGCCGCTATTGGATTTCGGAGCGCTCGACGCCGAGGTCGATATCGCAGATCTGGAGGCGCAGGCCAGCCTCATGAATTATCGCAGAACCATCTTGAATGCCGTGCAGGAGGTGGATAGCGCGCTCGACGCGTATGCGGCTCAGCAAGCGCGCCTGCGGGATCTGGGCTCTGCAATTCTTGCAGGTCAGCGTGCCGTCGATTTGGCGACCGAACGGTACAATCGGGGGCTGACCGATTTTCTCAACGTTGTCGATGCCGAGCGTCAGTTCTATGGCATCGAGGAGCAATATGCGTCGGCCCAAATCGCTCAAGCGGAGCAGTTCGTTCAGCTATATAAGAGCCTTGGGGGCGGCTGGCAAAATTACCAGCGGGTCCCGGACATCCGGCAGCCTCAACCGGCGATCATCGCGGCTTTTCGCCGCGTCCTGAGCCGCTCTGCGCCCTAGGCCGCTACGTCACGTGCGGGCGGCGACGTTGCCTTAGGGCCCGTTTCGAGCCCTCACTTCTCGTTGTTTACGGCGATCATGTTCACAACCCGCGCCACACCCGGGGCTTGAAGGGCGATCGATTCCGCCATTTGACGCTGCAAAGGCGTATCGACCAGGCCATTCAGATACACTTCGCGATCCAAGGTTTGCACCTGGAGCGAATTGGAACCCCCCAACTCCGGATGTTGATCGAGCAGCGTGCTCACTTCGGCCGTGATTTTCGCATCGCCGGGGCAGCCGTCGAGCCCGCATTTTCTGTAGGCGGCGCAGCCGATCAAGGCGCCGCTCAGAATCAGCGCGACGCCGAATGCGCGGGCAGCATTGACGCCGCTTATGTGTTTAGTGCACATCGCGAACAAGCGCCCAACAAGTGACATCCTCGAGCATGCCTTCTCTGTAGATCCGCTTGCGCAAGTGCGCCTCCTGCTGCATGCCGAGGGCGGCAAGGACGCGGCCCGCGAGCGGATGCCTCTCGAGTTGCAGCGCATAGATGCGATTCATGCCGAGGTGCGTCATTGCGAATTCCAAGATCGCCGCACACCATTCGGCGGCATAGCCGTTGCGCGCGACTCCGCAGCCAACCCAGAACCGCAATTCTACCTGACTCCGCTCGATGTCGATTTTATCCAGGCCGGCGTAGCCCCTTATACGCTGCTCGCCGATTTCAACCGCCGCCCAATGCAGTGCCCGAGGACTTGCCCACGCGTTTGGGTTCGAAGATACGCACATTCGGGCAAACTCCACCGTGCATGGATGCGGTACGCCCACGGCCGAATCGGCAACGCGATGTTCGTTTGCGAGAGTGGCCAGATGTGCGATATCCGCCAGCACGAACGGACGGAATTGAAATCGCCGAGTCCTCAGAACGGGGTAATCGATCCCTGACGACAAGGCGGCTGAGGAGTTGTTCACGCCACGGTGCGGCTTGACCGTGCTCTGATCCGCCGCCATAGAAACGCTCATCGACATCGATTCTCCGGGGCATGGCTTTGAGAACGATCTGCCGGGACGGAGCTTGCGGTTCGTTCGCAGCCTCGTCGCATGCGTAGTTAAGACTCTGAATGCGATTCATGGTTCCGGCGGCTGTTCGGGGTGGAGATCAAACGAGTCAAATACGGTGCAGTCACGGGAGTAACGGACCTCTGGATGAGAGACTCCTAATGGTTCAATAAGGAGAATCTAATTTGGGCGCGATAATATGAGGAATACTGGGAGTCGTCGTGCGCATACTCATAGTGGAGGATGATCGAAAGCTTGCCGAATTCGTGGCTCGCGGACTGCGCTCCGAGCGTTTTGCGGTGGATTTGGCGGCGAACGGCCGCGACGGCGAAAGCTGCATTCAATGCTATCCCTACGATCTGCTCATCCTGGACTTGATGCTGCCGCAGCTCAGCGGCATGGAGTTGCTGCGGCGGGTGCGCCGGTCTCATTCCTCTCTCCCGGTTCTGATACTCACGGCGCGCGATGAAATCGAGGACAAGGTGGCGCACTTTGAGGCGGGCGCGGACGATTATTTGACCAAGCCGTTCGATTTCGCCGAGCTTTTGGTGCGCATCAAGGCGTTGCTGCGCCGTACGCCGGTCGAACGAACCGACGTCTTGCGCATCGCGGATCTCGAACTCAACCGGTTGACCCAGCAGGTCAAACGAGGCGGGCACCGCATCGACCTTACGGCCAAGGAATATGCGCTTTTCGAATACCTGTTGTGCTCGCCGGGCCGGGTATTTTCACGAACCATGATACTGAATCATGTGTGGGACCAAAGTTTCGAGGGGGTTACCAACATTGTCGACGTTTACGTACGTTACCTGCGCAAAAAGGTCGATGAGGAGCAAAAAAGAGATCGCTTGGGTTTCCGGTGGCTGCCGCTTTCCAAAGGAGTGGGCGGCAGATATTCTGAGTTCAATATGGGCCTCCTGCATTTGGCCTGCGTCGGCGTCAAAATCAAAGACGCCCTGGTCGCCGCGCAGCGCATGCATGAGCGTTGCATCGACGAAGATTTTTATAAAAATCCGGCCTCCCTGTATGCGGC
>JBBIUT010000052.1:11817-18626 GCA_037440085.1 Gammaproteobacteria bacterium
GGGGCGTGGGCTATTGTGTGCGCGAGGAGGAACCGGAGCGACAACCGGGGACCGAGTGAATGATCGATCGCGGGTCTTTCGCCTGTGGTCCTCGTACACGATTCCTCGGGGCGGCGACTTGGTACTAGATTGCAATATCCTAATGTCGTCCTCGCCGCCCTTTAATCTGCGTCATTCACGCTGACTCTTGCCCGGTGTTTCATTGGGTGTCTGCCGCGGACGCGACCTGCGTCCGGGGCGCTGACGGCCCGGTTGGAAAGCGGCGCAGGTGGGGAGTGCTTATGGACGCGGATAATTCGGATTGCGGTCTCGTGGCACGCGCCCGGTTGGGCGATTCCCGAGCATTTAACCTGTTGATGGGGAAATACCGGCTTCGCGTGATGAAGCTTTCGATGCGCTATACGCGAAACCGGGCGGACGCTGAGGATGTGGTTCAGGAAACGTTTATAAGGGCCTATGGGGCGTTAGGCTATTTTCGTGGTGAAGCGGCATTTTATTCATGGCTGCATCGAATCGCGATCAACTCGGCGAAGACGGCGTTGGCGCTGCGCGCGCGGCACCGGGATTTCGTCGTGCCTAACGGTAATGCCGTCATTGCGGACGAAAGCTCGGATGCCCTGATCGATTGGGATACTCCCGAGGATCTCGCGCTGACGGAAGAGCTCTGCGGCGCGTTACATGCGGCGATCGAGGCGCTGTCCGACGAACAGCGCACGGCGATTGCGTTACGCGAGTTCCAGGGCCTTGGCTATTCACAGGTGGCCGCGGCAATGTCCTGTCCGGTCGGTACCGTGCGGTCGCGAATTTTCCGAGCGCGAGAGTCAATCAATCACCGTTTGCAGCGCATTCTTGATGATAAGCGGGGAGCTGCGAATCGCCGGATCGGATACGCTCCCCGGCGGTGAACTTCGAGGGCCATGCAATGAGCAACGCGCCTCATCTCGCAGTCGCCCGATTCTGGGTGAATGCCGTGCTGGCGTCGTCTTGCTGCAGCTGTGCGGCGGGCCCGTTTCCATTCGATGGCCTCCTGGACCATGGCCGCAATTTTTACGGTTTGTACGACAACTCGCGCGACTGGGGGCCGAGCTATCTGGTCGAATCTCCGTATCATTATTTAGGGGATGAATCCCGAATCGACGATAGCCGATCGGCGCAATTCCATGAATCGGGGCCGCAATCGACTCCGTTACCCTCGATATCGCCGCAACCGCTTCCGCTGCCGCCGTAATTCGCTAGCGCCGCGTGGCGCAAATGCCCGGGGCCTTCGGATCTTGTGGGCGGCCCTCGCCAAAAATATGCGGCAGTGCGTTAGCGCGACTCACGGTGCCGGCCGGGCCGGGGCGCCGGGTGCGGTTCAATCCGCATAACTTTTTTGCTCCCCTGTCATGGAAGTGAAACATTGATTGTTGACCATACGCACTCCTTGTTCGGTCTCCGTCATCGTGGCGAGCGCGCCACGAGCGCCGAGGGCAGGGTTAAGGTCTTTATGCCTAGCGCAGCAATGGACGGCAACAGACTCTGACCTGACCGCTTTGGGATGAGCTGGCGGAATTCTCCAGTTGTGGCGAAAAAGATACATTTTAGATATCGCTTGTAAATAATTTTTCCGAGATTCTGTAAGCTCACTGCAACAATCAATTATCACTCACGGAGTAAAGCTTGTGCCTAACCTTGACCTGAAAATTGCCTCTCAAAGCAGGGCATCGAATGACCGCGACCGCCGCGGCTTTGCTCTGTGCGGATTTGGCTTTTTGCCGGCGATTTTGTTGGCCCTGGCCGCAGCGGGCGCCGCACAGGCGCAGACCTCGGGCACTGCCCCGGCGGGCGCTTCCGCCACCGACGACAGCCTGACCTGGCACGGCATCACGTTGTACGGCATTGTCGATCTCGGCCTGCAATACGACAGTCACATGGCTCCGATCAGCGATTGGTATCCTGCGGGCAGCGGGGACATGGTGCAGAAGAACAGCAACGGCTCGGTGACCGGCATCACGCCGAGCAACTTGAGCCAGTCGCGGGTCGGCCTGCAAGGCAAAGAAGCGCTCCCCTTCATGGATTGGTCGGCCGTGTTCAAGCTGGAAACGTTTTTCAATCCGCAGTCCGGAGAGATCAGCGACGCCTTGAAATCCGTGGCGCTGAACAACGGCAAGCCGCTGGCATCCCAAAGCACCGGTATCGACTCGAGCGTGGCGGGTCAGGCGTTCCAGCAGTCGTTTGCGGGGATCAGTTCGCCCACCTACGGTACGTTCACGTTCGGCCGCCAAAACACGCTGTATGCAGATGGCATCTCCAAGTATGACCCGATGGGCGCGTCGCAGGCCTTCTCGGTGATCGGATTGTCGGGAACCCCCGCCGGCGGGGGCGACACCCAGGATCGCAGGCTCGATGACTCATTGAAATACACGGTGAATTACAAGGGCGCCCATCTTGGGCTGATGTACAAATTCAGCAACGCGAACGCGGAGGCGTTCCGCAGCGGCGGCGGCGGCGGCGAGGCGTATACCGCGTTTCAGGCGCAACTCGGCTTCAATTATGCGGGCGCCTCGGTCGACGGCTACTATATCAAGGTGAAGGATGCCGTCTCGGTCTCCTCGATCAGCACCGCACAGCTTCCGAAGCTGCCAGCTGGCTTTTCGCTGGACAATTCACTGGCCGGCACGATCACGGACAACGAGACCTGGAGCATCTTGGGCCTCTATGATTTCGGCGGCCCCAAGGCCTATGTCGGCTATGAGCACGTCACCTATTCGAATCCGTCGATTCCGCTGCCGGTCGGCTACAACGACATCGGCGGCTACGTCCTGGCGTTCGTCAACAATGCTCCGTTCACGACCGAGAACAAGGTGCTGCAGGTGTATTGGACCGGCGTGAAATACCCGGTCAGCCAGAATCTCGATCTGACGGCGGCTTTCTACGGCTACAAGCAGAACAGCTATGCTACCGGGAAGATCGCCGGCTGCACCAACAACGTGAGCGGGGCCTGCAGCGGAAATCTTTGGGCTTATTCCGTCGCGGCGGTCTATCGCCTCACCAAGCGCTTCGATGCCTACGCCGGTGCCATGTACTCCGGTGTGAAGAATGGCCTCGCCAACGGCTATCTCAACACGTCCAACATCGACCCGACGATCGGTGTTCGATATTCGTTCTGAGAGGTTGCGTACCGGCGGATCTCATGGTACGGATTGAGCCATGAGGTCCGTTCGCCGCGGGTGGAGCTGGTGGTATCTGCTGTTCATCGTCGAGAGCGCCGTCATCCTCTGGCCGCCGTTCTATAATCGGGTTGAGCCCACTTGGTTGGGTATACCATTTTTCTATTGGTTTCAGCTCCTTTGGGTGATTGTCGGGGCCGCCTTCACGGCGCTGGTCTACTTCGCCACCGACGAGTAGCGCGGCGTTGCCGCCGGGGAGTGATTTGCCGAACCTGAATTGGGTTGCGCTGTGCGTCTTCGTGCTGCTGTTCGGCTTCATTACCTGGCTGGGTTTTGCCGCGGCCCATTGGCGCAAGGGCGATCTGGACCAGTTGCACGAATGGGGCCTCGGCGGCAGGCGTTTCGGTACCATGGTGACGTGGTTTTTGGTCGGCGGCGACCTGTATACCGCGTACACGTTCATCGCGGTTCCTGCGCTCGCCTTTGGCGCCGGCGCGATCGCGTTTTTCGCCGTGCCCTATACGATCGTCATCTATCCCTTGCTGTTCCTCGTCTTCCGCCGCCTCTGGCACGTCTGCCACAAGAACGGATACATCACGGCCGCCGATTTCGTGCGCGGCCGCTTCGGCAATCGCTGGCTGGCTCTGGCGGTGACCGTGACCGGAATCGTGGCCACCATGCCCTACATCGCCTTGCAGCTGGTCGGCATTCAGGTGGTGCTCGGCGCGCTCGGCGTCTCGGGGGGCGGATTCGCCGCAGATCTGCCGCTGGTGATCGCCTTCATGGTCCTGGCAGCCTTCACTTATTCGAGCGGATTGCGTGCGCCCGCGTCGATAGCAATCGTCAAGGACATTTTGATCTATGTAACCGCCTTCGCCGTCATCATCGTGATTCCCATTCAGCTCGGCGGTTTCGGCAAGATCTTCTCCTCCGTGCCGGCACAAAAACTCCTTCTGGCGGTTCCCGGGCCGCACACCACCGGCGCCTACAGCGCCTACGCGACACTGGCGCTCGGCTCGGCGCTGGCGCTCTTTCTGTACCCGCATTCGCTCACGGCGATATTGAGCGCCAGCAGCGGCCGCGCGATCCGTCGCAATGCAGCCATGTTGCCGGGCTACTCGCTGATGCTCGGCTTGCTCGCGCTGGTGGGTTTCTTCGTGATCGCCGCAGGCATCGCCAATCGTCCCGAATATGCTCCCGGCTTCAAGCAATTCGGCAACAACTTTGCGGTACCGGCGCTGCTGCTGCACAGCTTCCCTTCGTGGTTCGTCGGTATCGCCTTCGCGGCGATCGGCATCGGCGCGCTGGTGCCGGCCGCCATCATGTCGATCGCCGCGGCGAATCTGTATTCGCGCAATATCCACCGTGAATTCATCAACAACAATCCGACCGACAAGCAGGAAGCGCAGATGGCCAAATGGGCGTCGCTGGTCGTCAAGTTCGGCGCGCTCGTATTCATTCTTTTCGTGCCCACTCAGTACGCCATTCAGCTGCAATTGCTCGGGGGTATTTGGATTGTGCAGACTTTGCCCGCCGTCATGCTGGGCGTCTATACCCGCTGGTTCAATGATTGGGCGCTGCTGGCCGGGTGGGCGGCCGGAACGGTCACGGGAACCGCCATGGCCGTCGCGACCAAACTGACGCCGACGTTTCCGCTTGCCTTGGGCGGCTACACGTTTCCCGGATACACGGCCTTCTTTACGATTCTTTTGAATCTGGCGGTGGTGATCGCGCTCACTCCGGTGTTCAACGCGATGTTCAGGCGGCGAGCGGCCGTGGATGAGACCGTCGCTGCCGATTACCGGCCTTGAACTCGCCGTCGGCGCGCCGCGAGAGTGAAAACACCGTGATCGCACGCTTTCGCTACTATCCGCCCGCCACTATCCCTATAATTGTTTCATGAAAGTGACACATGCTGAACCGATAATCAGCGGTTGATTGATGAATTGAGGGTTGCCGCGCGGTCGGCCAAAATCGATCACGCCGGCGGTTGGTTCAATCGGGGAGTCATATGTCGTCGAATACTCGCAAACGTTTCGCCATCGCGGGGGCCGTGGCGGCTCTCGGTCTCGCAGCCGTGGTCGCCGCGGCGGCTGATATTTCGGGCGCAGGTGCCACTTTTCCTTACCCCATCTATGCCAAATGGGCGGATGCGTACGAGCGGCTCACCGGGATCGGTCTCAACTATCAGTCCATCGGCTCCGGCGGCGGCATCAAGCAGATCAAGGCAAAGACCGTGACCTTCGGCGCCTCTGACATGCCGCTGAAGCCGGATGATTTGAAGACCGCGGGGCTGCTGCAATTCCCGATGATCATTGGCGGGGTTGTTCCCGTGGTCAACATCAACGGTGTCGGACCCGGCCAACTGCAATTGGACGGAGCCACGGTGGCAGGCATCTATTTGGGCGACATCACCAAGTGGGACGACCCGCGGATCAAGCGCCTGAACCCAAAATTGCCGCTGCCGGGTACCGCGATAGCCCCCGTGTACCGCTCCGACGGCTCGGGCACCAATTTTTTGTTCTCGGATTATCTGGCCAAGGAGAGTCCCAAGTTCAAATCGACCATCGGCGCCAATACCTCGGTGCAATGGCCGATCGGCATCGGTGCGAAGGGCAACGAGGGAGTGGCCAATATGACCACGCAAACCGACGGTGCCATCGGCTATGTCGAGTATGCCTATGCCAAGCAGAATAAGATGGCATTCGCGCTGCTCACCAACAAGGCCGGTGCTGCGGTGGCCCCGAATGCCGAGTCGTTTCAAGCGGCCGCCGGCAATGCCGATTGGGCCGGCGCCGATTCGTACTATGTGATATTGACCGATCAAGCGGGCGCAAAGAGCTGGCCGATCACCGGCGCCAGCTTCATTCTTGTTTACAAGGAGCCGGCCGAACCGGCGCCGGTCAACGAGGCATTGAAATTCTTCGCCTGGGCGTACAAGGACGGCGCTTCGATGGCGTCCGAACTGGACTATGTGCCGTTGCCCGCAGCGCTGATCGAGCAGGTGAAGAAGACCTGGGCCACTGCCATCACCTCGGGCGGTCATCCGGTGTGGACCGGCAAATGACCCGCGTTTAGCGGGAGCGAAGCCGACACCGTGGCGATCATCGATCCGAGTCACGCCGCAAAGCAGCTGATCTACGAAAGAGTCTTCCGCGGAGCGACGCTGACGGCGGCGATTCTGGTGTTGATGATTCTCGGCGGCGTGGGGGTTTCGCTGGTGCGCGGATCCTGGCCGGCACTCAGCCATTTTGGATTTTCGTTCGTCGCGCGCGAAATCTGGAATCCCGTCACCGACGAATTCGGAGCGCTGGCTCCGATTTACGGTACGGTGGTCACCTCCGCTGTCGCCATGGCGATAGCGGTGCCGGCGGGATTCGGCATTGCGCTGTTTTTGACCGAGCTGTGCCCTCCCTTGCTAAAAAGACCGATCGGGATCGCGGTGGAACTGCTTGCCGCCGTTCCCAGCATCATCTTCGGCATTTGGGGCTTGTTCGTGCTCGCGCCGTTGCTGCAGCGTCATGTGCAGCCCTGGCTGATCGACTATGCGGGCGCTTTACCCGGCATCGGCAAACTATTCATGGGCCCGCCATACGGCATCGGCGTGCTGACCGCCGGGTTCGTGCTGGCCATCATGGTATTGCCGTTCATCGCGGCGAC
>JBBIUT010000053.1:0-18378 GCA_037440085.1 Gammaproteobacteria bacterium
GCGAGAATCAAATTGGAGCTGGCGCACATCGATTCGACGGCGGACCCGCCGGTGCTGCGGATTCCGGACCGCTTCAACGCCGCATACGACCTGCTCGAGCGCAATCTGCGAGCCGGCCGCGCAGACAAGATCGCGTACATCGATGACGCGGGCTCCTATACCTACGCACAGCTCGCGGCCCGCGTCAATAGGTTCGCCGCATCGCTGCACGGCTTGGGCATGCACATGGAGCAGCGGATACTGCTCTGCCTTCAGGACACCATCGATTTCCCGACCGCGTTCCTGGGCGCGATCAAGGCCGGAATCGTACCGATTCCCGTCAACACGCTGCTGGCGCCGGCCGACTACGATTACCTCTTGTACGACAGCCGTGCGCACACGCTGGTCCTCTCCGAAACGCTGGTGGCGCAGTTCCAGCCCATTCTCGGCCGCTCGCCGTATCTCAAGCACATTTTGGTATCCGGCGACGGTGCCGCGCCCGCCGGCACGCGCAGGCTTGCGGATTTGCTGGCGGCTTCGCCCGCCGAATTCGAACCGGCGCCGACGCTGCGCGACGAGCCGTGCTTCTGGCTCTACTCTTCGGGATCCACCGGAGCGCCCAAGGGCGCGGTGCACGTGCATTCGAGTCCGATCGAAACCGCCGCGCTCTATGCGCAGGCGACCCTCGGATTGCAGGAGCGCGACGTGGTGCTGTCCGCGGCGAAACTGTTCTTCGCCTACGGGCTCGGCAACGCACTGACTTTTCCGATCGCGGTGGGCGCCACCTCGGTCCTGATGGCCGAACGGGCGACGCCGGAAGCGGTCGCCGCTCGTCTTCGGGCTCATCGCCCGACGATTTTCTCCGGTGTACCGACGCTGTTCGCATCACTGCTCGCCAGCGGCCGTTTGCCCGCCGCGGGCGAGTTGTCGTTGCGTTTGTGCAATTCGGCCGGCGAAGCGCTGCCCGAAGATATCGCGCGGCGCTGGCGGGAGCGCACCGGCGTCGACATCGTGGACGGAATCGGCTCGACCGAGATGCTGCACATTTTCATCTCCAATCGCCCCGGGCGAATCCGCTACGGTACGCTCGGCATCCCGGTGCCCGGCTTCGAGGCCAAAATCGTCGATGAGGACGGCAATCCGGTCGCTCCGGGCGAGATCGGCGATCTACTGGTCAGGGGTTCGACCAGCGCCAAGTCGTATTGGAATCAGCGCGAGCGCAGCCGCTCCACGTTTTTGGGATCCTGGACGCGCACCGGCGATCGCTTCCGCGTCGATTCGAACGGCGACTACGTGTTCGCCGGCCGGGCCGACGACATGCTCAAAGTGGGCGGCATATACGTATCCCCGATCGAGATCGAATCCGTCCTCGTTGCCCATCCGGCGGTTCACGAGGCCGCGGTCGCGGGCCGGGAGGATACCGATCGCCTGATCAAGCCTGCAGCGTACGTGGTGCTTGCGGCCGGTTTTACGGCCTCCGAAGAGCTCGCAGCGGATTTAAAGGCATTCGTCAAGTCGCGCCTCGCACCCTACAAGTATCCGCGCTGGATCGAGTTCGTCGCCGAACTGCCGAAGACCGCCACCGGCAAGATCCAGCGCTTCAAATTCCGTGCTCCATGCAAATCGACTCCTTGAATTTCGGCGCTCGCCAAATCGAGTATCGATTCGCGCTGCCCGCGGAGCCCAACGGCATCGACATCGTGATGCTGCACGAGGGCTTGGGATCGATGTCCATGTGGCGCGATTTCCCGGAACGCCTGGCCGCCGCCACCGGTTGCCGCGCATTGGCCTATTCGCGTCATGGATACGGGCGCTCGACGCCGCTCGATCGGCCGCGCACCGTCCAGTACATGCATGACGAGGCGCGAAATTGGCTGCCGGCGATTCTCGAGCGACTCGGCATCCGGCGTCCGCTGCTGTTCGGGCACAGCGACGGCGCATCCATCGCACTGATTCATGCGGCGCAACCGCAGAGCGACATCCGCGCAGTGGTGGCCCTGGCTCCGCACGTCAAGGTGGAGGATGTCACCGTGCGCAGCATCGCGCAGGCCAGGACGGATTATGCCAACACCGATTTGCGCGAGCGCTTGAGCCGCCACCACGCGGATTTGGATTCGGCATTTTGGGGATGGAACCGGATCTGGCTCGACCCCGAATTCCGCTCCTGGAACATCGAGGCCTTGCTGCCCTCGATTCGGTGTCCTGTCCTCGCCATTCAAGGCGAAGACGATGAATACGGATCCATGGAGCAGATCGAAAGCATCGGCCGCGGCGCGGCCGCGGCAACGCTGCTCGCGCTTCCCGCATGCCGGCACTCCCCGCATCGCGATCTGCCTGAGGCGGTCATCGAGGCGACTCGACGCTTCATAGCGGCCACCCTCACATGAGCCCCCGGCCGAAGCCGCGCGGACACAGTCCAAAGGACCGGGCGTACCTGCGCATCCTTGCCGACAAAATTCGCGACGCACGCGCGCAGCGCGGGATGACGCGCAATGCGCTGGCCGCCGATTCCGGCGTGTCCTTGCGTTTTTTGGCGCAGCTCGAAAGCGGACAGGGCAATCCCTCGGTGCTCGTGCTGCGTCGAATCGCTTCGGCGATGGGCTTTGCCCCGGACTGGCTGCTGTCCGACGAACCGATGCGCCCCATCGATCAAACCCTGCCCATGCGGGTCTTGAAGCTCCTATCGGAGAAGGATTTGCGCAAGGCGGGACAGCTGCTCACCCATCATTTCGGCAAGGACGGCGCCGCGGCGACCCCGACGCGCTATATCACGATGATTGGCCTGCGCGGAGCAGGCAAGACCACGCTCGGAAGCCGGCTCGCTCGGCATCGCGAGGTCCCGTTCTTCGAACTCGATCGTGAAGTCGAGCGTGAATACGGCGCGACCATCGGCGAGATTCTGCAGCTGCACGGCCAGCCTGGCTACCGGCGCTTCGAGCGCGAGATTCTCCAAAAGCTGTTGTCGAAAAATCCCGCCGCCGTGATCGAGACCGGCGGCGGACTGGCGGCGGATCCGCAAACGCTGCCGATGTTGCTCGAGGGTTCGCTGGCCGTGTGGGTGCGCGCCTCTCCCGACGAGCACATGCAGCGGGTGATCGACCAGGGCGATCTGCGGCCGATGGCCCGCAGCCGCGAAGCAATGCGCGAACTGAAGGACATTCTCGCCGCACGCGAGCCATTCTACCGGCAGGCCCCTCTGCACCTGAATACATCCGGCAGAACCGTCGAACAAAGCTTCACCGAGCTCATCGAGATGATCGAGCAGCGGATAATATCAGTCGGCCCTTTCAAGGACAGCGCATACGCGCCAACCCGCGATTCCGGACGCGATCAGGCGCCCGCGCTCCCCCGCCACCACCAGACGCCCCGTGCGTCGAGCTCGCGAGTCGATCGGCTCCTGCGCAGGAGATAATTGAGATGGGCCATCGCCTCGCCCGTGGCCATGCCCATGAGTCCGGGGGAGATGGGGCGGGCAAACAAGGCGCCAAAGACATCGACGGCGCGCTGCGGCGAGTGCAGCAGACGCTGCAACCGTGCGAGACCCTGCCGATGAGATTCGCCGAGTTCCTCGACGCGCGCGTGCAGCCCGTAGAACGGGCTGTTGTGCGCCGGCAGGACCAATACGTCGTCGGGGATTCGCTGCTTGATCGTGGCGAGCGACTTTAGCCAGTCGCCCAGCGGATCGGCATCCGGTTCCAGCGGATACACGGACACATTCGAGGAAATTTTGGGCAATACCTGATCGCCGGCGATCAACAGTTTCAATTCCGGACAGTATAGACAGGCGTGTTCCGGAGAATGGCCGCTGCCGACGATGACGGTCCACTCGTGAGCGCCCAGCTTGAGCGTGTCGCCGTCCGCGATGCGACGATAGGAGGCGGGAAGCGGATAAATCATCTCGCCGAAGGCCCCGAACCTCTCCTGGTAGCGCTCGATGGCCGCTTCGTCCCACCCCGCCGCTCGATAGAAATCGATGGCATCGCGGGGCGCCTTGCACCCCGAATCGGCGGCCATGACGCGACAGGTCAGATATTCCAGGCGGCTCATCCAAAGTTGCGACCGGCTTTGCTCGACCAGCCAACCGGCCAGCCCGCAATGATCGGGGTGCATGTGCGTCACGACCACCCGGGTCACCGGCGCGCCTTGCATGGCCCCCGCGAGCGCGGCCTGCCAAGCCGTCATCGTATCCGGCGAGTGCAAACCGGTATCGACGATCGCCCATCCGCCCTCCTCTTTCACGGCCCAGACATTGATCCAGGGAAGCGCTGCGAACAACGGCATTCGCAGCCACAGGACCCCGGGCGCCACCATCACGGCGGACCCGTCCCCGACCTCGGGCTCGGTTTGCAGCGGGTAACGCAACCCCGATGCCGGCGCTGCCTCACCCGGAGTCATTGTCGATGTCATGTGTCGATACTCGGGGGTTGCGAAGACGTCGATTCTACAGATCAACCGCGGCGTCGAATGCCCACTGAATTGAAATATAACGCGCCGCCCTCGGCTGTGCATCGGCATGCTAGAGTTGGCGCAGAAGCAATCCTTACGGAGGCGCGGCATGAAAGCACTAGAAGGACGGCGAGCGTTGGTAACAGGGGCGGCGCGCGGCATCGGCCGGGCAATCGCCATCGCCTTGGCCGCCGAGGGAGCCGATGTCGCCATCAACTATCAATCGAGCGAGGCCGATGCGCGTTCTCTAGCCGACGAGTTGGCCAAGATGGGCCGCAGGACTCTGCTGTTCAAGGGCGACGTGGGCGAGCGCTCCACCTGGAATTCTATGATCGGGAAGATCAAGCAAAGTTGGGGTGGGCTCGATATTTTGGTCAACAACGCCGGCATAACCCGCGACAAGACCCTGCGCAAAATGACCGACGAGGACTGGCTCGCCGTGCTTCATACCAATTTGAACGCCTGCTATTTCGGAGTCTCGGCAGTCTCGACCATGATGATCGAGCAGAAATTCGGACGGATCATCAACATCAGCTCGTTCGTCGGTCAGGCGGGGAATTTTGGACAGGCCAATTACGCCGCGAGCAAAGGCGGCATCATCGCCTTCACCAAGACCGCCGCGCTGGAACTCGCCAAATACAATGTGACCTGCAACGCGCTCGCCCCGGGGTTTACGGAGACCGGCATGTTGGCCAAGGTGCCGGAACCGGTGCAGGCAACGATCCTGGCGCGCATTCCAATGGGGCGTTTCGGCAGGCCGGAGGAGATCGCGAAAGCCGTGCTGTTTTTGGCGGCGCACGGCGACTACATCACCGGTCAACAAATCAACGTCAACGGCGGCGTATATATGTAGGCGCTTGAGTTCAGCGCGCAGCGAGCCATTCGGCGATCTTGCCCGGCACCTCGCGTTGAGCCCGCTCGCTGATGTACATGCCGATGTGCCCGAGGTCCAACTCGAGCGCCGTGTAGTCGTCGCTTGCGACCAGCCGTTCAAGGGCCGCCGAGGCTTCGCGCGGCACCAAGTGATCGCGCTTGCCGATCAGGTTCAATATCGGCAGCCGCAGGGCGTGCAGATCGACTTTGCAGCCGGCGATTTCAAGCGTGTTGTGCACCAGCCGATTCTCTTGATAAAACCACACCACGAACTCCTGGAATGCGGCGCCGGCCTGGTCCGGACTGTCGAAAATCCATTGCTCGACCCGCATGAAGTTCCCGATGCGCGCCGAGTCCAATCCCCCCGCCAGCAGATGAATGTATTTTTGCTGCGTCAGGCGAAACGGCATGAGCGACAGGAACAGCTGATTGAGCGAGTCGCCCAAAACGTTCCCCTCGCCCACCCACGCCGGTACATCTATTTTGCGCACCCATTTCGACAGTAAATCCGCCGGAGTATGGAAGTCCACCGGCGTGACCATGGTGACCAAATTCCGCACCCGCTGCGGTTGCAGCGCGCAATAGCACAGGCTGAACACCCCGCCCTGACAAACCCCGAGGATGTTGAGGGCATTCAGGCGATGCGTCTGCAGGATCTGCTCGACGCAGCCCGCGAGATAGCCGTCGATGTAATCGGCCAGGGTGGTGAATCGATCTGCACCGTCCGGATAGCCCCAATCGATGAGATAAACGTCGACACCCGCCGCAAGCAGACCGCGGATCAGCGAGCGGTCTTCCTGCAGATCCATCATGTACGGCCGATTGACCAGCGCATAGACGACCAGCAGCGGCACGCCCCCCACCGGCCGTGCAATCGGCCGGTACCGGAACAGCGTGATCTTGCCCGACTGCCAGACAGGCTCTCGCTCCGAGAAACCGGCGGCCACTCGCCTGGCCGCGGCGCGGCCGGCGTAAGCACCCGCATCCTTCATGCTTTTGCCTTGCGGCGCGCAGGCCGCGTCCGGCTCGCCGCACCCTTCGCCTTTCGCTCCTTCGCCTTTCGCTCCTTCGGTTTGAGCTGCTTCGACTCGGCACGCAACCGCTCCTCCATGGATCTCAGGCGCCGCGTGAGCGTATTGATCTCGCTGCGCGTCGGCAGATCCAGCATCTTCGCCCACCCCTCGATGGCCGCCCGCAAATCGTCGCGCCATTGGCTGCTCGCATTCACGTAATCGGCGAGCGCGGCGCAGAACGCTTCGCTGTGCGACATTCGGGCGTAGGCGTCCTCCGCACAGTCGACCCAGTCGTCGTAGAGCTTATTCAGCGCCTCGGTGCTCGGCGCACTGGGCTGAGCCGTCCCCAACCCTTTGGCGAAGGACGCGGCCGCTTCGCGCAGCGCGTCCGACCATAGGCGCTGCATGCGGCGCTGTGCGTCATCCATGCGTCGCCAGGCTTCCGCCATGCGCTGCGCGCGCTCCTGATGTTCACGTGTCGCTCCGAGCGCGGGCAAATCCCACGGCGACGTTGCAGCTGCGGCGTTCGGATCGCCGATGCCAAACGCCGCACCCCACAGGGGCTGAACGGCGGCAGCTTGATCCCGCAAAAAGTCGCTGAATTTTCGCGCGGCGGCCTCTACCGACGATGCCGATGCGTTCGTGCTGCTTTCGATGAACGAACGCGCCTCGGCCGCAATACGCTCGGCCGAATCGAGGAAAGGCGCAAAGCCGGAAGCCCCTTGGCCTGCCTGCGAGCCCTGGCGCAATGGTGTGAATTGAGCCGCGAGCGCCTGCCACTGGCGCCAAAGATCAGGTTCCACGGTAGGCCCCTCCGTATGCAATGCAACAGGTTCCCAATGGTGCGCTGCCATGGAAATAATAATCCATGAATGAGATATAAATCATTGTTTTATATAAATTCGTAAGCACATTATTCATTCCACTGGATGCTCGATTGATACGCAAGTTGTGCAATGCGAAAGCTTCGCTTAGGATGCCGGCCAAGTCTCGGACAGGACGATGCAGCAAGAACGCGTCATACGCAAATACACGAACCGCCGCCTCTACGACACGACGGGTAGCCGCCACGTGACACTCGAGGATCTGCGCCACCTGATCGTGGCAGGCGAGAAGATCAAAGTGATCGACGACAAGTCGGGCGAGGACCTGACGCGGCCGGTGCTGCTGCAGATCATTTCCGAACAGGAGCACCTCGGTTCGCCGGTATTGAGCGCCGAATTGCTCGAGATGATCATCCGCTTCTATGGCCGCCCGATGCAAGCGCTGCTTAGCGGATATCTCGAACAGGCATTCACCGCCATGCTGCGGCAGCAGGAAACGATGCAATCGGAAATGGCCAAGGCAATGCAAGTCCCATTTGCCCCATTGACCGAACTGGCGCAGAAGAACCTGGCATTGTGGGAACAGATGCAGGCGGCCACTCGCGACGCGTTCATCGGCCGCGGACCCGCCGCCAAGACAACCGATCGTAATGACAAGAAGCCGAATGACGGCAAAAAAGGTAAATGACGCAACATCATGGAACTCCGTAACAAGACAGTTGTGGTAACCGGCGCCGGGCGCGGCATCGGCCGCGCGATCGCCTTGCAGCTTGCGCATCGCGGCGCGGATATCGCCCTCTTCGATCGCAACCAAGCCGACCTCGACCAGGCAACCGCACTTTGCGCCGCCGAAGCCGTTCAGGCGCGCAGCTATTGCGTAAACGTCGCCGACGAGAGCGAAGTGTCCGCCGCGATGACCAAGGTCGGCGCCGAATTCGGCCGGTTGGACGGGCTCGTCAACAATGCCGGCATCGTGCGCGATGGATTGCTGGTGAAAGTCAAGGATGGGGCCGTGGTCGGACGCATGAGTCTGGATCAATGGGACTCGGTCATTGCGGTGAACCTCAGCGGCGTGTTCCTCTGCGGGCGCGAAGCTGCCGCTCACATGATCGAGTTCGGCAACGGCGGGGTCATCGTGAATATTTCGAGCATTTCGCGCATAGGCAACGCCGGACAGAGCAACTACAGCGCCGCCAAGGCCGGAGTTGAATCAATGAGCGTGGTCTGGGCAAAGGAATTGGCCCGCTACGGCATCCGCGTCGGCTCGATTGCGCCCGGCTTCACCCACACCGACATCCTCGCCTCCATGCGCCCGGAAGTGCTCGACAAACTCACCGCGCCGGTGCCCCTGAAGCGCTTGGGAAAGCCCGACGAAATCGCTCATGCGGTGCGCTTCATATTCGAGAACGATTTCTTCACCGGCCGTTGCCTCGAGATCGACGGCGGCTTGCGGCTCTGAAGCCGGCCGCGGGTGATTCAGGCCGAGCGCCGCGCAGATTCCGCTGCTCGCGCGCACCACTCGAGTAACCGACGCCGACAGCAGTCCGTCGGTCGGACTGCCCTCGTCTCGATCACGCGGATCAAACTTTGCGCGCAAGCCAAGTCGCGCCATCACCAGGGCTTCGACCGCTTCGGCTTCGTATTCGAATACAGTGCAAAGCAAGTGCGAGCGCGCGTCCCGATGCACCAGCCAATGGGTCAGTTCGTGCACCAGCGTCAAGAGCTCCTGCTCCGGGCTCTGGCCGGTGCGCACCAGAATGCGGTCGCGGAAAACTCTGCCCGCGACGCACTCGGGCAGCATCGTTCGCACCAGGCGGGCGCCATTGCGCTCGGCGTAGCGTTCCAGCGAGCGAATGTGATGGAGGATCGCGGTCAGCGCAGAATCCTTTTTTAGCCGCAGCACCGCCGATCATCATGCTCCGAGGAGCTGCGCCCGTCGATGACGCCCGCGACCCTCGCCGGCCGCGTAGCCTGCCCGCCCCTGCGAAAATATCTTTTGCAACGCAAATATTCATGGTTTTTTGGCAGATGTGATAGCTCCTTATAACTTTAATATTTACATATTTTACAAATACTTATGAAACTTTATCGGCCGCCGGCAGCGGTTATCGCATTTTCTCTTGCACTGCATACAAATTGCGCTATAATGATCTCCCTAGCGCAAGCCAACCGATTCAGGAGATACACATGAGCGACACGACCTTTGATCCCAAGGCCATCTTCGAGGCCTACCGCAACGCACTCGCCCCGGCGCTGAAGGCCCAACAGGAAGGCGTCAAGGCGCTTGACCGCTTGGGCCGCTATCAGTATGCAGTTGCCGGCGATTACTTGGAGTGGAGCCTGGCACAGGCCAAGGCCGCCCTCGCTGCTCAGACGCCGACCGAGTTCGTGACCAAGCAGGTGGAACTCACCACGGCGCTCAGCGAGAAGCTGCGTGCGCGTGCGCAGGAGTTCGTCACCCTGGCGACCGATGCGCAAACCAGTGCACAGACCACCTTCACCGAAGCGGTGAATGAGGCGACGGCAAAGTTTGGCGAGGTAGCCAAGAAGAAGGCGGGCTGATCCCACGCCGGCGCCTTTATTTAGGCGCCGGTCTGCCGCGCCCCCCGCGGCGGGTCTACAGCGGGGCGGGAAGCGCTTCGGCGCCCCCGTCTCCGCTGTTTTTTTATGCTGTAATCAGCCATCCCAACAACGGACAGCCAGCAGCATGGACAATCGTACAATCCACGGCAACAACCCTGCGAATTCACCGGATTCCCCGGAGTCAGCCGAATTCGCACGCGCACTGCGCGCCCAACTGGCGACCGTGACCGGCGGCCTCGCGCCCGACGTGTATGCCAATGCCTGGTGGGACTGGTACCTGAGCCTCGCCAAGGATGCGCCCAAACAGCTCGAGATCATGCAGGATGCGCTGACCAAGACGATCGACAGCTGGACCTTCGCGCTGCGGGCGAGCAGCGGGCAGCCGCTGCCGCCCGCCGAGGACGACGATCGCTTCGGCGGCGATGCCTGGTCAGGGTGGCCCTTCAACGTCTACGCGCGCAGCTACCGCAACTACAGCGAGTGGTGGCAGAAAGCGTGGTCCGGCGTAGCGGGCGTCGCGCCCGAGACCGAGCGCACGCTGAATTTCGTGGGGCGCAATGCCTTAGAGGCCGTTTCCCCGGCGCACTACCTTGCCACCAACCCCGAACTGCTCGACACCACCCGCGCCGAAGCCGGTGAGAACCTGGTTCGCGGCTTCAATCACTGGCTCGATGACGTCAAACGCACCCTCGGGCGCACGGAGCCGGTCGAAACCGGAAAATTCCTCGTTGGCCGCGATGTCGCCGCATCGCCCGGCAAAGTCGTGCTGAGAAATGATCTCATCGAACTGATCCAATATTCGCCCACCACCGAGACGGTCTTTGCCGAGCCGATCCTGATCGTACCGGCCTGGATCATGAAGTATTACATCCTCGACTTGTCGGCGAGAAATTCCTTGGTGAAATTCCTGGTCTCCCAGGGTCACACGGTGTTCATCATATCCTGGAAGAATCCGCATTCGAGCGATCGCGGTCTCGGCATGGACGACTACCTGCGGCTCGGCATCCGGTCCGCGATGGACGCCGTTTCTCGAATCCTACCGGAACGCAAAATCCACTCCGTCGGCTATTGCATCGGCGGCACCTTGCTGTCGATCGCCAACGCGGTGTACGCCGCCGAAAGCGATCAGCGGTTGGCGAGCATGACGTTGCTCGCAGCGCAGCAGGATTTCAGCGAACCGGGCGAACTGTCGGTGTTCATCAGCCCGAGCCAGCTCGACATGCTCGAATCGGTCATGGAGCGCGCCGGCGTGCTCAAGAGCGAACAGATGGGCGCGGCATTCGCGCTGCTGCGGTCGCGGGACCTGTTGTGGACGCCGGCCGTCGATACCTACTTGCGCGGCAAGCGCGCATCGCCGAACGATCTGATGGCTTGGAATGCGGACGGCACGCGCATGCCTTGCCGCATGCATGCGGAATATTTGCGGCATCTGTACCTCAACAACGCTCTGGCGCGCGGCGAGTTCCATTCCGAAGGGCGCCGGGTCGATCTCCGCGCAATCCAATTACCGATGTTCGTCGTGGGCACCGAAACCGATCACGTGGCACCGTGGCAGTCCACCTACAAGGCGCGCGGCTTGACGCGCTCGAGCGACTACACCTTTTTGCTGACCTCGGGCGGGCACAATGCCGGCATCGTGAGCGGCGCCGTGCACCCGCGACGGCGCCACCGCGTGCGCACCTGGTCAAACGCCACCGACTCGCTCACCCCGCAAGAATGGTTCGACACGACGGAGTCCGCCGCGGGCTCGTGGTGGCCGATCTGGCAGCGTTGGCTCGCAGAGCGTTCGACGCAGTCGCGGGTGGCCCCCCCGCCGCTGGGCTGCGCCGCGGCCGGGCATCCGCCGATCGACGATGCGCCCGGAAAATACGTACTGCAGCGATAAAAGGATGAAGTCGAGCCGCGCAGACGCGGCTCAGAACGACTCGGGTTCGTGCATGAGCCGCAATGCGCTCTCGCTCTCCCGGATCGCATCATTTTCCTTGGAGACGTCGAGCGAGCGGCTCAGTAGCAGGTAGACGCCCCCGGACACGATCAGCCCGATGAGCCAGCCAACGTCCACACCCCCCAACGCCCGCGCCGCCGGACCGGTATAAAAGTCCGGCAGTACGAAAAACGGCAGCGTCGCCATGAAGCCAAGCGCATACGCGATGAGTCCACGAATACCCCAAGTGCCGTAGATGCCCCGCTGCAAAAACAGGTGGGTAATCGCGTATCGGCCGCGGCGCACGAAAAAATAGTCGACCAGGTTTACCGAGGTCCACGGAACGAGCAGATACAACATGATCGTCAGAGTCGCGAACAAGAGCGCAATTGCATTTGCGGTAATTGCGAACGTAACCGCGATCCAGCCCGCGGCCACCGCCAGGATCGATATGAGCCGCAGTCGGGGACTCGGGCGCACGTCGAACAAGGAATTGAGCGCCGTCACGACGGTGAGCATGCCGCTGTAGGCGTTGAGGCCCATTGTGGCGACGAGGGCCGTAACCGAGGCAAGCGCCATCAGAACACCAAAGCCGGCGAATAGGGCATTTCCTGCATCGTGAAGCGCAACCAATCCATCCGACGCACCGAGTCGAGTCGCGAGCCAGGCGCCGAGGGAAATCAACCAGATTGCGGCCGAGGTGGCGCCCAAGAATACCGCGGCAATAATGTGATGTGGCCGCGTGGTACGCGGCAAATAGCGCGAATAATCCGACACCGAGGGGGCGTAGGTGATGTTGTAGGCCGCGCTCGCGGCGAACTGCGCGATGAACGCCACCCACGTGAATCCGCCCGCCATGGGGTGCGTTGCCGGAACGCGGCCCGCCATGATCGCCAATGTCAGCACGGTATAAAGGGGCAGGCAAAGCCAGAAACATCCACGGAAGATTCGATGAAGCCAGTCGTGCCCGTAGATCGCGATCCCAATTGCGATCGCGGCAATTACCAGCGTAACGGCGGCTTCATTCCAGCCGAGTATTCCGTCCAGGCCCCGTGCCACGAGCACGGAGTCGGCCACATTGAAGCCGACAAACGTAAACAGCGTGCCAATCAGCACCACGACGACGCCACGATAGCCGAATTGGGCTCGCGATTGGATCATCTGCGGCAGGCCGAGTTCGGCGCCCTGCGAGGCGTGGAAGGCGACGAATATCGTGCCGAACAGAATTCCGAGCGCCCCCGCGAGCGACGTGAAGGCGAAACCGAGGCCCATGCTCGGCCCGACGAATCCGATCGCGATCGTGAAAAAGTGAAAATTTCCCAGAAACCAAAAAGGGGCCTGATCGATGACCCGGCCGTGCCGCTCGTGCTCGGCAATATAATCGATCGATTTTTGCTCGATTACCACTTGCCTACTGACGCGTGAGCATTTCAGCCAATTCGTCCCCCGGCGCAACCAGCGAAATCACGGTGCAGCATGCAATTGAGCGAGCTTCCCGCATGCGGACACGAATTCCCGGTTAATGTAGTTAACCGCGCGCAAATTAAACCACGGGTGGCGCTCTGGCAAGCCACTTTTACTGTTGTCGTCCAAGGCAGACTCTGCCAGAGTTCCGGCCTGACATCGTGTGCCGGGACTCCAAATGCGGGGGACTCAATTGCGGAGTATGCCTGTACCAACGCGCCAACGGATCTTGAACGAGGCCGAGCGCCTGATCGCCGTTAAGGGCGTCGACGGCTTTACGCTTCGGGACATCGCGACCCCCCTCGGGGTCCAGGTTCCGGCAATCTACAAACACTTCAAGAGCCGAGACGACGTCCTGATCGAGTTGTCCGGGCGATTCATCAAATTGCTGGCCACCCAGTTCGCGCTCCGACCAGATCTGCCCCCGGCCGCGGCATTGCGCGCGGCGCTCGACGCATTCGTCGAGCTCTTGATGAGGCACCCGGCCTACGTACGCCTGGCTCTGGTCGATTTCGCCACACCCGGCGGGGGCATGGAGTACGTGAAACTCGCCGCCGGCGGCTCGTTCAAGGAGAACTTCCTTGGGGGACCGCTCGCCGGAATGCACACCAGGCTGCGCAAGCTGTTACAGGCTGGTATCCGATCGGGGAAGTTTCGTCGCGTCGACGCATCGGACATTTACCGCCTGCTAAAGGCGTCGATCCTGATCCGGCTGGTGTTTCCGGACGACGCATTGTTGGTACGCCGGCCGAGCCCCGCGGAAGTGCGCGCGGCAAGACGCTGGCTTTGGGACATCGCGAGCCGCCATCTCGCACCGCGGCGGCGAGCCGCCCATGAGTCCGGGACGGCCGCACGACATTCTTTGCGGCGACCGAGCAGGCCGGTTCGAAATCGATGAGCACGGGGTTCGCGGCCGATTGACATCCCCGCCAAGCCGTTGTTACATTTCGGCTAAGGTTAATTCGATTAACCACGCAGGAGAAGCGCCTGTGCCGACCCTTGAACGAGTATCCGGCGCCTGCCGATGTTACTGGAGACAAGCAACTTCATTGGGGACAATAGGCAATGACTCGGACTCCTCGTGTGATGCGGCGCTCGCGGGCCGACATGCAGCGTGAGCTGCGGCCACTCCACAAGATGACGCCGGTGGCGATCGGCGTTCTTGCGTCCTTGTACGGTACTCTGTCGACGGCGGACGACAATACGCTCCAGGAGATAATCGTTACCGCGACGCGCCGGTCGCAGTCAGCGCAAGATATTCCAACGAGCATCACCGCGATAACCGGCAAGACGCTGGAGCAGGCGGGAATATCCGACATCGCCGAATTGGCGCGCTCGGTGGCCGGCATCGATGTCACCGACAAGGGGCCGTTCGGCGGCGTCAACGGCTCGACACTGATTATCCGCGGCTTGAACAGCGACTCGACGTCGGGCGAATTCATACAGTCCTCGCCGATCGTGCCGCCGGTCGCCACCTACGTCGACGACACGCCGCTGTTTTTCAATCTGCGCTTGCAGGATCTCGACCGCGTGGAAATTCTGCGCGGCCCGCAGGGTACCCTGTACGGCTCCGGTTCCCTCGGCGGCACGATCCGATTCGTGCAAAACGCCCCCGACCCCCGGGCTTTCGACGCGAAGGTCGAGTCCGGAGTGAGCAAAACATCGAATACGCACGCGCTCAACTACGACGTGAACGGCATGCTGAATCTACCGGTTTCGGAGACCTTCGCGTTTCGATTGAATGCCGGCTACACGGATGAGGCGGGCTTCATCAACCAACCGAATCTTTACGTGTTGAACTCCGCGGGCGCACCCGTACCGACGCAGCCGGGCAACCTGCTGAGCCCGCCGGAGACGTATTCGCAGGACGGCGTCAATGCCTACCGGTACCGCTCGGTGCGCGCCGCCGCCCTGTGGAGGCCCAACGAGGATTTTCACGCGCAGTTGTCCTATTACTACCAAATGTCGATGGCGAACGGGTTCCCGTATTCTGCACCGATCTATGGGGCGGACTCGCTGTCCTCGACGGACTTCATACCGGCGACCAACACCGACCGGATCAACCTGACCGCGCTCACCATGGAGGAGGACCTCGGCTTCGCCACACTGACATCGAACACGTCCTATGCACAGCACCAAAGCCTGGCGCAAGGCGACGTGACGTCCTTATACGCCACTTTCCCGTTTTATTCGGCGCTCTACGGTGCAAATCCGCGTGTTCTGGTGGTCGGTGACCAAGGGTTTTACGACAAACCTTGGGCGCAAGAAATCCGGCTCGCGTCAAAAACCGGAGGTGCGTATGACTGGGTGGGTGGTGTCTTTTACAAGCATGAGCAAACCACCATTCAAGAGCACGACTTTTACCCTGGATATCTCGACTATTTCAATGCCTGTGTGCCGGTGTACGGTGCCGGGGATGGCATCAATCCTTCGCAGTGCGGAATCGGCGAGACCAGCTACACCCCGGGATCGCCGCCTACCTATATCGACGGCATACCGATCGTCAAGGATCAGGCCTACATCGGCGACTTCGAAACCACCTACACGGACTTGGCGGCCTTCGGCGAGTTCACCTGGCGTTTCGCACCGGACTGGAGCGCAACCGGCGGCACTCGCCTGTTCAAGCAGACGGTGACCCAGACCCAGCAGACGGGGCTGCTATTCGACGGACCTCAATACATCGCCAATCTGTCGCAGAGCGATACGTGGCGCAAGGCGCTCTGGAAAGTGAACATCGCTTACCAAATCGACGGCACCAACCTCGCCTACGCAACTTGGTCGCAAGGGTTCCGCCGCGGTGCGGTCAACGCTCTCCCGCCGACCGAACCCGCGGTCGGCTACGTCACCCCCCCTGGACTCTTCAAGGTGGCGCCTGACACGGCCGACAACTACGAAATCGGAGTCAAGGGAACCCTGCAGAACCGCTATCGCTATTCGGCAGCGGTATACGACATTCAATGGCACAACGTGCAACAAAGCGCGTTCTTGACGCCTCTGGCGCTGCCGGGGGCGGTCAACATCGGTGATGCGTACAGCCGCGGCTTCGAAACAGAATTGTTCGGTGTATTTACCGACCACCTTTCGGCGCAGGTCAATTACACCTACGATTTTACGAAATTGACCTCGCTGAACGCGGTAGCCCTCAGCGGCTTGTCCGTTCCGCCGCCCGCGATCGGGTCTCCACTGCCCGGCACGCCGAAGAATTCGGCCGCGGCGGCCATCGAATATGGACATGTGCATGTCCTGGATGGCGAGTTGCGCTTCGCGGTTAATGCCCATTATCAGAGCGCGCTCATACCCGCACTCTCCGCCACGATACCGACTGTCGCCAGCTACACAACGGTCGGTACGCGCATGAGCTACACGCAATCGCACTGGCAGTCGACCATCTATGTCAACAATCTGACCAACCAGATCGGAATCAATTCCTACACGGATCCGATTCAGTGGGGAAGGAACTATCAAGCGCTGGTATCGACGCCGCGCACGATCGGCATCACGATCGGCTATTCGTTCAGGTAGCGAGCCGCCCGCAGCTCGCTCCTCAGACCGGCGAGTTGGGTTTCATAGTTCAGCCACTGCGAAATCGACGAGTCATATAGCGGCCGGCGAATCTGCGAGGCACTCGCGGTAGTGGTCGCCGCCGGATTTTGGTGAAATGCGACGCATGCCTCCTCCCAGTCGAGGCCGCAATACGCCAACAGATCGCGCGTTGTGGCTCTTTGGTCCGCGACCAATTGCTCATACCGGATGTCATGGATTACCCCGGGCATCGCGGCATGCCAGTGCTGCATCAACCGACGGTAGGCCGCGTAGTACTGCGCAATTTCGCCCAGGTCATACGAGAAAGGATACCCTTGTTTGAACAATGTCTTGTACATCGCGTAGCCTGCGGCCATGGGGTGGCGAGTGACGTGTACGATTTTCGCGTTGGGCAGCGCACGGCGGATCAAGCCGCAATACAGATAGTTCAGCGGCATCTTATCGATGAAGCGGCCTGATCCGCCAATTGCGGAGCGGGCCCGCGCGAGGTACTCCCGACCGAGAGCCGCGAAATCGAGCGTGGCCGACAACGCGATGAGTTCTGCACGCGGCACCGGCGTGCGCCCGGTGCACCGATGCACCGCATCGACCAGGGCCAACGCAAAGCAATCGAGTTCCCCGGCGGACGACAATAATGAATGACCGCCCAATATTCGTTCGACCAGTGTACTGCCGCTTCGCGGCAGGCCGACGATGAATATGGGCGATTCCTCGCTGGCATCGGGTGTAATTTCGGCCGTATCGCCCGGAAACGCCTCGATGATCCAGCCGACTGTGGCCACGTCGGTCGCCACATCGTAACGCAAGTGTTCTCGCCGCTTTTTCGCGCCGCTTCGCAAGTATTCGAATGATATTGCGTATTCGCCAAGATCTTCATATTCCTTGGCAAGGGCAAATCGTACCTGGACGTCTCCGAGCCAATCCGTAATGTGCCGTGCCACCAAGGCTTCGAGTTGAATCACGTGGTTGCGGCCCGGCGTCTGCATCCGCAGCTCCGAACGGTTCAGGTATGCCTCATAGTCCGTCGGCTTGAGCGCGATGACCCGGTCATAGTCGGCTTCAGCCCCCTGCAGGTCGCCCAAAAACCGGCGAACGGTCGCGCGGTTGTACACGAACTGCGGATTTTGCGGGGCGAGCGCGACCGCGCGCTCATAGGCCGCGAGGGCTCCCTGCTGATCATTTGCGTACCTGCGCAGCGTGCCGACCGCATCCCAGATCTTGGGATTGGTCGGAACGCATCGTAGCGCCGCATCCGCGGCGCTCAATGCATCCAACCGTCGACCCAATGCCAACAAGCACCGTGCCCGGTGCATTCGATATTCTGCGTTGCCCGGCTCGATGCTCACCGCTCGGTCGATCGCGTCAAGCGCGATTGAGGGTGACTTGCGCGCCGTCGCGATCTGGCTCGCGGCAAACCACCCGGCTGCAAGATCCGGGTATTGAGCCGTCAGACCCCGACACGATGCCTCAGCCGCCAGCCAATCGCCCGCCTGCATGAAACGCAGCACGATGCGATGCGCATCGCGCCTTGATCGGTCACTGCCGCTCATAAAAGTGCGCTACCAGCGGGCTCCTACGGTCGAGGGTATTCCGGCTTGGACTCAAAAAGTGCCCCGGCGATGCAATCCCCAGCCCTTTTGGGGTCCGCTGCGGTGCCCATAAACCCCTTAAGCAAGCTGGAAAGGGTACCTGAAAAGAGGTCCCCGGACCCGATCAACGAGTGCTCGAT
>JBBIUT010000054.1:0-18367 GCA_037440085.1 Gammaproteobacteria bacterium
CTCTGGCGGTCACGGAGACCAACTCGCCGCGCATCGGGGTCTTGATGGGATCGGGGATGGGCGGGCTGGAGTCGATCGAGGATACGTACAACAAGTTTTTGGAGACTCACTCGCCGAAGAAGGTATCGCCGTTTTTCATTCCGGCCAGCATCATCAACTTGGTGAGCGGTCACTTATCGATCGCTTTCAATCTGACTGGCCCGAATCTTGCGGTTGCCACCGCCTGCACGACGTCCACGCATGCGATCGGCCTGGCGGCGCGGCTGATTCAGTACGGGGATGTGGATGCGATGCTCGCCGGCGGCTCGGAAATGGCCACCTGCGTCACCGGTATGAGCGGTTTCGCGCAGGCCAAGGCATTGTCTCAACGCAACGATGACCCGCAACGGGCGAGCCGCCCGTGGGACAAGGATCGCGACGGATTCGTGATGGGAGACGGCGCAGGCGCGATGATGCTCGAGGAATACGAACAGGCCAGGGCTCGCGGCGCGAACATCTATGCCGAGGTTCAGGGCTTCGGCATGAGCGGCGATGCCTTCCATGTCACCGCGCCGCCGGAGAACGGCGAGGGCGCGCGCAAGGCGATGGTCAACGCGTTGATCGATGCGAAGATCAATGCCGACCAGGTGCAGTACGTCAACGCTCATGCGACCTCGACCGAATTGGGCGATCGCGCCGAGACCACGGCGATCCACCGCGCATTCGGCCCGGCCGCGGCGAAATTGGCGGTGAGTTCGACGAAGTCGATGACGGGCCACTTGTTGGGCGCCGCTGGAGTCGTGGAAGCCATCTTCAGTGTTCTCGCTCTGCGCGACCAAATTGCGCCCCCGACCATCAATTTGGACCAGCCCGGCGAGGGCTGCGATCTTGACTACGTGCCGAAGCATGCAAGGCAGATGGCAATCGAGTACGCGTTGTCCAATTCATTCGGTTTCGGTGGCACCAACGGTTCGCTCATTTTTCGCCGGATTTGAGCCGCTGGGCCTAGTCGCGCAGTTTCCGGAAATCTATCCGGGACTGCTCGAAAGCAGCGCTCCTGTTGGCCCCGCAACGGGCGGCGGCCGCTTCGATATTCTCCCCATCAGTAACGGCGAGAGTTTGCGCCTGGATGCCGCTCGCCGGCTGTCAGGACCGCATTCGGCCGGAGCGGACGGCTTTTTGGAGGCGCTGGAGAATTGGTGGCGCTCGCTGCGTGCGGCCGGCGAGCCGGCCTCCCTGCCGTTCACCGGAGGATGGCTATTGTATCTGGGCTACGAACTGGCCGACGAGATAGAGCCGCGTTTGCGCCTGCCGCCTAGCGCCGATCCCATCGTGGCGCTCGCGATTCGCACGCCGGGGGCGTGGATCCGCGACCGCCGCACCCAGCGGGCTTGGGTCGTCGCGGAACCCGGCTGCGAATCGATGATTGAACGCTTTGCCAGCGATGTGCGCCTGGCCGGCGCATCGGCGGTGACCGCACCGGCGCGATTCGATCTGCACGAGGAGGATCCGCTGCAGTTTCTGGATTCGGTCGGACGTGCGCTCGACTACATAGCCGCGGGCGATGTGTACCAAGCCAATTTGTCGCGCCAGTGGCAGGGGATCTCGGCCACGCCCGCCGATCCCGCGGCGGTCTATGCGCGCCTGCGGGCCGCCAATCCCAGTCCGTTCGCGGCGCTGGTGCGCGACGGCGATTTCGCCTTGATCAGCTCCTCGCCGGAGCGCTTGTTGTCGATTCGCCGCGGCATCGTCTCGACGCGTCCGATCGCCGGAACCCGACCGCGCGGCGCATCGCCGGAACGTGATGCGGCGCTGATCGAATCCTTGCTCGACAACGAAAAGGAGCGGGCGGAACACGTCATGCTGATCGATCTGGAGCGCAGCGATTTGGGCCGGATCTGCGTCGGCGGCTCGGTGCGCGTCGATGAGTACATGGCTGTGGAATCCTATGCCCATGTGCATCACATCGTATCCAATGTGAGCGGTGTGCTGCGCGACGCAGTTTCGCCCATCGACGCGATTCGCGCGATGTTTCCCGGGGGCACCATCACCGGGTGTCCCAAAGTCCGTTGCATGGAGATCATTGCCGAACTCGAAGGCGCCGGTCGCGGGGCCTATACGGGTGCGGTCGGCTATTTGAATCGGGACGGCAGCTGCGATCTCAACATATTGATCCGCACGATTACCGCCCGGAGCAACGTCCTGAGGTTTCGCGCCGGGGCCGGAATCGTCGCCGATTCGAATCCAACTCAAGAACTCGCCGAGACGCGCGCCAAGGCCGAAGGTCTGATACGTGCCTTGAAGGCGCCGGCATGAACACGTGGATCAATGGCCGCTCGCGCACGGCGATCGATCATCGCGATCGCGGCCTGCAGTACGGTGACGGCGTGTTCGAAACCATGCGCGTGCAGCGCCGGCGCCTTCGGTTGCTCGACTTTCATTTGGAGAGGCTGCTCGAGGGTTGCCGGCGGCTCAAGATCGAACCGCCGAAGGTTGGACCGCTGCGCCGCGAGCTCGAGGCGTGCGCGGCGCGGCGCGCCGATGCCGTGCTCAAGCTGATCGTAACTCGGGGATCCGGATCGCGCGGCTACCGGCCGAGCGGCGGGGAGCGCTGCACACGGGTCATTTCTCTGCATGCGCCTCCGCGCGACGCCGCTGCGGCGGCGCACCCGCCGGTGCGGGTGCGCATGTGCAGCACTCGAGTCGGGATCAACCCGATGCTGGCCGGCGTCAAGACGCTCAATCGCCTCGAATCGGTGATGGCGCGAAGCGAATGGCGCGACCCACGCATTTGGGAGGGATTGCTGCGCGACGTCGACGGCAATATCGTCTCGGGTACCATGTCGAACCTGTTCGTCAGAAGCGGGCCGTATTTGATGACGCCGATGCTCGATCGGTGCGGTATCGCGGGCGTCATGCGCCGCTGGGTATTGGAGCGGGCGAAGGATTTCGGTCTGCGCCCGCTCGAAGGCCGGCTGAGCTGGGGCGAGGTCGGCGAGGCCGACGAGGCGTTCATGACCAATGCCGTTGCCGGCGTGGTCTCCGTCGCACTCATTCAGGACGGCGCCGAACGCATTCGCTTCGCAAACCAGGACGGCGCGCGCGCGCTGCGTGCACGCCTGGGGGCGCTGTGAAGGTATGGCGAGCTGCGGCCGTGCTTGTGCTGCTGCTGCTGGTTGCGGCGGGCGGCGCATTTTGGAGCGGGCTCAAGAGTCTCGACGAGCCCTTGAGACTTGCCTCGCCGCTGCGGTTCAAGGTGGCTCCCGGCGCCCGATTCGCGCACGTCGCGGCCGACCTCGCCGCGCGAGGGGTTATCGCGCAGCCGCATGCCTGGGTGCTGTATGCGCGCTGGAAGGGTCTCGCCTCGGACATCAAGGCCGGAGAGTATGAAATTGAGCCGGGCGCCACACCGCGCGCTCTGCTCGATAAAATGGTGAGCGGCCAAGTGCTGCTGCATTCGTTTACCATCGTCGACGGCTGGCACCTACGCGATCTTCTGGCTGCACTCAAGAAAAATCCCGATATCGATTCGACGCTGCCGGTGTCACCCAAGGAATTGATGGCCAAGCTTGGAGCCGCGGGAATCGATGCAGAAGGACAGTTCTTGCCCGAAACCTACCGCTTTCCGAGCGGCACCAGCGAGCTCGAATTGCTGCGCCAAGCGCACGCGGCCCTGGCGCGCGAGTTGGAGGCGGCGTGGGCGGATCGCGACCCGTCCGTGCCTCTGCGCAGCCCCGAGGAGTTGCTGATCATGGCGTCCATCGTCGAAAAGGAAAGCGGCCTGCCGCAGGAGCTGCCTAAAATTGCCGGTCTATATCTGAACCGCCTGCGCATCGGCATGCGCTTGCAGGCGGATCCAACCGTCATTTACGGGTTGGGCGAACGCTACGGCGGGGAGCTGCGTACCGTCGATCTGCGCACCGACGGGCCGTACAATACCTATACGCGCAGCGGCCTGCCGCCGACGGCGATAGCGCTTGCGGGTGCCGCCGCCATTCGCGCCACCGCGCGCCCGGAGCACACCGATGCGATGTATTTCGTGGCTTCCGGCCGGGATGACGGCAGCCACGTGTTTTCGGCCACGCTCGGAGAGCACAATGCGGCGGTCGCGCAATATCTTGCGCGCGAGCGCCGGAAAGCGGCGGCTGCGCAATGAGCCGCGACTCCTCCATGAGCCATGCGCAAGGGCGCTTCTTGACGATCGAGGGGATCGAAGGGGTGGGCAAGACCACGCAGCTCGCGCGCCTCTCGAAAATATTGTCCGATCGCGGTGTTGAGCATGTGGTGACGCGCGAACCCGGCGGTACGCCCCTGGCGGAGAAGATCCGCGATCTGGTGCTGGGATCGCGCGAACCCTTGCCCGATACGGCGGAGTTGTTGCTCATGTTCGCGGCACGCGCGGTGCATCTTCAGAATTTGATCGAGCCGAATCTGGCCGCAGGCCGCTGGGTGCTGTGCGATCGGTTCACGGATGCCACCTACGCATATCAGGGGGCGGGACGCGGTCTCGACGACGGCCAGATCCGCCAGCTGGAGCTGCTGGTGCAGCGAACCAGGCGGCCGGATCTTACGCTGTTGCTCGATGTGCCGGTTGCGGTCGGATTGCAGCGCGCGCGACGGCGCAACGAAGGCACCGGTATCGAGCACGCCGACCGGGATCGCTTTGAGCTGCAGCGTGCGGAATTCTTCGAGCGTGTGCGGGCCGCGTACCTCGCGCATGCCGCGGCGGAGCCGAGGCGCATTTCGGTGATCGATGCCGGCCGCTCGGCGGACGAGGTCACGGCGCAAATTGTCGCGGTGCTGGGTGCGAGAACATGGATTTCCTGAGCGCCGATACCCTGCCGTGGCTGCACGGGTCGCAACAGCGAGTGCGCGAGGCCTTCTCGGCGAGGCGCCTACCGCATGCACTGTTGCTGCTGAGCGCGCCCGGACTAGGCGCGGAACAATTGGCGAATTGGATCGCCGCTCTGGCACTGTGCGAGTCGGACTCGCCGCGCCCGTGCGGCGCCTGCGCCTCGTGCCACTTGCTGCGCGCCGACAGCCATCCGGATTGCTACGTGGTGCGCATCGAAGAGGATGCACAGCAAATCAAGGTGGATCAGATCCGTCAATTGATCGTGTCGCTGTCGCTTTCGAGCTATCGCGGCGGCCACAAGATCGGAATAGTCGAAGGTGCGGAAGCGCTCAATGCAAACGGCGCCAACGCCTTCCTAAAGACGCTGGAGGAGCCGACGGACAACACGCTCCTGATCATGATCGCCAAGCCGAGCCATCGCCTGCCGGCGACCATCGCCAGCCGCTGCATGCGGGTGCAGTTGCGTGCGCCGGCGAGCCCCGAGGCCGTCGTCTGGCTGGAGGGCCGGGGTGAAACCCGCCAGAATTGGGACGCGGCGCTCGAGCTGGCTGGAGGGGCGCCCCTGCTGGCCCTGGAGCTCGAGACGGCGGGCGTTGCCGCGCTCGACAAGGAGATGCAGGATCATCTTCGTCAAATGGCCGCGGGCGAGGTGGACGTAACCCTGTTGGCGGCCGCCTGGGTGAAGTCCGGGGAGAACCTGCGGCTGATCTGGCTTGAGAACTGGATCACACGGCGCATACGTGACCACTTGGGTGCAGCCACTTCGCTGCAAAGTGCGGAACCCGTCCGCTTGCCTGCCGCTTTACTTAAGCCCAAGATAACGGCTCTATTCGAGCTGCTGGACGCCGCACGCGAGTTGCGGCGGCTTGCGGCGACCGGGCTGAACCAACAACTGGCGCTCGAGGCTCTGCTGCTCGGTGGCAGGGCCGCGCTGGCGAAGTAGGTAATTTGTGGGAATAATAGGAATTGAGAAGTCCAAGTAATAAACCCGGGTTGCTGACCCTCACGATCAAGGATAAAAGCGCGCTTTACCTCGCGTATATGCCGTTCGTGAAGAACGGCGGGCTGTTCATCCCCACCAACAGCAACTATCGGCTGGGCGATGAAGTTTTCATGCTGCTCAATTTAATGGGCGAGGAAGAAAAGCTTCCGGTGGCGGGGCGAGTGATCTGGATGACGCCCAAGGGCGCCCAGGGCAAACGCACCGCCGGAATCGGCGTGCAGTTCAGCGATCAGGACCGCGGCAATACGCAGAAGAAAATCGAGAATTACTTGGCCGGCGCGTTGGGCGGCGACAAACCGACCCACACCATGTGACTTCTGCGCAGCGTCGGGAGCCGGCGCTCCGACAATGCCGACATCGATCTTGACGTTCTTCAGATCCTGCCGGCGGCCCGCAGGTTTATATTGGCCCAGAGTCCGCGTCAGTGCGAATAGGCCATTGACCGCTCCGCGGTTTGAAAGGAACATGCCTGTCAACCCAAACCGCCGGCGAGAATCGACCCATGCAGACATGTTGATCGTTGCGGACCGAGGCCGCCGCGAACGACACACCGGGATGCTGCCGCGAGGGCTGGCTTTGTCGCGCGAGTGCGCCGGCCGGCCTGTAGCCTTTGCGATGCCTGCCACTAGCCGGCTTCGTTACCGCGCGCTGATGATGTGCCTTGGAGTGGGGATCTCGGTCTCTGCGGCATTATTGAGCGGTTGCAGTTCGATTGCCTACCCGCTCGATCACTACGAGGCGGTGTATACGAAAGCGGCCCTCGAAACACCCGCTCCGGATCCCGCGGCGCTCTCGCACCTCGACGCCGCACGCGTGAATCGGGGCCGCTATCTCGTCGAGATTGCCGGCTGTGCAGCCTGCCACACCGATGGGGCTCTCATCGGCGAACCAAGTGCGGCCATGCTTCTTGCTGGTTCGCACCTCGGCATCGCGTATACAAATCCCTTCCGCGGCACGCTCCCAGGGGTCGCCTATCCATCGAATCTCACGCCTGATCCGCGGACCGGTCTTGGTAACTGGAGCGATGCTCAGATAGCGGCGGCAATCCGCTCGGGCGCCCTTGGTTCCGGCTCCGGGCACTTGATTGTGATGTCGTGGCCTCTTTACCAGCACATGACCGACGACGACGTGAATGCGGTCGTCATGTACCTGCGAAGCATTCCGGCGATCGAGCATCAAGTGCCCCAACGGGTGGCGCCCGGCACCAGGGCAACGACGCCATACGTATATTTTGGCGTATTTCGCTCAGGTCCCGCCCTGGGGATTCATTGAATGCGGCGGCCGCCTGCCCAATGCCGGCTCTGCGATCGAATGCGGGGCGGTGATCCAAACGCAGGCGAGAACGGTACCGGATCTGTCGCGCTCGAACGTCCCGTGGATCGAAATCACGCCGCGTGAGATGGCTACGGGGTCGGCGGCCTTAATTGAGGAACCGCCTCGACGTAAATCGGTTGTTGCGGCGGCGGGGAATAGCGAGACCCGTGAGGCGCCTTGAAGCAATAAATGGCCAAGCCCAAACACGCGATCGCGAATACCGCCGCCAAGCCCTTGTATTGCGCGAGCATGGACGGGGGCTTATATGCGTAGACTTCCGTTGGAAGGGGTCTCAACGGCATCGCTCACTCCCGGTTGGTGCGAGCGCCTTCGGTCGCAGCCAAACCTCCCTTCAAGACGTATGCTTCGAAGCCGCGTTCGCTCAAAATGTAGGCGGCTGCCGAACTGCGACGGCCCGTGTCGCAACACACGATGTAGGGCGTGTTCTTGTCCAGCGCGTTGAGCTTCAGTCGAATGAAATACAGGGGTATGTTGACGGCGCCGTCGATGCGAAAATTCTGGAATTCGCTCGGCAATCTCACATCGAGCCATTTGCCGCCCTTGGCGACGACCTCCTTGGCCTGGTCCTGGGTGACCCATTGCAGCAGCGGCTCGTTCAGCAGTGTCTGAAAATCATGCTTGCCGAGCCGCATCAACGTGCCATCCGTCGCCATGGTCACGGTGGCGTTGCGCTTGGCCTCGGCAATCAAGGCCTCTTCGCCGAAACTATCCCCGGGGCCGAGTTCGGCGAGCTTGATGCCTTCCTTATTCAGCGGAGTCTCGCGGGTCACTATGCACTTGCCCGAGACCATCACGTAGAAATAATCGCCCTCGGTGCCTTGCTTGATCACCACATCGCCCGCGCGGTAATTAATGCGCTGCATGCGCATGAAGATGGCCTGAATATTGGCGGGCGGTATTCGATGAAAGGCCTTGGTCTGCAGCAATGTGGTCATCCAGTCGCCGGTCACGTCGAGACCGTCGCTGTTCAGCTCCGACACCTCGTACTGGCCGGTTTGATCCCAGGTCAACAGCACGTCGAGCAGGTCGCTGTCGATCATGATGTATTCGAGGTCGGTGGCTGCGCGCGCCGTGAATTTGCGCGGCAACCCGGGCGCAAGCGCCGCGCGCGCCTCAGGACTGCCGGCGCGCACGGTCCCGATGAGACGGTCATCGGCGCGTAATTCCACGCTGCCGCTTACCAGGTAGAAAGTGCGTTTCTCGGTCTCCCCTTCCTTGAACAGCGCCCGACCAGCTGCCAATTCGCGCAATTGCGTCTTGCGTGCGAGCGCATTCAAGTTCTCCGCCTTCAATCCGTCGAGGGGCGAGAATGTTCTTAAGATCGCGAGATTGATCGGTCGTTCAGTCATTCAAAAATGGGCCGGCGCCTGCGGTTACAACCCTATGATTTTAGGTGCGAATCCTATCATACGTGGACCCTGGAACGAACCTATTGGGTCACATCGGCGGCTGTGTCGAAGCGAATAATTTGCTCCATCCGGCATCTGGGCGAAAGCGCTCGCCATGGCGCTTTTCGAGCTCCAAGAGGCGCAGCGTCACCCTGTCGACCCCGCGTTCCTTGGCGTAGTGCAGCGGACCGCCGCGAAAAGGCGCGAAGCCCGTCGCAAAAATTGCACCTGCATCCAACAAATCGGCGTCTTCTATGACGCCCTCCCGAAGACATGCCGCGGCTTCGTTCAGCATCGGCAAGATCAATCGGTCCTCGAGCTCGGGCGGAATCTCGGCGTCCTGCGCCCGCGTGCGTACCGGTTTGCCGTCCCACCAGACGTAGAATCCTTCTCCGTTCTTTCGACCGAACTTCCCTTGGTCCACCAGTTTGAGCAGCACCTGCGGCACGGGTCGCCGAAAGGCTTCGGCCAGGACGCGGCCCACGTGCAACGCGACATCCAATCCGATCATGTCGGCGAGTTCGATCGGACCCACGGGCATGCCGAATCGCGTTGCCGCTTGATCGATGACGGCGGCGGCGATGCCGTCCTCGAGTGCAAACAGCGCTTCGTTGATGTAAGGCATCAAGATTCGATTCACGACGAATCCGGGTGCGCTTTTGCACGGCAGCGGCAGCTTGTCGAGCTTGCGGGCGAACGAGGCCGCGACCCGCGCAACCTCGGCCCTGGTGCCGGCGCCGTGCACGATCTCCACCAACTGCATTTGGGCCACGGGATTGAAGAAGTGAATCCCGACCAGCCGGCCCGGATCCTTCAGTCCTTGCGCCAGCGTTTCGATCCCGATGCTGGACGTGTTGGTAGCGAATACGGCGTTCGGTTTGAGGCGCGGCTCGATTTGCGCATACAAGGCGCGTTTCGCGTCCGCGTTTTCGACGATGGCCTCGATCACCACATCCGCCTCGGCCACCCCGGAGCCCACAGCATCCATGCGCAGGCGTGCAAGTGCCTCGGCGGCGGCTCCTGGCGCGCTCAAGCGCTTCTCGAAGTAAGCCTTGGCGCGTGCCAGCGCGGGTTGGATCAGTTGTTCGCTGCGGTCCTGCAGCGTGACCGTCAAACCGCGCAGTGCCGCCCATGCCGCGATGTCGCCGCCCATGACACCGGCGCCGATGACATGCACGTGCCGAAAATTGGTTTGCGCCTTGCCGCCCAGCCCCTTGAGTCGATCCTGCAGCAGGAACACCCGGACCAGATTGCGCGACGTCGGGGTGCACATGAGAGCGCCGATTGATCGCGCTTCGGCCTCGTAGCTTTCGGCACCGGCGGCGCCGTAGTGCTGCCACAATTCGAGAATGGCATAGGGAGCGGGGTAGTGTTCGCGAGGCACCTTCTCCCGCAACGCGGCAGCCGCCTTGCGTGCGACGAAGGGCCGCACCGCCTCGAGGTTCAAGAGCTTCTCGACGAACGGCGCACTCTTGATCGCCGGGGGCCGCAGCAGCAGGCGTTTGGCGCGCACAGTGAGTTCGGCCGGCGCCACGAGTTCATCGAGCAGACCGACCGCGAGCGCGCGCGCTCCCTTGAAGGGCTTGCCTTTGAGCATCAGCTCCAGAGCGGGACGGACACCCATCAGACGAACGGCGCGCACGGTGCCGCCGAATCCGGGATGTATGCCGAGCAGAACCTCCGGAAACCCCAGGGACAATTTTACGTCATCGGCGCCGATTCGATAGCGGCAGGCCAGGGCAAGCTCCAGGCCGCCGCCCAGTACGAATCCATGCACGGCGGCGACGGTGGGGCAGGGCAGATTCTCCAGCCGATCGAGCACACTTTGCCCGGCGCGCACCAGTGCGTAGCCGTCCTCGGGGGTTCCGACGCCCAGGAATTCCTTGATGTCGGCGCCCGCGACGAAGCCATTGGCCTTGGCGGAGCTCACCACCACACCGGCCGGGCGCACCTCGGAAAGCTGATCCAAGGCCGCGGCCAAATCGCGAAGCACCGCCGCCGACAAGACGTTGGTCGAGGTTCCCGGCGCGTCGCATGTCAGCCACGCGATGCGTTCGGCATCCGTGTCCAAGCGCCAGCTGCCTATCTGCGTCATGGCTTACGCGGCCTTGAGAGCATGCTCGTGGATCGTGAAATCACAGATCAGCGGCAAATGATCGGATAGCTGAATGCCCGGCATTTCGAATCGAGTCACCTCGATCTGCGCACTGTGCAGAATGAAGTCGAGCTCCTTGCGGGGACTTCTGCTCGGATAGGAGGGCAGTCCGCGCGCGTTGGCATTGGTCAGGCCGGCCGCCTGCATGAACAGGTAAAGCTCGTTATCCCCCCAGTAAGTGTTGAAGTCCCCGGCGACGATCACCGGTTTGTTGGTCTTGCGCACCAGATCGTACAGCGAACGCAGTTGGTATTGCCGGTGCCGGTATTTGAGCGATAGATGCACCAGGAAGATCGCGACGTGGTCCAATTCGAGCTCAATGATGAGCCGCTTGATGCCGGTGTCGAAGTAATGGAACCGCTCGTTGCGGACCCGGGGCGCGGCGAGAAATGCATTCGCCTGCTTGCGCACGATGGGCACCAGCTGATTCAGTGACGATACGCCGTACTTGCACTCGAAAGTTGAGTAATGGCCTAGCGAGCGGGCGATGAATTCCGCCTGGTTGACCATTCCGGTGCGGATGGAACCGGTATCGACCTCGATGAGGCCCACCACATCCGGGTCCTGACGCTTGATGAACTCGGTGATCTCGGACAGCACCAGGGGGTTAGAGCGCAAATACCCGGCTCCCGGCACCGGAAGGTGGAACGCCGGGCCGGTTCCGGTCGCATAGCGGATGTTATAGAGCAGCAATCGCACTTCGGGCATTGTATCGGCGCGGCATGTTTCGCGCATGACCATCGTCGAGCTACACTAGGGACCATGTCGAGCCGTGTAGACCCGATTCGCCTGTTCGTCACCCACAACTGGGAAGAGAACGACGACTACACGCGCGTGTTCGAATATCTGGAGTCGCCGGGCACTTTTTATTACCTCAATACCAGCCAGCCCCACGCGAAGCGGCCGATCGACAAGGAAAGCCAGCGCGAGGATTTGCGCCGGCAAATAGCGCCTTGCGAGGTGGTCATTGTGTTGCCCACGGTATACCGGGCCGCGCCCGAATTGGTGCTGTTCCAAATGAATTTTGCCAAGGCGGCCGATCGGCCGATCATCGCCATGGAGAATTTCGGATCGACCGAGCCGCTGGCCAAGGCCATCAAGGATTTGACCGACGAGGTCAGCGCGTGGACCGCGCGCAACTTAATCGATGCATTGCGCCGCCAAGCGCGCCATCAAGAGACCACGCGCTGGGACACCATTGAATTCAAGCTCGATTGACGGCCTGGTTGGCGTCGAGGGCGGCGTTGTGCCGGTCAGCGGGCGGCCGTGAGCACCGCGACATCGAAGTCGGGGGTGGTGGGCGCGCACTCGACGCTGCGCAGCTGAACCACGGATGCGCTCTGACGTGGTGTGTCCGCCTCGGCCCGGCACAGCAGCCCGAATATCTCCACGATGAGCGCCGCACAGTCGTCGGCCTCTTGATTCGACATCTTGCGCACCGAAGCGGCAACCGCGTCCTCCCCGCGCAAGGGTTGCACCTCGGCCAAGGTCCGCATGACCTGTGAAAAGGATTCCCGCGCTTCATTGGGAAGCTGATCCTCTGCCACGGAGGCCAGATGGCGGCGATACGCTGAAATCAATCGTTGCTTGATCGGGGTCGAGCGAACCAGTTCCAAGGTTGCAAAGTGAAGACTTTCCCACACGCTCGTCATGATGTTAACCCCACGGACGAAAATCAAAACTTAAAGTAGTTTCGAGGTTCGTGAATTCCTTAGAATCTTGCTAAATCAATATGCTGCACTTGGAATATACAAGACATTCGATAAAACGCAACGCGGAGTTTGTCAAGGAATCGAGGCCTGCGGAATGCGGAATTGCCGGCTTTGCACCAGTCCGAAGGCAGAACAGGTACAGGTTTTATTTAACCTAATATTAGGTAAGCCCCGTAATCGATTGAATGTAAGAGATAATTCTCCAATCACTCCGGCGCTAAGTCGGCGCCCTCGGGGGAATGCGTGGCGCCGATCAGCATGTACACCGCCGGGACGACGAACAGCGTGAACAGGGTGCCGATCCCGAGGCCGGTAGAGATCACGAGCCCGATCGCATAGCGGGACTCGGCACCGGCGCCGCGCGCCAACACCAAGGGAATCACGCCGAGCACCATCGCCGCCGTGGTCATCAAGATGGGCCGCAGCCGCACGCTCGCCGCCCTCACAATGGCGGCGCGTTTGGATTTGCCGCTTTGCTGTTCTTCGTTCGCGACCTCGACGATCAAAATGCCGTGCTTGCTGATCAGACCGATCAAGGTCACCAAACCGACCTGGGTGTAGATGTTTAAGGTTGCACCGCCCACACCGATGGCGATAAAGATCAACGCGCCGGCAATGGAAAGGGGTACCGAGATCAGAATGACCAGCGGATCTCGGAAGCTTTCGTAAAGCGCGGCCAGCGTCAGGAACGCGATGATGATCGCAAATGCGAATGTGGCCATGACGCCGCCCGATTCTTGAACGAACTGGCGCGTTTGGCCGCCGAAATCGATGCTGTAGCCCGCAGGCAGCGTGCGTGCGGCGAGATCACGCAGATAGTTGAGCGCTTCGGCCTGCGATACGCCGAGCGCGGCCACACCCGAGAGGGTGGCCGAGTTCAATTGCTGAAAATGATTCAAGGTTTCCGGCACCGTCTCGGTGCGGATCCGGGCAACCGTCGACAACGGAACGGGCACGCCGCCGACAGTGGCGATCGGATAATCGAGCAGCTGGCTCGCATTCAGGCGCGACACCCGTTCGACTTGCGGAATGACCTTGTACGAGCGGGTCTGCATGCTGAAGTAGTTGACGTAGCCGCCGCCGAGAAGGCTGCCGAGCGAGGAGCCAATCTGGGTCATGTTCAAACCGATCTGCGCCGCCTTGTCGCGGTCGATTTCGATGACCGACTGCGGCAGATCGTATTTGAGATCTGTGTCGAGGAACATGAACGTCCCGCTCTTGTTCGCTGCATCGAGAAATGCGCGCGACACCTCGTTCAAACGCAGCGGCGGCTCGGTGGTCTTGATGGCGAATTGCACCGGAAATCCAAAGGCGCCCGGCAGCGGGGGCAGCTGGAAGGCCGCGATCTTCGCCCCTGCGATCGAATTCAAGGCTTGTTGCGCGCTGCCTTGGATCGCGGTCGCGCCCGCGCGCTGCGATATCGGCGTCAGCAGCAGGCCGGTGAACGAGCGGTCCGGCGTCTCGAACTGGAAGACCTGCCGGACGCCTTTTTGAGCCTTCAATATCTTGAACGCCTGGGCGCCGTATTGCAGCTTGCGCTGCAGCGTCGCATCGGGCGCGTAGGTCGATTGCGCCAACACGAAACTGGTGTCCTCCTGCGGCGCAAGCTCGCTCTTGGCGCTGCGATAGAGGAGCGCGATGCTGATCAGCACGATGACCACGAAAATGGCCGTCACCGGCGTGAAATCGAGACTGCGCTCGAGCCGGCGTTGGTAGCCGCTGCGCAAGCGCTCGAACCACCGGTCGATGAATGCGACGACGCGGTTCTCCCATCCGTTTTGATCGGCGTGATGCGGCCTCAGCAGCTTCGAGCACATCATTGGCGAGAGTGTGAGCGCGATGATCGCTGACACCGTGACCGCGCCGGCAAGCGAGAACACGAATTCGGTGAAAAGAGCGCCCGTGAGACCGCCTTGAAGTCCGATCGGAACATAGACCGCAAGCAGCACCACCGTCATGGCGATGATCGCCGTGCCCAATTCGCGCGCCGCCTGCATGGCAGCGGCCAGCGGCGACATGCCGTCCTCCAAGTGACGATTGACGTTTTCGACCACGATGATTGCGTCGTCGACCACCAGACCGATCGCCAGCACGAGCGCCAATAGTGTAAGCAGATTGATCGAAAATTTCAGGGCCAGCATGATCGCCAGTGCGCCGATCAGGGACAGCGGAATGGCGATGACGGGGATCAATACCGAACGCGGCGAGCCCAGGAAGGCGAAAATGACCAGCATGACGATGATGAGCGCCTCGACCAGAGTGACGACAACCTCATGGATGGACGCGTTCACGAAATCGGTCGAATCATAGACGATGCGGGCTTCCAGTCCCTGCGGCAGCTGGGATTGAATTTCCGGAAATACGGCCCGGACTCCCTTGATCACGGTCAGCAGGTTCGCGGAGGGCGCGATTTGGATGCCGATGAATACCCCGGTGTTGCCGTTGAACAGGACCCGCGACTCGTAGCTGTCGGCCCCCATAGTGACCTGGGCGACGTCGCTCAGGCGAATGTTGGCGCCGTTGATCGATTTGATCACGAGATCGCGAAATTCGGCCAGGGAATGCAGGCTCGTGGTGGAGGTCAAGGTCACCTGAATCATCTGACCCTTGGTGTTGCCGACCGCCGAAACATAGTCGTTGGCGGCCAGCGCCGCCGCCACATCGCTCGCCGTCAAGCCGAGCGCGGCTAATTTCTTCGGGTCGAGCCAGGCGCGCAATGAAAAGGTCTGGCCGCCGAGGATTTCCGCCGTTTGCACTCCTTCGACCGCCTGCAGCTTCGGCTGCACGACGCGCGTCAGATAATCGGTGATCTGATTCGCGGCGAGCGTGCTGCTGGTGAAGCCCATGTACATGGCGTCGATGCTTTGTCCGATCTTGATGGTGATGGTCGGCAGCAGCGAGCCGGTCGGAAGCTGGTTCAGGACCGAGTTGACCTTGATATTGATCTCGGCGGCGGCCTTCGAGGTGTCGTAGTTCTGGCGCAGATTCACCGTGATGGTGCTGGTGCTGTTCTGGCTGGCCGAGGTCATGTAATCGATGCCGTTCGCTTGGGCGACGGCCGTCTCGATCGGCGTGGTGATGAAGCCCGCTATCGACTCCGGATCCGCGCCCGGAAAGCTGGTCGTTATGGTCACAACGCCATTTTCCGTTTTCGGATACTGAAGCACCTGCAGCGCGCTGAACGAGCGCAGCCCGAGCACCAGAATGAACAGGCTCACCACCGAGGCGAGCACCGGACGGCGGATGAAGAGGTCGGTCAATTTCATGCGGCGACGCCGGTGCTATTCGTTCGGCGGCGTCGGATTGGTCTCATCCGTGGGCTGCACCGAATTGTTGATGACGACCGCGCTGCCGTTGCGCAGCTTCATTTGCCCGGCGGACACGACCACTTCACCCTCCTTGACGCCGCTCTCGACCGCCACCTGGTCGCCGCGCGTATCGCCGAGCTTGACGAAGCGCTGCTGGACCGTGTCGTGCGCGCCGGTGCCGTGGTTCACCACATAGACCGTATTACCGTAAGGGTTGTAGGTAATGGCCGTTTGCGTCAGGGTGATTCGGCTCATCGCATCGCCCGCATCGACTGCGACGGTCGCGAACATACCCGGCACCAGGCGCCGGTCGGCGTTGCGGAACGAGGCGCGGACCTGCACATTGCGGCTCGCGTTGTCGACCTTGGAGTTGATCGCCTCGATGACCCCGCTGAAGCTGACCCCGGGATAGGTATCGATCGTGGCGGCGGCGGCATCGCCGACTTTGATTTGCTTGAGCGCCTGCTGGGGGAGGTAGAAATCAATCAGAATCGGATCGAGCGCTTGCAGGGTGACGACCGTCGCGCCGGCGGATAAATACTGACCAAGATCCACCTGGCGAATACCGAGACGGCCGGCGAACGGCGCCTTGACGATCTTCTCCTCGATCAGCGCCTGCTGCGCCGCCACCTGCGCGCGAGCGGACTTGAGCGCCGACACGTCGCTGTCGAGCGTTGCCTGGCTGATCGCCTGCGCCGCGAATTGCTCTTGGTCGCGCTTATAGGTTTGCGCGGCGAGTTCGGCTGCCGCTTCCAATTGCTGCAGTTTGGCGAAATCGTCGTTGGGTTTGAGCCGCAGAAGCACCTTTCCGGCGGGCACCTCGTTGCCGGATTCGAATTCGATGTCATCGACCACTCCGGAAGCCTGGGCGGATAAATCGGCGCCGCGCACGGCGCGCAACGTGCCCACCGCTTGCATCTGCGTCTGCCACGTGGTCGCGGCGGCCGTGACCGTGGACACGGTCACCGGCGCGCCGGCTCCCGCACGCATGTTCTTCTTGATCATCGAGGCAATGAACGCCTGCCAGCCGAAGATTCCGCCGAGCACGACCGCCACGATCAGAATCATGATGACGAGGGGTTTGATCATTCCCTTGAACGTGACGGGTGTGCCGTCCTGAGGCGTGGCGGATTGCATGATGTGGGCCGAGATCCTTAGGGAGAAGCGGTTGAATTGGCGGCGATGTCGGCGCGGTTCCACCAACCTCCGCCCAACGCCTGAAACAACGCCGCGGTGTCGGCGTAGCGCTGAGCGCGCGCCTTAACGAGCGCTACGGCGGCCGATTGATAGGTCTGTTCGGCGGCGAGTACCTGCAGGAAGCTGGCGCCGCCGGCCTTGTACTGCACCTGCACCAGCTCCAAGCTGCCGGCCGCCGAGCGTTCGGCGGCTGATTCTGCGGCGAGCGCGTCGGCATCGCCCTGCAGGGCGTACAGGGTGTCGGAAACATTTTGAAACGCGACCAGGACGGTGGCTTTGTAGTTGGCGGCCGCTTCCTGCGCGGCGGCCACGGCGGCGCGGCGCTGATGCAGCAGCTGTCCGCCCTTGAATATCGGCTGCGTCACGGATCCGGCCAGGCTCCACACGATCGAGCTGGGCGAAAACATATCCGCGAATTTCACGGCGGCGCCGCCGTAGCTGCCGCTCAAGGTCAGTTGCGGCAAGAGGTTGGCGGTTGCGACGCCGATCTGCGCCGTGGCCTGGTGCAGCAGCGCCGAATACTGGCGCACGTCGGGGCGCTGCTCGACGAATTTGGACGGCAGGCTTACCGGCAATTGCGTCGGCAGGCTCAACGAATCCAAATGAAACTCCGTGCCCGCATAGTCGGCGGGCAGCGAACCCACATAGGTCGAGAGCAGATTACGCTGCTGGGCGAGCGCGGTGCGCAGCGGCGGCAGGCTCGCGAGAATCGATTGCAGGGTCGCTTGCTGCTGCAGTAAGTCGGAGCGCGAAGCGCCGCCCGCATTGAGGCGCCGCTGCGTGATGTCGAGCTGCCTTTGCTGCGCGTTCGCGATGTCCTCGGTGGCGGCGATCTGCGCCCGCAGCGAAGCCTCGGCGATCGCGGCGGTGACCACATTGGCGGTAAGGCTGAGATAGCTCGCCTCGAGCGCGTACCGCGCATAGTCCGCTTGCGCCTGCACGGCCTCGATCTGGCGGCGGATGCCGCCAAAGGCGTCGAGCGTATACGACACGTTCACCGAGGCGCTGTTCAACGTGTACAGAAACCCCGGGCCAACTTGGGGCAGGCCGAATTCCGCAGCCGAGCTCCTGGCGCGCTGCGCTTGGTAACCTGCGGAGATGCTCGGAAAGAGCGTTCCGCGCTGGGCAGCCAGATTCTCGTTCGCCTGGCGCAGGGAGGCTTGCGCGGCCTGCAAATTCGGGTTGGTCTTCAGGGCGAGCTCGATCAGAGCGTTGAGCTCCGCGGATTGGAACAGCGTCCACCATTGGCCGGGGATATCCAAACCATCGACGAAATGCTGCGCGTCGCCGCCGGGCAGCGGCGCCGAGGCGGTGAGCTCGGGAAGCCGACCTGCAGGAACATAGCCGGGACCCTGGGGCGCCGGCGGCGGTTTGAAATCAGGGCCTGCCGCGCATCCGACGAGAGTGCAGACGAACAGGCCCGCGAGGCCCTGGG
>JBBIUT010000055.1:0-18319 GCA_037440085.1 Gammaproteobacteria bacterium
CTGGCGCAGGTTGTAACTGGAACTCATCGCACGGCCGTAGGCACCGGTATTGGCGATCAGCACCACATCGCCCTCACTGCTCGGCGCCATCAGCCGATCGTGCCCGAGCACGTCCGCGGATTCGCAGATCGGACCCACGATGGTCACTTTTTGATTCAACGGCTCGGTGAGGCGGGTCAGATTGCGGATGTCGTGATGCGCACCGTAAAGCGCCGGCCTGATCAGCGAATTCATCCCGGTCGCGATGCCGACATACTGCACGTCGCCCTTGCGCTTCAATTGCGTCACCACCGCGACCAACACACCGGCCCTGGCTACCAAAAAGCGCCCGGGTTCCATCCAGAAATCGATCCCGGGAAATCGCTGCTTGAGTCCGGCGACCCCCGCGTCCAGCGCGCCAAGATCGATCCCATCGTGGCCCATCTGTTCGGGCACACCGATTCCGCCGCCGAGATCGATGATATGCGCCTCGGGAAAGCGCTGCGCGAGTTCGCTCAGCAGCGTTCCCGTCTCGATCCAGTTGGCCACATCGAATATCCCGCTGCCGGTGTGCGCGTGCAGTCCGGTCACTCGCACTCCCGCCGCCTGCGTCAGCGCCGCCAATTCGTCGATCTCCGCCATCGGGATACCGAACTTGGAGTGGGCGCCCGCAGTTCGCACATGGTGATGATGTCCGCGCCCGAAGCCGGGGTCGATCCGCAGGAATATTTCCCTGCCGGCGAATACCTCGGGCCACATTTTGAGCGGGTGCAGATTGTCCAACGTGAGGCGCACGCCCTTCCTGAAACCGTATTCATATTCGGCGCGCGGCGCAAAATTCGGGGTGAACAGCACCCGATCCGGCGCGAGGCCCGGTACAGAGGCGAACGCGTGCTCGATCTCGCCTTGCGACACGCACTCGAGCATGAGTCCGGCCGAATGCACGCGCCTGAGGATTTCGGGATGCCAGTTCGCCTTCATCGCGTACGCCCAGCGCGCCACCGAGCGCACCCGCTGAACCGCAGCGATCGCCGCATCCAAGCTCGGCATGTCGTACACGAAGGCCGCCGATTCGCGCGCGGCAATATCCTGCAGCCGCCGGCGCTTGCGCGGCTCTTCCCACCAGTTGGGCACGGGAGCCGTGGAACCCTCCTTCGGCGAGAACAACTGCAACCACGTGGGTCCAAGCACCCGGTCCGAGCCGATGCTCTGAATCAGCCGTTCGTGCAATTGATGCACCAGACGGTCGCCCTGGGATTCGTCGATCACGAAAGTGAAGTTGAGGTCGTTTGCCGCCTGACTCACCAAATAGATCTTGTGATCCTGAAACAATTCAAAGGCCGAGCCCAATTCGTGCAAGATACCGCGGATGTTGTGGCCGACGAGGCTCAACGAAGCGCACGGTCCCAGCACCTCGACCCTGCACAGTTCACCGAGGGCCGCCGCGAGGCGCGCGAGGGCCGCGGATCCCAAGGTATTGGCGGTCGGGTCGAGCGAGACCGTCACGTTGGTCTCGGACGTGGATACGAGATCCACCGACATACCCTGCTGCTTGAAGATCTGGAAGGCATCGGCCAGGAATCCCACCTGGTGCCACATCCCGGGACTTTCCATGGAAATCAGCGTGATTCCCTTCTTGATCGCAATTGCCTTGACCTGGCCGGCGCTTCCGGCGACGTTCGCCGAAACCACCGTACCTTCGAGGCCGGGAGCTTGCGTGGCATAGACATGCAGGGGAATCTGGTACTGCCGCACCGGCAGCACGCAGCGCGGGTGCAAAACCTTGGCGCCATTGCTGGCGATTTCCTGGGCTTCATCGTAATGCAGGGCCCGCAGCAATCGGGCGGTGGGTACGGCGCGCGGATTGGCGCTGAACATGCCCGGCACGTCGGTCCAGATCTCGAGGCGTTCGGCCGCCAGTTTGGCGGCGAAGTAAGATCCGGAGGTATCGGAACCGCCGCGCCCCAACAGCACCGTGTCGCCGGCCTCGTCAGCGGCGATGAACCCCTGCGTGATGATGATCTGATCGAGCGCGCGCCACTGCGCCTGCAACCGCCCGTCCGGCGCGAAATCGCAGGTGGCCGACAGGAAATCCGCCTCCGAGGAGGCGCCCTGGCGCCGTTCGGCGCGCAACACCTCCCGTGCATCCACCCAGGCTGCTCGCAATCCCCGGGCGTTTAAAAATGAGGCGCCCAAAGTGGTCGCCAACAACTCCCCCATCGCCATGACACGGGCCCGCAGCCGACCGCTGATATCGCGGCTCTCGGCCGCACCGGCCGCCAGGTGCCGAAGGTGCTCCATGAACGCTTCGAAACGCGCGTCGGGAACGACCGATAAGTGCTTCGCAAGATCTCGGTGTACCGACTCGATGCCGTCGAGCGCGCCGCTGTAGGTGCCGGCCGCGGCAGCCGCCAACAGCGACTCCAAGCGATCGGTTATGCCGGAAAGCGCGGAATGGACGACGACCGGACGCAGGCCCGATGCGATGCGCTCCTCGAGAACTCCGACGATGTTTTGCCAATTGCTCGCCGACGACACGCTGGTGCCGCCGAATTTGAGCACGACCCAAGGGCGATTATGGTGAAGCATCGATCACGGCGCGCGCTTGGCATGCCGCAGGGCTGCCGGCTGTGGCTCCCAAGGGGATCAATCGTCTTCGAAAATGTCGCGCAACTCTTTTTCCAGCTGTCGCTCGGCGAGCACGTCCTCGACACGACTCCACGCCGCCTTGCCGCGCTTGCCCACGGCCGCAGCTTTGGGCCGCCGCTCGGCTCGCTCCAGCAATGGATCGAAATCATGGGATTCTTCGGCTTCGCCAAGAAACTCATCGTCGATATCAAAATGTTCGTCTGCGCGTTCGCTCATTGTTCGAGAAAAGCCCTTGAAATCAATAGGATCGATCAGCCAGATGCATGAAGTTGCGCACTATATCGGATTTTGCACCGCATTCAACTAGAACGACGAATTTCCGCCTTCCGGCTGAACTCTTGATATGGGATGGTTTCGGGCGATTTCTATTCAGAATTATAATTATTGTTATTTTATATACTTATAAATTAACTTTAATGTATTAATTGAAGTTGTATCAAGCCGCCGACCGTCGATAGCGCGCTGATTCGAGCCTCGATCGAGGCCGCCCGCGGGGCGGCCCCGTGCCTTACGACGAGCGAGGTTGCGGTGGCCACCCGCTTCAGCACTACAGTTGCCGGCACCTACCGCCTGGCAACCAAGAACCCCAACAGTAGGCCCACCGCCCCTTCGTCGGTGCGCTGAGGCACGCGGGATGCAAATCGGCTGCGGCCGTCTAAGTGCCGGTGCGGGCTTTATCGCCACGGGCAGGCAAGGCCCCCTGCGCAATGGCGCGATTCACCGCCGATAAAATCGCCAGCAGCGACGCGGTGATGATGTTCGGGTGCATGCCGGCGCCGAACAAGGTTCGGCGCGAGCGGGTGGTGATTTCTATATAGGATACCGCTTTGGCTGCACTGCCTTGTCCGCGCGAGTGCTCCTCATAAGACAGCACGTCGAACGGCAGGCCGACTGCCTCGACCATGGCGTCGATCGGGCCCGAGCCCTGTCCGAACCAGGTCTCGAGCAGCCCATCGCACTCCACTTGCAGCGACAGTCGCTCGGTGTCCGCTCCGTCGGTTGACGCCGCCAACTGGTGCGAGCGATACACGATGGGCGGCCGAGGCGCCAGATATTCACGGGTGAAGAGATCCCATAGTTCCTTGGAAGTCAATTCCTTACCCGTGATATCCGCGGCCGCCTGCACCACTTGACTGAATTCGATTTGCAGGCGCCGCGGCATCACTAATTGGTAATCACGCTCCAAAAGGTAGGCTACCCCGCCCTTGCCGGACTGACTGTTGACTCGAATGATCGAATCGTAGGAACGCCCCACGTCCGAAGGATCGATCGGCAGGTACGGCACATCCCAAAGGTCGCCCTCGGTGCGCGCAGCCAGCCCCTTCTTGATCGCGTCCTGATGAGACCCGGAAAACGCGGTGAATACCAGGTCTCCGACATAGGGATGGCGCGGGTGTATGGGCAATTGATTACACGATTCCGCGCAGCGCGCGACTTCGTTTATATTTGCGAAATCAAGCTCAGGATCAACGCCTTGCGTATAAAGGTTAAGAGCCAGCGTCACGATATCCACGTTTCCGGTGCGCTCGCCGTTCCCGAATAAGGTGCCTTCGATACGCTCCGCACCCGCCATCAGGGCGAGCTCCGCTGCCGCCACCGCGGTGCCCCGATCGTTGTGGGGGTGCACACTGACAATGACGCTGTCGCGCTTGCCGATGTGCCGCGAGAACCATTCGATCTGATCCGCGTAGACGTTGGGTGTCGCCATTTCCACCGTGGCCGGCAAATTGAGAATGGATTTGCGCTCGCGGGTCGGTTCCCAGACCGCGTTGACGGCATCGCAGATCTCGACCGAAAAATCGAGCTCGGTACCGGTGAAGCTCTCGGGGCTGTATTGGAACACCCACTCGGTGCCCTGATCGCGTTCCGCACGCTCGCGCACGTGCGTCGCGCCCCGGACCGCGATATCGATGATGCCGGCGCGATCGAGCCGAAAGACCATCCGGCGCTGGGCAATCGAGGTCGAGTTGTACACGTGTACGATGACGCGCCGAGCGCCTTTGACCGATTCGTAGGTGCGCGCGATGAGTTCAGCACGCGCCTGCGTCAGCACCTGAATGGTGACGTCGTCCGGAATCAGACGCTCCTCGATGATTTCCCGCACGAAATCGAAGTCGGTCTGGGAGGCGGCGGGAAATCCCACCTCGATTTCCTTGAAGCCGATCTTGACCAGCATGTCGAACATGCGGCGCTTGCGTGCCGCATCCATCGGTTCGATCAACGCCTGGTTTCCGTCCCGCAAATCGACGCTGCACCAGGTCGGCGGCGCGGTAATGACCGTGTTGGGCCAGGTCCTGCCGCCCAGGTCGATGGGAGCAAATGCACGATACTTGGTCGAAGGATTACGCAACATGCTGTTCTCTTGTTCGGTCGGTCCATGCCCTCAACGTCAGCTCCGCACACCAAAGGAAGCACTGCATTTGAGGAATTCGGTTCGGTCTTGTGAGCGCGACCGCGCGCGGGGGTGGTGGGCGCCTAGCGGCGCAGCAGCGGCGCCAGCATGCTCACGCGGCACGAACCCGGCCGCCGCGATCGTACGGGGCTGTGCAGAAATATGGACGCCGGCGAGCTCATATCGATCAAATCTAGCATTGGCGCCGCTCGCCGCGCAATAGCTGCCGCCCGCAGCGGCCCGGCCGGCCGCAAAGCCATCAACCGGCGCCATACGCACGGTTCTTCCAGTTGGCGCCCGCCCCCCGCCAATGGTTCACCGCCGATGCCACGGTCGCCGCCATGTAAAAGGCGGCAATCAGCGGCAACGCGAGCGACCAGAGCCTGCTGCGCCCATAGCGTGCCAGCGTCGGAAGATAAGTGATCGCGGCGATGCCGAATGCCGCGAGACCGTATCCGCGTTCCCGGCCGTGGCCGAACACGATCGCCCATACGGGAACCAGCCAAACCAATGTCAGGCCGAGCAAGGTGAGGCCGAGAAGAGCCGCCGAGCAGCGCAGCTGCGTGAACGCGGTGCGCGAAATCATGCGCCAGACGTCCAGGAAATGCGGATACGGGCGGATCGACGCCGCGAGCGAGGAATGACCCAGATAGATGGCTGCCGAGGCTTTCACGGCCTTGGCGAGCGCAACGTCGTCGATGAGCGCCTGCTTGATCGCTTCGATGCCGCCGATACGTTGCAGCGCCTCGCGGCGAATCAGCATGGTACCGCCGGCCGCGGCGGCGATTCGCCAACCCGGGGCATTCACCCGCGCGAACGGGTACAACATCTGAAAAAAATACACGAAGGCCGGCACCAATGCTCGCTCCGCGAAGCTCGTGCAGTTCAGGCGAACCATCTCGCTCACCAAATCCACACGAGGCGCCCGCAGCCGCGCGACCAGCGACGATAAGTGCCGCGGATCGTGCATGATATCCGCGTCGGTAAACAACACCACCGCCGCGCCGCCGGCCGCCACGCCCTGGTGCAATGCCCATAACTTTCCGGACCATCCCGCGGGCTTGGGTTCGCCGCGGATGACACGAAGGTTCGGCGCCCTGCCGGCGCGCTCCGCCGTTCCGTCGGCGGAATTGTCATCGACCAGAATGACGCGGAAATTGCCGGTGTAGTCCTGAGCCAGGAGCGACGCGATGGTGGCGCCGATGTATTGCGCCTCGTCGCGAGCCGGAACCACGATATCGACATCGGGAAGATCCTCGGGCGCGGCGGGCGCGGCCGGCGCCAATTCGGGCCCGGAGAGCCAGAATTTGCCGCGCGCGCAGCACAGGTAAACCCAGACGAGCAGCGACGCGAGCGCAATCATCGCCGCGCTAAATCCAGTCTTTAAGATGACGTTGCGCGATCGACGCCAGCAGTTCGGCGTGGCGGTCGTGGTCGTTGAGTGCGGGCACCAGGGTGAGTTGCTCACCGCCCAATTGCAGGAATTTATCGCGATATTCGATGGCCACTTCCTCCAGCGTCTCCAGGCAGTCGACGGCGAAGGACGGCGAGACGACAGTCAATCTGCGCGTGCCCTGCTTGGCAAGCGCCGTGAGGGCATCTTCCGTATAGGGTTGCAACCACACCACCGAGCCGAAGCGCGACTGATAGCAATGCGACCACTCGCCCTCTTTCAAGCCCAAGCGCGCCACCAGCAAGCGGGTGGTCGTCTCCGTGTGCTCCCGATACGGATCCCCCTGCGTCACGTAGGCAGCCGGGATGCCGTGATAGGAGACAAGCAAATGCGAGCGCCCGCCGGTCTCGGCCCAATGCTCCTCGACGCGCGCGCCGAGGGCCTCGATGTAACCCGCATCGTCGTGGTAATCGTTCACGAAGCGCGTTTCCGGCAGCCAGCGCCAACGCCGCAAGGCATCGCTGGTACGGTCGAACACCGAGCCGGTCGTCGATGAGCAATATTGCGGGTACAGAGGCAGCACCAGCAGTCGCTTCGCATTTTGCCGTGCCAGGGACTCTATCGCGCTCGCAATGCTCGGGTTGCCGTAGGTCATGCCGAGGGCGACGCGCACCCGATCCCCCGCCGCCGCGCGCAGCCGCACCTCCATTTTGCTCGCGAGTCGACCCGAGTACACCGCCAGGGGTGAGCCGTCTTGCAGCCAGATCTTGCGGTATTTGCGCACGGTGCGCATCGGTCGAAACGGCAGCACCAAGCCGTATAGGATGGGCAGCCAAATCCAGCGAGAGGTATCGATGACTCGCCGATCGCCGAGAAATTCGCGCAAATAGCGCTGCACGGCGCCATAAGAAGGCGCATCGGGGGTGCCTAAATTGACCACCAATACGCCGATTCGCTCGGGCGTCGACGCCGCCTGCGCCACGGCGCGATAATAGGGCATGTATCCAGATCCTTAGAATATCCGCCCCGCCAGTATACTGCTTGGCGCATGAAGCCCCACACCGCCGTACGGATCGCCTAGCATGATGTGGTTGAGCCCCAGCGAGAGCGAGTCCCTTTCCTTAAGCTTGAGCGTCGCCACCCGCAGCGTGGCTTTCAGCTTACCTCCGGCGATCCTCGCGGCCTGGATACTCACTCGCCGGCGATTCATCGGCCGCACCCTGCTCGACGCCATGGTGCACCTGCCTCTGGTGCTGCCGCCGGTGGCGGTCGGCTACGTACTCCTATTGCTGTTCGGCACCCGCGGTCCGATCGGTTCCTGGCTCGAGCGGCTGTTCGGCATCGAACTCATATTCACACGCAACGGCGCGGCGCTAGCCACCGCGGTCATGTCCTTCCCGCTGATGGTCCGCGCCATTCGGATCTCCCTGGAAAACATCGACCGCGGGCTCGAGGAGGCGGCGTGCACCCTGGGCGCCGGCGCGTTCGACCGGTTTGCCACGGTGACTTTGCCGCTGCTGCTGCCGGGCCTGCTCGCGGGGGCGATCACGGCCTTTTCGGCCGCATTGGGCGAATTCGGCGCCGTCATCACCTTCGTGTCGAATATTCCCGGCGAGACGCGCACCCTGCCGCTGGCGCTTTATTCCGCCTTGCAGGAGCCCGGCGGCGAATACGCCGCGGCGCGGCTCGCGGTGCTTTCGCTGGTGTTGGGGCTGGGAGGTCTGTTGTTGTCCGAATGGTTCGCGCGGCGCGTGCGCCGCATTCTGGGCCGCTGATGCTTCAAGTCGCCGTCGCCAGACAACTCGGTGCATTCCGCCTGGACGTCAAGTTCGAGCTACCGACTCCCGGAGTGGTCGCGCTGTTCGGGCCATCCGGCTGCGGCAAAACCAAGACGGTCAACATCATCGCCGGCCTGCTGGCGGCGGATCGCGGCCGAGTGGCGCTCGACGATACGGTATTGCTCGACACGCAGCAGCGAATCGATATCGCTGCGGAACAACGGCACATCGGCTACGTGTTTCAAGACGCCAGACTGTTTCCGCACTTGAGCGTCGCCGCCAACCTCCAATATGGACTGAAGCGCGCGGTCGGCCGCCGCTACGTGAGCCTCGATGCGGTCGCGAACATGCTCGATCTCGGCGCGCTAATGCAGCGGCGCACGCACCAATTATCGGGCGGCGAGCGCCAGCGGGTCGCGATCGGTCGAGCGCTGCTGTCGCAGCCGCGCCTTCTGCTGCTCGATGAACCGCTGGCCTCGCTCGACCGCGAACGGCGCGAGGAAGTGCTGCCCTATCTCGAATCTCTGCGCGACCAGTTGGCCGTTCCGATGGTATACGTCAGCCACCAATTCGATGAGGTGCTGCGCCTCGCCACGCACATCGTGCTCATGCAGTCCGGAACCGTTGCGGCGCAAGGCGGCATCGGAGCCATGAGCCTCGATCGGCACCTGCGCTCCATCATCGGACCGGATGCCGTGGGCGCAATCATCGACGGCGTGATGCTCGGGCAGGACTCCGCGAGCGGCATGAGCCGGGTACGCGTCGGACAGGGCGAACTGAAGCTGCAAACCGCCGCGATGAACCCGGGAACGACCTTGCGCGTCCAGCTGCTGGCCCGCGACATCATCGTGTCGACGCAAATGCCCCAGCACTTGAGCGTGCGAAATAATCTACGGGGCACGGTTACCGCCATCACCGATGACGACGGCAATTCGGATTTGATATCCATCGACATCGGCGGGGCGCAAATCATGGCGCGAATCACCAAGTCGGCGACACGCGAACTCGCGCTCAAGCCCGGAGCGCCCGCCTGGGCGCTGGTCAAATCGGTTTCGCTGCGCGGCCATTCTTTTCCGGCATTTCACGATCGCTGACCGGCTCGACCGCAGCCGCGCTTATGTCGGGCGGGTCCCCAAGTGCATGATGGCGACGATATGGTCGTGCGGCCGCAAGCCGACCAGGGCCTTGACGTCCGGGTCATAAGCCGCCGCACCGGTCTTCCACATGACGCCGTAACCCAGATCATGCGCGGCCAAGAACAGATTTTGCGCGGCGGCGGCGGCCGCAATGACCTGCTCGATCTGCGGCACCTTGGGGTGCTCACGCACCACACAGCCGACGATCACTATCGTCGGCGAACGCATGATTCTGTCGCGCTCGGCTGCAATCTGCTCGTCGCCGAGAGAGGGGGAACGTGCGCGTTTGGCCTGTGCGGCGGCAATCGCGAATCGCTCCTTGGTTGCCGTGTCCAAGACCAGCAATTGCCAGGGCTTCAACCGCCCATGATCGGGTGCACGGCCGGCCGCACCGACAATGCGCGACAGCTGCTCCGGTGTCGGGCCGGGCTCGGCCAGGCGCGCAGCCGAGGAGCGGCTCTCAATCGCGGCAAATAATTCCATTTGATCCCCTGTCCCGCACGAGAAACACCAAGACCGCGCTCCATTTCGGCTATGATTCGCGCCAGAGATCGCCGGCGCCCTCCGCGGACCCCGACGGCCGGCCGAAGCCGAATTATACTCACTCTATTTTTTTAGGAGCCCTCAATGCACCGGATTGTCTTTGCGTCCCTTGCCACGCTGATCAGCGCGACCGGCTTCGCGACCCCCGTCACCTACGTGCTCGATCCGCGCCACACCTACCCGAGTTTCGCGGCCGATCACCTGGGCGGAGTGTCGGTGTGGCGCGGCAAATTCACCGATACCTCGGGCAAAGTCGTGTACGACAGGGATGCCAGGACCGGTTCCATCGAGGTCACGGTGAACGTGAACTCCGTGGATATTGGCTTGGCGAAATTGGATGAGCACCTCAAGTCGCCCGATTTCCTTGACGCCGCCAAATTTCCGACCGCAACCTATTCGGGGACGTTCACGCAGTGGAAGGGCGACACCCCGACCGAAGCGCAGGGCAGCTTTACGCTGCACGGCGTAACGAAACCGCTGACGCTCAAGATCAATTCGTTCATGTGCAAACCGCACCCGATGACCAAGAAAGAGGTCTGCGGTGCCGATGCGTCGGCGAGCTTCAACCGCAGCGACTTCGGTATCACCTGGGGCGATGACCACGGCTTCAAGATGTGGGTGAAGCTCGAGATTCAGGTCGAAGGCAGTCCCGCAGGCTAGGCCCCGTACGATAGGCTATAGCCTCTCCCTATGGGTTTCGATTAGGCCGGCGCCGCCATGTCGCGAGCGGTCTCAGTCAATTGCAGGATAAAGGAATTCGATGATGCGTAGTACCCTGTTTGTGGCGATCTGTTGCGCGGCCTCGGCGTTCGTGCCGGCGGGTGCGAGTCCCGGACCGAACCCATCGAGCATCGGCACGGCGGCTGCCGCGGCGATCGCGCCGCCCCAGGATCGAGCGTATCCCGGCGAAATACGCATCGCGGTCGACGCCACGGATATCGAACGCAGGATCGTGCGCGTTCACGAGACCCTGACCGGAATCGGCCCCGATACCGTGCTTCTGTATCCAAAATGGCTGCCCGGAACGCACGCGCCGGAAGGCCCCATCGATCGGTTCGCGGGACTGCGGATCAGCGCGAACGGCGCAGCGGTTGCATGGAAGCGAGATCCGGTCGATGTGTACGCAATTCGCATGCGCCCGGCCGCGGGAACCAAATCGATCGACATCGACTTCGAATACCTGTCGCCGACCAGTTCCAAAGTGGCCGATATGGAAATCAGCCGCGACATCTTGTTTCTCGATTGGAATACGGTGATCCTCTATCCGGCCGGCTACTTCGCGCGCCAGATTCCGGCGCAAGCGAGCCTCACGCTGCCTCTCGATTGGAAGTTCGGTTCGGCGCTCGAGGTGCAGTCCGCGAGCGGCGTTGTAACGACGTTCAAGCGCCTGAACCTCGCGACCCTCATCGACAGTCCGGTGTATGCGGGACGCTATGCGTCGCGGCTCGATCTTGATCCCGGCAGCGCCGTGCCGGTCCATCTCGATCTGTTTGCCGACCGGCCGGAACTGCTCGCGGTTAAGCCCGAGCAGCTCCAGGCCTACCGCAATCTCGTGCAGCAGGCGTACAGGCTCTTCGGATCCCACCATTATGCCCACTACGATTTTCTCTATTCGCTGAGTGATCAGATCCACCAGATGGGCCTGGAGCATCATCAGTCGAGCGAGAACGGCAGCGAACCGGATTCCTTCACGGAATGGGACAAAAACGCGTACGAACGGGATTTATTGCCGCACGAATTCACCCATTCGTGGAACGGTAAATTCCGCCGGCCCGCGGACTTGTGGACTCCGAACTACAACGTGCCCATGCAGAACAGCCTGCTGTGGGTATATGAAGGGCAAACGCAGTACTGGGGCGAGGTGCTCGCAGCCCGTTCGGGCCTTTGGACCAAACAGCAGGCCCTCGATGCACTCGCTCTGACCGCCGCCTATTACGAACAGGAAGCGGGCCGGCGTTGGCGCGCCCTTCAGGACACCACCAACGACGAGATCATCAATCCACGCCGCCCGATGTCCTGGCGCGACTGGCAGCGCTACGAGGACTATTACGACGAGGGCCGGTTGATTTGGCTCGAGGTCGATACCTTGATTCGCGATCGATCACAAGGCAAGCGCTCGCTGGATGATTTTGCGCGCGCGTTCTTCGGCATCGACGACGGCAGCTTCGTGACGGTAACCTATTCGTTCGAAGACGTCGTCAAGGCGCTGAACGCGGTCGAGCCGTACGATTGGTCCGCCTTTTTACGCGAGCGCGTCGATGGAGTCGCAAGGCCGGCGCCCCTGGAAGGATTGCGCCGAGGCGGCTATAAGCTCGTCTACACGGACACCCCGAGCGAACTCGAGAAGGCGAGCGATCTCGAGCGCAAGCAGGTGAACCTGCGTTACTCGATCGGCGTCGTCATCGACGAAAAGGACGGCGCGGTGTCGCAGATCGCGTGGGACAGCCCGGCCTTCAAGGCCAAGCTCACCGAGAGTGCGCAAATTCTCGCGGTCAACGGTGCCGCCTACGGCGCGGAAGTGCTCAAGGATGCGATCCGATCGGCGAAGGGTACGGCCCTTCCGATCGAGTTGATCGTCAAGACCGGCGACCGCTATCGAATCGTCGCCATCGATTACCACGACGGACTGCGATACCCGCACCTGGAACGCGATGCTGCGGTTCCCGCGCGGCTCGATGAAATCTTGGCCGCAAAAAAATGATGCCGGCACCGGACTCTTGATCGCATCGGGTGCCGGCCGGTTCGCGTCAAGCTGTCGGATTATTTAGGACTCGCCCATGGAGCATGGGCTCGAGGCGGCCCGGGAAGCCCAGCGTTTGGCCTGAGCGATGGCGATGCGGATCGACTTGCCTTCATCGTAGCCGTCGGCCAACAAAGCGTTCGCGATCTCGATCGCCTTGCCGCGTACCAGCGGCGAGAGATGCAGCATGGATCTTGGAAAATGGCTGTCGCTCCAGGGCATCGCACGATCAATCGCGCTGCGAATCCGGCGAGTCGCCTTTGTGGCTCAGCAGCGCCCCCGCCAAAATCCCGACGGCTGCGGCGATGCCCATGGCCTTCCAGACACTGTCGTGTACGTAGCCGTCCGCCGACTTCGCCACGCGTTTGGCTTGCTGCATCACGAGTCGGCGCGAATCTTCCAAATTTCCCTGGGCGCTGCGCAAGGAGCTTGCAATGCGATCCCGGGCCGCGACCATCGCGTCGGTTGCATTGCCACCCGCCGCCTTGATGATTTCGTCGGTGTCCGCGATCACCGCCCCCAAATCCCTGACCAGCCTGTCCGCATTGACGTGTCGCATACAGCCTCCCCTCAAAGGCCGAACGGATAGGTGTCCGGGAGACCTTTCAGCTCCTCGGCACCTATCGGAGTTACGGCCTTGGTCTCGTCGAACCAGATATATTCGTCGAATTGCCGCGGCAATACCGCCTCGAAATAATGACTCTGCAGTTCGGTCTCCGGCCGGTAGATGACCCCGATGGCCCGTTCCAGGCGCGGCTTTAAAAGCTGCGCTGCGCGCGCCCCGGGCCCCGCCTCCCGCAACGGCAACAGGAAGCGCGGCGCCTCGGTCTCGTGGCAAAGCCGCTCATAGCTTCCGGCCAACGCCGGACGAACGGTTTTGATTTGCATCGGCTCGTCCCAATTCGAGGCTGCCGCTACCGTGCCGGTATTCGTCCCAAAGCCGACCGAATAGCAGCCGTGACCAAATTCCTCCCGGCACAAGTGACCGATGTTGTATTCGTCGCGCGCCGACATTTCGGTCGCGGCCGAATCGCCCACATGCGAGTTGTGCGCCCAGACGATTCCCTTGCTGTGAGGCCCGTGGAAGCTCAGCAGGTTCTTCAAAGTCTCGAACATGTGCCCGTCGCGCAGATTCCAGGAGGCGCGCGAACCGTAATACATGATCCGATAATAGCGCTCGGCATTGGCGACCAGCCGCGCGTTCTGCACGGCGTCCAGGAACCGCTCCCCGCCGTGTTCAGCGTAAGCCTGCCGCTTTTTCAACAGATCCGTCAGCATCGAGGTGACCTCGTGCTCGCACGTCTGGTACTTGCCGGTGAGCGTTGCATGGCCATAGACGGCCGGATCCGATTGCCAGGGCGTCAAGCACCCGTAGCGGCGGCGCGCCACCTCCGCGGTTTGCGGATCGACGCTATCGAGGTAGTTCAACACCGATTGAATCGAGTTGTACAAGCTGTACAGATCCAGACCGTGAACCGCCACCCTTTCGGTCTGTTTGACGCCGCCGTTATGCGTTCGCAGCCAATCGACGAACTGGCGCACTTCGCGATTGCGCCACATCCATACCGGAAAGCGCGCGAACGCCATCCACTCGGACGGCGGCACCGCGCTGTATCTCACGTAGTGATCGATGCGCGCGGCGTCCGGCCAGTCACCCTCGATGGCGATGAAACTAAAGCCCTTGTGCTCGATCAGCTCGCGCGAGATCCGCTCGCGCATACGATAGAACTCCGAGGTTCCATGCGTTGCTTCGCCGAGCAGCACAACTCGCGCATCGCCGATTCTCTTCAGCATCGGTTTGAGGTCGACGGAATCAATCGAGGAAAATTCCTCCGCGGCGCTTAAAATCGCCCGCGCCACCGTGCCGTCGGCCGGTTTCGCGGCGCGCTGTCCTTGCGGAGTCCAACCTTCCGCTCCCACCAAGGGAACGAAGCGCACATCCGCGAGCTCCTCGGTGGTGTATTCGTGCTCGCTCACGCGCACCACACGCACCAATTCCTGCAGGCGGCGATCGGCTCCCACCGGGATTACCAGCCGCCCGCCGATCTTGAGCTGCGATTTCAGGGATTCCGGAACCTGAGGCCCGCCGGCCGCGACCACGATGGCATCGTACGGGGCGTGGTCGGGCCAGCCGCGCGTTCCATCCGCGTGCAGTACGTGCACGTTGCCGTAGCCCAGACTGGAAAGGACATCGGCGGATTTTTCCGCGAGCTGGCCGATGCGTTCGACCGTGTAGACATCCTTTGCGATTCGCGACAGAACCGCTGCGGCGTAACCCGAACCGGTGCCGATCTCGAGCACCTTCTCGCCGCCTTGCAGCTCCAACGCCTCGGTCATCATGGCGACGATATACGGCTGCGAGATCGTCTGACCTTCGGCGATCGGCAGCGGCGTGTCTTCGTACGCGAACTCCCGCATCTCTTCGGGCAAGAAGGCTTCGCGCGGCACGCTGCCCATTGCGGCCAGTACCAGCTGCGAGCGCACGCCGCGATGCGCGATATAACGCTCAACCAATTGCGCCCGGCGCTTATCGAGGTCCATATTCGCCTTCCTATTTCGCCCGTGTAGATTGGACCGAGAAGACCTGCGCTGCCTATACGGCGATGCCGCAGCGCGACGCGTAGGTTCCCTATGTGCCGGCACTGGGTGCGAAATCCCGTGGCGGCGCGGCGCGGCCGCGCGCGGAATTCGAGCCGCTTATTGGTCGATCGGAGACGAGTAGTCGATCATGGGAGTTGACGTGGCCGAATGCAATCGGCCCCGTGTCCGTGAGCATTTGCGGTTGCAGCGGGATGGCGGTATCGGAGGCGCAATATTGGATGTCATTTCTAGATAAATATTATAAGACTTTGTTATTGTTGATATAACAGTCCCCGCTGTCGGCGATCCCGAGAAAATCGACCAATGGCCCGTCACGGAACGACGGTTACCGGCACCCGGGCCAAATGAATCACTTTGGTTGTAACGGAGCCCAGCAGCAAGCCCTTGAGCCCTCCCAATCCGCGCGTACCCATCACGATCTCCCGGCAATGTTTGCTTCTTGCGAATGAGACGATGGTTTCGGCCGGTTCGCCGATTCGCACCGTGATGTCCGCGCCCAGGCGGCGTTTCATCAACACTCTACGCGCTCTTGCCAACGCTTCCTTGCTCTTCGACTCGTGATGCTCGGCAATCATTGCTCGCGTCACGAACAGACTTGGAGGAAGCGGCGGTTGCACATTGAGCAGGCAAATGCGCAGCCCTTTGTCGGTCATAACTCGTTTCAGCGCGTATGCCAGGGCACGCGCTGAATTATCGGATCCATCGATGGGCACGAGCACCTTTTTTTCATCCGGCATGACTGGTCCCCTGCATCGGGTCTTACCTCGCCAACTGTGCCATCTGACCGCATCCGCGCCATGAGGGCTTGTACCTACGGATATCGCACCGATCAGTCTACGTATTTCGCCGTCAAACAGGCAAAATAACCGGACAACTGCAATTCAGTGGCCGGGAACTTTATTCATGCCGGAACTCCGTCCTGAGAAGCCCACAGCGGGGTTTGACCTTAGGCGAATCCCGCTCCTCATTTTAGCGGTGCTTGTCGGAGTCGCGTGTCTTGCGATACTGCGGCCGTTCCTGGCACCGATCACCTGGGCTGCGATCCTGGCCTATGTCAGTTGGCCGCTGTATCGACTGGTACGACGGCCGTTCGGCCGCTTTCAAAACGCGTCCGCTTTCTGCATGACGGTATTGCTGACCTGCGCGGTGATTCTGCCGATCCTCTGGCTGTCGTTACTGGTCTCGAACGAGTTGATCTCCGCCTATCGATCATTAGCGGCCTATCTTGCCGAGAAACCCATGGTGCTGCCGGAATTCATTCGTGCGATTCCCTGGCTCGGCGAGCAGGCGCAACAACAGATCGACCACCTGTCCGAAGAACCCGCGTTCCTTGGCAAGCAGATCACAGGTTGGATCCAATCATCGGCAAGTGAAATAACCGTTGTGGTGGGCGGCGTCGGCCGGGGTATCGGCAAGCTGCTGATCGTGATGTTGACGGTCTTCTTCTTCTACCGGGACGGCGAATATATTCTCCGTCAAGGCCGACTGATCGTGACCAGAGTGTTCGGCAATCGTCTCGATGCCTACGTCCTTACGGCCGGACAAATGACGCGCGCGGTGCTTTATGGTTTTTTGACCACGGCCTTCGCTCAAGGCCTTATTGCGGGCGTCGGATATGCAATTCTCGGCGTTCGCGCAGCCGTGCTGCTCGGCGCCGTGACCGGCATGCTGTCCGTCGTTCCGGTCTTGGGGACCGCCCTTGTATGGGGCCCACTCAGCGCCCATTTGTTGATCACCGGCCACCTGTGGCGAGGCATCATTCTGCTACTTTGGGGACTGTTGCTCGTGCATCCAACGGACAACGTGCTGCGCCCGCTGCTTATCAGTAATGCCACTCATGTTCCATTTATCATCGTCATGTTCGGCGTCATCGGCGGCATTGCCGCGTGGGGACTCGTCGGCGTTTTCGTAGGGCCGGTGGTGTTGGCGATTGGACTTGCGATTTGGCGAAATTGGGGCTCAGGAGTCGAAGCGTAAATTGCGCCGGCGCGCGATTCGAGGAAACGATGCTCACCAAGCCGGATCGAATGAGGAACTCGTAGTCACTTATTTGAGTCGAGTTCATGCGACGCTGGCCGCCGCATTATCCGCCGTAATCGTCATGCATGCTTTCGCTGTGTCGCGGCATCGCCCCGGGCGCCGCGATAAGCGGCGGGGCGAACTGCGCCAGCGCTGGCGCAGCCGGGACTGATCGCCGCGGGGCGCCGCGGCCATCACCGTCCTCGCGTGTATCGCATACATGACCGCCTGGTATTTGCGGCGGCGGCATTGATTTTGCTGCCGGGCCCCGTAACGGGCGCTTTTTATTGCCACCGGCAATTGAAAGAAACCTAATGCCCCTGCTGGATTGGTGCTTGACATGCAAGTGTTCGCTTGCCTATACTTAACGCAAGTATTTACTTGCGTATAGATAATGGCAGAACGATACGACACCGACGTGCTGTTCAAGGCCCTGGCCGATCCCAGCCGGCGCAAGCTCCTGGACCTGCTGCACGCGCACGACGGCCGCACGCTTAGCGACCTGTGCGAACACCTGGATATGACGCGGCAGGGCGTGACGCAGCACCTAGACCAGCTGGAGGCAGCGAACCTGGTCGCCAGCGTGCGGCGCGGCCGCGAAAAGCTGCACTTCCTAAATCCGGTGCCGCTGCAGGAGATCTACGACCGCTGGATTGCCAAATTTGAAAGGCCGCGCCTCAAGGCGCTTTCGGAATTGAAGCGACAATTGGAGAAAGGAAATGGCTAAATCGACCTTTGTCTATGTGACTTACATCCGCACCACGCCGGAGAAGCTGTGGTCTGCACTGACCGATGACGTGGAGTTCATGAAGCAGTACTGGTTCGGCGTGCACTGCCAAAGCCAGTGGACGGCGGGTTCCTCGTGGAAGATGGTGTCCTCCGGCGGCCAGATCCTTGACGCCGGCGAGATCGTTGAGGCCGAGCCGTCACGGCGATTGGTGATCCGCTGGCGGCACCAGAGCAAGCCCGAACTCAAGGCCGAAGGCGATTCGCTTTGCACAATCGAGCTGGAACCCAGTGGATCGGCGGTTAAGCTCTCCATCACCCACGCCATCGAGCGCGAGCCGTCCAAATTGATTACGGCGGTGT
>JBBIUT010000056.1:0-17436 GCA_037440085.1 Gammaproteobacteria bacterium
CCCCGGTCTACGCCCACCTGCCCATGATCTTGGGTCCCGATGGCACCAAACTCTCGAAGCGTCACGGAGCGGTCAGCGTGCTCGAGTACCGGGATGAGGGCTTCTTGCCGGAGGCCGTCCTCAATTATCTGGTTCGCTTGGGGTGGTCGCACGGCAACCAAGAGTTCTTCACGGTCGAGGAGATGATCCGGCTGTTCGATATCGCCGACGTCAACAAATCGGCCTCGGCCTTCGACGTGGAAAAGTTGTCCTGGCTCAATCAACAGCACATGATGCGCTCTCCCGCCGCACGCATCGTGCCGGCGCTGCGCTGGCATTTGATTCGCGAAGGAATCGAGGCGAGCGATGAGGCGCAACTCGAGCAAATCGTGCTCTCGCAGCGCGAGCGTGCCAAGACGGTGCGCGAAATGGCGCTCAACAGCCTGTTTTTCTTCCGGGCTCCCGCGGCCTACGATGACAAGGCGGTGCGCAAGCATGTGACGGCCGAAGTATTGGCATTGCTGGTCGAGGCATCGAGCGAACTTGGCCAACTGGCGAACTGGACCGCGCCGGCGATTCACGGCGTCATCAGCAGCCTTGCGGCCGCCCGGGGGGTCTCGCTCGGCAAACTGGCGCAACCGATCCGCCTCGCGGTATGCGGCGGCACGGTATCGCCCCCCATCGACGCCACCTTGACCATTTTGGGGAAAACCGAGGCTTTGTCTCGTTTGGGCACGGCAAGAGCGCATTGGAGCGCGTAGCCCGTTCATTTTCTTGACGAAATGGGTCTCGTCAGGTAACGTGCCGCGCCTCCATGTGGGGCCATAGCTCAGCTGGGAGAGCGCTTGCATGGCATGCAAGAGGTCGGCGGTTCGATCCCGCCTGGCTCCACCAGTTTTTAAGGTTTCTGTTGGCTCGATTTTCAGGCCTGCGTCCCCATCGTCTAGAGGCCTAGGACACATCCCTTTCACGGATGTAACCGGGGTTCGAATCCCCGTGGGGACGCCACATTGAGAAAGCTCGAACTTGCCGCCGACTCCCACGGCGATGTCATGGAGCCCCGCGCACCCGCATTCAACCCCGCGATATTCTCGACCACGATCGCCGGTCTCTTCCCCAGCGGTGTGGTGGCGGCGGAGCTGCGAGCGCCGGGCGATACATCGCTGCTGCTGCCCGAGGAGGCCGAGAGCGTGTCCAACGCGGTGCCCAAGCGGATGCAAGAGTTCGCCGCCGGGCGCTTGTGTGCCAGGCGTGCACTGGTCAGGTTTAACATCACTGATTTCCCGATTCGAGTGGCCCGCGACCGGCAGCCGGTGTGGCCGGAGTTGCTGGTCGGAAGCATCACGCACACGGTGGGACTGTGCGCGGCGGCGGTGGCTGCACGAGCGCACGTGATCGCCTTGGGGCTGGATAGCGAGACGGTTGGGGCCGTGAAAGCGCATTTGTGGCCCAGCATTTGCGCCGCCGCGGAGCTGGCGTGGGTCGATGCCCTGCATCCCGGGGAGCGGGCGAAGGCTGTGGCCATGATCTTCTCGGCCAAGGAGGCGTTCTATAAGTGCCAATACCCGTTGGTTGGCGAAAGGCTGAATTTTCACGATGTTTGCGTCAGGCCGATCGAGTGGGGCGCAGCGCAGGGAGCGTTTGCCGTCGCGCCCGCGCGGCCGATTGCGTTTTTCAATCGGTTCGCAGTTCCCTTGCGCGCACTCTCGCCCGCGCTGGGGACGATGCTGGGGTCTTACCGCTTCCACGAAAGATTCGTGTCCGCCGGCGTATTCCTGCCGGCGCCGCAGGAAGCGGGGACTTAGTCCCGATTGCCGCTTAGGCTAATAGGCCTTGTCGTCGCGAAACAGTTTGACCAGCGTGAGAAGGATAATTTTTATATCCAGCAACGGCGACCAGTACCGCAGGTAATCCAGGTCAAAATTCACGCGCGCTTGCATCTCGTGGAGCTGCGAGGTCTCGCCGCGGCAGCCGTTGACCTGCGCCAGTCCGGTGATGCCCGGCAGGACCTTGTGGCGGACCATGTAGCCCTTGATGAGTTTGCGGTATTCCTCGTTGTGCGCAATCGCGTGCGGGCGCGGACCCACCAGGCTCATTCGGCCCTGCAGCACGTTGATGAGCTGCGGCAATTCGTCCAGCGACGAGCGCCGCAGAATCGCGCCGATGGGGGTAATCCTGTCGTCGGATTTGGACGCCTGACGAATATGCGCACCATCTTCGGTCACGTTCATGGTTCGGAACTTGTATACCACGATTTCCTGCCCATCCAGGCCGTAGCGGCGCTGTTTGAAAATGACCGGTCCGGGAGACGACCATTTGACCAGGACCGCGACCAGCGCGAGGAGCGGCAGGAGAAGCAACAGGATGATGACCGATAGCACGACGTCGGTCAGTCGCTTGGCGACTCCGCGGTAGCCGTAGAACGGCGTTTCGCACATGGCCACGACCGGAATGCCGTGAACCTCGCCGGAGCGGGCTTGGATCAAGTCGAATACGAAGATGTCGGGCACGTAATAAATGGACGCCGTGGTATCGCGAAGATCGTCCAATAAATTCATCACGCGCATCAAATGTCGAATGGGCAGCGCGATGAAAATGACGTCGATGCGATGTTCCCTAACGTACTGGCCGAGGTCGCTCAGAGCGCCGATGAGCCGGGAGTCGGATTCCACGCCAAGCCGGTCGCTGCTGCGGTCGTCGAAAAAGCCGGCGACCTCGAGGCCCATCGCTGGGTTCTTGTTCAAGCGCCGGGCGAGTTCCAGGCTGGTACTGTTGTAGCCCGCGATGATGGCGCTGCGAACGCCGTCCGCGTTCATCAACAGCCGGCGCATGAGTTCTTGCATACCGAGCGTCGTGACGATGAGCGCAACCGGGGTCAGTGCGGCCCATGTCAAAAATATACGGCGGGGGTAGGCTTGTAACTGCGACTTGGTGACGTAGGCGATGCCGAGCAGCAGCGCCAATATCAAGAACCATCTGAAAATCACATCGACAACGGCCGAAATGCGCGGCGACGTGAATTGCGTGCTCGTTTCGCGCTGCGGCTGGATCAGAACCAAACACGCAACAGCCACGATGACGATGGTGGAAGAGGAGGGGTCGAAGGCGTCGCCGAATAGAATGATGGTCGCGTACAGCGCCGCGACCGCGACGATGGTGGGCATCACCGCCTGCAGCGTCGCCAGCGCCATGATCAGAAAGCCTTGTTTGAATAAGGCCGGTTGGGTCATCTGGTATCCAGTGAGTCGCGAACGACGATCAAGATATTCTACGTGAGTTGCCGAATTGCCACATGATCATTAAACATTATCCATCTTAGCCATCAAATCCGTTGCCGCATGCGCGATATTCTTCGTCCTCTGATATTCCGGCGCAAATGCTATTCTAGTGATATATGACCCATGTCCCATTGCTCGATCTCAAGGCCCAGTACGCGCAAATTCGCGACGAAGTCATACCGATCATCGAGAGCGTATGCGCAAGCCAGCAATTCATCTTGGGCGAGCACGTGCGCGGCCTCGAAGCCGAGATCGCGCGATACTGCGGCGCAGCTATTGGAATCGGCGTGTCATCGGGCACGGATGCGTTGCTTCTGGCTTTGATGGCGCTCGAGATCGGCGCCGGTGATGAGGTAATCACTTCACCTTACACATTTTTCGCAACAGCGGGGACGATTGCGCGGGTCGGTGCGCGCCCGGTGTTTTGCGATATCGATCCTCAGACGTTTAACATAACGCCTGACGCGGTGCAGGCGTTCATCGACCATGAATGTGTGCCGGACAGCAAGGGGCTCGTGAGGCGCACCACCGGAGGCCGGATCAAGGCGCTCATGCCCGTGCACCTGTATGGGCAGGCCGCCGACATGGGCCCGCTGATGCAGATCGCGCGGCGCCATCGCTTGCGGGTCATCGAGGATGCGGCACAGGCGATCGGCACGGAATATAAACCCGGCGTGAGGGTGGGATCGATCGGCGATGTCGGCTGCTTTTCGTTCTTTCCCAGCAAGAACCTCGGGGCTTTCGGCGATGCCGGATTGTGCACCGCGAATGACTCAGACCTTGCGGAGCGTATGCGCGTGCTGCGCGTGCACGGCGGCAAGCCGAAGTATTTTCATGCGCTCATCGGCGGCAATTTTCGCATCGATGAATTGCAGGCGGCGGTGCTGCGCGTCAAATTGAAATACTTGGACGGCTGGACCCAAGCGCGGCAGCGCAATGCCGCCTACTATGACGAGGCGTTCAGGCGAGCGGGCTTGGGCCCCAAGCTCATCGCGCCGCAAGCGGCCCCCGGCGGCCGGCACATCTTCAACCAGTATGTCGTGCGTGTGCAGCGCCGCGATGCCCTGCAAAGATTCTTGAGCGAGCGCGGTATCGGGACCGAGATTTACTATCCGGTGCCGCTGCATCTGCAGCAGTGTTTTGCCTATCTGGGCTACCGGAGCGGCGACTTCCCGCACTCCGAACGGGCTGCGGGCGAAACTCTGGCGCTCCCCATCTATCCGGAACTGAGCGAAGCGCAGCTGCGGGCCGTGGTCGCCGGCATTGCGGAATTCTTCGCCTGAGCGAGCGCTGTGCGCAACACCGAAGCGGCAACCTTCGGTCGAGCTGCGGGCGCGATTGGTTCAGGCCTTTTTGAAGTCCTCGGGTTGCAGCTGGTGCCGCGACAGCAGCTTGTAGAAGTCGGTGCGATTGCGCTTGGCAAGCCGCGCCGCCTGGCTCACATTGCCGGCGGTGATTTGCAGAATCTGCGACAAGTAATTGCGCGTGAACTCATCGCGCGCCTCGTCAAAGGAGGGCAGGCGCGCCGGATTGCCGCCGCCGAGGGATTGCTGCACCAATTCCGCGGTGATAATCGCGCCATGCGAGAGCGCGACGTTTTGCCGCACGACATTGTGTAGCTGGTGCACATTGCCCGGCCATTCGGCGGTCGCCAACAACTCCACCGCCTCCGGCGCGTAAATCCTTTTCTGACCGCTCTCCTTGGCGATTTGCTCGAGAAAATGCGCGACCAGCAGCGGGATGTCTTCGCGGCGCTGCCCCAAGGACGGCATCTCGATGTGCACGACATTCAGCCGATAGTACAAATCCTCGCGGAATTGCCCTTCGACCATCATTTGGTGCAGGTCGCGATGGGTCGCGGAAATGACGCGCACGTTGATCGGTACCGCTTCCGTGCTGCCCACGGGGCGGATCTGATTCTCCTGCAGCACGCGTAGCAGCTTGACCTGCAGGCGCACCGGCATGTCGCCGATCTCATCGAGCAGCAGCGTACCGCCGTTGGCGGTCTCGAACAGACCCTTTTGCGAGCGAACGGCGTTGGGCAAGGCGCCCTTTTCATGCCCAAAGAGCTCGGACTCCAGCTGCTCTTCGGAGATCGAGCTGCAGTTGATGGATGCAAACGGCTTGTTGCGCCGGGGGCTCGCCTCGTGAATCGCGCGGGCGAGCAATTGCTTGCCGGTTCCGGTCTCGCCGGTCAGCAGCACGCGGGCGTCGGTGCCGGCCACCATATTCGCTTGCGCTAATTTGTCTTCCATCAGCTGACTGCGAGTGACGATGCTGGCGCGCCAATCCTCGTCGACGTGCGCGAACCCGGAGACTTTCAGCGCCTTTTGCACGTGATCGAGCAGCTCTTGCTTGTCGACCGGTTTGGTCAGAAACCCGAATGCGCCGCTCTGAGTGGCGTGAACCGCGTCCGGAATCGTGCCGTGCGCGGTGAGAATGATCACGCGCAAGCCGGGCCAGCGGCTTTGCAGCTCCTTCAGCAAGCCGATGCCGTCCATTTGATCCATGCGCAGATCGGTGATCACCAGATCGGGCCGGAATCGAGTGCAGGCGGCCAATGCCGCTGCAGCGCTCTCGACCGCTTCGACTTCGTAATTCTCGGCGCGCAGCCTGATGGTCAAAAGCCGCAGCAGCCCGGGGTCGTCGTCGACCACCAGGATCCGTGCCTTGCGCTTTTGCGTCGCGGAGTCGTCGCGCGAACCAATTGGCAGGCCGAACGACAGGGGGGTAGTGGCGGCGATCGAATGGGCGTTCAAGGCGGTCTCTCCGTTAATTTACGCTAAGGCGTGTGCGGTTCCGCGGCGCCGCGGTTGTTGATGGATCCCTCGATGTGGGTGATTGCGTCGAGCTTGGCTCGCGCCTCATCCAACGCCTTGCGCAACTTTGCGTTCTCATCGGACTCGGCCTGAAGGCGGCGGTTGACGGCCAACAGCTTATCACGTGACTCGTGCGACTCGTCGTCGCGCAAGCGCTTGTTCTCGGCCTGCAGAACCAGCATCTGATCGACCTCTTGCAGCTCCACCAGGGCCAATAATCGCTCGACAGTCAGCAGAGTTTCAGGCCTCGCGAGCAGTTCGGACAACTGTCGCTGCGCTGCGACGGGATTGGACCCGCCATGGCCGGGTGTGGCGAGCGCGAGGGCGTACTTGAGACGATTGCTGGTGGTGGGCGAGAGCGCCGCCGCATCCTTGGCGGACTGGAATAGTTCGGCCTGCCGCGCCGGGTCCCCCTGCGGCAGCTCGCTCATCAGCTCGAGCAGGGGCTCGATCGATGCCATATCGGTCGCCGGGTTTGCCGGCACCATGGTCGAGGCAGGTCTGGGATTTAGCATGGTGCAGCCGAATAGCGTCCAACCGAACACTCCGTAAAGTGCGCATGCGAATGCTGCAGCGCGCAACGGCCTAGGCTGCATGGGCCTTTTCACGGGCGGCGGGCGCCGACTGGCGCAGGGGTAGACGAACGCGGAAGTGAGCACCGCCGCTCGGCGATTCGAGGATTTCGATGCTGCCGTCGTGCGCGTTGACGAATTCCGTCACTACCGAGAGCCCAATGCCGGTCCCCTTGACGTGGCCTCCCTGCGGCGTCTTGCCCTGGTAAAAGGCTTCGAAAATCCGTTTTCGCTCAGCGTCGGGAATCCCGGGGCCGCTGTCCATGACATCCAACACCAGTTGCTCGCGGTCGCGGCGGGCATGAATCGAGATGGTGCCGCCGCGGGGCGTGAATTTGACCGCATTGGAGAGCAGATTATCGAGGATCAAGCGAACTTTGCCTCGGTCCGCGAGCGGCGCGAGGTCTTCGACCTGCACGTCGAGCCGCACGCGCTGCGCAATCAGGGTCAGCTGTTGATTTTCCAACACGGATTTGATCAATGGCCGCAGCTTGAATTCGGACACTTCCAAGCCGACGCTCTTGGCCTGCCAGGCGCTGAAGGACAGCAGATTTTCGATGAGCCGCTGCAGTTTCATGCTGTTTTCGCGCAATATACCCATGACTTCTCGTTGTGCGCTTTCCAGTTCGCCGACCGCCCCGTCCATCAGCAGCTCGGTTCCCTCGCGAATGTTCGCCAGCGGCGTCTTCAGTTCATGCGACATATGTCTCAGAAATCGATTCTTTTCCTGGGCAAGTTCCAATAGGCGCATCCGCAGCCAATCCAACTGCGTGGCCAAACGCTCCAAATCCGCCGGCCCGCGGATGGCTATGGGCCGCGAAAAGGTGCCGCGGCCGAGTTCGCTGATGGCGCGGTCGATGGCCCGGATGGGTCTGCCGAACAGGTACGTGAAAACCGCCACCACCGCGAGGGTCATCGGCACCAACAGCAGCGTTTGCCAAAAAAGCTTCTGTTGCGCGAGCTGCGCCGCGAGCTGCAGCGAGCCCAACTCGCGGTCAATTTGCGCGCTGACGTGATTCGATATGGTCGATGCCAGATCCGACATCTGCGGATACGAATTGATCAATTCCGCCACGCGCGAGGAGTTCGGTCCGGCGGATTTGAGCTCGGCCCAGAGTCGTTCTGCGTCCGAACGCAGTGCGCGTGCATCCAATTGCGATTGTGGATCCAGCGGCAAGGCGAGCAGCTCCTCGATCGTGCCCGCGAGCCGCTGTTGGTTGCGGGCGTAGACATCGAGCAGTTCGGCGCTCGGGATGATTTGGTAGAGCCGTGCGGTTCGTTCAAGGGCTCCGATCTCCTCGAACAGGCGCTGATTGTTGCGCGTACCCTGCATCCCGTGCACCACCAACTGCTCGCTGCGGTTCGACAGCCGATTCATCTGCACCGCCGCGTTCACGATGGCAAAAAGCAGCGGTGCGGCCACGATCGTGAAGCCGATCAGCATGAGGCCGCTCAATGACTTAGGTCGGGGCAATCGCATGGCGGGCATTCTAGCTTAAGGCACCCGATAACGGCGTGACGACATCGTACCTGTAGAATTCCATCGATGAATACGCAAGCGCCTTTTTCCGAGCTGTCGCCGGAAGCGGTATTGGATGCGCTCGAGGCCCTCGGGTATCGCTGCGACGGGCGGGTATTGGCTCTCAACAGCTATGAGAATCGGGTCTATCAGATCGGGATCGAGGGCGGCGAGCCGGTGGTCGCCAAGTTTTATCGGCCCGGTCGTTGGCGGGACGCGGCGATCGCCGAGGAACACGCCTTCGCGGCGGAGTTGGCGGCGCACGAGATTCCGGTTGTGGCGCCGCTGGTGCGAGACGGCGCGACTCTGCACTTTCATCGGGGGTTTCGCTTCGCCGTTTTCCCGCGCCGCGGGGGTCGTTGGCCGGAGCTTGCGACGGCGGACGACCGGGAGTGGGTCGGCCGCTTTCTCGGCCGAATTCACGCCGTCGGCCGTGCCGCCGCGTTCCACGAACGCGCCCGCCTCAGCATTGAGGAGTTGGGCATCCGGGCGCGCGATTTCGTGCTCGAGGGGGGCTGGATGCCGGATTATCTCGCCACGAAGTATGCGGACCTCACCGACACGCTGCTTCAACAAGTCGTGGCGCAGGCGGGCAATTGGGGCGGCGCGCGCCAAGGGAGGATCCTGGGCGACTGCCACCGCGGCAACATCCTGTGGACCGATCTTGGCCCGCATTTCGTCGACCTCGACGATTGCGTGACCGGTCCGGCGATACAGGATTTATGGATGCTGCTGGCCGGAACGCAAGAGGAGATGCGCAAGGACCTCACTGATATTCTGAGGGGTTATGAGCAGTTCCTGGCGTTCGATCGGCGTGAATTGGCGCTGATCGAACCGTTGCGCGCCTTGCGCATGATCCACTATTCCGCGTGGCTGGCGCGGCGCTGGGACGACCCCGCATTTCCGCGGGCCTTTCCCTGGTTCGCGGAGCCCCGTTATTGGGAGGAGCACTACCGTGCGCTCGAAGATCAACTCGCGGCGGTGCTGGGGCCGACGCTCGAGTTGTGATCGGCCGCGTATTTCGCGATCATAGGTCAATGATGAAGGCGAGAGTACTGGTGCTTTGCGCGGCGGTGATCGCAGGCTGCCATGGCGACAGGAGTCAGGCTCCTCCTCCGGCCAACTCCGCTGCCCAAAGGCCCGCGATGCCCGCAGCGGCCGCGCGCAAGCCAATACCGCAAGAATCGACCGCGGGCATGGTCGAAGCGGCCACCCAAGGCAAATCGCAAGCGCCGGTGGCGCTCAAGTTCGACCTCATGCAGCGGCCGGCGGTCGGCCAGCCGCTCGAGATCGCGATTGCCCTGTTGCCGCAAGTCGCCGCCAGCCCGGCGACCATCGATGTCAGCGGCTCGGAGGGCCTGCAGCTGGCGTCCGGCAATGAGCAAATCGAATTTCCCTCGGTCGAGGCGGCGAATGTGTACCGCCACAGCATCGTGGTGACGCCGGGCGCCGAAGGCGTGCTGTTCGTGACCTTGAGCGTCCGCTTGAAGCACGACGAAATGACCGAAGCGCGGGTCTTTTCCGTGCCGATCATCGTGGGTGCGATCGTGGCCGCGGACGAGGCGAGTGCCGTCAAGCCAAAGAAATAGAACTATAGCGGACACGGGATGCCAAATACCGCTATAATAGGCGGTTTCCTTTAGGGCTCACTGTGACGCAGAAACTCCGCAACATCGCCATCATCGCGCACGTCGATCATGGCAAGACCACGCTCGTGGATCAGCTCTTGCGCCAGTCCGGCACGCTCGATGCGCGCAAGGATGTGCAGGAGCGCGTCATGGACTCCAATGCGCTCGAGCGCGAGCGCGGCATCACCATTCTCGCCAAAAACACGGCGATCACGTGGGGCGACTATCGGATCAACATCGTCGACACGCCGGGCCACGCCGATTTCGGCGGGGAAGTCGAGCGGGTGCTCGCGATGGTGGACTGCGTGCTGTTGCTGGTCGACGCGGTGGACGGGCCCATGCCGCAGACCCGGTTCGTGACGCAAAAGGCGTTCAAACATGGATTGCGGCCGATTGTGGTCATCAACAAGATCGATCGGGACGAGGCGCGTCCGGGGTGGGTGCTCGACCAGACTTTCGATCTGTTCGATCGCCTCGGTGCAACCGACGAGCAGCTCGACTTCCCGGTGATTTATGCGTCGGCGTTGCGCGGCTTTGCGGGACTCGATTCGACGGTGCGGGACGGCGACATGCAGCCTCTGTTCAAAACGATTGTCGAGCATTGCCCGCCGCCCGATGTGGACGTCGACGGTCCCTTGCAGCTGCAGGTCACGCTGCTCGACTACTCGAGCTATGTGGGCGCGATCGGCATCGGGCGCATCAAGCGCGGCACGCTGCGGCGGGGCATGACCGTGACCGTGGTCGGTCGAGACGGCGGCCAGCGCTCCGAAAGAATTACGCAGATACTGGGATTTCACGGCCTGACCCGCGTCGAGATCGAGTCGGCGGGCGCGGGCGACATCGTCGCGTTTGCCGGAATAGCCGAGCCCAAGGTCTCCGATACGCTGTGCGATCCGGCCACCGTCGAGCCGTTGCCGAGTCTGACCGTCGATGAACCGACCATCAGCATGACCTTCGAGGTCAATACCTCGCCGTTCTTGGGACGCGAAGGTAAATTCGTCACCAGCCGGCAAATTCGAGAGCGTCTGGAGCGCGAATCGATACACAACGTTGCATTGCGCGTCGAGCCGACCGCCGACCCGGATAAATTCGTGGTCTTCGGCCGCGGCGAATTGCATCTTGGGGTGCTGTTGGAAAACATGCGGCGCGAGGGCTATGAAATGGCGGTGTCCAGGCCGCGCGTCGTCATCAAATATATCGACGGCGTTGCCCATGAGCCCTACGAACAGGTCACGGTCGATGCGGACAGCGACGCACAGGGCGACATCATGTCGGCCCTTGGAAGCCGCGGCGCCGAACTCAAGGACATGCAGGCCGACGGCCGCGGCCGGGTGCGCCTGGATTATATGGTTCCGTCACGCGGACTCATCGGTTTTCAGACCGAATTTCGAACGATGACCCGCGGCACGGGTCTCTTGCATCATGTCTTCGATCACTATGGACCGGTGGTTCAGCGGGAACTGGGTCAGCGTCCGCAGGGCGTATTGATCTCGAACGGGCAGGGCGTCGCGCTGGCCTATTCCTTGTTCAGTCTGCAGGAGCGCGGCCGGCTGTGCATCGGGCCGGGCGAAGAGGTGTACGAAGGCATGATCATCGGCCTCAACAACCGCGACAACGATCTGGTCGTCAATCCGCTCAAGGGCAAGAAGCTCACCAACATGCGCGCGGCCGGCAAGGACGAAAATGTGGTGTTGACTCCGCCCATTCGGTTCTCCTTGGAGCAAGCAATGGAGTTCATCGACGACGACGAGCTGATCGAAGTGACGCCGACTTCGGTGCGCCTGCGCAAGCGCAATTTGCGCGCGAACGAGCGCAAGCGGTCGGAGCGCGAAACGGCGGATCAGGGCTCCTAGCGGACCGGGGCCTCCGGCCGATGGGGGCTCCCGGGGTAAATTCACCGATGCTTGGGCGAACCGAGACGCCCGTCACACCGAGATTGCGGAATCTCCCTAATTATTCACTTAATCCGGGCGGCCTGTGCGCCGATCGAGTGCGGGAGATCCGAGGAGTGTCACGCGACAATGCGGCCGCCACTTTAAGCGAGCCACCGCTAGCGCAGGAGAGCCTCAATCGCCTGCTCGAGCGACAGCTGACCGATGCGCGCGGGCGCGGCGGCGAGATCGATTTTCCGGCGCTGCTCAAAGCCGTGAGCGCGCACTATGATCGAATCGATTCGGAGCGCCGCGGCGTCGTGCGCTCCATGCAGATCATGTCGGATGAGGCGCAGGCGCTCACCCGCGAGATCCGCGAGCAGTCCGCGTCGCACCTGCAGGCGATCCTCGACAACGTCAAGGATGCCATCATCACGGTCGACGATGCCGGCCATATCGAGACCTTCAATCCCACCGGCGAGCGGATATTCGGCTACTATCAGGCGGAGATTCTGGGCCGCACGCTCGATTTCCTGTTGCCCGACATCGATGCGCGCGGCACGCCGGAATTTCTCGAACGCTGCGCCGCGAAAATCGACGACACTCACATCGATCTGGCCGCTCATCAGGCGTGGGGGCTGACCAAGAGCCGGGCGCGGGTCGCGGTGGAAATTGCGGTCAGCAAGGCGCGGCTCAATCAGCGCGACGGCTACATCGTCTGCATTCGCGACGTCACCGAACGGCAGCTCGCGGAGCGATCGATGCGCGATAGCGAGGCCCGCTACCGGACCCTGGTGGAGCACGCGCCGGAAGTGATCGTCGTATTCGATGTCGATCGGGGCAAGTTCGTCGACGTCAATGACAACGCCTGCCGCTTCTTCAAATTGGACCGCGCCACCCTGTTGCAGAGCGGCCCGGACAAGATCAGCCCGACGCTTCAGCCCGACGGCAGTCCGTCGTTCGGCGTGCCGCGCGGCTATATCGACGGAGCGCTGGCCGGAGGGGCGCCCGTGTTCGAGTGGGTTCACTGCGATGCGCTCGGCCAGAGCATGCCCTGCGAGGTTCGTTTTGTGCGCCTGCCGAGCTCCAATCGGCGTCTGATCCGCGCCAGTATCATCGATATCGCCGAGCGCAAGAGGAGCGAGGCCATCGCGGCGGGCGAACGCCGGGTGTTCGAGAAGATCGCGGCAAACGCGCCGCTTCCGTCCGTGCTCGAAGCGATTTGCGAGGTGATCGAACGCGTCATGGCGGGCGGCTTTTGCGCGATCAATTTGTTCGACGAAGAGCATCAGTTCCTGACCTTCGGAGTGGCGCCGAGTCTGCCGCGCGAATTCGTCGTTGCCATGGACCGGGCACCGATCGGTATTCGCTACGGCTCGTGTTCCGCGGCCGTCTACCTGTCCCGGCAGGTGTGGGTGGCCGACATCGACACCGACGCGCTGTGGGATTTTAGGCGGGCGGCGGCGCAGAATGCCGCGCTGCGTGCCGCCTGGTCGGCGCCGATCATCGCCTCGGACGGACGGGTCGTCGGCACCTTCGCCGTCTATCAGCGGCAGCCCGGAGTGCCGGCGGCGCGCGATCGGGAACTGATGTCGCGCATGACGCAGATTGCCGGGATCGCGATCGAGCGGCGCAGCGCCGAGGATGCGCTGCGCGACAGCGAGGCGAAATTCCGCGGCCTGTTCGAGAGCGTGATGGAAGGAGTGTATCGCAGCACGCGCGACGGCCGGTTGCTGGTGGTGAATCCGGCATTCGTGCAAATGCTCGGCTACGCGACCGCCGAAGAGTTGCATCAAATTTCCGCCAGTTCCTTGTACTGGTATCCGAACGACCGCGACACCTATGTGCGCCGCATGGAGAGCGATGGCGAGGTGCGCGACGTCGAATCCCACTTGCGCCGCAAGAACGGCACCCTGCTGGTGGTGGTCGAGAACGGCCGCGTGGTGCGCGACAAGCAGGGCCGGGTCGTGGGCTATGAGGGCACGATCGCCGATATCACCGAGCGCAAGAAGGCTGAAACCGCGGTCTTCCAGGCCAAGGAACGCGCCCAGATCACGCTGCAGTCGATCGGCGATGCCGTCATCACCACCGATTCCGAAGGGCGCATCGACTACATGAATCCGGTGGCCGAGAGCTTGACCGGATGGGAGAACCGCGAGGCCCAGGGGGAACTCATCGGCAGCGTGCTCACGATCATCGACGAGACCACGCGGGAGGCGAGAGAGAGCCCGATCGCGCGCTGCCTGCGCGAGGGACAAATGCTCGGGCTTACCGAGCACACGGTGCTCGTGAACCGACGCGGACAGGAGATCGCGATCCAGGATTCGGCGGCGCCGATTCGCGACCGGGCCGGCAACCTGATCGGCGCGGTCATGGTCTTCCACGACGTCAGCAAGGAGCGCCGGCTGCACCGGGCCCTGCATTACCAGGCAAGCCACGATGCGCTCACCGGGCTCATCAATCGCCGCGAGTTCGAAAACCGCCTCACCGCGGCCGTCGAATCGGTGCGCCAAGACGCGGATTGCGGGTACGCATTGCTGTACCTCGACCTGGATCAATTCAAGCTCGTCAACGACACCTGCGGTCACCCCGCAGGCGACCAGTTGCTCAAGCAGATCACCGGCGTGCTGCAGTCGCGGGTGCGCGCCGGGGACACCCTGGCGCGATTGGGCGGCGACGAGTTCGGCATTCTGTTGCAGGGTTGCGCGCTCGATCAAGCCCTGCGGGTGGCCGAAACGCTGCGCCAGGCGATTCGCGACTATCGATTCATTTGGCAGGACGGCGCGATGGCGGTCGGTGCGAGCGTCGGCATCGTGGAGATCACCGGCGACACCCCGACGGTCGCGAGCGTGATGAGCGCCGCCGACGTCGCCTGCTATTCCGCCAAGGACCAGGGGCGAAATCGCGTGCAGCTCTACAAGCCCGACAATGTGCCGGAGCGGCATCGCGAGATGCATTGGGTGTCGAAGCTCACGCGCGCCTGCGAGGAGAGCCGGTTCGAGTTGTACTACCAGCCCATCGTGCCCATCGGGGCGACAGCCCACGAGCGCGAACACTTCGAGCTGGTGCTGCGGCTGCGCGACGATTCCGGATCGGTGGTGCTGCCGGCGGAATTCATACCGGCCGCGGAGCGCTACAACGTCATGCCCGCCATCGATCGCTGGGTGGTGCGCCAGGCGCTCGATCGTGTGGTGCATCGGTCCGAATCCGGCGTGAAGCCGTATACCATTGCCGTCAATCTGTCGGGCACGTCGCTCAACGACGAGCGCTTTCTCGAGTACCTGATCGCCGAGCTGAGCGCCCACGAGCTCGCGCCGGGAGCAATGTGCTTCGAGATCACCGAGACCGCCGCGATCGCGAATCTCGGCAATGTGGTTTATTTCATGCGCGAACTGAAGACGCGGGGCTGCCACTTCGCGCTCGATGACTTCGGCAGCGGCCTATCCTCGTTCATGTACCTGAAGACCCTGCCGGTCGACTACCTGAAAATAGACGGTCAGTTCATCGAGAACGTGACGCGCGATCCGGTGGACCGCAGCATGGTCGAGGCGATCAGCCAAGTCGGCAAGGCGATGGGCATTCACACGATTGCCGAGCGCGTGGAGTCGGCGGAAGTGTTGGCCGAATTGAGCCGGCTGGGGATCGGTTTTGCACAAGGCTATTACGTCGCCGAGCCGCGCTCGACCTTGGCCTTCCCGTATGTTCGGGACAAACGCCCGCCCTGAGGCCTTGCGCGAAGCGGCTCAGGGGTCGGCGCCGCCGATTTCGAGGCGCCGCGCCGCCACGTACGCATCGAGCGCTTCGCCGATCGCAGGATCCAGCGCGGGCTCTTGGTAGTCGACCAGCGCCTGCTTCCACAGCTCGGTCGCCCGCTGCGTCGCGTCCTTGGCGCCGCCGATTTGCCAGTTCTCGTAGTTCTGCCAATTCGACAACAGCGGCCGGTAAAATGCGTGCTCGTACCGCTCCATGGTGTGCGGCTCACCGAAGAAATGCCCGCCCGTGGCGACCCCTTTGATCGCCTCGAAACCGAGTTCGCGGTCGTCGACCACGATCGGCCTCAAGAACTCGATCATCAGCTGCAGCATCTCGACATCGAGGATGATTTTCTCGAAGGACGCGGTGAGGCCGCCCTCCTGCCAGCCGGCGGCGTGATAGACGAGATTGCCGTGTCCCAGAACCGCGCCCCACAACGACATCTCGGTCTCGTACGCTCCCTGGGCGTCGGCGGCGTTCGATGCGCTTGCGTTGGAGGTCCGGTACGGCAGCCGGTAGCGGCGCGCAAGCTGGCCGCTCGCGACGTTGGCCTTGGCGTTCTCCGGCGTGCCGAAGGCGGGTGCACCGGAACGCATATCCACGTTGGAGGTGAAAGCTCCGTACACCACCGGTGCGCCCGGGCGCACCAGCTGCGCCAGCACGATGCCGAATAGTGCTTCGGCGTTCTGTTGTGCGAGCGCCGCCGCGAGCGAGGCCGGCGCCATCGCTCCCATCAGCGTGAACGGCGTGATCACCACCGCCTGACCGTGATCGGCCATGGCGATCATTCCGTCGCACATGGCTTCATCGAATCTGCGCGGACTGTTCACCGAAATGATCGTGATGACCCCCGGGCTTTCGGCAATCTGCGCCAGGGTGAGGCCGCGCGAGATCGCCATCATCCGAATACCGTCGAGCGCTCGCCCGGCACCGATGGCCGTGCAGTGGAAGACCTTATCCGAATACGCGAGGTTGGCCCGATAGGTGTCGAGATGCCGGCTGTTCGCCGGCAGCTCGATCGGGGCGCACACCTGGTTGCCGATCAGGTGTATGACGTTGAAATACTGCGCGAGGCGGATGAAGTCGCAGTAGTCGCGGTAATTTCCGGGGCGGCGGCCGCGCTCGCAATCGTGGACGTTGGGCGGACCCGCGACCAGCCCGAAATTGAGGTGATTCGCGCCCAGGATGACACGATTGGCCGCGTTGCGAGGTGTGAGGACAAAGGAGGCGGGTGCGCTGCGCAAGGCGGCCTCCACGAGTCCCCGGTCGAGGCGCACGTTGTGCGTCGCCGGGTCCACCTGCGCGCCCGCCGCTTTGAGCAGGCCCAGCGCACGCGCCGACATCACCTCCATTCCGAGTTCCTCGAGAATGCGCAGCGAGGTCAAGTGAATGGCCTCGAGCTGATCGGCCGACAGCACCTCCATGGGCGGATACGGATTGGTGACCTGTCGGCGCGGGAGCTGATGAATCCGATTGCCGCCGACGCGCCTGGCCCGGCCTCCTTGACGTCGGCGGCTATGGTCCATGCTCAAAACGGCGCGAGCCGCTGCACCGCGCGCAGCGTCTGTGGACCCGCGTCGCTGAGGGCGCGCTCTCCGGCCGGCAGCTCAGCCGCGTTCGCCATCATGATCGAGATCACATGGTTCGGATACAGCGTCACTTCGTTCTCGCCGGAGCCCGACATGGTCGGCAGGTAGAGCAGCTTCCCGGCAGCGCTCATGAAGGGGATGAAATGAAACCCCATCTTATAGAGCTCGGGGTCGGGCCGCGAGCCGTCGGACGGGGTTGGCCTCACCGATAGGTCGCGGTCCTCTCGCAGCGCATCGCGAGCGGCGAGCAAATCCTCCGTCAATTGCCGATTTAAGATCTGCGCGCCGCCGTGAGCGCCCCCGGCCTGATAAAGAAGAGCGATTTTGGCGAGATCATCGAGCGTCGGGTAATAACCGGCATTCAGCCACACCAGCCCTTCGCGCCCGCCCGCCTCTTGGGTGCGGACCGCGGGTGCGTGCAAAATGCC
>JBBIUT010000057.1:0-17411 GCA_037440085.1 Gammaproteobacteria bacterium
CCGAATGGATCGGCTTCAGCACCATCGTCATCCGCGAATTCAACCGCATCGTGCGTATCTGGGGCCAGACCATCGTGCCGCCGACGGTCACGGCCACGCTCTACTTCGTCATCTTCGGCAGTCTGATCGGCAAGCGGGTGGGATTGGTGGGCGGATACGATTACATGCAGTTCATCGCGCCCGGCCTCATCATGATGACGGTCATCACCAATTCGTTCGGCAACGTGGTGTCGTCCTTCTTCGGCGCCAAGTTCGGCAAACATCTCGAGGAGCTGCTGGTATCGCCGATGCCCAATTGGCTGATCCTGTCCGGTTACGTGGCCGGGGGCATCGTGCGGGGTATTCTGGTCGGGTCGGTGGTCACCATCGTGGCGTTGTTCTTCACGCACCTCGCCGTGCAGCATTTTTTCGCGATCGTCTCCGCCGTATTGTTGACCAGCGTGGTTTTTTCCCTCGGCGGGTTCGTCAATGCGCTGTTCGCCAAGAATTTCGATCACATCTCCTGGTTCCCCACCTTCGTGCTCGCACCGCTCACCTATCTGGGCGGGGTATTTTATTCAATACAAATGCTGCCGGGCTGGGCACAAATCATCTCGCATGCGAATCCCATTCTGTATATGGTCAGCGCATTCCGTTACGGGTTTCTCGGCAGCTCCGACGTCGATCTGCGGACGGCTTATGGGATCATGGTATTGGCCGCGGTGTCGATGTTCATGTTGGCCTTGTTATTGCTGAACAAGGGAACCGGCATCCGCGAATGAAGGGGAGGGCGACGCGGGCATCGCGCACGACGACCGCGCACATCTTCCTCACCGCCGCCGTTGTCGTGTATCGTGGGACGGGACATTGCGATGTTTTTAAGGAGAGGACCGATGAGCGACGAAAAGCAGCAAAAGTTCACCGCCAAGGTGCGCCGTGGTTTGGTGTGGGTCAACGCGGTGGCCAGCGCGGAGCTGGCGAAGAAAAAAGCCGAATCGCCCGGCGTGAGGATTGAAGGGTTTACGGCCAGCGAACTCGCGGACGTGGAGTCGGCGCTGACCTGGATCAGCCAAAACAAGGAATCGCCGGGCTCGCCTGCCGCTTGAGGCCGGCCGGTATTTCGCGGATTCAATTGTGCGCCAGGCGGACGCGAATCTGCGGACGCGGGTGAGATTTGAGCGGTAAACTCGCAGCAGGAGGCTTCGGCAAGGAGTGCATTACACTACTTCCATGGCACGAAAACGCGCATTAGTGGTCGACGATTCGAAGTCGGCTCGCGTCATCTTGAGCCGCATGCTCGAAAAGTACGATATTGAAGTCGATTTGGCCGATTCGGCCGAGCAGGCGATCGAATATCTCAATCACGATCGGCCCGATGCGATATTCATGGACCACCTCATGCCCGGCATGGACGGTCTGCAGGCAATACGGGTGATCAAGGGCAACCCGCAGACCGCCATGATCCCGATCATGATGTACACCTCGCAGGAAGGAGAGCTGTACGTCAGCCAAGCACGCGCGCTCGGCGCGATGGGCGTACTGCCGAAGCAGGTGAGGCCGGTCGATGTATCGAAGGTATTGTACGAACTGCATCTCTTGCCGGATCGCCGGGACATGACGGACCCCGGGATATTGCGGATGGAGCTCGAAGAATCGGCCGCTGTGCCCTCGACGGAGGCGGGCACTATTGTGCCGGCGCCTCCGGCCTCGTCGGCGCACCCGCCGGATTGGGGGCGCCGCCTCGAGTCGACCGTCAAACAACAGTCGCTCGACATGCGCCGCTTCATTGTCGCGAGCCTCGACGGCCTTACCGCCCAGATCGCGGCCGAATTGCGCCAGGCGGCCCCGGCGGCAGCCGCGCTCGAACAACCCACGGTGGCTTCGCCCAAGCGACCACCGACATGGCCGTGGGCGGCAGCGTTCGGCGCAGCGTGCCTGATCGCGGTGGTGTGCGCTGCGCTGTGGGAGTCAACGCGCGGGGATTTGTCAAAATCGCGGGCCGAAATTGCCGCATTGCGCTCCGCGAATGCGCAGTTGCAGCATGCGCGCGACGATCTCGCCGCAACGGTAAAGGATCTCACGTCCGCGGTCGCGGCAACGGGAGCTAATTCGGCGCAGCCGCCTTCCGCGGCGTTGCTACCGCATACCGAACCGGTTCCCTACGGCGAAATACCCTACGACCGTGGCCGGCTCGAGGTGCTGCGCGATCTGTTGGCCAAACTCGAAGCACAGGGTTTTCGCGGCGTCGTGAAACTCACCAGTCTGACCGGCATGTTTTGCCTCAGCGGCAATGCGGCCGACGGCTTCGCGCCGGCCGGCGCGGCATTGCCCGCCGGCAAATGCGATCTGATCGGCAACCCGTTCGAGGAATCGCTGTCGGGGCAGCAGCGCGAGTCGCTCGCATTCGCCAACCTGGTCGCCGGTGTCCGCCAGCACACCTCCGGCGCGATCACCGTCGCCCTCGAAAATGCCGGTGCCTCGCGCCCGAGCATCGCGTATCCGCCGCGCAGCGAGGCTCTCACCGCCGGGGAGTGGAATCGGGCCGCGGCCGCGAATAACCGCGTTGAATTTGCGCTGGAGCCGAGCCCGTTAAAGTGATGGTTGCCGGCCGCGGGCATGCGCGGCGGTTCGCGGCGCTCGTTCTAGAATGCGACTCTGACGAAAATTTCCGGACCCTTGCTGCTGATATCGAAGAATCCCGTATTTCCAATTTCGGTCGACGAAAGATTCGCTTTGACGTAGTTGTAGCCCAGGGCGAACGACAGATTGGGCCGCAACCGATACAAAGCATCGAGCTCGAAGAAGCCGAGGGACCCGTCGAAATGATTGACGTGAACGCCCAAGTATTGAACGCGGCCGTCGAAATAGAAGCGCTTGCTCGCCACCCAGATGGCGTCGATGCCCGGGGTCGGATAAGGTCCCGCCAGATTTTCCAGCTGATTGACGTGCACGGTGGCGGTCTGCACCTTCGCCTGCGCCGAAATGTCGACGGCGGTGATCCCCAAGGTTGCCGCGATCTCGAGCTTCTCGCTGTGCCAGAAGGAATATCCGTAAGTGATGGTGAACAGGCGCAGATTGAGCAGCGACTGCAGCGGGTCGCCGGACTGCAGCACCGCATCGCGAAACACGATCGGTTGGGTGACGATGGCGGTGCCGGTTCGGTCGAGCGTGAAGTAGTCGAAGCGCAGCCGGTTGCGCTCGCCGGCGCGCACCATGACCTGGAATTTGGGTTCGATGTCCGAACCGTCGAGGCCGAACTGATTCTCCCCGCTGATGACTGTGCCCGGTAATCCGTTGCTGCTGTCGACTTGAAGTGTGGTTGAATTCGACGTGCGCATGGCGCCGAGCGACATGCGTATCCGGTCGTTGGTCGGACTTGCGTAGTCGCCGTCCGCACGCGCGAAACTCGCGAGGAACCCGAGCCCCAGCGCGGCGATGCCGTATTTGTTCATGGTTGTGCTCTCCTCAGCGGCAACTGATCCGTCGCTGCCCTCCTGGGTTTTGCCCCCAGCGAGGGGGCGATGCGTTCCATCACGTGCGCGGCAGCAGCGCGCCAACCCGTGAGTTTGCCGCCATAGATGCTGAGAACGCGCGGATATGGATCACGGTCGGCGGTAAAAATGCTCTCGCGCGACCGGTCGAAGGCCGGTTGCGAGGCGGCCGGCAACACGCGCAGTCCGGCGAAGCGCCGCAGAATGCCCGCACGGGTCATGGCGCGCACCGCCGGGAAGTAGCGGCGCGCCACCGCGAGCAAATACTCCTCTTCCTCGGGCAGCGGCTGCACGCGATCCGGTTCGCCGCGATAGGGGGTCTCGGTGGTGCCGATCAAAGTCGCGCCCTGCCAGGGCATGAGGAATACCGCGCGTCCGTCGCTTGGACACTCGACGTAGTAAATGCCGCTCGCGAGCTGCATGGGCAATACGATGTGCGTGCCCTGTACCAGATCGACGTCGGGTACCGGGATGGCGGGTCGGACGGCGCGTGCGACCGAGGGGGCCCAAGGGCCCGCGGCATTCACCAGAACCCGCGCGTGGCATTCGGTGCTCGAGCCGCCGCTTTCGAAGGTCACGGTGACGCCGTGGTCGGCCAGGCTCGCCGCCGTGAAATTTGCCGGCATGGCCAGTTCGCCGCCGAGAGAGCGTGCCGAGTCGACCACCGCCCGGGTCAGTTCGGCATCGTCGGTCTGCGCATCGTAATAGCGAATCACGGCATCGAGGTTTTGCGTATCCAGCCCGTCGAGCTTCGGCCAATCGCGTTTCGGAACGCTGCCGAAGCGGGTGCTGGGGTGGAAGCCGCCCAGCAGCGCATATACAGCGAGCCCCAATTTCAGCTGCCAGGGGCGGCGGCGGGTATCGGCATAGACCGGAATGAAAAACGGTTTCAGTTCGACCAGGTCGGCCGCAATGCGCAGATGCACCGCACGTTCCCGCAAGCTTTCGCGAACCAGCGCGAACTGGCCGGATTCGAGATAGCGCAGGCCGCCGTGAATCAATTTGCTGGAGCGGCTCGAGGTGCCGCTCGCGAGCGCGCGTTTTTCGACCAGCAGGCCGCTATGACCGGCTGCGACAGCGGCCTGCAGCACGCCGGCTCCGTGAATGCCGCCGCCCACGACGATCACATCGTATTCGTTCATTTGACTCTAAGGATGAGGGAATCCGCATCAACACACAAAAGAGTCCGATATTGTCGCCAATAGCGAACAGCCGCGGGAAATGGATCATTTGCCGGCGCGCTTTTCCTCGAACTCGAGCACCGGCGCGCCCGAGGTGACCTCAATTTCGCCGTCGACGATCGCGCCCTTGGCGATCGCGACGGTGCGCGCGCTGACCCGGCCGCGAATCACCGCGGTGTAGCCGATTTCCAATTTGTCCTCGACTTTGAGCCCGCCGACGATTTTGCCGGCGATGATCGCGTGCTGGGCCCGAATATTGCCGTGCCAGCTGCCGGTTATCGATAAGTTCAAGCCGCCGTCCAATTCGCCGTCGCCGTGAACTTCGCCGCAGACCACGAATTGGCCGGGGCCGCGGATATTGCCGACGATGACGGACTCGGCGCCAATGAAGGTCGGGGCCGCCGAGGCGAGTTCGAAGAAGCGGCGCTTTAATTCGCTCATGGGCCCTTAGTACCCCATCTCGGCCGGGGTCTGATGTGACGAGATTGGCGGCGCCGACAGACGACGCGATTCGAAGTAGAATAAGCGCGAAGCCGTAGGGCGGGTCCGAGTGGGAATATGCTGATCAATAAATTCGTTGTGGTGGTTTGCTGTGCGATGGTGATTGGACTTTCAGGCTGCAGCCGCCAGCAAAGTGACTGGCAAAAGGCGCGTGAAACCAACACCGCGGATGCCTACGAGCAATTCTTGAAGAAGTATCCGAGCGGCGAATTCACCGCCCAGGCACAGGCTCGCGTCAAAGAGGCTTATGAGGAAGGCGACTGGCAGAAGGCGCGCGACGCCGATACGGCGGACGCGTACCAGGCGTTTGTGAAGCAGTACCCGGAAGGCAAATGGACCGAGGAAGCGCGAATTCGGATCGAGAACTTCACGCTGGTGCAGACGCCGGTGTCGGGGGCCGCACCGAGCCCCCAGGCGCCGCCGCCCGGCGCCGGCGCGCCCGGGGCCGTCCCGCCGGCGGGCCCGGCAGCCGCGCCTGCCAAACCGGCAAATCCGCCCGCTTCGAGCCAGAAACATGCGGGCGGCGCAGCGGCACCACCGGGGTCCTACGGCGTGCAGCTCGGGGCCTTCAAGTCAGGCGCCGCTGCCGCCGACAAGCGCTGGGCTCTTTTGCAAAAGCAATATCCGGAGCTTCTCAAGGGGCTGACGTCGAAGGTTGTGCCTAAAAAATCCGCGACGGGAACCCTCTACCGTCTGCAGGCTTTCGGCGTGACCAAGAGCCATGCGCGCGCCATCTGCAAGAGCCTGAAGGCCAAATCGCAGGCCTGCGTGGTGGTGCGGTCGACATAGGCGGGACGCCCGCGGCGCGGGCGGCCGAGCTGCGTCACCGGACTGACAATTCCTGTCAGTCCCGATGCCTGTTAAAAATCATAATGCATTGAATTTATTGGCATTGTTAATCTGGCATGGGTATTGCTTCAGCCAAGGCATATGCAGTCGGTAATCGTCGCCCTGTTGAGTCCTGCGAACAGTCCCGAAGCGGCCTTGCTGGTGCGCCGCGCGGACGGCCAGTTCGCGTTGGAAAGAGTCGACGGCCGCCTGGCGGCTGCCGCGCGCGTTGCCGCGGACTGGTTTCGGAGGAATTCTGACACAGTTGCTGTCGCAGGCCTCGAGGCGGATTGACGGGCCTCAACCCTTAGATTGTTGCCCGGCTTGGTTCTCCCTGGGCGCCGCGTTTCAGCTTCCCCGCTCGCGGCGCCTTTTTTTATCTCTGCAGGCTAGGCCGCTAATCGCTGATTCCGATCTGCCCCAACATAAAGGCGTACTCCATCGCGGTTTCGCGATAGCGCACAAAGCGGCCGGATTTGCCGCCGTGGCCGGCATCCATGTCGACGTGCAGCAGCAGAGGATTTCGGTCGGTCTTGTGCGCGCGAATCTTCGCGACCCACTTGGCGGGCTCGTAGTACTGCACCTGGCTGTCCCACAGGCCGGTTGTCACCAGCATCGCCGGATACGCCTGGGCCCGGACGTTGTCATAGGGCGAATAGGACAGCAGGTAGTCGTAGCAGCGCCGATCGGCAGGGTTTCCCCATTCATCGTATTCGTTCGTGGTGAGCGGGATGCTCTCATCCAGCATGGTCGTGACCACGTCGACAAATGGAACCTGGGCGAGGATGCCCCGGTAGTCTTGCGGGCTCAAGTTTGCAACGACCGCCACCAGCATTCCGCCGGCGCTTCCGCCCATGGCAAAAACCTTCGACTGCGCCGCATAGCCCTTGGCCACCAAGTCATGGGTGACGTCGATGAAGTCGGTGAACGTATTCTTCTTGTTCATCAACCGCCCGTCATCGTACCAAGCCCGACCGAGTTCCTGCCCGCCGCGCACATGCGCGATCGCATACACGAAGCCGCGATCGAGCAGGCTGAGACGAGCCGACGAGAAGCCGGGATCCATCGACAGGCCGTAGGCTCCGTAGGCGTACTGCAGCAGCGGAGCGGTGCCGTTGCGCACAGCGCCCTTGCGGTAGACGAGCGACACCGGTATGCGCTTGCCGTCGCGCGCCGCCGCAAAGAAAAATTCGGATTGGTAGTTCCCGGGATCGAAGCTGCCCAGCACCGGATCGCGTTTGAGCAGCTGCCTCTCGCCGGTGCGCACGTTGTAGTCGTACAGCGTCGTCGGCGTGGTGAGCGACGAATAGCTGTAGCGCACGATATCGGTGTCGAGTTCGGGGTTGACCGAGACATCCATGCTGTACGCCGGCTCCCCGCTCGAGATGAAGAATGCGCGCGGCTCGGCCGCGAGCGCACCACCGCCCGGAGTGCCGGGTTCGAGGGCGGGTGCCGGTGACAACGGCTGAATGCTGATTTTTTTCAAGCCGCCGGTGCGCACCGTCAACGCGATGTAGCGTGCGAACACCTCGAAGTCTTGAATGAACGTATCGCCCCGGTGGGGAATCAGGTCGCGCCAGCGCTCGCGATCCACCACCTCGCCGATCGGTGCTTGCATCAGGCGAAAATTGACCGCGCGCCAATTGGTGCGGACCACGAAACATTCCCCCAGATGCTCGATTTGGTATTCGTGATCGGGTTCGTGCGCCAGAAAGACCTTGAACGGCAAGGCGGGATTGCCGGCTTCCGCGTAGCGCCACTCCGAGGACACGGTGCTTTCCATATAAATGAAGATGAAGCGTTCCGATTTTGACTTGACGACACCGGTGTAAAAGCTCCTGTCGGTCTGGGTGAACACCAGCGCATCCGTTTGGGTGTCGTCCCCCCGCCGATGCTTCTTGACGTGCAGCCCCAGCAGAGTCGCGGGGTCCTTCTCGACGTACAGCAAGGTTGCATTGTCGTTGGCCCACGCGATGTTCGCTTCGACGTTGTTGATCGAGTCGGCGAGGATTTCGCCGCTGCGTAGATTCTTGATGCCCAGCCGGTACTGGCGCCTGCCGACCGTGTCCTCACAGAAGGCCAGCCAGTCCGAATCGGGCGAGACCTCGACGGCGTCCAGCCGATAGTACTCGTGTCCCGCCGCCCGTTCGTTCGCGTCCAAGATGACCTGTTCCGGCGCGCTCGGCGAATCCTTGCGGCGCGCAAGGATCGGGTGCTCCTTGCCCGGTTCGAATCGCGTGTAATACCAGTAGCCGTTCTTGCGATACGGAACGGTGCTGTCGTCCTGCTTCAGCCGCGCGATGATTTCGGCATAGAGCGCGTCTTCCAGCCGCTTGAAGGGCGCCAACAGCCGCTCCTTGTAAGCGTTTTCCGCGGTGAGGTAGGCGAGCACCGCGCTGTCCCGGCGTTCGTCATCGCGCAGCCAATAGTACGGATCGATGCGCTCGCCGTGCGCCGATGCAATCGGGTGGGGGCGCACGGAGGCCAGGGGGGCATCGCCGGGCGGGGCGGGGCCGCGGGAAGCTGCGCTATCCGATGGGTTCATGGCTTCGATCACTTGTCCTCGAGAGAGGCGGGAGTATAGTCAAGCTTATAAGCGCTTCGGATTCCTATATAACGCTTAAAATGCATGGGGGGAGTTCCAATGCAGACCGTCGATCACCTGCTGCGCGCCAAAGGCAGCCATGTTTATTCGGTCGCGCCGAGCGATTTCGTGCTGCGTGCGATCGAAATAATGGCCGACCACCATCTCGGTGCGCTCCTGGTCATGAATCAGGGAACCTTGATCGGCATCGTGTCCGAGCGCGACTACGCGCGAAAGGTCATCCTGCAAAACCGCTCCTCGCACGACACGCCGGTGAGCGAAATCATGACCTCGCCGCCGGTTACGGTAACGCCCCGCGACACGGTGCATCATTGCATGCAACTCATGACCGAGGGCCGATTCCGGCATTTGCCGGTGGTCGATTCCGGGCGTGTGATGGGCATCCTGTCGATCGGCGACTTGGTGAAGGCCGTGATGGAGGAGCAGACCTTGCAGATCGAGCAGCTGGAGCGCTACATCGCCGGATGACCTTCGCCGGTTGACGACACTCGCCACCTGGGTATCATGAGGCATGCACTGGCGCAAGAGCCCGGTCGCCCGACCTGGCGCCGCCGCTGACGCCCGCGCCCAGAACCGAGTTAAGGGATTGATTTCGCAAGATCTCTGCGGATCGGCCGCAGGGTTGCGGCTATGCACGGACCTTTCACATGGCGAATGAGCAAAATCCGGATTTCGATGTTGCCGCGCACGGCGCCGATCCCCGCGCCGCGGACTGGGGGCTGTACCGATCCGCCTACGACAAGGATTCCTGCGGGTTCGGTTTGATCGCGAGCCTCGACGACAAGCCGAGTCACTGGGTGGTGCAGACCGCCATCAGCTCCTTGAACCGTCTCACCCATCGAGGCGCCGTAGCGGCCGACGGCAAGACCGGCGACGGCTGCGGTCTGTTGATCAAGACGCCGACGCGCTTCCTGCGGGCCGTGGCCGCCGGCGCGGGATTGGCGCTCGAGGCGCAATTCGCCGCGGGATTCGTCTTTTTGAATCGCGACGAGCGCAAAGCGGAGGAGGCGCGCCGCATTCTCAAGAATGAAATCGCACGCGAGAAGATGAGCGTCGCCGGATTCAGATCCGTGAGCGTGGACCATTCGGCTTGCGGCCTCGAAGCGCTGAAGACCTTGCCCCGAATCGAACAGGTGTTCGTCAATTCGGGCGCCGATACCGATGAGGCCGCGTTCAATCGCCGGCTGTACATGGCGCGCCGGCGCACCGAAAAGATCCTGGAGAGCGTGGATCCGGTGTTCTACATCCCATCGCTGTCGGCGAGCACCATCGTCTACAAGGGTATGGTGATGCCGCAGCACCTGGCGCAGTTCTATCCCGATCTCGAGGATCCGCGGATGGAGGCGTCGGTGGTGGTATTCCACCAGCGATTTTCCACCAATACCCTGCCGCAGTGGCGGCTCGCGCATCCCTATCGCTTTCTGGCGCACAACGGCGAGATCAATACGGTGCAGGGCAATCGGTCCTGGGCGGTGGCGCGCGGTCCTTTGTTCCGCTCGCCGCTTCTGCCGGATCTGGGCGACGTCCTGCCGGTGGTGTCGCTGACCGGATCGGATTCTCAGTCGCTCGACAACATGCTCGAACTGCTGTTGATGGGCGGACTCGATCCCATGCATGCCATGCGCATGCTGGTGCCCCCGGCCTGGCAGTCGGTCGACATGATCGATCCCGACCTCAAGGCCTTTTACGAATACTACGCGACGCACATGGAGCCGTGGGACGGCCCTGCCGGCATCGTGCTCACCGACGGCCGCTACGCCTGCTGCACCCTGGACCGCAACGGCCTGCGGCCCGCGCGCTGGGTGATCACCAAGAATCGCCATATCACCATCGCGTCGGAGGCGGGGGTTTGGGACTACGCCCCCGAGGATGTGGTCAGGAAGGGCAAGCTCGGTCCGGGTGAAATTCTGGCGCTCGATTTGCAAACCTCCGAACTTCTGGACACGCGCCAGGTCGATGATTTGCTGAAGAGCCGCCATCCGTACAAGGTGTGGCTGAAGAAGGGCGTGCGCTACCTGCAGACCGATCTCATCGATCCGCGCCTCGCGGCGGAGCCCTTCGATCGCGACACGCTGGCGGTGTTTCAGAAAATGTTCAACATCTCGGCCGAGGAACGCGATGAAATCATCCGCGTTCTCGCGGAGGACGAGAGCGAAGCGGTCGGCTCGATGGGGGACGACACGCCGATGCCGGTTCTGTCGAAGAAGGTGCGTTCCCTGTACGACTATTTTCGGCAGCAGTTCGCCCAGGTCACCAATCCGCCCATCGATTCCCTGCGCGAAAGCATCGTGATGTCGCTGCAGACCCAGATTGGCCCCGAGTGCAACATCTTCGTGCCGGCGCCGCAGCATGCCGAACAGATCGTGCTGAGCTCGCCCATTCTGTCGCAGCGCAAACTGCGCCAGATCATGGCGTTGGCGGACTCGGGCGCGCCGCACGAGTTCCTCGATCTGCAATTCCCTGCCGAGATGGACCTGAAGACCGCGATCCTCAAGGTGTGCGATCAGGCGGAAGCCGCGGTGCGCGCCGGCAAGCTGGTGCTGCTGCTGTCCGACCGCTATCCGGTGAAGGGCAAGATCCCCATTCACGCGTTGCTGGCCACCGGAGCGGTGCATCATCGCCTGGTGAGGACGGGCCTGCGCTGCAAGTGCAACATCCTGGTCGAAACCGGTACGGCGCGCGATGCGCACCATTTCGCGTGCCTGTTGGGCTATGGCGCGACCGCCGTGTATCCGTATCTCGCGTATCAGTCCTTGTTCGATTTGATGCGCAAAGGCGTGCTCAAAATGGATGCGGATACGCGCCAGGAGCTGGGCCGCAGCTACCGACGTGGCATCCGCAAGGGTCTGTTCAAAATCATGTCCAAGATGGGCATTTCCACCATCGCCAGCTACCGCAGCGCGCAATTGTTCGAGATCGTGGGTCTTGGGCAGGAGGTGGTATCGCTGTGTTTCGAAGGTTCGGACAGCCGCATTCAGGGTGCGGACTTCGCCGACTTGAAGGCGGATCTCGAATACCTGGTGCGGCGCGCGTGGGACCCGGCCGAGACCGTGAGCCAGGGCGGCTTGCTCAAATACATGCACGGCGGCGAGTACCACATGTATAACCCGGACGTGATTGCCACGCTGCAGGCGGCGGTGATGTCGGGCGACTACGGGCAATACAAACAGTACGCCGCGCTGGTCAACGAACGGCCGATTTCCTGCATCCGCGACTTGCTGAAATTGAAGCCGCGACGGGCGGCCATTCCGATCGAAGAGGTGGAGCCCGTCGCGGCGCTCTTCAAGCGCTTCGACAGTGCCGGCATGTCGTTGGGAGCGCTGTCCCCGGAGGCGCACGAAGCGCTCGCCATCGCCATGAACCGATTGGGCGCGCGCTCGAACTCCGGCGAAGGGGGCGAGGATCCGCTGCGCTACGCCACCGAGAAGAATTCCAAGATCAAGCAGGTGGCGTCCGGGCGCTTCGGCGTGACCCCGGAATACCTGATCAACGCCGAAGTGCTGCAGATCAAGATCGCGCAGGGCGCGAAGCCGGGCGAAGGCGGCCAGCTGCCGGGCCACAAGGTGAACGAGATGATCGCGCGGCTGCGTTTTGCGCGCCCCGGCGTCGGATTGATTTCGCCGCCTCCGCACCATGACATCTATTCGATCGAGGATCTGGCGCAGTTGATCTTCGACTTGAAGCAGGTCAATCCGAGCGCGTTGGTGTCGGTCAAGCTGGTCGCCGAGCCCGGCGTCGGCACGGTGGCGGCGGGCGTCGCCAAAGCCTATGCCGATCTCATCACCATCAGCGGCTACGACGGCGGCACGGGAGCGAGCCCCCTGTCGTCGATCAAATATGCCGGCACCCCCTGGGAATTGGGACTGGCAGAAACCCACCAGACCCTGCGCGCCAACGAATTGCGGCATCGGGTCCGATTGCAGGCCGACGGCGGCCTGAAGACCGGCCTCGACGTGATCAAAGCGGCGATCATCGGTGCCGAAAGTTTCGGCTTCGGCACCGCTCCAATGGTTGCGTTGGGATGCAAGTATTTGCGCATCTGTCACTTGAACAATTGCGCGACCGGCGTTGCCACGCAGCACAACGTGCTGCGCACCAAGTACTTCATCGGATTGCCGGAGATGGTGATGAATTATTTCCGGTTCGTGGCGCAGGAATGCCGCGAGATCATGGCCGCGCTCGGCGTGCGCAGCCTCGAGGAACTGATCGGACACGCCGAGCTGCTCGAGATTCTGCCGGGCGAGACCTCGAGGCAGCGCAAGCTCGACCTCGAGCCGGTGCTGGCGAATTCATCATTGGTGTCGAGCGCAGCGCAGTTTTGCGCCGGTCCGCGCAATGAGCCGTTCGACCAGGGGGCGCTCGGCGAGAAGATGCTCGAAGACATGCGGCTCGCGATCGAAACCAAGAGCGGCGGCGAATTTTCCTACCGCATCAACAATTTCAACCGCTCGGTCGGTGCGCGGGTGTCGGGCGAGATCGCCAAACGCTGGGGCAACACCGGAATGAGCGGGGCGCCGCTGATCGTCGCTCTCAAGGGATCCGCCGGACAGAGCTTCGGGGTCTGGAATGCGGGAGGGCTGCATTTGCATCTCGAGGGTGAAGCGAACGACTACGTGGGCAAGGGCATGGCGGCGGGCAAGATCGTGTTGAAGCCGCCCGCGCAGTCGACCTTCAGCGCACGGGAAACGGTGATCATGGGCAACACCTGCTTGTATGGCGCGACCGGCGGCGAGCTGTACGCGGCCGGCACCGCGGGTGAACGCTTTGCGGTGCGCAATTCGGGCGCTCTCGCGGTGGTCGAGGGTACGGGCGATCACTGCTGCGAGTACATGACCGGCGGAGTGGTGTGCGTGCTCGGGCGCACCGGGGTCAATTTCGGGGCCGGTTTCACCGGCGGGTTCGCCTATGTGCTCGACATGGAGCGGGATTTCGTCGATCGCTACAACCATGAGTTGATCGATATCCACCGGGTCTCGCCCGAAGGCATGGGAATTTACGTGCAGCATTTGCGCGGGCTCATCGAACAGCATGTCGATGCGACCGGGAGCCTTTTGGGTGCGCAGCTGCTGAACGATTTTCGCAGCTACATCGGCCGATTCTGGGTGGTGAAGCCGAAAGCGGCCGAGATCGATTCGCTGCTCACCAATTTGCGGCGCGCGGCCTGACGCTCGGGCCTTCAGTGCCGCTGCCCATGACCGACAAATATCTGCAGTTTCTCGACATTCCGCGCCACGATCCGGACAAGCTCCCGGTGGAGGTGCGCATCCGCGAGTTCCGCGAAATCTATTCGCCGTACGGCGCCGATGCCGCCGCGCAGCAATCCGGACGCTGCCTGTCCTGCGGCAACCCCTATTGCGAGTGGAAATGTCCGGTGCACAACTACATTCCGAATTGGCTGACGCTGATCAACGAGGGCAAGCTGTTCGAGGCGGCGGAGCTTTCTCACCAAACCAATTCGCTGCCGGAAATGTGCGGACGCATCTGTCCCCAGGACCGGCTGTGCGAGGGTGCATGCACCCTGAATGACGGCCTCGGCTCCGTGAGCATCGGCGCCATCGAGAAATACATCACCGACGAGGCCTTCCGGCAGGGATGGAAGCCCGACCTCTCCAACGTGGTGCGCACCGGGAAGCGCGTAGCCATCGTGGGCGCAGGTCCCGCGGGCTTGGCCTGCGCGGACGTCCTGGTGCGCAACGGCGTCGCCCCGGTGGTGTTCGACCGCTATGCAAAGATCGGCGGGCTTCTGACCTTCGGCATCCCGCCGTTCAAGCTCGAAAAAGAAGTGGTGGAGAAGCGCCGCGAAATCATGGAAGGCATGGGCGTGCAATTCCGCTTGAATCTCGAGATCGGCCGCGACTTGGCATTCGAGGAGCTGACCCGGGAGTTCGACGCGGTATTTCTCGGAATGGGCACCTATACCTACGTCAAGGGCGGCTTCGCCGGCGAAGATCTGCCCGGCGTGCACGACGCCTTGCCGTATCTGCTGTCGAACATCAACCGGGAACTCGGGCTGGCGAACGATCCGGCCGCCTTCATCGACATGCGCGACAAGCAGGTGGTGGTGCTCGGCGGCGGCGACACCGGGATGGACTGCAATCGCACCGCCGTTCGCCAGGGCGCGGCGAGCGTCACCTGCACCTATCGCCGCGACGAGGGCAACATGCCGGGTTCGCGGCGCGACTACAAGAACAGCAAGGAGGAGGGCGTGACCTTTTTGTTCAATCGGCAGCCCATCGAGATCGTCGGCGCCGATCGCGTGCAGGGCGTGAAGCTGGTTGAAACGCGCCTGGGGTCGCCCGGCCCGCGCGGCCGCCGCATCCCCGAAGTCGTGCCCGGCACCGAGGAGACCATACCCGCCGATGCCGTGATCACCGCCTTCGGCTTTCTGCCGAGCCCGCCGGATTGGTTCGCCCAGCAGCGGATCGCGCTGCACGGCAACGGCCGCGTGCGCGTGTCCGGCATGACGCCCTGCAAATTCCAGACGACCAATCCGAAGGTGTTCGCGGGCGGCGACATGGTGCGCGGCTCCGATCTGGTCGTGACCGCGGTGTTCGAGGGGCGCGAGGCGGCGCAGGGGATATTGCAGTATTTGGCGGTGCGGACCGGGGCGAACCCCTAGCGGCGGGTGCTTGTGCTGCGTCGCCGCGAGGTCCGGCGCCCCGGAAAATGCATGTCCGAAAACGGCGAGTATCGGCCGCCGGATTTGGTTACTCTGGCGCCATGCTGCTCGACTCCGATGCCTGTTTTCGTGCGGTGCGCGCCCGCGACCGGCGCTTCGACGGCACGTTTTTCACCGCCGTGGAGACCACCGGAATCTATTGCCGCCCCATTTGCCCGGTGCGCGCGCCGAAGCGCGAGAACATGCGCTTCTTTGCCAGCGCGGCGGCGGCCGAGGGCGCTGGGTTCAGGCCGTGCCTGCGCTGCCGCCCCGAGCGAGCACCCGGCCTGGCCGCGGTGGACGCGGCCGGCCGGCTGATCGGCGCGGCGATTGCGGGGATCGAAGAGCATGCAATCGCGAACGCGCGGGTCGGCGACCTGGCGGCTTCCCTGGGGATCAGCGACCGCCACCTGCGCCGCGTCACCGAAGCCGAACTCGGCGTCTCGCCGATCGAACTGGCGCAGACGCAGCGGCTGCTGCTCGCGAAGCGCCTGCTCGGCGAAACCTCGCTCAATCTCACGGACATCGCCTTTGCCAGCGGCTTCGGCAGCCTGCGGCGCTTCAATGCGCTGTTCAAGTCGCGCTATGGATTGAATCCGCGCGGCCTGCGCCGATCTTCGCGCGCAGCGCACCGGCATTCCGAAGCGGCGGACGGGCTGCGCTGTCAGCTGGACTTCAGGCCGCCGCTGGCGTGGGAGGCGCTGCTCGATTACCTGCGCTTGCGCGCCATTCCCGGAGTTGAATGGGTGGATCGTACGCATTATCGGCGCACGGTGGCGATCGGCGCGTCCCAAAAAGGCGATGTGCACGGCTGGGTCGCGGTATCGCCCGCCAAGGGCGGTGCGGCGCTCGAGGTCGAGATGTCCCTGTCGCTCGCGCCGGTGATCGGTGCGGTGATCGCGCGCCTCAAAAATCTGTTCGACTTGGGGGCGGCGCCCGATTCAGTGAGCGCACTGCTGTCGCAAGACCGAATGCTCGCAAGGGTGGTGCGCCGGCTGCCGGGATTGCGTGTGCCGGGGGCCTTCGACGGCTACGAGCTCGCGGTGCGCGCGGTTCTCGGCCAGCAGGTGTCGGTAAGGGCCGCGACCACGCTGGCGGGGCGCTGGGCGGAGAAATTCGGCGCCGCGGTCGCAACACCTTTTCCGGAATTGAACCGGCTCACGCCTCAAGCGCCGCGCATGTCGGGAGTCGCCGCCGAGGACATCGCGGCCCTCGGGATCATTGGCAGCCGCGCGCGCGCGCTGATTGCGTTGTCTCAAGCGGTGATCGAACATCCCGCGTTGCTCTCCAACGCCGCGAACATCGAGGAGCAGATCGCGGCGTTGGAGGGCTTGCCGGGCATCGGTCCATGGACCGCGCAGTACATCGCCATGCGCGCCCTGCATTGGCCCGACGCCTTTCCCGGCGGCGACCTGATGCTGCAGAAGGCCGCCCAAGTCGACAAAAAAGCATTGCAAGCGCGCGCGGAAGGCTGGCGACCGTGGCGTGCCTATGCCGCTCACTACCTATGGCAATCGTTGGGAAATCATCCATGAACCGCTTTACCTATCTCGACACCCCTATCGGCCCGCTGCTGCTTTGCTCGGACGGCGCGGCCCTGACCGGCCTGCATATGGACAGCCCCAGCCCCCCGCCGCTCGACGTCGGCGAATGGACCGAGGATGCGGGCGCGGGCCCGCTGCCCCGAGCGGTGCGGCAGTTGCGCGAGTATTTTGCGGGCACGAGGCGCGAATTCGATCTGCCGCTGCGCCTCGAGGGCACTGCATTCCAGCAGCGCGTGTGGCGCAGCCTGAGGGAAATCCGCTATGGCGAGACCTGGAGCTACGGACAATTGGCGAAGCGCATCGGCAATCCGAACGCTTCGCGCGCCGTGGGGCTGGCCAACGGCCGCAATCCGATCTCGATTTTGGTTCCCTGCCACCGCGTGATCGGCGCCGACGGCTCGCTGACCGGGTACGGCGGCGGGCTGGAACGCAAGCGCTGGCTGCTGGTGCATGAGGGATTGCATTAGTGAGCGGCGGATTGCAAGTCATCGTCAATGCAAACTTGATCATCGCGACCCCGCGATCGAGGCGATCACGCGTGCAAGGCCGAGGCGTCACCGGTCGTTGCGGCCGCATTTTCACTTGAAGGGTCACAAAAGCGTAAACGTACTGTAAAGCTGGGTA
>JBBIUT010000058.1:0-3398 GCA_037440085.1 Gammaproteobacteria bacterium
GTGGTTCTGCGCGAGCAGAAATGGCTTTCCACACGAGTAGTAAAATGAGAGCTTCGAGACCAGCGATGTCTTCACACGGCATCAACACGGCGTCGCTGAACTTCGGTTGGCAAAGGCCAACTCCGTGATCCTCGGCGATGATGGCAACGAGTTCGTTGAGCTGGGTAGTCGTCAGCTTGGTGCCGCGGAGTTCATTTCGAGACTTCATGCGTGCACCGTCCACCATCATTGCGATGGAGGACGACGGCGAAAACACGGCTGAGTCCACGGAAACTCCGGGCGAACCCTCCACGATCCCCCATCCCGCCCGCTTGAAAGGCGACCCTAGGGGCGAGATTTACAGATTGGACGCCGACCCCAGGCCGATTTCGAGGATCGGTACGGCACCGCAATCGTCGACAGAGTGCGGCCGCAGTGCAGAAAACTCAGAGAACGATGGGAAGCAGGCTTGGGTTGGAAGGGAATCCAGCCCGCGGGACCCCAACTCGCTTGTTGGGAAGCTTGGGTATTACCATTATACGGCGCCCGTTTCGCGATCGATTCTGGTCGGGTTCCATGGGGTCAGCAAATCGTTGCGGCCGCCGGCTGGCGATTCGGCGTCTACGCCAGTCGGGACCGGCGTAGGCAGCTGACTGCAAGCACGCGCAAGTCCGGCCAAGGAGAGCCGCAGAGCTCCGCTCGGTCCGAATCCACCGCAAGCGCAGGTGCCGCCTGTTACGGCGCGGGGTGCTAAGCTCGGCGCAAGCGTCGGCTATTACAGGCGGGGCGTGCCCCAAGGGGAATTCGACTTTGACTGCGCTTGAATTGCGGATCTTCTTGAAGGCGTTGCTGTTGCCTCCGGGCGGCCCCCTGCTGATCGGCGTGGCGGGCCTGCTGATATGGACGCGCCGACCGCGCTTGGGTGTCGCGCTGTGCGCCGTCTCGATCGGCAGCCTTTGGCTGCTCGCCATGCCCATCGTCTCCGATGCCTTGACGCGCGCGACCGAGGGTTACCCGGCCCTCGATCCGGCGCACCTGACGGAAACACAGGCACGCGCTCAGGCCATCGTGATCCTTGGCGGAGGCGTGCGCCGCGGCGCACCCGAAGTCGGCGGCGATGCACCGAGCACCTATGCCGATTTGCGATTGATCGAGGGCGCCAAGATCGCGCGCGCAACCCAGCTTCCCATCCTGGTGTCGGGAAGTGCGCGCGAAACGGCCGCCATGCGCCGGTTCGTGGAGGAAAATTTGCAGCTCCCGGTACGCTGGAGCGAGACCGCATCGGCCAATACCCATGAAAGCGCATTGTATTCGGCGCGGCTGCTGCGCCGCGAAGGAATCGATCGGATCATCCTGGTCACTTCGAGCACGCATATGGTCCGCGCGGCCGCGGAATTCGCCGCGGCGGGCTTCGAAGTGACGGCCGCACCGGCCGAGATGTGGACCCACGACGAACGCGGCGTCGTGGCATTCGTGCCGACGGTGTTGGCCCTCTATCGATCCCACGTCGCCCTCTACGAGTGGGCCGGCAGGGTGGCCCGCTGGCTGTAGCCAAAAGTTCCGCGCCGATCAGAAGGCGATGTAAGGTCCGGTACCCGCGGAGGTCGTGAATCCCTCGATCGCCGTGGCCACCCGTTTGTTGTAGAAGAAAGGCAATCCCCAATCGAAACTGCCGGCAATCGAACTCGTCCCCCCCAGGCCGGGAAACGCCGTGTACGATTGCGGCAGGGTCTGCGCATCGCCCACGTCGAAGGTCACGGGGACGCTGATGCCGTTGGCGCCTTGAATCGTCGCGTCATAAGTCGAAGTCATCAGAGGGCAGTAGAAACCGGCGAACTGGCTGCTGGCGCATTGCGCGATGCCTGGGTCGTTGAAATAAAGAGCGTTCGATCCCGAATCGATAAAGCTCGCGCTCAAGGTCTGGTGATTGTAAATCGTGGTCACGCCGCCGGCGTTCGCACCGCTCGTCTGAAGCGCCAGCACGGTTTGACTGCCCGACTGATTGTTCGATTCGGTATCGATGCCGAAGATCAGCGATCCCGTCACGGTTGCCGCTCCCGCGGGCGCAACGGCGGGCAGCGTGATGATGATGCCATTGTTGTCGATGGCGAAAAAGGGAACGGGATTTTGCACCTGGCTCGCCAGTGCCACCGCGGTGTTGGTGCAGGCCGCCGGGGTACAGGAATAATAAAACGCCGGGATGGCGCTGGCCGCGCAATCCGGGCAATCCTGCACAAAGGCTCCAATGCCCAAAACGCCGTTGGCGCCGAACGTCGCCACCGTATTTTCGGCCACCGCACCCGTACTCGAGCAATCGGATGGCACCGTGGGGAAGCGGGCGTCCCCGATGAGCTGCACCGGCACCGAACTTGCCAACTCGCCGGTGATGAGCACATCCATCGCGGCCACGGGACCCCAGCTATAGCCATCGACAAACACGGTGCATTCCAGCAGCGCGTTGCCGTCGGCCGCGGCCAAGACCGGCAAGCTCAACGTGAGCGGCGGCACCAGCAAGCGCAGCCCGTAGGAGCCCGTGTCGACCAGAATGTTGTCGATGGTCTGGCACTGCGTGGTGCTGCCCGGCACGCATACCGTGACCGTGGTGAAAAGCGAATTGACGCTGTTGCCGTTGGGTCCACCGCTGACCACCAGGTCGACGACGTTCGAGCCGGGCGGTATCACCGGCGGAGGCGGGGCTGACAGCGTACTGCCGCCGCCGCCGCAGGATATCGCGGAAAGGCAGATCACCAATCCGCAGCCATGGCGCAGCGCCCGCATCAGCGTCGGCCTCATGGCAGCTCTCCCACGGACACACCGGCCGGAATCGCCTGCGGCAGGTATGCGCGACCATTGAACGCGCGCATGTGGCCGCTGGCCTCTACGACCAAATCGCTTTGCCTGACTTGCAGGTGATGGTGATCAGCGTGCGGGGCTTTCGCCGCCCCCACGTAGGCGTCGAAATAGCGGCCGAGAATCTGCCGCAAATTCGGCACATAGGGCCCGTGCCAGGTAATCGCAAACACGGTGCCGTCCAATCCCGCGTACTCCCGAACCAAGGTGCCCGAAGACAATTGAATTTCATGCAGCCGATAGCTCCCGAGATCCGACTGATTGACGGAACCTTGAAGCTGCGCGCCGTCGGTCAGCACCGAGGCTTCCGGCTCACCCAGGGTCGCGGACGCGAGGCATGGCAACAGCACGGCGATTGCAGCGGTGCCCGCCAGCATCCAACTCTTGAATCCAAATCGCGATGGCATAGGGGTCGCTTCCATTGAAAATCGTTAGAACGTGTACGCAGGAGTTTAGTTCAGGCGGCGCCTGTCGGTTTGCGCAGACAGCCCGCCACGAATCCATGCAACGCGCGCGGCGGCTAACCGTTGACCGGCGGTTTGCCGCGATGCCGGCCCCGCCGGCTGAAC
>JBBIUT010000058.1:3498-16963 GCA_037440085.1 Gammaproteobacteria bacterium
CACGGGCCGGCTTGGCCCAATACGCGATTGCATGACGACCTGCTTCACTCGACGCGAATATCGATTGTTGAACCCTAAAGGGGCAGCATACAATCAATCGATATCCCGTTAGTCCGTTGAGGTGCGTTGCGAATGGCGAGGATTTTCTGCTCCATTGGATTGGCGTCGTTCGCGGCGCTGCTCTTGGCGGGCGCCGCAGTGCCCGCCAATGCGCCGGCGCCGCAAGCTCAGGCGGCGGAAAAAATCGGCGATGCCGCCCATTTTTTAATGTTGCCGCCGGATGAGCAGCCGCCAACCTACCGAAATACCGACAAGGTGTTCCCGACCCGCGCGTTCAAACGCGGTTCGACGGTCTATCCGCTGCCGTCGGCGGAACCGATCACGGCGGTGCCGTATCGATTCGCGGGAAAGTCACTGGGGCTCGACGATTATATGAAACGCGACCGCATCGGCGGGTTGCTGGTGCTCGAGGACGGGCGCATACGATTGGAGCGCTATGCGCTCGGCAATACCGGGACCAGCCGCTGGACCTCGTTCTCGGTCGGAAAATCGATCGTCTCGACCTTGGTGGGGGCGGCCGTCAAAGACGGTGCCATCGCGAGCATCGAGGATCCGGTCACCCGGTATCTGCCGCAGCTGCGCGGCTCCGCCTATGATGGGACCACGGTGCGAAATCTGCTGCAGATGTCCTCGGGCGTGAAGTGGAACGAGGACTATACCCAGCCGGACTCGGACATCGGCAAGATGCTGAAGTGCACCGCGGACGACAAGCCGGGCTGCATCCTCGATTTCATGAGCAAGCTGCCGCGCGCCGCGCCGCCGGGAACCGTATTCAATTACAACAGCGGCGAAACCCACTTGATTGGGTTGATCCTGAGCGCCGCGACCCGCAAACATTTGACCGATTATCTGTCGGAGAAGATTTGGTCGCGCTTCGGGATGGAAAGCGACGGCTATTGGGTGCTCGAATCGACCCATGGCGCGGAAATGGCCGCCGGCAGCCTTTCGATGACGCTGCGCGACTACGGCCGATTCGGCGAGTTCATCCGCACCGGCGGCGGCGCCGGCGGCGAGCGCGTGCTGCCGGCCGGCTGGATCGCCGAAGCCACCCAGCCGCGCTCCGATTCTCCGCAAGTCGGCTTCGGCAAACTTGAACCCGACGATCCCGCCGGTTATGGATACCAATGGTGGGTGATGCCGCCGCAGGCGCCGCACAGCGGCGCCTTCATGGCCGAGGGCATTTTCGGACAATACATTTACATCAATCCCGCGGCGCATCTCGTCATCGTCCAGTGGAGCGCGTGGCCCGGGGCTTGGATCGATGCCAATGCCGAAGAAGCGGTCGCCTTCTTCGGTGGCGTGGTCGAGGCGCTGAGAGCGTCGCAGCCGCATCTCGCGCATCCGCCCGTGATACCGTCGCCGGCCGCCGTCGACAGGAGCGCCATGTGAACATCTTGGCGGAGAGCGGAGTCGTGAGGATTGGAGTCCTGTCGGCCGCGGTCGGCCTCGGCGTCATCGCCTGCCACAATGGCGGCGGCTACAGCGTCGGCGGCACGGTGACGGGGCTCAAGGGTTCCGGGCTGATTCTGCAAAACAACTCCGGAAATGACGTGAGCCCGACGGCGAACGGCTCGTTCGCCTTTTCATCCGCGATTGACCAGAATGGACCTTATTCGGTCACGGTCAAGACACAACCCACGAACCCCGCTCAGACTTGCTCCGTCCACAATGGCTCGGGAACGATCGGTACGGCGGACGTCACCAACGTCGTGGTGACCTGCACCGAACCGGGGCGATTCGCCTATGTCGTCAACCAGGGGGCCAACACGATATCGGCGTTCGCAATCAATGCCGCCACGGGCGCCCTGACTCCGATCGCGGGTTCGCCGTTTGCCTCGGGCACCACGCCGGTGTCGGCGGCCGTGGATCCGAACGGCAGGTATTTGTACGTGGCCAATCATGGCTCGAACGACGTCTCCGTATTTGCCATCGACGGCGCCACCGGCGCGCTCGCCTCCGCGGGGAATCCGATAGCCGCCGGTACCGGGCCTTTCGCCGTGCTGGTGGACCCCGCCGATCAATTTCTTTATGTGGCCAACATGGGAGACAACACGGTCTCGGTGTTCGTCATCGACGGCGGCACGGGAATGGCGACGCCGATCAGCGGTTCGCCGTATAGCGTGGGGAATCAGCCCACTTCTCTGAAAACCGACCCCGGCGGCAATTATCTCTACGTCACCAATTACGCCGACGGTCAGGTGGCCGCATTCGCCATCGAGCCCGGCGCGGGCGCATTGACGGTCGTCGTCGGTTCGCCGTTCGGTGCCGGTGCCGGAGCGTTGTCGATCGCGGTCGATCCCACCGGGACATACGCCTACGTGGCCAATGAAACCGCGGCGACGATTTCCGAATATTCGATCAATCCGAGTTCCGGCGCCCTCGGGGCGCTGTCGGGTTCGCCGCTCTCCGCCGGCTCGAGCCCCGAATCGCTGACCGTCGACCCCGCCGGAAGGTTTCTCTTTGCCGCAAACATCACCGCCAAGAACGAGGTCAGCAGCTATTCCATCACCCCTAGCAGCGGTGAATTGACGCGCACCTCGACCGTCCCCGCCGGACAGTTTCCGGTGAACGTCGTGGTCGATCCTTCCGGCAAGCTCGCCTACTTCGCCGACGAAAACTCCAATGATGTGGCGGTGTATTCCATCGATGGCACCACGGGTGCGCTCAGCGCGGTTGCCGGCTCGCCGTTCGGGACGGGGAGCCGGCCGCGTTGGATCGCTGTCGATTGAAATTCGATTGACGAGCAGCGCCGCGCACCGCTCCGGCCTCGAGCTGGCAGCCGGCGACGTTTCGGACCTCAACCGCTCTTCGAGCTGATTGCGTAAACCGCCGCCAGCCTCGGGTTGTTCACCTGGAACACCGCTCGTGCGACCGCCTGCTCGCGGCATTCGCGAACCTGTTTGCTGATCCAATGCGGGCTGTCGGCGCCCTGCGGGCACACCTCGACCGCCGCCTTGACCAGCCGGCTGTAAAGCGCTCGCGCCCCGCTCTCCGTGTCGAGGCTTTGCGGGTTGTAGCGAACGGTGATGCGGGGCAGGTCATCATCGAGGGTGGCGGCGCTCGCGGCACCGATGAAGGCGGCGCCGGCCATGCCGCAGACGATCATCGCCATCGTGATCTTCGGACGCGATACCCGGGCCTGGCGGGAGTATTGGGTGTTCATGTGAAATCTCCTCATGCGAGTTTTGACGACGAGGCCATGAGACTCCCTTGGCAGGGCCCGCGTCTGCGCACCTGAATCGAGATCGTCCCCGCCATCCACGAATTCGTCCCCGAGCGGCGCTCCGGCGGTCACAAGCGCCTGGCATTTGCGCTAGGCTTTCGCCCCATGAACGGAAAAGAAAGCGCGTCGCCGTTGCGCCTCGCCGGTGAATTGACCCGCCGGCAATTCCTCGCCATGGTCGCCTTGTTCTGGCTGTACGTCATGCTGTCGAATGTCCTGTACGCCTACAGCATGCGCACCGGCATCAGCCACATAACCGATGTGCCCCTGTTTGCGCCGTGGCAGGCACGCGTACTGCAGCACCTGCTGTTGCTGCCCTGTCTGCTGGTCTCGTATTGGGCCTCCCTGCGAATCCAGTGGCGCCCGCTGCTGGTGGCGATCCCGCTGCAAGCCATACTGGCGACGGCGTTTGCCGCTCTCGCCTATCCGGCGATGATCGTCGCCGAAATGGCATTGGGCGATTCGGAGCTGCACCGCATGGCCACGACTCATATGTCCGACACCGACCCGCTGTTCATACCGCTGTGGATTGCGAGCTTCGTGGACTTTGTGCCAAGTTACGGCTTTGGGCTCGCGCTCGTGACCGGCTTGGCGCTGTACACGCGATTCCGCAATTCCGAGTTCAAGCGCGCGGCGCTCGAGCGCGAGTGGAGCGCGGCGCGCCTCGCGGCGCTGCGCATGCAGCTGTCGCCGCACACGCTGTTCAATCTGCTGCACACCATCCGCGGCCACATCGAATGGGATCCGAAGGGCGCGCAGGCCATGGTCGTGCAGCTCGCGGATCTGCTGCGCCGCCTGTTGAATGCCGGCGAGCAGGACTTCGTGCGTTTGAGCGACGAATTGCAATTCGTCCGCTTGTACCTGGAACTGCAGCAAAAGCGCTTTGCGGACCGGCTCAGCGTGGTCCTGCCGCCGGACCAGGACATCGCCGCGGTGTGGGTTCCGAGCCTGATTCTTCAGCCCCTGGTCGAGAACGCGGTGGTGCATGGGCTGGCCGGTCATCAAGGCCCGGTGGTGGTGCGGATTGCCGTGCGGCGATCGGCCGAGGGTCTCGTCCTGCGCGTGACCAACACGATCGCCAAGGATAAGCCGCGGGGCACCGACGGCATCGGACTCAGCAATGTGGGCGAGCGCCTGGCCGTCCAATTCGAGGGGCGCGCCCGCCTTACCGCGGGGCCGCAGGGCACGGAATGGAGCAGCGAGATCACGCTGCCGGAAATTCAGGATTCTCCGGACCGGCGGGGCGCGAGCAGCCCGGCGCCCGCGGCCGCCTCATGATGAACGTCATCATCGTCGACGACGAGCAGGCCGGGCGCCGCACGCTGCGCGAATTGTGCGAAGCGGAGGGCGACCTGCGCGTGATCGGCGAGTACGGCGACGGCGCGGCGGCGATCGAGGAGATCCGCGCCAAGCGGCCGCAGCTCCTGTTTCTCGACATCCAGATGGATCCGTTGAACGGCATCGATCTCGCACGCGCGCTCGCGCCGGACGAGCTGCCCTCGCTGGTGTTCGTGACCGCCTACGATACCTACGCGCTCGAGGCGTTCGAAGTGTGCGCCGTCGATTACCTGCTGAAGCCGTTCGATCAGGAACGCTTCCGCAAGACACTGGCTCGCGTGCGTCCGCGCCACTCGGAAAGCGCCGCAGCGGACCGCCAGGCGCTGCTCGCGAGCCTGCTCGCGCAATTGGAGCGCGGCGCGCGCTCTGCGCCCGGGGATCGGCCGCGCCTGCTCGCGGAATTCGACGGTCGCCTGCACGTAATCGACGTCGCGCAGGTGGAGATGATCGAGGCGGATCGAAACTACGTCGTCATACGGGTTGGGCGCGACAGCTATCACGCGCGCAGCACGTTGAGCCAAGCCGAGCTGGCATTGCGCTCGCAGCCCATGCTGCGCATCAGCCGCTCCTGTCTCGTCAATATGAATTTCCTGCGAGAGGTGAACCGTACGCTGCGCGGCGATTTCATCCTGGTGTTGACCGGGGGTGCGACCGTGACCAGCAGCGAAGGCTTTCGCGGCAAGGTCAAGGACTATCTGAGCACGCTGCGCCTGCCGCCATAAGCCATTGCGGTCACAGCATCTCCTCGGGCGCGAACGGCGCGAGCAGGTCGAGCGTAATGCGCTGCATCAGCGTCGTCTCCGGATCCCTGTGCCAGATCCGTTCGGCTCCCGGTTCGCCGCTCGACCAGACGATGCGGTCGTGCGGATCGAGCGTCAGCCGGTAGCTGCCGTCGGCGCTGATGTCGTCCAGCAGACTCGTCACCTGGCGCGCGATCTCGGGACTGCGGATCACCAGGCCCAATTCGCTGTTGAGGCGCGCCGATCGCCCGTCCATGTTCAGCGAGCCGATGAACACGGTCTTCTGATCGATCACCAGCGCCTTGGCGTGCAGGCTTGCGTGGGAGCTGCGAAACGGGTGAAAGCGCGGGCGCTTTTGCCCAAGCTGCGGCCGCACCTCGCTCAATTCGACCCCGAGCTTCAGAAGCGCCACCCGGTAGCGCGCGTAGCCGTTGTGCACCAGCGGGGAGTCGGTGGACGCCAGCGAGTTGGTGAGAATGCGGATATTCACGCCGCGTCCGCGCAGCTCCCGGATCAGCGCGACTCCCGCCTTTCCCGGCACGAAATACGGCGAGATCACGACGACTTCCTGCTGCGCGGAGCGCATCAGCGCCGCGATGTTGTTGGCGATCGTCACCTCTTGGTCGGGTGAGCTTTCGCTCGCGATTTTCGCAGGCCGGTCGGCGAGAACGGTGGCGGCCACCCAGGTCAGATGCAGATCGTGCGCATCGAGTTCGCGCCCCAGCCAATTGCCGTCCCCGTCGGCGCCCCTCTCGGCGGGCGGCGCGGGCGGCGCTTCGGCCGGCACCGGCGAGGCGAGCGATGCGATCGGGTAGGCGTATTTGCTGTTCCAAAAGGCGTCGAAGGATGCCGACAGCTGCGGCACGATGGGCCCGGCGGCCACCACGTCGAGATCGATGAAGTTGCTGCGCTTGTCGCGCGTAAAGTATTCATCCCCTATATTGCGCCCGCCGGTGATGGCCAGCGCGTTGTCGGCCACGAACAGCTTGTTGTGCATGCGGTGATTGATCCGCGGTATGTCCGATATCGAGGTCAGGATGCGGCTCCAGGTCGCCGAGCGCCCGCCGGGAAACGGATTGAAGACCCGGACGGAGATGTTGGCGTGCTGCTCCAAATGCATGAACCGCCGGTCCTCGCCCGCGGTATTGAGGTCGTCCACCAGCACCCGCACGCGCACGCCGCGATCGGCGGCCGCACGCACATGCCCCAAAAGCGCCCGGAAGGATTCGTCTTGATGAATGATGTAGTACTGAATGTCGAGAGTGCGCTCGGCGCGATCGGCGAGCGCGATCCAGCTGTCGAAGGCCTCGTCGCCCGAGGTCAGCAAACGTATGCCCGACAGGTTGGGCGGAATGCCTTCGGCGCTCTCCTCGGCAATGCGGCCCAGTGTGGTCGATTGCGGCGAGCGCAGAGCCTCGCTCCGATACTTGATGACGTGTTGCGGCAGGCCCACGCAGCCCGCGAGCAGCAGAAGGGCGCAGGCTGACCCGATTTTGCGCATGCGGCGATGATATCAGGCAGACTTTGCGCAAATGGATGGACGTCGCCCCATTCGCAGCTTCGTATTGCGCGCCGGCCGTGTCACGGCCGCGCAGGAGCGCGCGCTCAAGGACTTGTGGCCGACATTCGGCTTGAGGGTCGCGGACGCGGCCATCGACCTCGATGCGGCCTTCGGCCGCTCAGCGCCGCGCTGCCTCGAGATCGGATTCGGCGCCGGCGAAGTCATCGGGGCGCTGGCGGAGGCCAATCCGCACGTCGACTATCTCGGGATCGAGGTGCACCGTCCGGGTGTGGGCCGGTTGCTGCTGCACGCCGAGCAGGCAAAGCTCGCCAATGTGCGCGTGATCTGCCATGACGCCGTCGAAGCTTTGGCCGTTGCGCTTCCCGACCGCTCGTTCGATGAAATCCTGATCTTTTTCCCCGACCCCTGGCACAAGAAGCGCCATCACAAGCGCCGCTTGATCGACGCGCCATTTGCCGAGACTCTGGCCGGCAAATTACGGCCGCAGGGCGTGCTGCGCCTGGCGACCGATTGGCAGGCATACGCCGAACAGATGTTGAGCGTATGCAATGCCTGCGCGCGGCTCGCCACCCTGAGCCGCGACGGAACCTATGTGCCGCGCCCCGGGTTTCGCCCCCCGACCCGATTCGAGCGGCGCGGCAGCCGCCTCGGTCATGGTGTGTGGGATTTGGCATACGAGCGGCGATAGACGGCGATGTTGCTTCGCGCAAAAACTTTCGATTGCGCGCGCGGCTCATTGGGAGTTGAATTGATCGCGGCAATGTAGGGAGTGCGCGATGAACGTCATCAAGCCGATCGTAGGTCAATGGTATCGCGGCGGTACCAACGAGCTCTTTGAAGTGGTCGCCATCGACGACGACGACGAGACCATAGAGATTCAGTACTTCGACGGCACGGTCGCGGAGGTCGACTTCGACGCCTGGAACGAGCAGCTGCTCGACCAGCTCATCGATGCCGCAGATGCTCCTGAAGACTGGTCGGGCGCGGTCGATGTGGAAGCCGAGGACCTGGATCGAGAGTTCGAGGACAACGTTCGCAGCCCCTGGTCGATTCACCAGGATCGATCGCTGCGTCGTTAGCCGGTTCCGCGTCGAACAAATATCAGCGCTGGATCGCCGCCGCGTCGCGTGTCGCGAGCGCGTTCATCGGTTTTCGCAAAATCATCAGCAATATGAGTCCCGGCATCGCGGTCAAGAAGGTGACGACGAAGAAATTTGCCCAGCCGATCCTGGCAACGACGAATCCCGCGACCGACCCCATGCTGATCCGCGGCAGGCTCGCAATCGCCGACAGCAGTGCGTACTGAGTTGCGCTGAAATTGGCGCTGCACAACGACACCAGATAGGCGGTAAACGCGGCCAGCCCCATTCCGCCGACACCCGTGTCCAAGGACGTGGCGAGAACCAGCAGCCATATCTTTTTACCGGCCAGAGCCAGCCATACATAAAGCAGGTTGGTCAGCGCCTGGCCGATTCCGAAAACCAACAGCGATTTGAAAGTGCCCCAGCGCATGTAGACCCAGCCGCCGAAGGCCACGCCGATCATGCTCGACACCGTCATGTTCACCTTGCCGGCGATGCTGAGTTCATCCAGCGAAAATCCCATCCCCTTGATCATGAAGGCGCTGTACAAACTCAAGGCGAACGCGTCGCCGATCTTGTAAAGCAGCACCAGCAGCACGAATCCCCACGCGCCGTTCTGGCTGAACAATGCGCGCAGCGGGTGCCATACGGCGTCGACCAAGGTGCGAGGCGGCTTGCCGGGGACTTCCGGTTCCGGCGCCCAAAGCGTCCCCAAGGTCGTCGCCGCCATCAGGCAGGCCACCATCAGAAAGGCCAGGCGCCAGCCCAGGTGTGCGGCGATCAGCACCAGCACGGCGCCCGCCAGCATGGCCGCCGAACGGTAGCCGAATGATTGGGCGGCGGCGGCCAGGCCACGCTCGCTGACCGGAATCGCGTCCACGCGGTACGCGTCGATTACGATATCCTGGGATGCGGAGAGAAATGCGACCAGCACCGCCAAGACGCCGAGCAAATACAGTTCTTTCGTGGGTGAACAAAAACCCATGACGGCGATGGCGGCCGCCAGACAGATCTGATAAATCAAGATCCAGCCGCGGCGGCGGCCCAATACGGGGGGCAGATACCGGTCCAACAGCGGCGCCCACATGAATTTGAAAAAATAGGGAAGACTGACCAGCGTAAAGATGCCGATCGTCTTGATGTCGAGGCCCTCGGATGCCAGCCATGCCTGCACGGTGAAACCGGTCAAGTTGAACGGCAGCCCGGAGGCGAAGCTCATCAGCAGGACGGCCGCCATGCGCTTGTCGCCCAACGCCTGCAACAGCGTGGGCTTTGCGGCCGTCGTCAAACGCTCGAACTCTCGTCGTGCATGGCGCGCGATCATAGCAGCACGACGGCCCGCGCGCTGTGCTTGCGCGCCGTCATTTCCCTTGCGAGACTGCCCCTCCTATGACGCGCCGGTATCAACACGATTTCATCGAATTGTGCACGCGATTGGGCGTGCTGAAATTCGGCAGCTTCAAACTGAAATCCGGGCGCGAAAGCCCGTATTTTTTTAATGCCGGTTTATTCAGCACGGGAAAGGCGATAGCGGCGCTGGGCCGCGCCTACGGCGATGCCGCCGTGGCTTCGGACCTGACCTTCGACATGCTGTTCGGACCGGCGTACAAGGGCATTCCCTTGGTGACGGCCGCCGCCGCGTCGCTCGCCGACCGCCACGGACTCGACCTGCCGTTCGCGTTCAACCGCAAGGAATCGAAGGATCACGGCGAGGGCGGACTGATCGTCGGCAGCCCGCTCAAGGGCCGCGTGCTGATCGTCGACGATGTCATCACCGCCGGCACGGCGATCCGCGAATCCATCGAGATCATACGGGCCGCCGGGGCGCACCCCGCCGGCGTGCTGCTCGCTCTGGACCGCGAGGAGCGGGGTTCGGTCAGCCCGCTCTCCGCGGTTCAAGAGGTGCGCGAGCAATTTGGAATTCCGGTCCTGGCGGTGATCAATCTGTCGGACCTCATGCGCCACATGCGCAACGCCGGACGCACGGCCGAACTGGCCAGCATGCAGAGCTATCGGGACCGCTATGGCAGCGCAGATTGAGGAATACGCCCTGGAAAACCCCCTGCCGGCGGCTCACAATGGCGATGGTTTCCTTGGGGGGCATGCTCTTGAAATACCTTGTATTAATCCTGGGCGCTTTGGTGCTGCTGGTCTCGTTGTCCTTGGCCGGCAACACCGATTCCTCGGGGCGCAAATTGTACAAGTGGGTGGATGCGCAGGGGGTCACCCACTACGGGGATCGAATCCCGCCGGAATACGCGTCCCAGGAAAGCGCGGTGGTGAACAAACAGGGGATCGAGGTCAGCCGCCTGGAGGCGCAAAAGACCCCCGAGCAGCTGGCCGAGGCGGAACGCAAGAAGCTCGACGCGGAGCGCAATGCGGCCCGCGACAAGAATCTTCTCAACACATACGTCTCGGTGCAGGAGATCGAGCGCTTGCGCGATCAGCGGTTGAACCTCCTGGCAGATCAAATCAAGGTCACGAGCCAGTTCCTCGAGGTCCTCGACGGCAAGTTGAAGAAGCTGCGTGCGGCCAGCATGCATTTCAAACCCTACAATTCCGATCCGAGTGCGCCGCCCATGTCGGACCAAATTGCCGAGGATTTGGTCCGCGTCAGCAACGACATCCATACGCAGGAGGCAAATCTCCAGCAGAAGCGCACCGAGGCTGGCAACATGCGCGAACAATTCGATAGCGATATCTCGCGCTTCAAAGAGCTCAAGGGCAGCCATTGAGGCCCAAAACCCGAATCCTGCTGGGGGTGACCGGAGGCATCGCCGCCTACAAGTGCCCGGATCTGGTTCGCCGTCTGGTCGAACGGGGAGCTGAGGTGCAGGTGGTGATGACCGCGTCGGCGCGCAAGTTCATCACGCCCATGAGCTTGCAGGCGGTTTCGGGCCGCCCGGTCCGAAGCGACCTGTGGGACAGCACCGCCGAGGCCGCCATGGGGCACATCGAACTCGCCCGCTGGGCCGAGATCGTGCTGATCGCCCCGGCGAGCGCGGATTTCATCGCACGCCTGGCGGTCGGCCGTGCGGATGACTTGTTGGCGGCGCTGTGCATCGCCACGGAGGCGCCGCTGGTGCTCGCGCCCGCGATGAATCGCCTCATGTGGGCCAACAAGGCCACCCGGGCGAACGTCGAAACCTTGATATCGCGCGGCGTACGCATGCTCGGCCCCGCCTCCGGCGATCAGGCCTGCGGCGAAGTCGGTGCGGGCCGCATGTGGGAACCCAAACAACTCGCCGAGACCCTGCTCGAGCCCCCGGCCAATGCCGGCCTGCTTGCCGGCCTCAACGTGCTGATCACGGCGGGGCCGACCCGCGAGCGCCTCGACCCGGTACGCTATTTGACCAACCGCAGTTCGGGAAAAATGGGCTTCGCCGTGGCCGCCGCCGCGCGCGAGGCCGGCGCACACGTCACCCTGGTCACGGGACCGGTGCACTTGCCGACGCCCGCGGGGATCACGCGCATCGACGTCGAGAGCGCACGGGATATGTACGCGGCCGTGCACCGGCGAGTGGCCGAAGCGGACGTGTTCATCGCCGCCGCGGCCGTCGCCGATTTTCAGCCGGTGAACGTTGCCAAGCAGAAGATCAAGAAGCAGGGCGGCATGGTCAACATCGAGCTGGAAGCCGCACCCGACATCATCAAGTCGGTCGCCGACATGGCGAAGCGCCCGTTCGTGGTCGGTTTCGCGGCCGAGACCAACGACGTCGAGGAAAACGCGCGCAGCAAACTCAAACGCAAGAAGCTCGACCTGATCGCCGCCAACCAGGTCGGCGATGGGATCGCGTTCGATTGCGAGGACAACGCCTTGACGGTCCTATGGCCCGGCGGAAAACTCGAGATCGCGCGCGCACCGAAGCTCGCCGTCGCGCGCGAGCTCATTGCACTGATCGCCAAGCGCCTGCCCCCGGCCGACGGCGCCCCGCGGCGCGGCGCGCGCAAACGCCGTGCGCAAGCCGCCGCCCGCGCCGTGGTGACGGACCCGCGCACCCGCCTGCGCAGCCGCCGCATACGCCGCTGATTCGATGCGGCCCACCGTCAAGCTCAGGATCTTGGATCCGCGCATCGGGCGCGAATTTCCCCTGCCTTCGCACGCCACCGCCGGATCCGCCGGCATGGATTTGCGCGCCTGCCTTGCGGCGCCGCTGGCCTTGCCGCCGGGCGCGGCGCAGCTCATTCCCACCGGAATCTCGATTTACCTCGAAGATCCCGGTCTCGCGGCGATGTTGCTGCCGCGCTCCGGACTCGGGCACAAGAGCGGCATCGTGCTCGGTAATCTGGTGGGGCTGATCGATTCCGATTATCAGGGGCCGCTGATGGTGTCGTGCTGGAATCGCGGATCGGCGCCCTTCATCGTGAACCCCGGCGATCGCATCGCACAGATGGTGATCGTGCCGGTGGTGCACGTGGATTTCAAAGTGGTCGAAGACTTCACCGCAAGCGCGCGCGGCGGCGGCGGCTTCGGCAGCTCCGGACACGATTAACGCGCAGCCGCGCCAATCTGCGCGCTCGCCCGCGAAATGGCGCTAGTGATTCGCCCACGCGCCCGCCATGCTCGGCTCCATGGCGATCCGAGATTGGCCGAGCGAAGAACGACCGCGAGAGAGGCTGCTCGACAAAGGCGCCGCCGCGTTGTCGGATGCGGAACTCCTCGCGATCCTGCTGCGCACCGGCATTGCCGGCCGATCCGCCGTCGATCTTGCCCGCGAAATACTCGTGAGCTTTCGCTCGCTGCGCGGGCTGATCGCCGCGGATCGGGCGCGCTTTTGCGCGCATCCGGGCCTGGGACCCGCACGCTACGCGCAACTGCAGGCGGCGGCCGAGATCTCACGAAGGCAATTGGCGGAGGCGCTTCGCGCCGGCCCGTCGATGGCAAGCCCCCGGGCGACCGGTGAATTCCTCCGCGCCAAGCTGCGCGACCTCGAGCACGAGGTATTTTGCTGCCTTTATCTCGATAATCGCCATCGCCTGATTCAATTCGAAGAACTGTTCCGCGGCACGATTGACGGTGCGTTATATCTGGCTATGCGCCTGTCAATAGCGCTCAAATGCCTATAAATACAGTGTTTTTCTTTTGTTAGATGATAGCGATATTTGCGGATTTGTAAATAGGAACGCTCTGAGAGCGTACTTATTTACGTTTTGGGAGGGTGGATTGGCTCGATTGCCGGGGGTGTGATCGTGCCACGTCGGTCGTCGCGGTCAATCGCCTTTCCCGGCATAAAACGGCCTCCTCCCCGCGGGGCCCGGGTCCCTTCCATTTTATTCCAGGGTGCAATTGAGCGCTCCGCTGCGACGTGCGGGTTCTCCCGGCCGGCCATTTCGCCGGCGACAAGGAGACTCGCATGACTCATCGCTCACTCTGTAAAAAGATTGCCGTTCGCTCAGACCGCGGCTACGTTGTCGCTCCGCCGGAGACCTTCAGCACCCGATTCTTTGAACAGACCGAGACCGGCATCGCACCGGTTGCTGATTCTGCGGTCATCGAAGC
>JBBIUT010000059.1:0-16535 GCA_037440085.1 Gammaproteobacteria bacterium
GATTCCCGGTCGCGGACTCGCGCCGTAGGCGAGCTCGGCGGGCACGTACAGCTCCCACCGGGCGCCCGGCTTCATCAGGACCAGGGCTTCCTGCCAGCCCTTGATCACGCCGCCGACGCCAAAGGTGGCAGGCTGGCCGCGCGAGAAGGAGCTGTCGAATTCCGTGCCGTCGATCAACTTGCCGCGGTAATTCACGGTCACTTCGTCGCTGGCGGCGATCTGCGCCGCCTTGGGATCGCCCGCCGCGAGAACCTTGTATTCAAGGCCCGACGCGGTGGTCTTGACGCCCGGTTCCTTGCCGTTCTTCGCCAGGAATTCCTGCCCGGCGGCTTTATTGCGGGCCGCAAAGGTGGTCATCATGGCACGAGCATAGTCTTGAACCTGCTGCCGGTCGGCCTGCGTCGACTTCTTGCCTTGCAATCCGTCCTTCACGCCGCGGCTGATCGCATCGGCCGTGATCTCGTTCGAGACGCCGATGCCGCGCAATTGTTCGCCGAATGTCAGGCCGAACAGGTAGCCGGCCTGTTCATTGGATATCGGAGCCGGAGCGGCCGGTGCCGCCGGCGCAGCGGCACCGGCCGGCGGTGCAGCCGTTGCAGCCGAGGGGGTTTGCGCTCCGGCCAGGGGCGCGACCACGAGCATGACGCCGAACCCGCCCAAAGCGCGCAGCAATCGAGAAGTATGTTGTTTCATGGCCGCGAACGATACCCGATTCGATGTTGCAATGGCTAGGCAATTTGCAAGGACGGCGGTTATGTCTTGCAAAAGCTGAATGGGTTCACTGGCGCTCGCGGGCGATCCACGCTTCCACATCCTCGAGCTTGCGGGGAATGGCGGAAGTGAGCAGCCGATACCCTTGCTGGGTCATCAGGACCTCGTCCTCGATGCGCACGCCGAAACCCTTTGCCTGTAGATAAACCCCCGGCTCGACGGTGAACACGGCGCCCATGGGAATGGGCCTCTCATAGTCGCCTGCGTCATGCACGTCGAGACCGACGAAATGGCCGAACCCGTGAATGAAATCGGCGAGATAACCGGAACGGCGCAAGGATTCCTCGGCCGCATGCTGCAGATCCGCCATGGACACCCCCGGCTTGATGGCCGCAAAAATATCCTCCTGCGCCTGGTATACCGCACGGTAAACAGCCGCCTGTTCCGCCGTGAAGCGCCCGGACACCGGGTAGGTGCGCGTGACGTCCGATGCATAACGGCCATAATCGGCGGCGGCATCGACTACCACCAGGTCGCCGTTCTGCAGGATCCTGGAATTCTTGTCCCAGTGCAGTACCGCGCCGTTCGGGCCGCTGCCGACGATGGAGGAGTACGACAGGCCGGTGCCGCCGTTGGCGAAGAACGCATATTCGAGCTGCGTCTGAACGTCGCGTTCCGAGACGCCTGCAACCGTCGCGCGCGCGACCGCATTGTGCCCCTGTGCGGTGATCGCGATGGCGCGCTCCATGCGCTCGAGTTCCTCGGGCCCATGAGCCGCACGCAGGTCGGCGAGCAGGCCTCGCTTGTAGACAACCTTGAGGCCGAATCGGCCGGCGAGGCGCAGCGCCAGTTCATCGTCGTTGCGCTCCGCCTTGCCCATGCCGGCCGGTGCGATGATCGCGACGCAGTTGTGGTGCAGTCCGGTGCCGAGAAGCGCGGACTCGGGCGAGCCGCGCAGGACGCGATCGACGCCGTATCTCTTGAGCAGCTCCGGCGAAACCGGCTCGCGCGGCCCGGTCCAGCGCTCGGCCTCCGGGTCCCGCGCCTTGAGGAACAGCACCACCTTGCGGTAAGGCGACTTGGGCTGCAAAACGAGATGTGCGTCCGGCTCGTTGACGCCGGTCAGCCAGTAAAAGTCGGCGTCCTGGCGATAATCCTCGGTGATGCCGTTTACTTCGCCCTGAGAGGATATGACGGCCGCGCAATCACCGATCTCGGCCAGCAGGCGCGCCCTGCGCTGCTGGTAGACGGCAACGGGCAGCTCGGGCGGCGGCGTCGGGTTCGGGTGAGCGAAGCTTCCACTGAGGTTCGCCGCGAGCAGGAGGGCGCTGAGCATACTGAACGTTCCTTATGTGGCCGCCGGCACGGGTGCGACCGGATTTTCAGACTACGCCGTGCCGGAGCGTTCTCGCAAGCATCACGGCCGAAGCCGCTGCGTTCAGTGCGCGAAGGGCTTCGGGTCCTCAGCCCGAATCCTTGAGGCGGGCCGCGATCCGCCGGTAAGCCTCACGGAACGGAATATTGTCCTTGGCCACCAAGGCATTCGCGGCCGCCGCCGAATGAATGCCGGGATCCAGGCGAATGTTGTCGGGCTCGAAGTGAACTCCGGCAAGCGCACTCGGCATGATGTCGAGCGTCTGCTGACAGGAGTCGATGCCGCGAAACAGGGGCGGCTTGATGAGCTGCAAATCGCGGTGGTAGCCCGAATTCAGTTTTTGGGTGATGCCGAGCACCTCGTTGAGCGCCGCCTGCGCGACGGCGCTTCGGCCGCGCATCAGCTCGAACACGTCCGGATTGCGCTTTTGGGGCATGATGGATGAGCCCGTGGTAAAGCTTTCCGGCAGGCTCACGAAGCCGAATTCATGGGTGCAGAACAGCACCAGATCGGCGGCGAGACGCCCCATGTCCTGGGTGAGCAGCGTGAGCTCGAACAAAAGCTGCGCCTCGGCCTTGCCGCGCGAAAGCTGCACCGCGGTGACCGGCTCGTGCGTGACCTCGAACGAGAGCCGGCGGCGCGTCGATTCGCGGCTGACGTCGAGATTCGGCGTCCCATATCCGGCCGCGGATCCCAAGGGGTTTTTGTTCGCGCGGCGCAGCACCTGATGCAGACCGTGCGCATCGTCGCGGATTTCCGCGGCGAAGCCGAGCGCCCACATTGCCACGGTGCTCGGCATCGCCTGCTGCATGTGCGTGTATCCCGGCAGCGCGATCGAACCGTCGCGCACGGCGAGCGCATCGAGCGCCGCAGCGACCTCGAGGGCGCCGGCATGCAAGGAATTCGTGACCTCGCGCAAGTACAGGCGCAGAGCCGCCAGCACTTGATCGTTGCGTGAGCGTCCGGCATGCAGGCGCTCGCCGCGCGCCCCGATGCGCGCCGTCAGCAGATTCTCGATCGCCGTTTGGCAATCCTCCTGCTCGAGCGTGACGCGCCACTGGCCGCGCGCATGCTGCTCGCCGATTTCGCCGAGGGCGGCTCGAATGGCGCCGAGGTCCTCGGCCGACAACAGCCCCTGCTCCCCGAGCATCTCGGCATGGGCGATCGACGCCTGAATGTCGTAGCGCACCAGGCGGTTGTCGAGCAGGTGATCCTCGCCGGCGGTATAGGCGAGCACACGCTCATCGAGCGAAGTTCCCTTGTCCCACAACCGGGTCATGGCCGTGCCGCGCTCGGCGGTGCCGCCGTGCTCTGCTGCTCCGCCGGGCTCAAGGCCTTCAAATCCGCCACCACCAAGGTGCCCGTGCCTTCGTTGGTGAAGATTTCGGCAAGCAAGCTGTCGCTCGATTTGTAGGTAATGACATGTACGCGCCGCACCCCGCCGCGGATCGCGCTTTCGATCGCGGCCGCCTTCGGCAGCATGCCGTGCGTGAGGCTGCCCGCGTCGCGCAGCCGCTTCAAGCCTTTGAGGTCGGTGTAGGAGATCACCGAGCCCGGATCCGCCGCCCGCTCCAGAATCCCCGGGGCCCCGGTGCACAGCACCAGCTTCTCCGCCGCCAAGGCGCCGCCGAGCGCGGCCGCCACGGTATCGGCGTTGATGTTGAGCAGCGTGCCGCTCGAATCGGCAGACAGGGGGCTGACCACCGGCATCAGGCCGTCCGCGAGCAGCTTCTCGATGACCGCCGCGTTGACCGAATCGATGTCGCCGACGAAGCCGTAATCCACGGTGTCGCTCGAACCGGCCGACACCTGAACGGGCCCGCGTTTGTGCGCGCCGATCAGTCCGGCGTCGACGCCGGAGAGGCCGATCGCTTCGATGTCGAGTTCCCGGCAAATCGCCAATATGCGCGTATTGATGAGTCCGTTGAGCACCATCGTCGTCACGTCGATCGACTTCTGATCGGTGATGCGCCGCCCATGGACCATCTGGGTCTCGATACCCAGGGTCGCCTGCATGTCATCGAGCTGCGGACCGCCGCCGTGAACCAGCACGGTCTTGATGCCCACCTGGTGCAGGATGGCGACCTGTTCGATCAGCGCACGCGTGGAAACTTCATCGCTGAACACGGCGCCGCCCGCCTTGATGACGAAGACCTTGTTCTTGTACATGCGAATGTAGGGCGCCGCGCTTTTGAGGGCGCGCACCGCGACGGAGGGATCGGGTCGGCTCATGATCATTCACTTAACTCCGGTGCTTCAGCAATTCAGGTGAGCATGCGGTGCAAAACGGCCATCTGCACCGCCAGGCGATTGAAGGCTTCGCGCCTCACCACGGCGCGCGAACCATCCAGGACCTCATCGGCGACCGCGACGTTGCGGCGCACCGGCAGGCAGTGCATGAGTTTGGCATCGGGCTGGGCAGCGCAGAACCATCGTTCCCGGACGCACCAATCCAAGAGCTCGGCGCGCAGCCGCGCATCGCCCTCGGCGTCCCCGTAATTGCGGGTGGCGCCCCATTCCTTGGCATACAGCACGCTCGCGCCACGCAGCGCGGCCGCGCGATCGGCGGTCTCGGTCACCGAGCCGCCCGCGGCTGATGCCGCCGAGCGCGCCTTGTCCATGATCTCGGCAGGCAGGGCAAAGCCTTCGGGGCGCGTCACCACCACTTCCATGCCGCGCATCGCGGCCATGTTCACGATGGCGGCGGGCACCGCCAGCGGCAATGCCCTGGGATGATAGACCCAGCTCAGCACGAATTTGGCGCGGTTCGGCACCTTGAGTTCGTCCATCGTGCGCCAATCGGCCAGCGCCTGGCAGGGATGATTCATGGCCGATTCCATGTTGATCAGCGGCTTCTCGCACAGCGCATCGATCATCCCGAACAGCGTTTCCCGCAAATCCCACTGCAGGTCCTTGCCTTCCGCGAAGGCGCGCACGCCGAGCGCATCGCAATACGATGCCAGCACCGGGAGCCCTTCGCGGATGTGCTCGGCGGCGGCGCCGTTCATGACGGCATGCAACTTGGTTTCGAGTTGCCACGTCCCCTGACCCGGCGTGATCACGAAGGAGGAACCGCCCAGGCGCGCCATGCCGGCCTGGAAGGATGCCAGGGTGCGAAGCGACGGATTGAAAAACACCAATCCCAGAATTTTCCCCGCGAGCGCTTGCGGCTGCGGCTTGTCCTGCAGCGACTGCGCGAGCGCCAACAGGTCGAGAATCTGCTCGCGCTGGAAATCGGCAAGATCCAGAAAGCGATTCATGCCGAAATCTTCGACAAGGCGTCGTGCAACTGATCGACGTGCCCTTCATTGAGGATGTACGCCGGCAGCAGCCGCAGCACCTTCGGATCGGCGCTGGTGCCGGTCAGAATATTCCTCTCGAGCAAGGCGGCCTGCACCTCCTTGGCGGGTCGCGAGGTTTTGAGGCCGAGCAAAAATCCGGCCCCCTGCACCCCCGTGATCGGACCGATCACGCAATTCGCGCGGATATACGTCGAGACCTGACGCACGTTCGCCAGCAGCGATTCGGATTCGATGGTCTCGACCACGGCCTCGGCCGCGGCGCAGGCCATCGGACCGCCGCCGAAGGTGGTGCCCATATCGTCGTACTTGAGCTCGCGCGCCACGCGCGACGACAGCAGCAGGGCGGATACCGGGAACCCGTTGCCCAAGGCTTTGGCGGCGGTGAGGATGTCGGGAACCACGCCGTGGTAGTTGGCGCCGAAGGGCGCACCGGTGCGTCCCATGCCGCACTGAACCTCGTCGAAAATCAGCACCGCGCCAACCTCATCGCAACGCCGCCGCAATGCCTGCAGCATCGGCTTGCCGACGTCGTAGGCGCCGCCCATCCCTTGAATCGGCTCGACGATGACGGCGGCCGTTTCCCGATCGACCATGCGCTCCACGGCGGCGGGTTTGTCGCGAGGCAGGAAACTCACTGCGAACGGAGTGCGCGGAAACCCGTACCACTTCTCCAGGGCGCCCCAGGTCACCGCGCCGGCGGCGGCGGTTCTGCCGTGCCAGCCCTGTTCGAGCGCCACCGCCTTGCCGCGTCCGCTGATCTTGAAGGCCAGCCTGAGCGCGTTCTCATTGGCTTCCGCACCGCTGTTGAGCCAGAACACGGTGTCGAGCCCCAAGCCCGCGAATTTCACCAAGCGGGCGGCGGCGCGTTCGCGAATCGCCATCGGCAGTGCGTTGGTCTGAAAAGTCATTTGCCGCGCCTGACGCTCGAGCGCGGCCAACCAGCGCGGGTGTCCATAGCCCAATCCCGCCACCGCGTGGCCGCCGTAAAAATCCAGGATCTTGCGGCCGTCGCGCGCATACAGCCAAACCCCCTCGCCATGCGCCACTTCGATGGGGTATTGGGCGAACACCTGCGCGAGGTGGCTGCTCAGCGGGCGCGAAACCATGGGCGTACTCATGGCGGCCTCAAGTCCAGCCCGGCGCCGGCGCGGTGAGTCCCGCGCATTCGTCGAACCCCAACAGGCGGTTCATCCATTGCATGCCGCCCCCCGCGGCTCCCTTGTTCAAGTTGTCGAGGACCGCCATCACCGCTATCGACCGGCCGTTGGTGGCCGCGCTCAGGTGCGCGTAATTGCTGGCGGCCACATCTTTGACCCGCGGGGCCGACTGCGTCACGCGCACGAACCGACAATCCCGGTAATACGCGGCCAGCGCCTCGCAGGCCTGCGCACCGCTCATCGGCCGGCTCAAGTTCGCTTGTACGGTGACATGGATGCCGCGCGCATACGGGCCCGAGTGAGGCACGAAATTGAACTGCGCCTCGATGCCGGTCGCAAGCCGCGCGCAGGCGGCGATCTCGGGCACGTGCCGATGCGCGAGCGCCCCGTAGCTGTACAAATCGCCGTGACGCAGCGGGTGATGCGTGGCATCGCTCGGGCGCCGGCCGGACCCGGTGCTGCCGGTGATCCCGGCGACGAATAATCGCGTGTCGGTCATCTTCAGCGCCAACAGCGGCACGCTGGCCAGCAGGGTGGCGGTCGCAAAGCAGCCGGGATGCGCAATGTGCGGCGTCGGCGCGGCCGGCAGATGTTCCGGGACCGCACAGGTGAATTGGCGGATGCGCGCCGGTGCGCCATGGGTCTGTTTGTATACCGACTCATAGGCGGCGGCAGTCGGGTAGCGAAAGTCCGCCGAAATGTCGACGCAATGCGTGTGCGTTCCGCCGGTCTCGGCCGCGGTGAGCAACCGGTCGATGATTCCCGCGGCAGCTCCGTGCGGCGCCGCGCAAAACAAGGCCGAGCGAGGCGTGCGCCCAATCAACGACTCAATCTGTTCCAGGCTCGCAAATTCGAGTGTGGGGTAGGCGCTGCCCAAATGCGGAAACGCGGCGGCGAGCGGCGTCCCGGGCTGGCTGTCCGACATAACGCCGGCAAGTTCGAGCCGCGGGTGTTCCGCGATCAGCCGCAACAGCTCGCCGGCCACATAGCCGGTGCCTCCGAGCACGATTGCCGGCGTGCGCCCGCTCATGCGCGGGGCGCCGCGGCGTCGCCGGCGTTGCGCAAGCTCAGTCGGGAAATAAGGTGGTCGCCGAGTTCGGCGGGATTGCTGATCGCGTTGAAGGCTTCGACCTCCATCTGGGCGCGGATGAGCTCGACTCCGACCTCATTGTCGGTGGCCGGACCCGTGACCGCGCAGGGTTCGATGTGGAACCGTTCGCGCAGCAGCTTCACGCCGCCCCATGCGGCCACCGGATCATTCGCCGACAGCACCACGGCGCTGAGCGCAGCCCTGATGTCGGCTTGCTGCAAGATCGCATCCACGCCATAGGGGCCAAGCAGCCCGTCGCCGAGCTCGAACACGATGACGTCCGGTGAGCCGCCGGCCATCTCGGTCAGCATGGTGCGCGTCAGCGCCGGCCCGCAGCGTGCGGTCGTGGTCACGATGCCGAGGTCGGTAAAAATCATGGTGCGGCGCGCGCCCGAATCCTCGAATGCCAGGATGTCGCGGCGCAGCGAGACTCCGGTTGCCTTGAAGGCGTCCACGGTCAGACCACGATGCCGCATGCGCGCAATGACGGCCGAGGCCGCCGCCGTCTTGCCCGCCTCCATGCAGGTCCCCGCGAGCGCCACCACCGGCACGCTGCGCACATTGAGCGGCGCATCGTAGTCCAGCGGCCGGTATCCGATCTTGGCCGTCACGCCGATGCGTTCGCCCAAATACGGAAAGGTCAGCACCGCGCCCAGAACCTTGCAGTCGAAGGGTTTGCCCTTGTCAGGTGTCGCCGAATCGCAGATCCCCAAGACACCGCCGATGTTCAGCACTTGAATCACATCCCCGGGCTTGAGCGCGTCGGGAATGTGTCCCGAGTAACCGAACAGGGCCTTGCGGTGCCCGAGAGCTCCCACCACCACGTCGCCGCGGGCGAGTTTCGCCATGCGGCCGCTGGTCAGCTCCAGCGTGTTGTAGGTCGACTTGTTGTTCAATATCTCGACCACCACCACCACGCCTTCCTCGCAGGGAATCTCGGCGGCGACTCGGACCTCGTGGGCGAGCCCCAAGGCCTGGGTCACCGATGCGATCTTGTCGACCACCAAGGTGCGCATGCCGCTCATGCCCGGCTCGCCGTCGTTTGGACGGCCGCCGCTGCCTGGGTGGCGGCGCCGTTGGGCGCGTTGGCGCCGGCGCGCTGGTAGAAGATTCCCGTCAACGCCAGCATCTTCGAATACCCGAGCGCATCGGCCGCGGTCCATTCGCCGGCGGCTTCGCCGTAGACGCCTTTGGACGCGGTCATCAATGAATACGGCGAGGTCACCCCCTCGACGAATGCCGACCCGGGCCGGAACAAGACCGTGACTTCCCCGCTCACCCGGGCTTGAGAGGAGAGGAGCAGAGCCTCGATGTCGCGGCACACCGGATCGAGGTGCTGGCCTTCGTGCACCAGATCCCCGTAGGGCTGCGCCACCGATTCCTTGATGCGCGCCTGCTTGCCGGTCAACACCAGTTTTTCCAGTTCGCGGTGCGCCGTGAGCAGCACTTCGGCCGCCGGCGCCTCGAACGCCACGCGCCCCTTGGTGCCGATCACCGTGTCGCCCAGATGAATGCCGCGCCCGATGCCGAAGGGTCCCGCCAGGGTCTCGAGCCGCTCGATGACCGCGACCGCCGGCATCGCGATGCCGTCGAGGCTCGACGGGACGCCCGCATCGAAGCCGACGACATGCCGTTCGGGCGCGCGTGCCTGCACGAATGCGTCCTTCGACAGCACCCAGGCGCTTTCCGGAATGCTGCCCGCCGAGGTCAATGTCTCCTTGCCGCCGATGGTGACGCCCCACAATCCGCGGTTCACCGAATACGCGGCGCCGAAGGGCGGGATCGGCAATCCGCGATCCTCGAGATACTTGAGTTGCTGCGCGCGCTGGAAGGCCCGGTCGCGGACCGGAGCGATGACCTCGAGATCGGGGGCGAGCGTTCGCAGCGCCACCTCGAAGCGTACTTGATCGTTGCCGGCGGCGGTGCAGCCGTGGGCCACCATGGCGGTTCCCAGCGACAACGCCATTTGCGCGATGCTCTGCGCTTGCAACACGCGTTCGGCGCCGACGCACAGCGGATACGACCCGCCGCGGCGGACATTGCCCATGATCAAGAATTTGAGCACCTGTTCGAAATAAGCATGGCGCGCATCGATCAATCGATGCTCGATCGCGCCGAGCGCCGCCGCGCGGGCCGCGAGCGCCGCCGCCGCCGCGCGATCCAGGCCGCCGGTATCGACCGTGACGGTGATCACCGGCCGCCCGTAGGTGTCCTTGAGCCACGGCACGCAAAACGAGGTGTCCAGGCCGCCGGAAAATGCCAGGAGAATGGGCTCAGCGCCCGCAGTGCTGGTCGATGTCATTGAATTTAGATTCCGAAGATGGAGTGGAGGCGCAGCCTGAGCTTGTGTTGTTCACGGGTGCCCGATGTCGCGATGAATATCGTGTCGTCCCCCGAAATGGTGCCGATGACCTCGGGCCAGCGGGCGGTATCGATGGCCACCGCCACGCTTTGCGCCGCGCCCACGGTGGTCTTCAGCACCGTGAGATTGGTGCCGGCCGTCAGCACCGCGCTCACGAACTGTTTGAGCGTCGAAAAATCGTTCTTGACCGATACTCCGGACTCCGGCAGCACATAGCGTTGCCCCATTTTGGCCACGCCGAGTTCGCGCAAGTCGCGGCTCACGCTCGACTGGGTCGCCACATGCCCTTGCTTGCGCAGCATGGCCACCAGCTCCGACTGGCGTCCGACCGATTGCTCGCGAATGATCTTCGCCAGCGTGGTGCGGCGCGCCGGAGCATTGGAATTGTCGGAGTCCGATCTCAACACGGGGTTCTCGCTAGGCCGGAGCCATGCATAAAGTTGCGCGAAGTTTGCATAAAAATGCACAATCCGTCAATGCGTCTTTTGGATTTTCTTGTACGCTATGCGCATGACCCTGGAAACCATCGAAGTCGAAACGGCGCCAAAGCCGAACGCCGCTGTCATCTGGCTGCACGGACTCGGCGCGGACGGGCATGATTTCGAGCCCGTCGTACCGCAGATCGTGCGCCGCGGCGAGCGCGCCTGGCGCTTCGTATTTCCGCACGCTCCGGTCCGCCCGGTCACCCTCAACGGCGGCATGAGCATGCGCGCCTGGTACGACATTTCGGCACTGGATCGAACCGCGGCCGAGGACGCGGCCGGCTTTCGCGACTCCGACGGGCTCATCCGGCAACTCATCGCCAAGGAGGCCGCCCGGGGAATTCCGGCGAATCGTCTGGTGCTCGCCGGCTTTTCCCAAGGGGGCGCCGTGACGCTGTACACGGCGCTGCGCTACCCGGAGCGCTTGGCGGGCGCCATGGCGCTGTCCTGCTACCTGCCGCTGGCGAAGAGCCTGCCGGCCGATCGCGCGGCGGCGAACGACGGCGTGCCGATCTTCATGGCTCACGGGATGTCCGACCCGATGCTGCCGTTCGCGATGGGGGTGCAGTCGCGTGAGTTCCTGAGGAGCCTTGGGTACGCAGTCGAATGGCATCAATACCCAATGCCGCACTCGGTCTGCGAGGCGGAAATCGCCGACATCCGCGAATTTCTGCACCGCGTGCTGCCGTAGCGGGATTATTATTGTTGCATTCAGGTGACAAGAGCGCCGCCTGGCGCTAGTGTTACCGGCCCACCCTTCAAGCGGAGCGAACCAGTGGCACGCAGTCAGTCGGTAACCAAAACAAAGGAAAGCGCGCCAGTACGGCGGCTCAAGGCCGCGGCCAATCAGGCGGTCCGGCGCGCCGACGAGGCCAAGGAGCTGGTGCGTCTGGCGAAGGTCGAACTCAAGAAGGCGCGCAAGGCGGCGAAGCAGAGCAAAAAGGCCGCAAAGCAGGCGCGGAAAAAAGTCGAAGCCGCGCGGGCCGCGAGCGCATTGCGGGCCGCCCGCGCTGTCCGCGCCGCCGAGGCGGTCAAGAACTCGGAAGATTGGAAGCCGGCGGGCGCAGCGAAGGCGTCCGGCCCGCGCAAGCGCGCGGTTGCAAGGCCACGATCGACCGCAAAGCCCTCGGCGGCGGCGGTTGCGCGATCGGTCATCAGGCGCTTACAAGGCGAGCCGGCCAAGGCGCCTGCCGCGGTCAGCGGGTCACTGGAAGCCGGCCCGGCGGCGGCGTAATCCCCGTAGATTCGATTGGCAATCGGACCGAGCCAGGGCGCGCTTCGGGTCAGGCAATCGGGAACAGGGTTGCGATCAGCAGGGTCAGAAATAGCGCCCCGAGCACGCCGATCAGCTGCCCGAGCACCCAGACCCAGAAGGCCTTGCGGGTCGTAAGCCCCTGAATTTCGCTGAATCCCATGACCTGCAGCACCACGCTCCACAAGGCAAGCAGCACGTAGGCAATGAATTGGGCGCGCAGCAGCAGCGCCACGAAGCTCTCGATATCGGGGCGCGGCACCGGCATGAAGGCGGCTTCGCCGGCCAGCAGCGCAGTCATCAGCCAAATGCCCAATGAAACGGCGATCGGCACGCTGCCGTAGGCAAGGACGTGGACCACCTGGTTGCGCGTCGATGTGCCGCCGAGCCGGCTGCCCAGCCGCTCATAGATCTCGGCGAACAGGAACAGGCTTGCCACGCCCATGATCGAGCCGCCGATCGCCGCCCTGCCGACGATGGCGGCGACACCGCTGGTCGCCGCGGCGTTGGTGGCACGGCTGAGCGCAAGCCAGCCGACCATGCCCTGCGCCGCACCCAAGAGGTAATCCATGCGGCCGATCGGCCGCGATGCCAATTCGCGGAACACGCGTCGGGGTCGCAGCCAAACATCGTGCAGCGGACGGATCGGTTCACTCGGTATCACCCGAGCAGCGTACGCAATCCTTCGGTGCGACTCCAGCATCTGGCGCAGATGACAGCGGACTATTTCGGGGCTACTCTCACAGCGAGGAGCCGTCTGACTGTGAGGAGAATGCTGACCATGGCTAAGAAGAAAGGTAAGGGGAAGAAGCGTAAGGTGGCGAAAGCGAAGCGCGCCGCCGCAAGAACCAGCGTGGCGAAGAAAAAGGCGCGGCCGTCGAAGAAGTCGCGCAAGCTGAAGGTTGCAAAAAAGGCCAAGAAGGCCGGCAAGCCGAAGAAGGCTGCCAAGGCGAAGGCGAAAAAGGCTGCACCGAAAAAATCGCCGGCCAAGGCCGCGCCCGCTGTAAAAAAGGCGGCGGCACCGGTGAGAAAGCCGGCGGCGAGCCCAAAAAGCGTCGCACCGATGGCACCTGCGCCCGCCCCGATACCCGCGCCGGCCGCCACGCTGCCCTTGGATCTCGGTCACGAACCGATGCCCACGCTGTCATCCTGGTCGAGCACGGAGCCCTCGGGGTCGTAGACGACGGCTCGAGGGTGAGGTTGCGCGCATCAGCCGGCGCGGCGCCGAGAAGCCGTCCGGGAATACCCGGGCGGCCAGCACGCGCCCGCCGCGCACGGGACCGCCTGCAAGAAAGGCGCAGCTGCCGGTGCCATGATCGGTGCCGCGGGTGCCGTTCATGGCGCATAGCATGGTCGGCAGGGCCGCGCACGCGGCGATCGGACGCGACTACCTCGTTATATCGCGCAGCGCGCCGTGGGCGCCGACATCGAACCAATGTTCGATCAAGCGGAACGAAATCGATTGGCGCGGCGGCAGCATGCTGATTCCATTGGCAATGTCCGCGCGCGTAAACCAGCGCGCATCGTCGAGCTCCTGATCTTGCAGGCGCACCTCGCGGGTTAGCGCATGCGCCGTGAAGCCGAGCATCAGCGAACTCGGAAACGGCCACGGCTGCGAGGAGTGATATTCGATGGTGTCGACGGTCACGCCCGTTTCTTCCAGCACTTCGCGCGCCACGGCATCTTCGAGCGATTCTCCGGGTTCGACGAAGCCCGCGATCGTGGAATAGCGCCCGGTCGGCCACGAGGCTTGCCGGCCGAGCAGCGCACGCTCGCCGTCGCTTACCAACACGATGATGGCCGGGTCGATGCGCGGGAATTGCTCGTGGCGGCAGGCAGGATTGGTGCACAGCAGAACGTGGCCGCCCTTGGCGGGTTCGGTCCTGGCGCCGCACAGGCCGCAATAGCGGTGCCGCCGGCGCCAAGTGACCATGGCGCGCGCATAGCCGAGCAGCCCCGCCTCATCGGCCGGCAGCAGCGATGCGATGAGTCGCAGGTCCTCGAAGCGCGTGCCCGGCGGTGCGGCGGGTGGATCGGTGGACTCGATCTCGTAGGCAAACAGGCTCGTCTTCTCGTGCAGGCCCAATAAGATCAGGTCCCTGGGATGCGGCTCGGGCGAAATTTCCTTCAGTTCCAGCGAGGCCGCGCGCGGCGGATCGCCCTCGGCAATCAGGCTGCGCGAGTTCCAAACCGGCACTGCGCGGCTGCGCGGATCGGCGAGCGCATGCTCGAACCAGGCGGCATCCGAACGCAGCTGGGCGGCCCGCTCCAAGTACGCACCCGCGAACATATTTCTGCTGCGCATGTCCGGAATTCTAACAGGGCATTCGATGCTCGTTGGCGCCGGAGAATACCGCTCCAAAGGCCGCCGGCTCGCAATTGACGCAACTTGGGCGGCGCTTCGCCAGCAAATCGCGCAGCCGCACGCCGCCGCAATCGGCACAGCGCGAAATGCCCAGCTCGTCGCGCCGCGCGAGCGCGATCAGCAGGAACCAGGCATGCTCGAACGAGATGCTCGCGGGAGCGTGCAGTTCGAGGTAAGCCTCGTAGACCTGGCACACCCGGGTGCCCGATTCGAACGATCCGATCCGGTAGCGCGACTCGAGTCCTATAAAGGTGCCCCGCAGCAGACCGTACACGACGAACAGGCTGGCGAGCTGCGCCGCTTGAAAATTGAGTTCGGGATTTCTGAAGAAATAGGCCGCTTGACGCGGAGATTTGCCGCGATGCCGCTGCACCGACCTCCCCTTGCCGCTCACCACGTAGCTGCGGTAGAGCTTGCGGATCCGATCGTCGCTCAAGCCGGTCCATTGGCGAATCGTATAGGTGCGCGCCTCATGCCGGATCAGGCGCAGCGCCAAGTCCAAACGCTGCCGGTCGCGGGTGTAACGGTCGTCGGACACTCTCATGGGCGGCTCCTCATGTGGCGGGCAATTCACGAGATTTCGGCACAAAAAGAATTTGACAGAAATTAATCACAAAGTTAGCGTGCCTGCCAGGGGTTCGGACAGGTTATTGGCGATGTATTTGCAGGGAAATGCACCGCAGCCGGTCCCTTCGGGCCCGAACTCACTGGGGGAGGCGGTCATGCAGGAAGCATTCGTCGGCGGTTGGGGGCAGCAACCCCATTTTTCGCTCGAGGCACTCGGATCGGTGTACGGCCTGAATCACCGGTTCCTGGACCTGGTCGGCGCGCCGCCCGGCCAATCGCTGGACGGGAATTGGCCGGCACCCGGCCGGTTGAAGCTGCCCGGCGAAGTGTCGGCGCAAGTCGCACCGCTCTCGGCGGCCCAGAGGGCCGCCGCCGCGCATTGTCCTTACGCGCTGTTCGATTTGAGATTTCACGACGATGAGCATTGGCGCGCGCGCCTCGCCGAGGCCGGCCACTGGCGCATAGCCGACGAGACGCTGTCCGAGGACGAGACCGTCAATTTTGTGCGCCTTGCCCTGTTTTACGCCTGGCACATGGCCTCGACCGCCAATCTCGCCGCGCAGCTGCTCCTGGGGATGAGCGAGCCCACGGCGGCGGCCTTCCGCAGCGTGACCTTGAACCGCCTTCCGGCGCTGGTCGCCGGCGAAGTGGAGACTCTGGCTGCGCGATGGTGCACCAGCGGCGCCTTTTGGGGCGCTCTGGTGGGCGCCGCCGCTCGCGCCGACGCGGCGAGACTGCGCCGCGTGCAGCTGTTCGGTCTGCAACTCGCGGCGGCGGCGCGCTTGCCTTGACATGCCGCCGCGGCCGCGGCGCGGGTTGCGGCCGGAGCCTCGCGCAGTTTAGTCTACGCGGCTCTTATGCAAGCCCTCGTCCTTCGACAACTCGCCAAGACCTACAAGAACGGCATCAAGGCGCTCAAGGGCATCGATCTGGAAGTCGCCGAAGGCGATTTTTTCGCGCTGCTCGGCCCGAACGGGGCGGGAAAAACCACGATCATCGGCATCGTCACATCGCTGGTGAACAAGACTTCAGGCAGCGTCGAGGTGTTCGGTCACGATATGGATCGGGAACTCGAGGCGGCGAAATCGTGCATCGGCGTGGTGCCGCAGGAAATCAATTTCAACATGTTTGAAACCCTGTTCACGATCGTGGTGAACCAGGCGGGCTTCTACGGCATTCCGCGCCCGCTCGCCAAGCAACGAGCCGAAAATTATCTCAAGCAATTGCAGCTTTGGGACCGCCGTCATTCGATCGCACGTTCGCTGTCCGGCGGCATGAAGCGGCGCCTCATGATCGCCAGGGCCCTGATGCACCAGCCGAAGCTTTTGATCCTGGACGAGCCGACGGCCGGAGTGGACATCGAAATCCGGCGCTCGATGTGGGATTTCCTGCGAAACATCAACGACGAAGGGACCACGATCATTTTGACCACCCATTATCTGGAGGAGGCCGAGAGTCTTTGCCGCAACGTTGCCATCATCGAGGGCGGCCGCATTATCGAGCGCGACAGCATGCCGAACGTGCTGCGCAAGCTGCAAACGGAAGTCTTCGTCCTCAATTTGAGCGAATCGAGATCCGCGCCGCCGCAGCTCGCGGGATTCAAGACAAACCTCACGAACGATCACACGCTCGAAATCGAAGTCTCGAAGGGACAAAGACTCAACGATATCTTCGCGCAGCTTTCTTCGCAGGGGATCGGCGTCAACAGCATGCGCAACAAAGTCAATCGGCTCGAAGAGCTGTTCATCCGCCTGGTCGACGACAGCGTCCGTTCGGCCGACAAGGGGACTTGAGAATGGCCGCTTCGCGCGCACGCACCGAATGGATCGGCTTCAGCACCATCGTCATCCGCGAATTCAACCGCATCGTGCG
>JBBIUT010000060.1:0-16520 GCA_037440085.1 Gammaproteobacteria bacterium
CGGACAGACGGCCGAGCAGCAGGCAAAGGACAAGTTCGAGTGTCACCAATGGGCCGTGAGCCAGAGCGGTTTTGACCCTTCGGCTGGTGCGGCCACGGCCGGCTCGGCGAATTTGCGCAACGATTATATGCGCGCCCAAGCGGCCTGCCTGGAGGGCCGCGGATATAGCGTGCAATAGCCGGCAGCGCCCGCGGCCGAGCGGCTATTCGATGAGCAGCAGTTCCAGGGTGCGCCGGTAGACGCCATGCAGTGCATCGATGTCGGCGACGCGGACGCACTCGTTCGCCTTGTGAATGCTTGCGTTGATTACGCCGAGTTCGATCACTTGGGCTCCCATCGGCGCGATGAACCGGCCGTCGGAAGTCCCGCCACCGGTCGATAGCTTCGGACTGATCCGCAGCTGTTCTTGGACGGCGCGGGTCACCACCTCCGACAATGTCCCGGGGTTGGTCAGAAACGGGTAGCCGGAAACGAACCATTCCAACGAATAGTTGACCCGATGCTCCCGCAAGATGCGCTCCACGGTCGCCTTGAGGGAGTCGACCGTCTGTTCGGTCGAGAAACGCAAATTGAAGCGTGCCTTCAATTCCCCCGGAATCACGTTCGGCGCTCCCGTTCCGGCGGAGATATTCGAGACCTGAAACGTGGTGGGTTGGAAGCGACGGTTGCCCGGATCCCAGGTTCGCGACGCGAGTTCGGCTAGCGCCGGCGCCAAGGCGTGAATGGGATTGTCGGCGAACTGCGGATAGGCGACATGTCCCTGCACGCCGTGCACCGTGAGCCGACCGCTTAAGCTGCCGCGCCGGCCGATCTTGATGGTGTCTCCGAGGGTGCTCTCGCTCGAAGGCTCCCCCACCAGGCACCAATCGATGCTCTCCTGGCGCGCACGCAACACCTCGACCACCCGCCGAGTGCCGTCGATCGAAGGGCCTTCCTCGTCGCTGGTGATCAAGAAGGCGATGCTGCCGCGGTGACTTGAATGGCGAGCCACGAATTCCTCGCAGGCCGTCACCATCGCGGCAAGGCCGCTTTTCATGTCCGCGGCTCCGCGACCGTACAACATGCCGTCGCGGATGTCGGGCGAGAACGGGGCGCTGTGCCACTCCTCGATCGGGCCGGGCGGCACCACATCGGTATGACCGGCGAAGCAGAACAGCGGGCCCTCCCGTCCTCGTCTGGCCCACAGATTGTCGACCGGCCCGAATCGCATGTTCTGCACGCTGAAGCCGATCGCCGCCAGCCGCTCGCCCATCAGCGCCTGGCAACCCCCGTCGATGGGGCTCACGGACGCACGCGACATCAAGTCGCAGGTCAACTCCAGGGCTTTCGACATCAGAAGCGCAGCACCGGCCGCCGGCGCCGCAGATTGGTCCACAGACCCCACGTTCCCAGGCAAAGTGCGGCGATGAACACCCACGCCGGCATCGCCAGCCCCAGAAACCGCCAGTTAACCTTGGCGCATTCACCCGAGCCGGTGAGCACCTTGACGAGCACATCGGTGAGCGGAAACACCTTGAACATGAACTCGAGCGATGCGCCGCAGGCCGGGACGCTGCCCGGCGGCAGGCTCTGAATGTACAGTTGTCGCACCGCGACCCCGATGGTTGCCAGCGCCGCAAGCGCGAGCAGTCCGGCGTACAGCCGGCGCGGCCAGCCGGCGGGGTCGTGCGCCGCCGCGATCGCGAAGACCAGCCCGATCGCCAGCACGCCGATGCGCTGAAAGATGCACAAGGGACAGGGCTCCAAGTGCATGACGAATTGCGCGTAATAGGCATACGCCAACAGCGCTGCGCAGGCCAGCGCCCCGAGAAGATTCGCAGCGCGTGCACTCATCAGCTACGCGCAGCTGCCTGCGCCGCATCGATCTGCTTGGCGACATCCTCGAGCGAAGTGTGGCGAATGTCTTTGCCGTGCACCATGTAGATCACATATTCGCAAATATTCTTGGCGTGGTCGCCGATGCGCTCCAGGGCGCGAACGATCCACATGATTTCAAGGGCCCGTCGAATGGTCCGCGGGTCTTCCATCATGAAGGTGATGCACTGGCGTTGAATCGACTCGTATTCCTCGTCCACCATCTTGTCTTCCTGCGCGGTTTTCAACGCCGCTTGGGAATCCATGCGCGCGAAGGCGTCGAGCGCGTCGCGCACCATCTGCGCCACCTGCCGGCCCAAATGCTTCACTTCACGGTACTTGTCGGCCGGCCGCTCCATGGTCGCGAGCCGCGAAGCGATATAGCCGATTTTCTCGCCTTCGTCGCCGATTCGTTCCAGATCGGTGATGGTCTTGATGATGGCGACGATGACCCTCAAGTCGCCCGCCGCGGGGGCGCGAAGAGCGAGGATCCGGCTGCACTCTTCGTCGATCGACACCTCCATGCCGTTGACCTTGTAATCCTCGGTCGCAACGGACTCGCCCAGGCGGCTGTCGCCCTCGACCAAGGCGAGGATCGCCCTGTGCAGCTGCTGCTCCACGAAGCCGCCCATTTGCAGCACCTGATTGCGCACCTTTTCCAGGTCTTCGTTGAAGCGCCGGGAAATGTGATGGGTAAGATCGGCCGTTTCCATGATGGTTACCTTGAAGTCAGCTATGTATCGACACTTACAAACACAAGCGTGCGTTTACATCCGATCACGCCGCACGTCAACAGCTTGGGGAAGAATTGTGACGTTACGCGGTCCGCCGGCTCACGCGCTGGCCGCGGCCTGCACGCTCAGGTGCCAGATCCGCTGCGGCGGGAAATGACAGGTAAACGCGCTGCCCTTGCCTTCGACGCTCTGCACCTCGAGCTGGCCTCCGTGGCGCTGCAGAGCATGTTTCACAATGGCGAGACCGAGGCCCGAGCCGCCTTGGTCGCGGGACCGGCCCGCATCCACCCGATAAAAGCGCTCGGTGAGGCGCGGAATGTGCTCCGGCGGAATGCCGATGCCGTCGTCGATCACCGAGAAATGCGCGCCGTCCTCGTCGGTCCACCAGCGCATGCGCACGGAGCCGTCGGCCAGAGTGTATTTCAAGCCATTCACCAGCAAATTCGTGAATGCGGACTCGATTTCGTGGACTGCGCCGAACAGGCCGTCGGCGCTCTCCAAATCGAGATACAAGTGCCGCGGCCGATCGATTTTGGCCAGGGCATCGCGATGCAGACGCTCCAGCATCCGCGGCACATCGACCGGTTCGCGCGGCGCTTCGCCGTCGGCCGACTCCAGGCGCGACAACTCGAGCAGGTCCGCGATGATGACCTTCATGCGCTGCGCCTGGGCGCGCATGTCCCTGATCGGCCCGGCCCATGCGGCATCGACGGACGGGTCATCGGCCAGGGTGTCGAGGTAACCCGAAATCACCGTCAACGGGGTGCGCAATTCATGCGAGGCATTCGCGACGAAATCCTTGCGCATGGCTTCGAGGCGCATTTGGCGGGTCACATCTCGCACCAGCAGCAGCGATTGCCCCGATCCATAGGGAACCACCTGCAACGCCAAATGCAGATCCACTTGCACTGGCGGACGGATGATCAAGGGCATCTGAAAGTCATCGCCATGCAGGTAGTGCACGAATTCCGGCGCGCGAATCAGATTGTCGATGCGCAGGCCGATATCCGTCGGGCGCTTCAGGCCCAGCAAGCGCGCGGCCTGGCGGTTGAACCAGACGATTTCCTTTTGGCTGCTCAGAATGATGACGCCGTCCGGCAGCGCCGCGGTCGAGCGTCGCAACTCGCGAAACAGCTGCACCAGCCGTTGTTTGTGAAATTGTTTGCGGCGATGCAGACGCACCACCTGTCCGATGACATCGCCCCAGACTCCGCCGATGTTGGGCGGATCGAGTTGCGAGCGCAGCCGCAACCAGCGATCCAGGCGATATAAATTGAGCAGCTGCCAGCCCAGGTAGAGGCAGGCCGCGGACAGAACCCAGGGCCAGATAGGCTGGAAGAACAGGCCCACGCCCAAGCCCAGTAGCAAAATGCCCGCGAGCCGCGCGAGCGCGAAAGTCCACATCGCTGCCATGATCTGGGGAGCCGTCCCGCCTTGTTGAGTCTCGCCCTATGCGTCCCGTGTAGAGAACCGATAGCCCGCCCCGCGCACGGTCTGGACGAACCCATCCAGAAGGTACGGCTCGAGCGCCTTGCGCAACCGCCGAATGTGGACATCCACTGTACGCTCTTCCACGTAAGTATTGCCGCCCCAGACCCGGTCGAGCAATTGGCCGCGGCTGAACACCCGCTCCGGATGGCTCATGAAGAAATGCAGCAGGCGGTACTCCGTGGGCCCCAAGGCGATTTCGCGGTCGCCGGCGCTGACCCGGTGGCTGGAGTCGTCGAGTTTTAAACCCTGCACCTCCATGATGTCGGCGGCGCCGGCGGGTGCGGCCCGGCGCAGCACCGCCTGGATGCGCGCGAGGAGTTCGCGCGGCGAAAACGGTTTGGTGATGTAGTCATCCGCGCCGCCCTCGAGGCCGCCGACCTTGTCTTGCTCCTCGGCACGGGCGGTGAGCATGATGACCGGTATCTCCTTGGTATCCTTGGCGCGCTTCAGCGACCGCGTGAGTTCCAGGCCGCTCATGTCCGGAAGCATCCAATCGACCAACATCAAATCCGGCCGGCTGTCGACGATGCGGGCACGCGCCTCGCGGCAATCCTCCGCCTCCCCGACTTCGTATCCGGCGCGCCGCAAGCCGAAGGCGATCATGTCGCGGATGGCCTTTTCGTCTTCGACCACGAGGATGCGTTTGACGGTCATGAGATTCTGCTAGTCCCCTGATTCTCAAAGCCCGCTATTACAGTCGCGGTTTGTGACAGTTGCGTGACTCGAGCCCCTGGTCCGCGTACGGGCGCCTCCAAGCGGCGCTAGCGTGAGATGCGGTCGAGCGCGGCCCGCTCCGCGCCGGTCAGCGCCACTTTATCGCGCAAATACTGAGGCCGTAAGTCAGCCGGGTCCATCCCCGCCCCGGCCAATAGCCGCACGCTGCCGATCCGCGCCATCTCGCGCGCATCGGGCATGGCCTGCGGCTGCACCTGCTCGAGCCCCGGGAGCGCCGCGAGTTCGGGGTAGGCGGCAAAGCCGCGGCCGATGCCGTGATAGCGTTCGGCGCCCGGAAGTTCTACCTGCGCGGCCGGTCCCACTCGAGGCTCGCCGCATGGGACCAGGATGCGCGCCGCGTCGCCGGCGAAGCAGCCCCAGTACACCTCGCCCATGCGCGCATCAAGGCACGCAAGCGCGTGGCCCGCCCCACCCTGCATCGCTTGCAGGGCCAAGGCCTCCAGCGTGGTAACCGGCACCACCGGCAGATTCGCACCGAAGCACAGGCCTTGGGCCACGGCCACACTGATCCTTACGCCCGTGAACGCGCCCGGCCCGATGCTGGCGGCAATGCCGTCGAGCATGGCCAGCGATATGCCGGCTTCGGCCAGCACCGCATCGACCATGCCGAGGATCTGCTCCCCATGCCCTCGGGCCGCTTCGGCGCACCGCCCGAGCAAGCCGTCGTCGGTGAGCAACGCCACCGAACACGCCTCGGTCGCGGTGTCCAACGCAAGTACGCGCATGCTAGGAGCCCGCCCGAGTATTACGCGAGGCAGCCGGCGTCACACCCAATCCGCTCAACCGCTCGCTGAGAAACCGCGCACCCACGGCGCCATCCGTAATCACCGGACTCGGGGGCAGAGCCTCCATGAACACCCGGCCGTAGGGTTTGGTCCTGAGCCGCGGATCCCCGATCACGATCACCCCGAAGTCATCGAAATCGCGAATCAACCGCCCTACCCCTTGTTTCAACGCCAGCACCGCCTGCGGTAATTGATACTCGAAGAATGGATTGCCGCCGCGGCGCCGAATTCCCTCGAGGCGAGCTTTGAGCAGCGGATCGTCCGGAGAGGCAAACGGCAGCTTGTCGATGGCGACGATCGAAAGCGCCTCACCCTTGACGTCCACGCCTTCCCAAAAGCTGCCGGTGGCGAGCAGCACCGCATTGCCGAATTCGCGAAATCGATTCAGCAGCGCTTCGCGCGGCGCTTGTCCCTGCACCAGAACCGGGAACGGCGGTGAGGGAAATCGCGCCGCAAAGGCACGCACGCCCTCCGCCAATCCGCGATAGCTGGTGTAGAGCAGGAAGGCGCGACCGCCGCTCGCTTCGATCAGCGGCGCGCAGGCATCGATGAATTTCCCGGCGAAACCGGGCTGCTGCGGCTCGGGCATGGCGCGCGGCAGATAGATGCGCGCCTGGGTCGGATAGTCAAACGGGCTGTCGATCTTGAGCGTGCGCGCATCGGTGAGCCCGATGCGCGCGGCGAAGTGCGTGAAATCATCGCCGACCGCCAGAGTCGCCGAGGTGAATACCCACGCACACGCTCGCCCCTGCACAAATTCGCGCAACCGATCGGCGATTTCGAAGGGTGTGAATTCCAGCGATAATCCGCCGGCGTCGGTCTCCACCCATCGCAGGCCCAGCTCATCGGAGGATGCGCCCAATGCCGCAAGGCGTTGCGCGAGCGCAGCGGCGCGGCGCGCGCACTGGGCGGTTCCGGCGCCGGCGCCCAATCCCTCGAGTTGCGCCGCGATGCCGCTGATGGCCGCTTCGAGCTTCGGCAAGGCGTCCAAAAACGAATCCGGCAGATTCCCCCACTCATGGCGGCCGGCACCCGACGGCAGGCTCGCGCGCAATTCGGCGAGCCGCGATTCCACCGCGGCCATGGCGCCGAGAATGGCCGGAGCGCGCACGCCCGCGGCGCTCATCTCGGAGGTCGCATCGCGCGCCCAGATCTGCACCTGGCGCATCGACCAGCTTTGTCCGAAGAACTGTGCCGCAATATCCGGCACCTGATGCGCCTCGTCCAGGATGACCGCCTCCGCCCCCGGCAGCAAATCGCCGAAGCCTTCGTCCTTCAGCGCAAGATCGGCCAGCAGCAAGTGATGATTCACCACCACGATCTCGGCGGCTTGAGCCGCGCGCCGCGCCTCGAACACGTGGCAGCGCGAGAACTGGGGGCACTCCTGGCCAAGGCAGTTCTCCCGCGTCGAGGTAATCATCGGCCAGATCGCGGACTGCTCCGGCAAGTCGGTGAGCTCGGCGAGATCGCCCGATCTTGTCGCCGCCGCCCATCTCGATACGCGCGCCAGCACGCGTGCCGCTCCACGCTCGCCGGGGAACAGCGCTCGCTGTTGATCGGCCAAATCCAAGCGATGCCGGCACAGGTAGTTGCCGCGTCCCTTGAGCAGTGCCACCGTCACCGGCAATCCCAAGGCCTTGGCGAGCAGCGGCAGATCGCGCCGGAACAATTGGTCCTGAAGCGTGCGCGTACCGGTTGAAATGATCACGCTGCGCCCCGACAGGAGCGCCGGCACCAGGTAGGCGAAAGTCTTGCCGGTGCCGGTGCCCGCCTCGACGATCAAGGGCTCGCAGCGCGCGAGCGCGAGGCCCACCGCCTTGGCCATCGCGGACTGCTCCGGTCGATAGGCGTAGCCCGGCAATGCACGGGCGAGCGGCCCGTCGGGTCCGAAGACGTCTTGAAAGTCGGTGTTGATGGGTTTCGCTCACTGGCGGCGCAATACAGGCACCGGGGCCCCTAGCCTACGACGTTTTCGGCGCTGCTATTTCACTACTGCGCGAAACCGCGCAAACGCGACCGAATTGACGTTGAGGCGCTGTTTCAATTGCCACCGGATGTGGGTGTAGTCAGCCGCGGTAGCCGCGCGCAGCCCTCCCGCCTTCCCCGCCACCCGAAGATTCTCGGGTAAATCAAAATTATGGCCGCCGTCGACCGAAAAGCTCACCTCCGCGCCGGGCCCCGCGGCGGAGTCGGCGATATAGCGCATGTGATGGGGAATCGCAAAGCGTACGCTGGGGGCAAGCACGGGCGCGGCGCCGGTGTTGCGGATTTCCAGCGTATAGATGACTTCATCGCCCGGCACCACATGATTGGCGGGCTCCAGTTTGATCGACTCGCGGCCGTTCAGCGAAATCTTGGTTTCAACCTCGGCGCTTGCCTTGACCGCCAGGGTGCCGCCGTCGGCCTCGGCAGCCGCGGCCCGTCTCTGTCCGCTCGCCGCCAGCACCATGCCGAGAACCACCAGAGCGATTCCGGGGAGACACAATCCAATCTGTTTAACCATAAGATTAGTTTATCATTTAATTCTTATAATCAATTGGTTACATGTTATTCCCATATTCTACCCGAACTTTCGGCCCCGGTTGCGCGAGTTCACCCGCGCCCCCGTCAGAGGAGTTGGCGGGTACACGGTCATCTGTCATCCTGCACCCTTTCCTACCGACCATCGTCGAGGATTTTATGGCCACTGCAGCCTTGTATGTCACGTCTCTCGTGTCGTTGAACCGTGATGTCGCGGCCTGGGTCGATGAGGTCGAAAGGCTCACCCGGCCGCAGAGGGTTTACTGGTGCGACGGCAGCGATGCCGAGTATCAATCACTCGAGCGCGAGCTGGTGGCGAAGAAGGAATTGCTGACGCTCAATCAGCAGAGCTTTCCCGGATGCTATTTGTACCGATCGCACCCCACGGATGTGGCACGCGTCGAGCACCTGACCTACGTGTGCACCAAGAACCGCGACGATGCCGGCCCGAACAATCCGTGGCTGCCTCCCGATCAGGCGCACGCCAAGATGGATGCCTTGTTTGCCGGCTGCATGCAGGGGCGCACTCTGTACGTGGTGCCGTATTGCATGGGGCCGATCGATTCGCCGTTCTCCCGCTGCGGGGTTGAAATTACCGACAGCGCCTATGTGGTGCTCAACATGAAGCTCATGACGCGCATGGGGCGGGCGGCACTCGAGCGCATCACGCGGGACGGCAATTTCGTGAAAGGTTTGCATTCGACCGGCGACTTGAATCCCGATCGCCGATTCATCATGCATTTCCCAGAGGAGCTGTCGATCAAGAGCTTCGGGTCGGGCTATGGCGGCAATGCCCTGCTCGGCAAGAAGTGTCACGCGCTGCGCATCGCGAGCTGGCAGGCACGCACCGAAGGCTGGCTTGCAGAGCACATGCTGATCGTCGGCATCGAAAATCCGCAGGGGGAAATTCATTATCTGGCGTGCGCGTTTCCCTCCGCCTGCGGCAAGACCAACCTCGCGATGCTGATCCCGCCCGCCAGCTACAACGGTTGGAAAGTATGGACGGTCGGCGAGGACATCGCTTGGCTGCACCCGGGCCCGGACGGCAGGCTGTACGCGATCAATCCCGAATCCGGATACTTCGGCGTGGTTCCGGGCACCAATGCGAAGACCAACCGCAATGCGTACGAGACTATTCGCCATAACACCTTGTTCACCAATGTGGCGCTCACGGCTGACGACAAGCCTTGGTGGGAAGGCCTGAGCGAGGGCAAGCCGGCGTTCGATTGGCAGGGGCGTCCGTACGATCCGGCGAACGGCGCCGCCGCACATCCGAATTCGCGCTTTACCGTGGCCGCGCAGCAAAATCCCGCCTATTCGAAGCTCGCGGACGCCCCCGGCGGGGTGCCGATTTCCGCCATCGTGTTCGGCGGCCGCCGCCGCTCGCTCGCGCCGCTGGTATATCAAGCTCGAAGTTGGCTGCACGGGGTGCTGGTGGGCGCCGGACTCGCTTCGGAAACAACCGCCGCGGCCACCGGCGCTGTCGGGGTCGTGCGCCGCGACCCGATGGCGATGAAGCCATTCACCGGCTACAACTTCGGGGATTATTGGGCGCATTGGATCAGCGTCGGCGCCAAACTCAAATCGCCGCCGAAGATCTTCCACGTGAATTGGTTTCGCCAAGATGCGAACGGCAAGTTCCTGTGGCCGGGCTACGGCGAGAATTTGCGCGTGCTCTGCTGGATCATCGATCGGTGCAGGGGCGTGGCGGGGGCGCATGACACGGTCATCGGACAGCTGCCGCGCGCGGCCGACTTGGACACGAAAGGGTTGGACGTCGCGCCCGCAGCGCTCGAGGAATTGCTCGCCGTCTCAACATCCTCTTGGCGCACGGAACTCGAAGCAGTCGGCGCCTTTCTCGCCGAGTTCGGCGACCGGCTGCCGCGGGCCCTCAAGAGCGAACTCGAGCATGCGCTTGCCAAAGTGGACGCGGGCGCCGCAACCGGGGCCCCGTAGCCTCGTCGATAAAGCAGGGGCCGCCAGGGGCGGCCGCGCTCACTCTTCGCAGACGTAGCGAATGACTTGCGAGGAGTTGCTGTCCGGCGCCTTGCCGAGGCCGATCAATCCCTCGCCGCGAATTTGCATGGAATCGCGGCGCACGAAGGACTCCTCGCCGTCCTTGCCGATGACGAAGGTGCCGTTGGTGCTCTGGTCGATGAGCGTGAACTTGTTGCGGTTCAATTCCACGCGGGCGTGCAATCGCGAAATCAAATTCCCTTTGACGACCAGGTCATTCTCCTCGGCGCGGCCCATCGTGATGTTCGTGCGCCCGTCTTGCACCAGCACTTCTTGTCCCTGATAGCGCAAACGCAGTCGCTGCGGCCTATTGGCCTTGTCGCGTGAGCTGGCGATCGCCGGCACCATGCTGGTGACGTCATCGGTCTGCCACAGCACCTCGAACAGCGCCACTTCGCTCGAACGTCCCTTGAGCGTCGCCACATCGATCTGACGCACCGAGGCGCGCCATTCGCTCGACAGGTGTTCGACCATGGTGGCCGTGGTGATGATTTGGCCGGCTTTCGCCTGGCTGGTCATGCGATTCGCCGTATGCACCGTCGAACCGAACACGTCCCGGTTCTCCAGCACCACCGGGCCGTAGTTGCAGCCTATACGGATGGCCACCGACTGCTCCTCGACTTTGAGCGACGGGTGCAGCGTGATCTGCTTTTGCATTTGCGCGGCGGCGTTCAAGGCATCGTCCGCGGTCGGAAACGTCGACATGACCTCATCGCCCATGGTCTTGATCACGGTGCCATGATGATCATCGGTGGCGGCGCGCATCACATCGATACAAATGCCCACCATGTCGCGGGCGCGGACGTCCCCGAGCAATTCATACAGCTTGGTGCTGCCGACCACGTCGGCAAAGACGATTGCGAGTTCGATGTCATTACCCATGGTGAGGGCAAATTATACTTAATCGGGTCCGCGGCGCTTCGGCCGTTTAGGCCACCACCCCTGGTTTAGGCCGCCATCCCCTGATTCAAGAGCGGGAGCGCCGAAAACAGCGCCTCCGGCGGCGTACCGGGTCGCGCGGCGACCTCGGAAAGAAACCGGCGCCAGGCGCGCGCGCCCGGGCGTCCGGCCAACAGGCCGTGCATGTGGCGCGTGATCGAGTGCAGGGGAACGCCCTGCCGGACCTGTGCACGCGCATAGGGCATGATGCGTTCGATGATCTGCCGGGGCTGCGGAATGCGCCAGGCGGGATCGAACACCGCCTGTTCGAGTTCGGCCAGCAAGGCGGGACGATGATAGGCCGCGCGGCCGAGCATCACGCCGTCGAGCCCCGCCGCCAAGGATCCGACCGCCGCGGCGCTTTCGGCCACGCCGCCGTTGAGCACAAGGGCGAGCCGCGGGCGCTCGAGTTTCAGCCGCTGCAAGTAATGGTATTTGAGCGGCGGAATCTCCCGATTTTCCTTGGGCGTCAAACCGCCGAGTATCGCAGCGCGCGCGTGGACGATGAGCGCGGCCACCCCCGCGCCCGCGACCGCATCGACAAACCCCGAGAAGAATTCATAATCGTCGCGATCGTCGACGCCGATGCGGCACTTGACCGTGACCGGCAGGGGCATCGCATCGCGCATGCGCCGCACGCACTCAGCGACCAGCGCCGGATTCAGCATGAGACAGGCGCCGAACGATCCGCTCATCACGCGATCGCTGGGACAGCCCACGTTCAGGTTGATCTCGGCAAAGCCTGCCGCGGCACCGATGCGCGCCGCCTGCGCCAGCTCCTCCGGATCGCAGCCGCCCAGCTGCAGCGCGACCGGATGCTCCTCGGGATCGTGTTCGAGCAGCCGCTGCGCCTTACCGCGCACGATCGCCGCCGATACGATCATCTCGGTGTACAGCAAGGCATGCGGCGCATACAGGCGATGCAGGTAGCGGCAATGACGGTCGGTCCAGTCCATCATCGGCGCCACGCATATTCTACGGTCGACGGATTCGACCGATTCTTGCGAATTTTCCCGCCTATACCGCGTATTCATTCGCGACTTGCTCCCTATTTCCCGGATTTCTCGACATGCCCGCCGAACTCGTAGCGCATGGCCGAAAGCAGCTTGTCGGCGAATGCCGATTCGCCGCGCGAGCTGAATCGTTCGTAGAGAGCCGCGGTCAGAACATGAGCCGGCACGGCCTCATCGATGGCGGCCTTGATGGTCCAGCGGCCCTCGCCGGAATCCGAAACCTTGCCGCTGAAGCCGGCAAGCGTCGGGTCCTTGAGCAAGGCGATCGCTTGCAGATCGAGCAGCCACGAGGCGACCACGCTGCCGCGCCGCCACAACTCCGCGATGTCGCGCAGATTGAAGTCGTACTGATAATGCCCGGGATCGCGCAGCGGCGTCGTCTCGGCGTCGATTTGATGCTCCTGTTTGCCGATGTTCGCGGCACGCAGGATACCGAACCCCTCGGCATAGGCGGCCATGAGCCCGTACTCGATGCCGTTGTGAACCATCTTGACGAAATGGCCGGCGCCGTTTGACCCGCAATGCAGGTAACCCTGCTCGGCGGTGCCCTCGACCTTCTCGCGGCCCGCCGTTCGCGGAATATCGCCAATGCCCGGAGCCAAGCTCGCGAAGATCGGATCGAGGCGTTTGACCACGGACTTTTCCCCGCCGATCATCATGCAGAAGCCGCGCTCGAGCCCCCACACGCCGCCGCTGGTGCCCACATCGACGTAGTGAATTTTCTTCGCGGCGAGTTCCTTGGCGCGCCGAACGTCGTCGATGTAATAGGAATTGCCGCCGTCGATGACGATATCGTCCGCGTCAAGGTGGGGCAGCAGATCGCCGATCGTCTCGTCCACCACGGCCGCCGGGACCATCAGCCAAACCGTCCGTGGCTTGTCCAGCTTCTGGACGAAGTCCGCAAGCGAGGAAGCACCGACCGCTTGCTCCTTGACCAGCTCCCGCACCGCCTTCTGCGACATGTCGTAGACCACGCATTGATGGCCGCCTCCAATCAGGCGCCGAACCATGTTCGCACCCATTCTACCGAGACCGATCATTCCGAGTTGCATTGTCGTTGTCCTCTCCGATAGAGCTTCAGTTCGCCGCCTTCTCGACAATGCCGACAAACTCTTGAAAGCGCTGGGCAATCCCAGCCGCGGCCCACTCCCCGTGTCCAGGATCTTTCATGATGCCCCCACCGACATCGCCGATAGCGCGGGCACGATGATGCCCTCGACGATCAGCGCGGACCGGGGCGGCACTTCGGCGGGAGTCGCGGCAAACGGGTAAACCGAAGTCTGCCCGGGGCGCGGGATTCGTCCGCTTACAAAGCTCTGGTGCCCGGTTTCCTTGCTCGAGGCGCACCCCGCCACGAGGGCCGACTCGATCAGGCAGGCCACAATTGGGCTCAGGCTGACACGTACTTTCATAATTCATCTCACTTAGAAAACAACCGAGCGTGCTGATTGCGACCGAGCGTACCCATGGGCCGGGCGTGCAACCGGTGCACCGCGCACGGTTCGTGTTTCGCAGCCCCTGTTTGCAGTTTGCGGACTATAATCCAAATCATACGGCCCGGGTGGCCGGCGCCTTGTCGGCGCAATCTTCGATTCAACGCAGCTGATAGTAGAGAATCAGCCGCAGCTCGTCCTCATGCTGATCGGTAGGCCCCCCTTGCGAAACGTGCCCGTAGCGCGCGAGCAGGGTGAGCCGCTTCCAGTCGCCACTCTGCGGCGTCCATTTCACGTTGAGATCGGTTTCTTTCTGGGCGTACTGCCTCTGTACGTTCGGCGTCGAGCCATCGACCCACAATGCATACACACTGAGGCCCGTGAATCGCGGCAAATTGTAGGCGGCCCGCAGCATGGTCGCATGCTCGCCTGCACGATAGAAGTTCTCGATTTGCACGGCGGTATATCCGGGATACCCGCCCCAGGGGTTGCGCATGTCGGTGCCGCTGCCGGCGCCGCCGCCGGTCACGGTGCCGACGGCGGTCAGCGTGCGCGCCACGGTGAACAACGCAGGGCCGCGCGCAAGCTCGGCCTTGAAACCTTCCTGATGCGTAGAGAACGACTTGCCGGTGAGCAGGTCGCCGCCGGTGCTGCTTTGATCCGCGTATTGCGCGCCGAACCGCAGGCTCAAGCGTTTGGCGAGCGGGATTATGTACTTCATTTCGGAGTAGAGGATATTGATGATGTCGGCGCTGCGGTAGTCGACAGCGCCGATCGAGAGTGCGCCCGATTTGAAGTTCGCGCCGGCGACATAGACGCCTCGGTTCACTCCGGCGGGTGCGCCGGCGGCGGCGGCCATCGACTCGAAATTCTCGGAGTTGCGCTCCTTGATCTGGTCGACGTAGCCCGCGCCGAAGCGCAGCGTCCTCTCATCCGTGCTGCCGATCGCCCCCTGTACCGAATACAGCATGAACGTGTTCGGAGTCATGAGCGAGTCCTGAGTGTTGATGAACGGCGTCTCCAACCCCTTTCGGCCCGCGATTGCCGCGATTGTGTCGGTCAGCCGAAACTGGCCGTAGAGTTCCCCCAAAACGGTGTAGGGCTCCTGTCCGGTCCGCAGCAACTTGGTGCCGTCCTTGTCCAACGGTCCGTACAGGCGCTGCGAGGTATATCCGGCGGCGCCGATTGCGGCGAAATCGCCGAAGTAGCCCGTCTTGAATCCGGCCGAGCCGCCCAGGGTCCAGGCTTCGCTCGCGGAGTCATTGAAGTTGATGCGGTCGAGCTCGTAGGATCGGAGCTCCACATTGAACGTGGTGTCGCGCAGACCGACGAACTTCGATTCGTGCAACAACGCCGCAATTGGCCTGTGGTCGAAACTGTCCGGCAGCTGCGTGTGACCTTGCTCGATCGAATCCGGCGTCTCGGCCTCATCGGCGTCGGCGGCGGCGGCTTGAGTCGCGGCTGCGGCACCCGGTGCCGGTGAATCGAGAGCGCAGGCGAACTTCGCATACAGCGCCATGACCGACACCGCACCCAACACGGCCCATGGGCTCCTGCGACCGACCATCCCGGATTCTCCTCAGTTTATCCGCGCATCATAACCTGCGCGAGGCAGGCAGGCGTTGCGTGGGACCTTGGTCCAATGATGAAGCGGAGCTCTCGACGATCGTTTTAGAATTCCATCAGCCTCGTGACCAAAGACTCGCGCCCCGGCGCGAGCTGCTCCGCAGGCCGTTTTCCCGAGCGCCGTTCAACGAGCTGCGGGCACCCCTGCAAAAGGTCCCGTCGAGCGCCGCCCACTGCCTGGGGTTGACATTAGCGTGAGCAAACTGGTGAATTTGCGCCTCGGGCGGTCCCCTGTTGTGATCGCGCTGATCACGTCCGTGATGGGAGCGAATATTTCCGTCAAGATCATGAGTAAAATGTTATGAATCTCCCAATGCAGACCGAGCTGAACTACGAATCCGGTGCCGCTGCGCTGCTCTTCTGCGCCACCTTCCTGCTGTTTGGCATGCAGAATCCATTTCGGTGGCTGGTTCGCGACGAGCGAACCGCGGTCTCATTCGGTGCCGGGGCCGCGACCGCCTATGTGTTTGTGCACATCATGCCGGAGCTGAACAGCGCGCGCCGCGCCTTCGCGGAATCCACTTCTCTGCCGCTGCGCTACGAGGGCATGTCGATTTTTTATGTTTCGCTCATCGGCTTTCTGATGTTCTACGGCATGGATCATCTGCGCAAACGCTTGCACCAATCTTCCGCCAAGGTGCGCGTGGGAAGGGCATTCGTGATCAGCATCGCGGGCTTCGCGGCCTACGTCGGGCTGATGGGGTATCTGTTGGTGCATAATCTCGATGAAACACCAAGATCGGTCGCGCTGTTCGCCTTTGCCATCGCCGTGCACTTCCTGGGGGTAGACCACACATTGCAGGAAGAGTATGGCGCGGTTTATGTGCGAATTGGCCGCCGCTTGCTTGCTGCGATGTCCCTGCTCGGCTGGGGGATGGGCATGCTGGTCACCCTGCCGCGCTCCATCCTCGCACTGTTGGTTGCATTCATCTCGGGCGCAATCATCATGAACAGTTCGATCACGGAGCTGCCCACCGAGAGCAAGGGCCGATTCCTGCCATTTATGTACGGCGGACTTTCCTACGGGTTGATCTTACTGCCGTTGGGGTGAGCCATCAGTCCGGCGTGAGCACTCGTCAATACGCGTGGCGGCAACAACTGGTCAGCGGCTATGCGCCCCAATACCGCTTTGAACCGGGGCGGACATATACAAACCGGAGCAGCCTGGGTGGACCTAGGTCCAATGGATACTGGATGTCGCACTTAATACCCTGTCGAGGAATCACCGCCTTCGTCGACGAGCCGCCTTCCGACCAAGGTTCTTTATAAGTATGTCCAATCCGGAATTCGAAACCGCGGATACCCTGCCGGCCAATGCCCCGCCGGGCTTTCACCTGCTGGTGAAGCCGAGCGGTTCGACCTGCAACATCGATT
>JBBIUT010000061.1:0-15614 GCA_037440085.1 Gammaproteobacteria bacterium
ACGACCTTCGGGTTATGAGCCCGACGAGCTGCCAGACTGCTCCACCCCGCACCGGTGAGCCGCTCATTGTACCTGGTAAAGGCGCCAATGCAAGCTAGCAACCGAGCCTTGGGGCCCCTGCCTGGCTGCGCGCCGGCAATGTATGAATTGCTCGCTTGGGGCCTTACTGTTTCTTCGAGAATTTCGTGCCGAAAAAGTCGCCGGCGTTCCAGGTCGGGCGCTCGCCCTGCTGCGCCACCTCGTAGCCGATCAGGAATGACAACCCGGTGGACCTGGCCGCCGACTCGAAATAGAACGCCTGGCTCATGTTGTCCTTTGGAGTGTGGTAAATACTGGATATCCACTTCTCGAAGATCGCGGCGCCATCCAATTTGGGATCCACGCTCTGCCTTCCGGAATTCATGAACACAGCAGGCACTCCCTGCTTCACGAATGAATACTGATCGCTGCGAATGAAGATCACCTCTTCAGGAATCGGGTCCGGGCTGATCGTGTAGCCCATTTTCCGCGCGGCGGCCTGCACATTCTTCGCAAGGCTGGAATGCTCCACGCCAAGCGGCACGATGTCCTTGTTCGGATAAATCATACCGGGCGCGCCGTCGACGTTCACATCGGCGACGATATTGTCGATCGGGACGGTGGGATAACGCGCGAAGTAGTCCGATCCGCGCAGACCCCGCTCCTCGCCGGTGACGAAAACGAACAGAATCGAACGGCGCGGCGCATGGCGCAAACTCGAGAACGCCCGCGCCACCTCGAGAACCGCCGAAGTTCCCGAAGCGTTGTCCCACGCTCCATGGCAAACCGTGTCCTGCTCGGCCGGGCGGCAGATTCCAAGATGATCCATATGCGCCGTGAATACCACGTATTCCCCGGCGAGCGCAGGGTCGGAGCCCGCGAGCTTGGCGATCACGTTGCGGCTTTCGATCGGTGTGTACCGACTCACGTTGTGAATCCTCACCTTCAACGGCAGCTCGAACGATTCGGACTTGCTCTCTCGCGAGGCAGCGAAGATTTCCGGCAATGTCTTGGAGGCGCCTGAAAATAACTCCTCGGCGCCGCTCCCGTTCAGCAGCGCGGATGCGCGAATTTCCGGTTGGGTGTCGGCGGGTACGCCTTGCGGATCGAGCCACCACATGCCTCCTGCACGAACTTGAGGAACGATCCAGTCCCATTTGTAGCGCTCGAAGAATTCCGGCGGCATGAGAGTGATGATTCCGACCGCTCCGCGCGCCGCGGCGTTACGCGCCTTCACAACAGCGTCCGAGAAATAGGCGCGCTCGGTTGAAGGGAATCGCGGCGGCGCACCGCGCACCATCACCACCACTTTTCCGCGAACGTCCACGCCCGCGTAGTCGTCATACTGAAATTCGGGCGCACTCACCCCAAAGCCCACGAAGACCGCGCCCGCTTCCACGCTTGCATCGGTTGCACGCGGATTGCCGCCCATGATGTAGTCCTGCCCGAAGACCAGGGTCTTCGCTTTACCGTCGCGCAGCAGCTCGAACGAGCTCTATTCGGGGACGAGATCCGCCTTGCGCATCGGCACGCTCTGGAACCAGGTGCCGCTCACTCCCGCGGGCTTGAGTCCCATGGCTTCCAACTCCGTAGCCACGTAATGCGCCGCGATTTCATGCCCACGCGATCCGGTCTGGCGGCCTTCGAGCAGGTCATCCGAGAGAAACCTCATGTGCGCGGCGATCGCCTCCGGACGAATCACCTTGATGGCAGCGTTGGCGGCCGCTTGATCGGCAGCGCTGAGTTCTTGTGCGCCGGACGCAGCGCAGAAAGCTGCGGACGATGCGGCCAATGAAACGGCGATCAGAATTCTTCTCATGGATGATCCCCCTGGTTCCGAGGCACGGCGAGTGCCGGTGTCGACATCATCACCGGTGTACTTGCCGTGTCCCACTCGTCTTTTTTTACGGCAGCGCCCTTTGGCACAGCGCGATCAGCGCGCCGGGCGCCACTCCCAAGGCGAACACCAACAACGCGTTCGCGCTCAAGACCGTGCGCATCATCGTCGATCCGCCGATCTCCGCGCGGTCGCTCGGATCGTCGAAGTACATCAATTTGACGATGCGAAGATAAAAGAAGGCCGCTACCACCGAAAATAGGACCGCGACCACGGCCAGCCAGGTGTAGCCCACCCCCAATACCGCTTGCACGACCCCAAGCTTGGCCCAGAATCCGACGAATGGCGGCACGCCCGCCAGGCTGAAGATCAGAATTGCCGTCATGCCGGCGAACCAGGGGCTGCGCGCGTTCAATCCCTTGAAGTCCACCAGCCTGTCGGACTCGAAGCCTTGGCGCGCCAGCAGCAGGATCATTCCGAAGGCCCCGCTCGCGACGATTACGTAGCTGATCATGTAGAACATCGCGGCCTGATAGCCCTGTGCCGTGCCCGACAATATTCCGAGCAGTACGAATCCGACGTGCGAAATCGTGGAATAGGCCAGCATCCGCTTTATATTGGTTTGCGCAATCGCGACGATGCTGCCGATCGCCATCGAAAGCACCGCCAGCACCACCAGCATTTGGCTCCAATCCGGCTGCGAAGCCGCCAACGCTTCGGGCAGCACCCGCATGATGAGGCCGAACGCCGCCAGTTTCGACGCGGTGCCGATGAATACGGTGACGCACGTGGGCGAGCCCTCGTAAACGTCCGGGATCCACATGTGGAACGGCACCGCGCCCAACTTGAATCCCAAGCCGACGATGAGAAATGCGATGCCGAACACCAGGCCGACGTTGCTCGCTAAGCCGCCATGAACGGCGGCGGCGATCGCCGCGAGTTCCAGGCTGCCGGTGACCCCATACACGATCGACATGCCGTATAGCAGAGTTCCCGAGGCCATCGACCCCAGTACGAAATATTTGATGGCGGACTCCGCTGCAATCACCGAATCCCGGTCGAACGCCACCATCGCGTACAGGCACAAGGACAGCAGCTCGAGGCCAAGATACAAGGTGATCAAGCTGCCCGCGGAAATCAGCACCATCGCCCCCAGAGTGGCGAATAGCCCCAGTACGTAATACTCGCCCTTGAGAATCGCCCGGCGCTTAAGATAATCGGTCGAATAAACGAACACCACCGCCACCGTCAGCAGGGTCACGACTTTGAGCACCTGTGCCATCCGGTCCAGCTCAAAAAGCCCTCCGAGCGCCGTGATCCTCCCCGACACCGGCTGCAGCGCCGCCAACAAGGCTGTCGCGCACAAACTGAGCACGGCGAGAACACCGATCCAGCGGCGCTGCGCATCCGAGACGAACAGATCAAGCGCCAGGATCGCGCATGCCGCCAGCGCGAGAAATATCTCCGGTGTGGCGTAGCCTAAGCCCGCGTTGAATTCGGCGACATTGAACCCGTTCATAAGTAAACCTTAAGGCGCAATCTTCGAGACCAGCATCTGCTGGGCTAAATGCTGTGTCGTTGCCCTCATCACATCGAGCAGCGGCGCCGGCCACAAACCGATCAGCAGCACCGCCGCTGCGAGCAATCCCAGAACCAGGAACTCGCGGCCGTTGAGATCCTTGAGCGCGGCAACCTTGTCGTTGCCGACTTCCCCGAAGATCACCCGCTTCACCAGCCACAAGGTATATGCCGCTCCCAAGACCAGCGTCGTACCCGCCAAGAACGCGTACCAGACATTCGCCTTGAAAGACGCCAAGATGACCAGAAACTCGCCGACGAAGCCCGATGTGCCGGGAACGCCGGAATTTGCCAACGCGAACAGCACCATGAATGCCGCGAATTTCGGCATGGTGTTGACCACCCCGCCATACGCGTTGATCTCGCGGCTATGCACCCGGTCGTACATGACGCCGACACAGAGGAACATCGCCCCCGACACCAGGCCGTGCGACAGCATCTGCACCACCGCGCCGTCAAGGCCCAACTCCACGCCCGAGGTCCTGCCGGTGTGGGACACGATTTGGAAGCCGATGAAGGTGCCCAAGGTGACGAACCCCATGTGCGCGATCGACGAATAGGCGATCAGCTTCTTCATGTCCCGCTGCGCCAGGGCGACGAAACCGATGTACACCACGGCGATCAGCGACAGGGCGATGATCAGCCAGTCCAACTCGCGGCTGGCGTCCGGCGCGATGGGGAGCGAAAAGCGCAGAAAGCCGTATCCGCCCATTTTGAGCATGATGGCCGCCAACACCACGGAGCCGCCGGTCGGCGCCTCGACGTGCGCATCCGGCAACCAGGTGTGCACCGGCCACATCGGAACCTTCACGGCGAATGCGGCAAACAGCGCCAAGAAAATCAAGATTTGTTCGTTCAGCGTCAGCGGCATGCCCTGCAATACCGCGAGTTCATAGGTACCCGCCTTCAAATACATGTAAATCAGCGCGACCAGCATCAACAGCGAGCCGACGAACGTGTACAAGAAGAACTTGATGGTCGCGTACACGCGCCGCGGGCCTCCCCAGATGCCGATGATGATGAACATCGGCAGCAGCATGGCCTCCCAAAACACGTAGAACAGGGCTGCGTCGAGCGCCGCGAACACGCCTATCATCAAGCCTTCCAGCAGTAAAAACGCCGCAAAGTATTGAGAAACCCGCTTCTCGACGTTGCTCCAGCCCGCGATCACGATCAGCAGGGTGGTGAAGGTCGTCAACAGGATCAGGGGCATCGATATTCCGTCGACGCCGATGTAGTAATCCGCATGAATGGCCGCGATCCACGGCGAGCGCTCGATGAATTGCATCTCGGCGGTACCACCCTTGAAGGCCGTGAACAGCGGCGCGCTGAGCAGCAGCTCGAGCCCGGACACACCGAGCGACAACCATTTTGCGGCCGACACGCGCCCGCCCAACGCGAGCACCGCGAAGCCGCCTGCGATGGGCAGCCAGATCAGGATCCCAAGCAAGTGTCCGATCACCATCACGGCCGCCAGATGAGCCAAAGAAGGAGCGAAGCCAATCCGAGGATCATGGCGAACGCATAGTGATACAGGTATCCGGACTGCGCGTACCGCATCACAGAGCCCAACCAACCGACGATGCGCGCGCTGCCGTTGACCAGTCCGTTGTCGATAAGCGTCTCATCGCCGCCGCGCCACAATCCCCTGCCCAACGCTCTGGCGCCCGCGCAAATCACATGCTCGTTGAACCAGTCGAATCCGTACTTGTTGACCAGCATTTCGTGCAGCCACTTGAATTTGCGCTCGGCGGCATCCGCGAGCGCGGGTCTCTTGTAGAAGTACAGCCACGCGGCGACGACGCCCGACAGAGCGAACCAGAGCGGCGGCGCGGATAACGCGGCGGCCACAAAGGCTGCCGAGCCGTGAAATTCCTCCCCGACCCGATGCAGCACATCGTGTGCCGGCAGGACCCGAATGGCGCCGGCGAAGTAATTTTCGAACAACACCGGTTCCACCGTGAACCAGCCAATGAGCGCCGACGGAATGGCCAGCAAAATCAGCGGCACCGTCACCACCCACGGGCTCTCGTGCAGATGCTCGCGCGTGTGGTGGTCCATGCGTTCCTCGCCGTGGAACGTCATGAAGAACATGCGGAAGGTATACAGCGCCGTCACGAAAACGCCCGCGAGGACGCAGATATACGCATAGCCGGATCCGGCGCGGTTCGATTCGTGAACGGCGTCGATCAGAAGATCCTTGGAAAAGAAGCCCGCTGTGCCGGGAAAGCCGATCAACGCCAGTGAGCCCACCAAGAAGGTCCAATAGGTGATCGGGAGGTGACGTTTAAGACCGCCCATTTTCCGCATGTCCTGCTCGTGATGCATGGCCATGATCACGGAGCCCGCCGCCAGGAACAGCAGCGCCTTGAAGAACGCATGCGTCATCAAGTGAAAGATTCCGGCGCCGTATGCGGACGCGCCGAGCGCCGCCGTCATGTAACCGAGCTGCGACAGCGTCGAATAGGCGATCACCCGCTTGATGTCGTTGTTCACCACGCCCAACAGGCCCATGAAAAACGCCGTGGTCGCACCGACGATCAACACCATCGAAAGCGCCGTCTCCGACAGCTCGAACAGCGGCGACATCCTCGCCACCATGAATATGCCGGCCGTCACCATGGTCGCGGCATGGATCAGCGCGGAAATCGGCGTCGGGCCTTCCATCGAGTCCGGCAGCCACACGTGCAGCGGCACCTGGGCGGATTTTCCCATCGCGCCGATGAAGAGACATATGCAGGTGAAGGTGATCGCGGGCCAGGCGACCGTGGCGGTCACGTGAATCTGCGCATTGGCGAATTGCCCCGCGTTCGCGAACACCGTCGCATAATCGAGCGAGCCGGTGTATCGCAGCACCGCTGCGATTCCCAGTATGAATCCGAAATCCCCGATGCGATTGACCAGGAAGGCCTTGAGGGCGGCGAAAGTCGCCGTCGGCCGCGTGTACCAATAGCCGATGAGCAGGTACGACACGACGCCGACCCCTTCCCAGCCGAAGAACAATTGCATGAAATTGTTCGACATCACCAGCATCAGCATCGCAAACGTGAACAGCGAGATGTAGCTGAAGAATCGCTGGTACCCGTCGTCATCGCGCATGTAGCCGATGGTGTAGATGTGAACCATCAGCGACACGAAGGTCACCACCGCCATCATCAAGGCCGAAAGGCGATCGATCAGGAAGCCGACATCGACATGCACACCGTCGCTGATCAGCCACGTGTAGACCGCGCCGTTGAAGGTCCCCACGCCGTCCGCGAGAATCCCCTTGAGCACATGGAGCGACAAGGCGCACGAGAGCGCCACGCCCGCGATCGCGATGCTGTGCGCACCCGTGCGTCCGATGGCGCGCCCGAACAAACCCGCGGCAATCGCCGCGACCAGGGGTGCCAGCGCAATCGTGAGATAAATCGACTGCATGTTGTCTAAACCACCCTCAGCCCTGCAGCGTGTCGAGGTCTTCGACGTCGATGCTGCGCCGCTCTCGGAACACCACCACCAGGATCGCGAGACCGATTGCCGCTTCGGCCGCCGCCACGGTCAGTATGAAGAACACGAATATCTGGCCGCCGATGTCGCCCGTAAATCGCGAAAACGCCACAAAATTGAAATTCACCGCGAGCAGCATCAGCTCGATGCACATCAACAGCACGATGACGTTCTTGCGGTTCAGAAACACGCCTGCGACCGCGATCGCGAACAGAATGCCGGACAGGGTCAGCACGTGCGTGAGCGTGATCATGATCGTTTCTCGGAGGCCATTTTGACGATCCGGACCCGATCCTTCGCCCGCGCCGCGACCTGCTGCGCGATGTCCTGCGGTTTGACCCCGGAGCGTCGGCGCAAGGTGAGAATGATGGCCGCTACGCTCGCCACCAGCAGGATGACTGCGGCGATCTGTGCCGGGTAGGCGTAGCGGGTGAACAGCGCCGTGCCCAAAGCGCGCGTGTTGGAATAATCCGCGGGCAGCGCGGCAGCCGTCTTGAAGGTCGCGCCGCCGAGATGCCGCACTACGATCACGTTGACGATCGCGAACACGACGAAGCCCGCAACGGCCACAGTCAACGGCCAATAGCCGGCGAATTCCTTGCGGAACCGCTCGGCGTCGACGTCAAGCATCATCACCACGAACAAGAACAGCACCATCACGGCGCCCACGTAAACCAGCACCAGGACGATCCCCAGGAACTCCGCGTCCAGCATCAGCCATATGACCGCGCTGTTGAAGAAGCACAGCACCAGCAGCAGGGCGCTGTGCACCGGGTTGCGGGCGAGAATCACCCCGAGGGCGGCGCACACCAGCACGGCGCCGAAGGTGAAAAACAAGATCGTGGAAAACATCAGCGATACCGCGCGTCGGCGGCGCGATCGGCCGCGATCATGGCTTCGTAACGCTCGCCGATGCCGAGCAACTTGTCCTTGTTCATGATGTTTTCGCCGCGATGCTCCATGTGATACTCGAGCAGGCGGGTCTCTACGATGGCGTCGACCGGGCACGCCTCCTCGCAGAAGCCGCAATAGATGCATTTGAACAGATCGATGTCGTAGCGCGTCGTGCGGCGCGTGCCGTCGTTGCTCACATCGGACTCGATGGTGATGGCGAGCGCGGGACAAACCGCTTCGCAGAGCTTGCAGGCTATGCAGCGCTCCTCGCCGTTCGGGTAGCGGCGCAAGGCATGCAGGCCCCGGAAGCGGGTGCTCTGCGGGGCCTTCTCTTCGGGATAGTTCACGGTGACCTTGGGGCGCCACATGTTCTTCCACGTCACCCACAAGCCCTGCAACAGCTCCCAGAGCAGGAAGGTTTTCAAAAAGCTGCGCGCACCCTGCATTACAGATGCTCCTTCCACGGGCCCACATGCACGTACATCATCAAGCCCTCCACCGCGAGCCAGATCAGGGTCACCGGAATCAGCGCCTTCCAGCCCAAACGCATGATCTGATCGTACCGATAGCGCGGAAAGGTCGCGCGCAGCCAAAGAAAGCCGAACATCGGCACCAGCGTCTTCAGGCCGAACCAGAAAAAGCTCGGGGCGGCGAGCCAGGTCGAATCCGGCAGCCAGCCATCGAAGGGCGACAGCCAGCCGCCGAAGAAGAAAATGACGGTGAGCGCCGATATCAGAATCATGTTGACGTATTCGGCGATGAAAAACAGGGCGAACGCCATGCCAGAGTAGTCGACATGGAATCCCGCGACGATCTCGGATTCGCCCTCGGCCACGTCGAACGGCGCGCGATTGGTCTCGGCAACGCCCGAGATGAAATACACCACCAGCATCGGGAACAGCCAGAACCAGTTCCAGCTCAACGGTCCGCCGTGCTGCGCCCGGATGATCTCGCCGACATTGAGGCTGCCTGCGGCCATCAGCACCCCCACCATGGCGAAGCCCATGGCGATTTCATAGGCGACGATCTGAGCCGCCGAGCGCATCGCGCCCAGAAAGGCGTATTTGGAGTTGGCCGCCCAACCGGCCAGGATGATTCCGTACACTCCCATCGAGGTGAGCGCAAGAATGTATAGCAGACCCGCGTCGATGTTGGCGAAGGCGCGTTCCGGCGCAAACGGAATGACCGCCCAGACCGCCAGCGCGGGCACCAGCGCCAGGAACGGCGCCAAGCGAAACAAAAATCCGCTCGCGTCCGCCGGGATCAGGATTTCCTTGAACATCAGCTTGACCACGTCCGCAAACGGCTGGGCGAAGCCCGGTAGAAACAACAGATTGACGCGATTCGGGCCCTTGCGCAGCTGCATCCAGCCGATGATTTTGCGTTCCGCCAACGTGTAGAAGGCCATGACGAGAATCAGGCCCACGACCACCATCAGAATCTGCACCGCGGTCAGCAGCGGGTTGGTCCAATACGGCGTGATTTCGCCCGACAGCCACGCTCTCAATGGATCCCACTGCCACATGATCAGATCACGGCGCGGGCGATGAGCCCGTCCTTGGTTTTGCTCAAAGATGCCGATCCGCGCACCAGCACGTCGGTCTGATACGGCGGTATGTCGACCCAAGGCCCCGCGGCCGGCGTGCCGGCCGCGGGCGAACCCGAGGCTGCATCGGCGCTGGGCACAGTTCCGTCACCGGAACCGGCCGATGTCCCGCTGCGAGCTGCGCACAACGCGCGCAGGGCTTCGCGAACTTCCTCCGCGCTCACGAAATCGATGCCGGGTATGTCCAGCAAATTCGCCAGTACCCGCAACACTTTCCAGCCCGGGCGGCTTTCGCCCACCAATTTCGCGGCGCCGGCCCAGCTCTGCCAGCGCCCCTCGGCATTCACGAACGTGCCGGCGCTTTCGGCGAAGCTGCCGATCGGCAGCACCACATGCGCCACGGCGCGCAAACTGTCGGGCAAATGCGTCGTGACCGCGACCACGAGGTCAGCGGCCGCCAGCGCCTCGGGACCCGCCGTCAAGTCACCGGCCGGGTCGATCCCGCCGAACAACACGTAGGCCTTGAGCCAGACTTCCAGCATGGTGCGCGCCGACATTCCCGCGCCGGCCGCAGGCGCACCCCCGGATTGCCGGTGCGGCACCGCCCCCGCCAAATAGGCGCCTGCCGCGTTGGCGCCTTCGGTGATGAGCCCGAGACTGGCGCCGCTCAAGGATGCCAGCATCGCGGCAAGCGACTTGAGCTCCGAGTACGCGGGATGCCGCTGCGCAAGGGTGCCGAGCACGATCGCGCGGCGCGTGCCGCGGGTGAGTGCCGCGAGCAGCGCGCGATGCTCGTCGGTCACTGCCGCCGGGCGCACGCCGCTCGGAAGCGGTTGGTTGGCCGCGGCCGCGGCCGCACGCACCACGCCGGCAAGTTCGCCCACCAGATCCTGCGCGACACCGTGGGCCGCCACCGGAAACAGGTATTCGAAGGCGCGCGGATTGAGAAACGCCACGCGCGCGCCTCCCTTGACGGCGGCCTGCCGAATTCGATGTGCCAGCATCGGCATCTCGTGCCGCAGATTCGAACCGACGATCAGGACGCCCTCGAGCGCCGCAATGTCGGCTATTTTCAGCCCGAGGCCCGGAAACGTGGCCTCGCCTTCCTGCCCCCTGAAATCCAGCTGGCGCAGACGGTGATCGATGTTGTTGCTGCCAAGCCCGCGGGCGATCCGCGAAAGCAGATACATCTCCTCCACGGTGGCCATCGGCGATGCCAGAAACCCTAAGCTCGCCGCGCCGTGACTCGCGGCCGACTTCTGCAGCCCTTCGGCCGCCGCCGTCAGCGCCGTCTCCCAATCGACCGGCTGCAACGCGCCGTCGACGCGCATCATCGGCTGCGTGACCCGCTCGCTCGAGTACATGCCCTCGAACCCGAATCGGTCGCGGTCCGCAATCCAGGTTTCGTTGATCTCCTCGTTCTCGCGCGGCACGACGCGCATCAGTTTGCCGCGCAGCACGTGCGCGTAGATGTTCGTGCCGAAACCGTCGTGCGGCGACACCAGTGCGTGCTGAGTCATTTCCCAAGCGCGCGCGTGGTACCGGAAAGGCTTGTTGTTGAGCGCCCCCACCGGACACAAATCGATGATGTTGGCCGACAGCTCGTGATCGATGCTCTGCTCTACGTAGGTCTCGATCTGCACGTGCTCGCCGCGGCCGATGGTACCGAGCTGCGGATAGCCCTGGATTTCCTGGCCGAAACGTACGCAACGCGTGCAATGGATGCAGCGCGTCATGTCGGTCGAGACCAGCGGACCCAGATTCTTGTCCTTGACGACGCGTTTGCGCTCCGAAAACCGCGAAATATCGCGCCCGTATCCCATCGCCAGATCCTGCAGCTCGCATTCGCCGCCCTGATCGCAGATCGGGCAATCGAGCGGATGATTGATCAGCAGGAATTCCATGGTCGCACGTTGCGCCGCAACGGCTTTCGGCGACTTGGTGAACACCTTCATGCCTTCCATGATCGGGGTGGAGCACGCCGGCAGCGGCTTCGGGGCCTTCTCCACTTCGACCAGGCACATTCGGCAGTTGGCGGCGATGCTGAGTTTGGCGTGATAGCAAAACCGCGGGATGTAAATGTCAGCCGCGTCCGTGACCTGCATGATCATCTGACCCTTGCGGGCCTTAAGCGGTACGCCGTTGACCTCGATATTGACCAGATCGTCGCTCATCGTCCGCCTTTATGCCGCCGCCGCTTGGCCTTCGATGATCGAACGGCCCTGGTGCTCGATCATGTATTGAAATTCGTGCCGAAAGTGCTTCAAGAAACTCTGCACCGGCCAAGCGGCCGCGTCGCCCAATGCGCAAATCGTGTGGCCTTCGATGCGATTGGCGACATCGAGCAGCAGCCCGAGATCCTCGCTCCGGCCCTGGCCGGCTATGATGCGCTTCAGCATGCGATCCAACCAGCCGGTGCCCTCGCGACAAGGCGTGCATTGGCCGCACGATTCCGAATAGTAGAAGCGCGACAGACGCTCGAGCGCGCGCACCATGCACGTGGTTTCGTCCATGACGATCACCGCGCCGGTGCCGACCGACGATCCGGCCTTCTTGACCGAGTCGTAATCCATGTTGGTCGCCATCATCACCTCGCCGGGCACCACCGGCACCGACGAGCCTCCGGGTATCACCGCCTTGAGCTTGCGGCCCTTCCACACGCCACCGGCCAGCGCCAACAACTCGGCGAACGGAATGCCGAGCGGCAATTCGAAATTTCCCGGCTTCTCCACATGCCCCGACACCGAGAAGATCGCGGTGCCGCCCGAGTTCGCGGGTCCCAGGCCCGCGAACCACGCGGCGCCGTTGCGCATGATGGTCGGCACGCTCGCGAAGCTCTGGGTGTTGTTGATCGTGGTCGGTTTGCCGAACAGCCCGAAGTTGGCGGGAAACGGGGGTTTGAAGCGCGGCTTGCCTGGCTTGCCCTCCAGCGACTCGAGCAGCGCCGTTTCCTCGCCGCAAATGTAGGCCCCGGCGCCGATGAAGGTGTACAGATCGAAATCAACCCCCGAACCCCGAATGTTGCGGCCCAATAGCCCCGCTGCGTACGCCTCCCGCAATGCCGCCTCGAAGCGCGGAATCGGCTCGCCCAGGAATTCGCCGCGAATGTAGTTATAGCCCACGGTGGCGGTCATCGCGTAGCCGCCGATCGCCATACCCTCGATCACCGAATGGGGGTTGTAGCGCAGAATGTCGCGGTCGTGACAGGTGCCGGGCTCGGATTCGTCGGAATTGCACACCACGTATTTCTGCACCGGCGAGGAGCGCGGCATGAAACTCCACTTCAATCCGGTCGGAAAGGCCGCGCCGCCCCTGCCGCGCAGCCCCGAGGTCTTCACCTCGTCGATGATCTTTTCGCGGGCTGTGCCCTCGCGCAATATACGCTCCCAAGCCTGATATCCGCCGAATGAGCGATAGCCATCGAGCGTCCACGGCCGCTCGTGCTTGAGCGCCTCGAACATCACCAGATTCTGCTCGTAAACCATTAGCGCCTCTTGCCGCGGAAGATCGGGCTCATGTCAGATCGTCCAAGATCCGATCGACCGCCTCGGGGGTCAGATTTTCGTAATACACGTGATCGACCATCATCATGGGGGCGCCGGTGCATGCCGCCAGGCACTCCTCCTCGCGCTTCAGGTAAATCCGCCCGTCCGGCGTGCTCTCGCCGGTTCTGATGCCGAGCTTCTTCTCGATGCGGTCGACCACCGCCTGCGAGCCGCGCAACATGCAGGAGATGTTGGTGCACACCGACACGTGATGCCGGCCGACCGGCTTGGTTTCGAACATGGAGTAAAAGGCCGCCACCTCGTACACCTGAATGGGCGGCAGCCCCAGATACGCCGCCACCGAATCCATGAGCGCCGGCGTGAGATACCCGTTGTTCTCGTGCTGGGCGGCGTGCAGTGCGGAGACGACCGCCGAGCGCTTGCGATCCTTGGGAAATTTCGCCACCCAGCGGTCGATTTCCTCGCGCAGGTGCAACGACAGCTCGGCGCTCATCGGTCGATCTCGCCGAACACGATGTCTTGAGTGCCGATCACCGCCACCACGTCGGCGAGCATGTGCCCGCGGACCATTTCGTCGAGCGCCGCGATGTGCGCGAAGCCCGGTGCGCGAACCTTCATGCGATACGGCTTGTTCGCGCCATCGGACACCAAGTACACGCCGAGTTCGCCCTTGGGCGCTTCGACCGCCGCGTAAGTCTCGCCTTCGGGCACGCAATAGCCCTCGGTAAAGAGTTTGAAGTGATGAATCAAGGACTCCATGTCGCCTTTCATTTGCTCGCGGCGCGGCGGCCGCACTTTGCGGTCGTCGAGCATGACCGGCCCTGGATTCTGCCTGAGCCACTTGACGCATTGATCGATGATCCTGGCCGACTCGCGCAACTCCTGGACGCGCACCAGGTAGCGGTCGTAGCAATCGCCGTTGACGCCGACCGGAATGTCGAACTCCACTTGATCGTAGGCCTCGTAGGGTTGCTTCTTGCGAAGATCCCACTCGACGCCGGAGCCGCGCAGCATCGGGCCCGCAAACCCCAGCTGCAGCGCCCTTTCCGGAGAGACCACGGCGATGTTCACCGTGCGCTGCTTCCAGATGCGATTGTCCGTGAGCAGTGTTTCATATTCGTCGACACAGGCTGGGAACCGCCGGGCGAAGTCGCCGATGAAATCCAACAGCCCGCCCGAGCGGCGCTCGTTCAGCCGGTCGACGTCCTTGTTGCTGCGCCACTGCGTGTACTGGTATTTCGGCATGACTTCCGGCAAATCCCGGTACACGCCCCCCGGCCGGTAGTACGTGGCATGCATGCGCGTGCCGGAGACCGCCTCATAGCAATCCATCAGGTCTTCGCGCTCGCGGAAACAGTACAGGAACACGGTCATGGCGCCGATGTCGATGCCGTGCGCCCCGAGCCACATCAGGTGGTTCAAAATGCGCGTGATCTCGTCGAACATCACGCGGATGTACTGCGCGCGCAGCGGCGGCACGATGCCCAGCAGCTTTTCGATCGCGAGGACATACGCGTGCTCGTTGCACATCATGGACACGTAATCCAGCCGGTCCATGTAACCGATCGACTGATTGAACGGCTTGCTCTCCGCCAGCTTCTCGGTCGCGCGGTGCAACAGCCCGACGTGCGGATCGGCCTTTTGAATGACTTCGCCGTCCATTTCGAGCACCAAGCGCAGCACGCCGTGCGCTGCCGGATGCTGCGGGCCGAAGTTCATCGTGTAATTGCGGATTTCAGCCATCGGTCTTGCCGGTGGGCGCCGCGGCGGTCAGCGCCGGGTCGTAGCGATTGTCGTGGCGGATGACCTTCGGCACGAGGACGCGGGGTTCGATGCTGACCGGTTGGTACACCACCCGCCCCTTTTCCGGGTCGTAACGCACCTCGACATTGCCGATCAAGGGAAAATCCTTGCGGAATGGGTGGCCGATGAAGCCGTAGTCGGTCAGCAGGCGGCGCAAATCCGGATGCCCCTTGAACAGGATGCCGAACAGGTCGAAGGCCTCGCGCTCGAACCAATTGGCCGACGCCCAGATGGGCGTGACCGAATCAACCATCGGCTGCGCATCGTCCGCGCAGAACACCTTGAGCCGCAGGCGTTGATTGTTGGCGATCGACAGCAGGTGATATACCACCGCGAAGCGCCGGCCGGCCGGCATGGCGCCGTCCGTCTGCATGCCGCGAGTGACGCCGCGGCTGAACCCCGATACGGTGGCGCGCTCGGTCTTCCATTCGGCGCGGCCGTACTCGAGATAGTCGATGCCGCACACGTCCATGCACATCTCGAACTCAAGGCCGGCTCCGTCACGCAGCGCCTGCGCGACGGTGAGCAGATCCGCGGGCGGAACTTCGTAGGTCAATTCCCCGGTGTGACTGGCCACGCTCTGCAATTTCCCCGGCAGCGCCTGCTCGAGCAGCGCCCCGAGATGCGCCAGCCGGCCTGGAGGCTGCACGGTGGAGCCGGCGTCATTGGTCATCGAATAATGGCCTTGTTGCGCTTGATCTTGTTTTGCAGCTGAATGATGCCGTATATCAGCGCCTCGGCCGTCGGCGGGCAGCCAGGAACGTAGACGTCGACCGGCACGATGCGATCGCACCCGCGCACCACGGCATAGGAATAATGGTAATAGCCTCCGCCGTTCGCACACGAGCCCATTGAAATCACCCAGCGCGGCTCGGCCATCTGGTCGTACACCTTGCGCAGCGCCGGCGCCATCTTGTTGCACAGCGTGCCGGCGACGATCATC
>JBBIUT010000062.1:0-15608 GCA_037440085.1 Gammaproteobacteria bacterium
GCCGCACACCGGTGCGGCCCCGCATACGGGAGCCTCATCGCCGCAGCGCGGAGCCGCGGAAGGCGGCGATGCTCCCGCAACCAAAGGCCCGGGCCGGGGCCGGCGCCGGGGCAATCGCGGCGGCGGACCTGCCGGCGGGGCACCGGCCATCACATGAGGTCGGCCACCCCGTCGACCGCCGCGTAATGGCCGGTGTCCTGCGCCGGCCCCGACGAATCCGGGAGCCGCACGGCGCGCAGCCACGCGATGCCAAAGCCGTGCGCGGCATCCAGCACCGGAATGCTGTCATCGACGAATAGGGTGCGCTGCGGGACGAACCGCTCCAAGGCGTTGAATTTCGGCCAAAATGCCGCGTCTTCCTTCGGAGCATGGAACGAGTGGGTCGAATAGCAGGCGTCGAAATAGTCGCTGAGCCGCACCTGTTCGTTCTTGATCGCCAAAGTCACCGGATGCGCGTTGGTAACGAGCACCCGGCGCTTGCCGCGCAGCTCGAGCTTTGACAGAAATTCTTGCGCTCCCGGCAGGAAACCCACCTGGTCCAGGGCGGTGCGCTTGATGCCGGCGACATCCAACCCCAGCTCTTCGCTCCAATATTCGATGCAATACCAGCGCATCGTGCCCATGACGGCCCGGAATTTTGGAGCCAGCAGCGCCGCCGCTTCCGGCTGTGTGATGCCGCGCGCCCGCGCATAGCGTTCGGGAATCAGTTCCCGCCAGAACCAATTGTCGAATCGCTGATCGAGCAACGTGCCGTCCATGTCCAGCATGACGGTGTCGATTGCCGACCAATCGAGTGCCTTACCTTCCAGCATCTGCGTATCATAGCAACGGATGCGAAATCTTCCCGATATGGCCCAAGCCCTGCTGCCCATCGTTGCAGACGCCGGCGCCGCGATCATGGCGGTGTACGAAGGCCGATTCGCGGTGCAGCACAAGCTCGATGACTCGCCCCTGACGCTGGCGGATTTGGAGTCGCAACGGGTCATCAACGACGGCTTGAGGCGGCTGTGGCCGGACATACCCATCCTGTCCGAAGAGGCGACGCAAGCCCAATGGAGCGAACGCCGCAAGTGGCGGGAACTCTGGGTGGTCGACCCGCTCGATGGAACCCGCGAATTCGTCAAGCGCAATGGCGAGTTCACGATCAATATCGCTCTCATTGTCGAGCATGAGCCGTTGCTGGGGGTGGTGGCCGCGCCCGCCCAAGGGCTTCTGTACTGGGGTGCCGCAGGCATCGGTGCGTTCCGGCAGCAGGGCTCGGAGCGCAGACAAATTCACGTGGCGCCTCCCGCCACACCGATCCGCGTGGTCGGCAGCCGCTCGCACATGAGCCCGCAAACCGCCACTTATTTATCGACTCTGGGGCCTCATGAAATGACCGGGGTCGGCAGCTCGCTCAAATTCTGCCTGCTTGCGGAGGGCAATGCCGAGCTGTACCCGCGCTTTGGGCCCACTTCGGAATGGGATACCGCGGCGGGTCAGGCCGTACTCGAGGCCGCCGGCGGTCAAGTGACCCTGATCGGCGGTCATCGTATGCGCTACAACTGCCGGGAAAGCCTCCTCAACGGCGATTTCGTCGCGTTCAGCCACGAAAGCGTGCTGCCGCGCCCGGCATGAACGCCGGGCGCGCCCTGATTTACGCGTGTCCGGCCGGCTGGGCCAACTGCAAGGTCGTATCCAGCAACGTGGGTATGTCGAACACCACTTGATTCTCGGCCACGGTGAGCCGGGCCACTCCGGCCGCCGCGATGAGCGCTGCCGGCACGTGAATTTGGTCGGACTTGCGCGGTTGGGTCCAGGTACCGACCCGCGCATCGCCAAACGCGCGGTTGAGCGCGCTCCAGCGCATGTGGGCGGCACGCGCCAGCGGCGTATCGCCTCCCCATTGGCGCCGGGCGAGCACAACCGAGGCTTCCGACGGCGCGCCGCTCGGGATCATCATCAAATTGTGGACGTACTGCACCATGTCGTCCGGATCGACGCGCACGGTGAGGGACGATTGTAGGTCATTTGCCATAGGGTCCTCGAACGTTAGATTGCTATGCTACCGCTATGGGGGATATTCGACGGAATTCCAGGGTAGGCTCGGGCGCATGAACGGCGATCTTCTGTTCCTGGTTATCGGGACCGGCATTTTGGGCGTAGCCTATAAGGTATGGGAAAATTCATTGGATGCGCGCCAGACCGCCAACCGCATCGCCAAGGACGCCTGCTCGCGGGCGGTTGTGCAGTTTCTGGACGGGACCGTGGCATTTGCCGGATTTCGACTCGGTCGCGACTCGCTCGGCAAACGGCGGCTGCTGCGCACTTACACTTTCGACTACACGAATGACGGCTTCGAAAGAGCCCAGGGCTTCATCGTATTGGCGGGCCACAGCGTGCAAGCGATTGGGCTCGCGGGGAGCCCATCGTGACCCATAGCGCCGCGGTCGACCTGCATGCGCATTCGAACTGCTCGGACGGCGCGCTGAGTCCCGCCGGGCTGGTGCAGCACGCGGCCGCGGCCGGCGTCGCCGTGCTGGCGCTCACCGACCACGACACGGTTGCGGGTCTCGAAGAGGCGCAAGACGCCGGCGGACGCGCCGGCGTCCGGATCGTTCCGGGGGTCGAAATCTCGGCCTCCTGGCGCTCCCAGGCCATTCACGTCCTGGGGCTCTGGATAGATCCCGCCTCGGCACGGCTGCGGAGCGCGCTTTGTTCGCAGGCCGAACGGCGGCGGGTCCGAATGCGCAAGATCTGCGCCGCGCTGAGCGATCTGGGACTGCCCGGCGCCGCGCTGCTCGCGGCGGTCGAGGCCAATCCCGGATTGCCGACTCGCTCGCACCTCGCGGCCGCGCTGGTCGCGGGCGGCCACGTCGGCCGAACGGAGCACGCGTTCCGCAAATACCTGGGCGCAGGCCGTGCAGCGCACTTCGCCGCCGAATGGCCCGCGCTCGCGGAGGCGGTCGCGTGGATTCGCGATGCCGGCGGCATCGCATCCTTGGCCCACCCGGCACGCTACGCGCTGTCGGCGGGCGGCCGGCGGCAGCTGCTGGCCGACTTCGTGGCGGCCGGCGGCGGTGCGCTCGAGGTGGTGACGGGCGGCAACGGCGCCCAACATTGCGAAGCGAATGCCATGCTCGCAATGAAGTTCGGACTTCTAGGATCCGTCGGCTCGGATTTTCACGATCCGCGGCTCACTTGGAATCCGTTGGGCCGGTTGGCTAAGCTACCGGATTGCGTGGTCCCGGTGTGGCGCAGCCACTCCTAAGCAGAAGCAGCCGCCAAAGTGACCGACGAAGAAAGCAACGTCAACAGGGATCTGTTCAAGAACATCCAGCGGTTGCGCCAGCTGCGCATCGAGCACCGGGACCTCGACGACGTGATTTCCCGTCTATCCATGGATTTCAAGGTCGATGAGCTGCAGATGAAGCGACTGAAGAAGCGCAAATTGCTGCTCAAGGATCAAATCGCGAGGCTCGAAAGCCAATTGATTCCGGATCTCAACGCATGACCGATTTTTGGCTGCATGTGGACCGATTCACCGATATTTTGTTCACGCGCATTGTGATTACACAGGTCCTCGCCGTCGCCGTCTGCATCGGCCTTGGACTGGCGGTCGGCGGCGCGTTGCGCAAGCGCCGCGATCGACTCGGAGTCGCAGCCCGCACCGCGCTGACGCGCCATTACTTCGCCTCGCACGGCCTGATCGTGATCGCCCCCGTGATCGCGGCATTCGTGCTGGTGATCCTGGCTCGCGGGGCGCTCAATGCGGCGCACCACGATGTCGCGGTGTTGGACTCCGCCATCCACTTGATCGGCGCGTACATCGTGGTGCGCGTCGGCGTGCTGCTGTTCGCGGCCAGTCTCGGCAATCAGTCGTGGATGCAGCATCTGGAGAATCGCCTCGCGCTGATCATCTGGCTGGTGATCGCCGTGCAATATCTCGGCTGGCTCAATCCGATCATCACAGGCCTCGACAACATCGGCATTGCGGCCGGCAGGAGCCGCGTCACGCTGTGGTCGGTATTGAAGCTGCTGTTCACACTGACCCTGTTCGTGCTGGTGGCGGCGTGGATCAGCCGCTGGATCGACCGCCGCTTGAAGAAGCTCAGCACTCTCGAACCCTCGACCCGCATCGGTCTTGCGAAGTTCGCCAATGCCTTCTTGATCGGCCTCAGCATTCTGATGGGCTTGAATGCGGCCGGCGTCGATCTTACCGCCTTGACGGTGTTGACCGGCGCCATAGGCTTGGGATTGGGCTTCGGTCTGCAGTCGATCGCCGCCAATTTCGTCAGCGGCTTCGTGCTCCTGATGGATCGCTCCATCAAGCCGGGAGACGTGATCAGCTTGTCCGGGCAAAGCGGCACCAGTACCGAGAATTTCGGTTGGGTGCAGGAATTGCGGGGCCGTTACGTGGTGGTTCGCGACCGCGACGGCATCGAAATGCTGGTGCCGAATCAACAGCTCATCTCCAACGCGGTGATCAACTGGAGCTACACGGATCCGCGGATCCGCCTCAAGTTGCCGGTCACGATCAGCTATGGCGACGATCCGGAACTGGCGTTGGAGATCCTGATACACGCGTGCGAGCGCCAGCGGCGCGTGCTCAAGGATCCGCCGCCGGTGTCGCGATTGATGCAGTTCGGCGACCACGGCATCCAGTTGGAGCTGCGCTTTTGGATTGCCGATCCGCAGGAGGGCGTGAACAACGTGCGCTCCGACGTCAATCGGACCATCTGGGCGCTGTTCCAGGAGCACAAGATCACGATACCGGTGGCGCAGCGCGAATTTCGAATGCTCGCGCCCCGCCCGAATCCGGACTGACGGTCCCCATGCCGTTGGTCATTTCACCGCAAATCGCGATTCCGGACGACGAATTCGAATGGAAATTCATCCGCTCCTCGGGACCCGGGGGCCAGAACGTCAACAAGGTGGCGAGTGCGGTGCAGTTGCGATTCCTGCTGCCCGTCAATGCCAGCCTGCCGGTGCCGGTCAGAAATCGGCTGCGCCGCCTGGCCGGGCAGAAGCTGAACGACGACGGCAGCATCCTCATCAGTGCCCGAAGCGCGCGCAGCCAGGAGCAGAATCGCCGCGAGGCGCTCGAGCGGCTCGCGGATTTGATCCGGGCCGCGATGGTCGAGCCCAAGCTGCGCAAAAAGACCCGGCCGACGCGCGCGTCCCGGGAACGGCGCATCGAGTCGAAGAAGCGCCGGTCCAGCACCAAGCTGCAGCGGGGCGGACGCGCCTGGGATTGACTCCGCCCGCGCCCGAATTGCTCGCGTCACTGCCCGAGCGTCACCTGCAGGATGTCGTGCCTTATCTGCTCCGATAGGACCAGTTGCGCATCGGCGGCGACGCCGAGCAGCGGCTCCCCGAAGGCGAGCGTGCCGTCGTCGGACGCCGTTATCACCGCGCGGCGGCACAGCAATTCGATGAAGTTGCGGAACAAGCTGCGGTCGAAGAACTCGGGCGAGTTCAAACCATACAGCAGGGACATGCGCTGCGCCATCAAATGGCAGCGCTCCTCGAGCGCCTGTCGACCGATGTTTCCCGAACCCGCCTGCAGCAACAGCGCGATGACCAGGTAATAGCGCTCGACCGTTTGAATCGCGGCCTGGGCGAGCAGCGACAGCTGCAGCGCCTCGAGCGAGGTGGGCGGCGGCCGCTGCCACTCGCTGCGATCCTGGTTGACGTGCAGCAGCCTCGAGCGCACGAACGCGTCCAGAAGCGATTCGGCCGCGGCGCCGACCTCCGCTTCCGGCCAACGCAGGGCCAGCTCCGAGCGAATATACGGATAGACCCGCCACACGAGCCGTTGAATGTCCTCGGTCCGCATACGCGCATTGCCGATGAAACAGCACGCAAGCAGCGAGGGCATCGCGAACAAATGCAGGATGTTGTTTCGATAGTATGTCGCGAGCACGGCGCTGTCGGCACCCATGCCGATGATGTCCCCGAGCGGGTGCGGCCGCCGCGCGATCATGCCCATCGATTCGACGTATCGGATCATTTCCGCGCCGCTCTGCGCGGCCACGGTAACCAGCGGCGCATACGGGGCGTCGCGCAGCAGCCTCTGGTACAGCTCCAGCTGGCGCCCGAGGTCGGCTTCCAGCATCGCCTGGCGCGGCGTGGCCAGCATCGCCATCGCGACCAGGTTGACCGGAGTCACGGCGGCTGCCGCGTTGATCTCGGCGGCGATGCTCGCCGCGAGATCGGCGATCGCCTCGCCGAGCCACCCGGCCGGCGACTGTTCGTGGTCGCAGGGCGCGCTCGGTGCGCTGCGCCAATGCGGATTGTGCCTTTGCAACAGCTCGTCCAGGACAATGGGCTGCCCCAAGTTGACGTGCACCTTGCCGAACTTCCTGCGCAGCACGGACAGCGACTTGATCAGACCGAGTACGCTTTCCTTTTTCTTTTCGAGGCCCGAAAGTTCGCCGATGTAGGTCCTGCCCTCGACGATGCGTTCGTAGCCGAAATACACCGGCACGAACACCACCCGACGCTTGGGGTCGCGCAGGAAGCTGCGCACCGTCATCGACAACATGCCGGTGCGCGGCGACAGCAGGCGGCCGGTGCGGCTGCGGCCGCCTTCGATGAAGTATTCGAGCGGATGTCCGCGCGCAATCATGAAACCCAGATATTTGGCGAATACGGCCGCGTAGAGCGCGTCGCCCCTGAAGCTGCGCCGCAAAAAGAACGCTCCGCCCTTGCGCAAAAAGCGTCCTATCACCGGCAGATTGAGATTCACGCCGGCGGCTATATGCGGAACCGCAAAGCCCTTGCGGTAGATCACGTACGAAAGCAGCAGGTAGTCCATGTGGCTGCGATGGCATGGAACATAGATAATCTCTGCGCCATCGCCGATCTCCCGCAATTTGTCGGCATGCTCGAACTCGACGCCGTCATACAGGCGGTTCCACAGTCTGCCCAGCACCAACGCCATGAAGGTGACGAAGGGCTGGGAATAATTCGCGGCGATTTCCAGCGCATACCTTCGCGCCGCGCGCAGAGCCGCGCGGCGGCCCTGCTGCGCGCGACCTCGCTGCGCGCGCCCCTGCATTTCACGCCGCACCGCATGACGCACGGCCTGGGTGTTCAAGACATGGGCGACCATGGTCCGGCGGTGCGACAAATCGGGTCCGATGGTCGAGGCGCGTTGTGCGCGCAGCTCCGCGCGCAGCGAGCGCAGCAGGCGCCGCACGCCGCGCTGCGGGGGCAGATCGTCCAGCGCGTCGCGCAATCGGATCGGCTCGCCGAACTGCACCACGGTATTGCGCCCGTTGAATACCACGTTGAGCAGCTTGCGGAAGCGACCCGTCAACACCCAGTCTTCGGTGAACAGCAGCCGCCACAGGCTGACCTCCTTGAGCGGAGCGCGGCCCCAGAAGATCGATACCGGCACCAGATCGATGTCGAATCGCGGATTTTCGGCCGCCGCCTCCACCAGCTCCGACAGGTAGCGCGGTGCTCTCAATTGGCTGCGGGCGCTGAAACGCGGCGCGCGCCGCAGAAGTGCGAAGAACGCGGTCTCCGCGCCCCGCTCGCCCATCGTCAATCGCCGTTCGGGGCGCGGCATGCCCAATTGAACGCAGGCGTTGTCGAGCACCGCGAGATCGGCATGACTCTCGCGCTCGAGCACGTAGCACACGGGACGCGCGCACGCCGCGATGGCCGCCGCAGCGGCCTCCGGCTTAATGGTGGCCTTGACCCACGAGCCCAGTATCTTGCGAACGCTCCAACGCCAGGCTCCGGTCAATCCGTCAAAGGCGCTCATGGCGGCTCACGCGGAATGCTCGGTCAGGGTTCTAGGGAGAACCGTCGCCGCGTGCTTGCGACTCCACCGCCGCGCGCGTTCTGTCCGCGCTTTGATCGATGGTCCTTTGCACCTCGCGGGCCCGATCGAGCGGTTGAGTCACCGGATCGAATGCCGTCTTTGCGGGCGGCGGCGCGTCGGGCGTCTGCCCGGAAGAGCATCCTTGAAGTAGCGATACCGCCAGCGACAGAGCCGACAATTTGAGCACGCCCATTTGCAACCTCGTGGCAATCCGCCTGCGGAGGCGTTAAGTGTACAATTGTCGCGGACCGGCGGTCACTTGGAGTTCGTGCATGGGTCGTTTCGTGGTGATGATGTTGTTGGCAAGTTGCATTCACGCCGCGGAATCGACGGTCGATATCGACACTGCAGCGAAAATCTACCAAGCCGCTGCCGTACGCGAACAGGTGCGCGCCTCCTTGGGCGCGATGCCGGAGCATCTGCGCCAGCTATTCGCGCGAGATGTGGCCGCGCAACTTTCCGAACCGCAACTGGCGGCGATCACGGCGGCCGCGAAGCACGGCTTCCGCATTGACGTTTTCGAGGCGCCTGCGCTGCGGGCGCTGGCGGACAATCTGGATCCCGCCACCGTGACCAAGGTGCAGGCATTCCTGGCGAGCGACTTGGGAAGGCGCATGGTGGCCGCCGACGTCGCGGAGGCGGCGGCGGGTGAAGAGATCAGCGACAAGATCATGAACGGAGAAGTCGCGGTGCCCTCGACGCCGAAGCGCGACCTGCTGTTCGAGAAATTGGAGCGCGCCACCCGCGCGACCGAATCGCAGGTGCAGATCTATCTCGCCATGGGAGAGGCCGTGGCCATCGGTACCGCCATAGGCTCCGGCCAGGACCCAAAGGACGTCGCCGATCGCGCGCGAAAGAACGGCGAAGCCAGCCGCGCGGAATTGGAGGAAAGCATGCGGGCGCCGATGCGCAAAATTCTGGCCTATGGGTACCGGACCTTGAGCGACACGGATCTCAAACGCATGCTGGTGTTTCTGGACTCGCCCGCCGGAAAGCATTTTGTGACCGCGTATAACGCGTCCATGGAGGCGGGTTTCCGCGCCATGGGTAGACGCACCGGCGAGCAGCTCGGTGAAGCCTTGCGCGAATTGGCGCAGGCACAGCTCGAAGCGCCGGCATCGAATCAGCCGCCGCCGGACATCGCGGCGCCCGGGGTTCAGCCCGCCGCCCCTCAAAGCCCCTAGAGTTCGGCCAGAAAATTCCGCAGCAGCGCGCAGATCGCCGGAATCCGATCTTCCAGTCGATGGTCCGAATCGAGCACATGCAGCGTCGCCTTGTGCTCGCGCGCCCAGCGTATGCTGTTCTCGACCGGCACGACGGCGTCGCGCCAACCATGCACGATGGCGGTCGGGCAGGCGACGTCCTGCGGCGTATGGGCCTCGAAACCCGGCATATAGAAGGCGGGCGCCAGCAGAAACAAGCCGCGCGGTCGCACCAGCGAAAACGCGGCCGCCGACACGTGGCCACCCATGCTGGATCCCACCAACACGATCGGTTTGGGCACTCGATATGCCGCGGCGATGAGCATCTCGACTCGTGCACGGGGATCATCCACGCCGCGATAATCCACCGATTCGACCGCGTGACCGAGGTCGCGCACCGCGGCCGCCATGGCGGTGATCTTGCTGCCCCATGGGCCGCTTTCCTTGCCGTGCGAAAAGACCACCGTCAACGAGGCGGGCGCGGAACTCATGCCGTCGCGGCTACGAGCCCGTCAAGACAGGCTCCGAGGGCCGCTCGAGCTGGCTGGCCAGACTCTCCACCCACTTGAGCTCCTCGGGGCAGTACTCGGCCGAATTGCCGCGATTGAGGCTCACCGGCTGCACCTTGCTGCCGGATGCCGAGTGCGAAATGCGGAAGCTGTGAAATTCCGCGGGCCGCGTAGCGGCGAGGCCGATCAAGAATTGAAACTCGCTGCCGCGGGCGGTGCCCGGCGCGTTGTAGCGCCGATCGCATATCACGAAAAACGCCTCCTCGATGCGCCGCCCGGGAAACGCTCCCGCCTCGTAGAGCTGCTCGAAGAACATCCGCGTTTGACTCGAGACCGCTTCGGCGACGTCCATCCGGGGGTCGGCGCCGCGCACCCAGCGGGTGCCGTGCTCGATGCTGTTGACGATGAACAGCGCCAGGCGCCGCGCCGCAAGGCTTTGCCAGTCCTGCGCGCCCGCGGCGCCTCGTGCCAGGGTGCGCGGCTTGGCGCCGATGCGGCCGACCGATCGCACCGCTTGCAGCGTGTTCACGCCGCGCATGGCGAGCTGGGCGCGGCGGTCCTCCGCAACCAGGCAAGTCGGCCGGTACCCCGACCGCAGCACCGCGTCCTCGAGCTTCGCGGGCCCCCATACCGGGAACGACTCGTCGGCACGCGCCAGCATGCCGGCGACGGCGCCGCAGGGCGCGAAGGACTCGAAGTGGCCGCGCAATTTGTCGTGCGCCAAGATCCGCGGGAAGTACATCAGCGCGTCTTCGGTCGAAAATTCCCAATCGCGCATCGCGCGAAGCGCATCGTCCGCGGTGTGCCAAGCCGAGGGCGGATCGACGATCAGCAGCGCGCCGCGCGACTTGCAATACCGCGCCGCCACCAGCAATGCGCTCGGCCCCACGTCTTCGTCCCGCGAAAGCGGCGGAATGCACAGGAAGTTGAAGTAGTCCACGCTCCGTAGGGCAAACAAGCCGGTCTGGTCGATCTCGGAGCCGATCAAATCGTAGTCGCTGAGCGGTGCCCCGTCGTCACCGTCGGTATTCGAGTTCACGTAGGCGGCCGCGCGGCCGCCTGCCGCATCCAGAGTGCGCTCCGGCCGCTCCGCCGGCGCCTCCCCGGCGAATCGAATCAGCTCCGAACGCGCGAGAACGCTCTCGACATACCGGTCCGATCCCGGCGCTATCGACAGCTGCGGGAATATTTCCTGATCCTCCACATGGCTCCCGCCCAGAATGCGCACGCGCTGCACCGTGAGATTGAAGCGCAGCGCATCGTCGGCCGGGATGCCGTCGTAATCGACGCTGGCGCGCAAGAATTCCCGCGTGCCCGGGCTGACGGCGCGCAGCGTGATTTTGCCGCCGCCGGCCTGCAAGGTGAGGGTCGAGGAGCGCGCGCCGTTGACGACGCGCACGACCAGCGCTTCGCGCCCGCCGTTGTCGAAGAAATGCTCCACGGCGTATCCGAGCGTGCCCGGCTGCCACAGGCCGCCGAAAGCGTGCTGGAATTCCGCAAAGTTCTTCAGGAGTACGGGCTTGTTCACGGGGCCGCGCAAGGTGCGTCCAACGAACGCGGTGCGCGCCGTGCCCAAGCGCGTAATGGACTGATCAGGGCGTAATTCTTCTTGTACTTTGAGCCCGAAGCTGCTCGGCGTCACCACATGCTTCCCTCGAGGAACGCACCTCGATCCGACTTTAGCACATCCAATTGGGCTTAGCGCCTGCGCCTCAGGAGCCAAACAATCTGACGTCGCGTCGCTTGAGCAAGGGCGCGAGCAACAAGCCGGCCAAAAACCCGCCGATGTGCGCGCCGAACGCGACGCCCGCAGCGGGGCCGGAAACCGTGAAATCCCCGATCAGTTGCACCGCGAACCACAGCAGCAGCAGCACCATGGCCGGTATGCGCAAGGTTGTGACGAAGAACGGCAGCAGCACCAGCGTCAGCACTTTGGCGCGCGGAAACAGCAGCAGATACGCCCCCAAAACTCCGGAGATCGCACCGCTCGCACCGATGATCGGATACGGCGACCCGGGGTTGCCCAGTGCCTGCGCGAATACCGCAGCGATGCCGCAGACCAGATAGAACAGCAGAAAACGCAGATGCCCCAATCCGTCCTCGACATTGTCGCCGTAGATCCACAGGAACAGCATGTTGCCGAGCAAATGCATCCAGCCGCCGTGCAAAAACATCGAGGTGATCGGGGTCCCGTACCGCGGTATCCACTGCAAGTCCTGCGGCAGGCGGGCAGCGGCCGTCAACACCGCGGGAATGGCGCCAAGCGCGTCGACCACCCGGCGCGCTTGCCCGAGATCCAGCGACCGCTGCCACAGGAACACCCCGCAGCACGCCGCGATCAGCGAAATCGTCACATACGGTCTGCCGCTCGATGGCCTGTCATCCTTGAGCGGGATCATCCGTCGGGCGCGCCGCCGAGCGGCGTCGCGCTGGGCGCCGCGGCCTGCTCTTCGCGGCGGCGGTCGTGCTCCCGTTGCGCCTGCTCGGCTTCGGCATTTTTGCGCTCGATCTCATCGAGCATCACCTTCATCCACTCACTCGTCATCTTGTCCCTCGTGCCCGGGATTGACGATTGGACCGAGGGCCGCGACGGTTTGCGGATGGTAGCCGGGCCGCGCCAGCGCGAATACCCGCTTCGCCAGCGCGGCACCGGCCGGCGTTTTCATCAATTCCTGGTACAGCGGCGTGATCAGCTTGGTGCGGCCGATGGTCTTCAGGTACTCCTCGAGGCGCGGAATACTTGGGCTGTATGAGTTGCGGATCACCAGCATGAGCCAACTGCGGGTCACCAGCGCGTTGCTGCTGCGCGTCAGGGCAAAGGCCTGATCCAGGTCGGCGAGTTGCTCGCCATGCAGCGTCTTCGGCATGTGGTCGAGGAAATACTGCCACTGCGGAGTCAGCCAATCGCGGGTATCGATCTTCTTGGCGGGCAGCGTGCCGCCCTGCCAGCGGCCGCGCGCCTCGTCCACCGCTTCAAGGGCATTGGCCGCCGGCAGCACCGCATCGGCCGGCAAACCGGGCGCCATCACCCACCGCATGACCTCGTCGGCGCCGACGGTGTCGGGATACCGATCGAGCAGATTGGTCTTCAAGTACGCGAGAAACTGCTCGGTGCTGATGCTCTTCCCGGCAAATTGATCGAAATACCCGTGCATGAAGGCATCGAAGCGTTCGCGGCCGAATTTCCCATCGAGGAATACGAAGAAGAGCCGCCCCTTCTCATACACCACGTCGTTGAACGCGACGCCCGGATCGCGGTCGCGCAGGTCGATCGCAAGCACTTGATCCTCCGGCTTGGCTCTGGCGAGTTCATCGCGCAAGGACTCAAGGCCCAGCACGCGGTCCATGGCCCCGCGCCGCTCGCCATACACCTCGTCCACGATGCGGCTCTGCAAGTATCCGGCGAATCCCTCGCTGAGCCATAAATCCCGCCAGGTTGCGCTGCTCACCAGGTCCCCCGGCCAGGAATGCGCCACTTCGTGCGCGATCACGCCGAGCGGGGATTTGTCCCCCGTGATGATCGTCGGCGAGACGAACGACAGGCGCGGATTCTCCATCCCGCCGACCGGAAAGCTCGGCGGCAGCACCAAGATGTCGTACCGGCTCCAGGGATAGGGTCCGAGGATCTTTTCGCCCGCCCTCAGCAAGCTTTCGGTGTCGGCGAATTCCTTCGCGGCCGCCGATATCAAGGATTTTTCGGCATACACACCGGTGCGCGGACCGGTCTCCTTGAAGCGCAGATCGCCGACCGCCAGGGCGATCAGATAGGGCGGGATCGCGTCCGGCATGACGAATGAATAATCGCCGTTGCGTTTCGCCTTCGGGTCGTTCTTGGCGCTCATGACGGCGAGCACATCGGAGGTGGTGTGAATGTGCGCGGCATAGGTCACCCGCGCCCGAGGGGTGTCCTGCAACGGAATCCAGCTGCGGGCCCCGATGGGCTCGGAGAGCGTGTACATGAGCGGCTGGTTCCTGCCGGGGTTTAGTTTTTCGGTGAGCCATTGCAGCGCCGGTGCCGTGGGCGAGGTGACGTACTCGATTTTTATCAAGTGCGTGGTCCTTTTCGAGGGCGGCAGTTCGATGACCAGCGGACTGCCTAAAATCGGGTCCGCCTTTTCGAAATGGAACGGCCGGCTCACCCAGGTCGTCTCGCTCTTCGAGGTCGCGCCGAGCACATCGGTCGCTTTTTCGCTCACGTCCCTGACGTCGAGATCGCGCGTGTCGAGAACCAGTTCGGTGGCGCGCGGGTCGAGTCTCTTGATTTCGAGGGCGACCGCCCCGAACAGCACGGTATGCGGGAAATCAACCCTGAGGTTCAACTCCACGTGGGTGACGCGAAACTGCTCGACGTTGGCGAAGGAGTGATAGTCGAGACCGGACTGAATCGGCGCCAGGCGCGCATCGGCGTTCACGGCCCAGGCGATGCCGGCGCGACCCGAGCAGGCCAACAGCAGGCTCAAAGCAACCAGGCGCAGCTTGCGATTCACGCTACTGCGATGCGGATTGCGTGTGCGACGCCGCCGGAGGGGGAACCCGGCTGCCGAGCATTTCATTGAAGGTCTTTTCGTCGACCAGCAAGCCGGTCTGGCCGTCCCAGTTGGACCCCTTCGGCAACGTGTTTTGCACCAGCAAGGACTGCGCCAGCACCGCATCGAGCCCGTCATGACCGCCGGTGACCGGCACCGGCAGCGCGCGCGGCGAGTGCGCGAGATCTCCGACCCGCTGCCAGTCGATATCGCTGTCGTGGCCTTCGATCTGCTGTCTCAACTTGGGGGCCAACAGGTTGGCGAGCAAGCGTTTGCGGTTCTTGTCCCAATTGCGCGAATCGTCTTCCATCACCGCATAGGGCTGCAAATACAGCGTGCCGTCGCGCCGACCGAACACATACGGCTGATTGACGACCGTTACTTTGGTGCCGATCGGTATCAAATCGAAGAATTCCGCGATGTCCTCCGGATACAGGCGTATGCAGCCGTGGCTCGAGCGCATGCCCACGCCGTACGGCTTGTTGGTGCCGTGAATCAAATAGCTCGGCCAGCCGAGCCGAAACTCATATTGACCCAACGGATTGTCCGGTCCCGCCGGCACCTTGTCGGGAAGCATGTCGCCGTCCGCCGCGTGCTCATCGCGCACCGATTTCGGCACCACCCACACCGGGTCCTTCTCGCGTCCGACGATCTTGGTCGTGCCTTCGGGAGTCTTCCAGCCGACCCTGCCGATGCCGATCGGATGCGTATAGACGATTTGCGGCTCGCCTTTCTTGTGCGGCGCATAGTAATAAATGCGCATGGCGGCCACGTTGATCACGACTCCTTGGTGCGGCGCCGCCGGGAGCACAAATTGCGTCGGAACCACCACCTCGCGTCCGACGCCCGGCAGCCACGGATCCACGCCGGGATTCGCCAGGAGAATTTCCTCGTATCCCACGTCGAAACGGCGCGCGATGTCCGGCATCGTGTCCTCTTTGCCGACGATGGTCCTTTGCACGTACCCCACCACATCGCCGCTGGCGGCGTCGAGCTCGAACCGCTGCGTGGCATTGGGCGCCGGCAATTCGGGTTTGGGCGGCGCCTCGACTTTCACGACCGGCGGCGCCGGCTTGGGCACGGGTCGAAACAGAGAACAGCCGGCCGCACAGACGCCGAGGGTGAGGGCCAAGATCAGTCGCACCGGCGAGGAAGCGGGGAAATTCGCGGTCATTGGATCTATCTACAGCAAAGTCGGCCGGTCAGGCAATTGGTTCTGCAAAACGCGGCCCTGCGCCCGCTCGCCCGCCCCCGGAAAATGCCGTGCAAGCAGCCCGCCGATGGCATCGACTCCCGCGATCGAGCCGGCCTCGAAGCGTCCGGCACGGAAATGCTGTTCCATCAGCCGGCACACCGCATCCCACTCGCTCTGACCGACCCGCCCCGCAAAGCCCCGATCCGCGACAATCTCCACACTGCGATCCGCGAGCTGTACATAGATCAGCACGCCGTTGTTGAGCTCGGTGTCCCATACCTTCAAGTGAGCGAAAGCCTCGAGCGCGCGGGCGCGCGGCGTTACCCCGTACATCACGTGCCAGGGCGTCAGCGCCGTTTC
>JBBIUT010000063.1:0-14664 GCA_037440085.1 Gammaproteobacteria bacterium
GTATGGCATCGCGCTGGCGCCCGAGCCGCCCTATGCAGTGCAGGGTGACCCGGAATGGGCTTTCATGGTCACCGGATACAGCGAGTGCATCGACAGCTTCTTCGCCTTCGGTCTTTTCGAAACGGCCAAGCGCTCCGGATTCTTTCCGGAATCGCTGGTAGACACCTTCGAGCCCGTCATCCAGGAAGAAGCTCGCCACATCTTGTTCTTCGTCAACTGGGCCGCATGGCATCGGCACAACATGCCGCTTTGGCGGCGGCCTTTCTTTGAGCTGAAGGTGCTGGCGGTTTGGCTGTTTCTCGTCTGGGAACGCATCGGCATTGCGCGCGACGTGGGGACCGGCGTGCAGGACAACAATTTCACCGTGACCGGAGCGAAGACGCTCGGCAACGATATCGACGCCGCCGAACTGATCGATCTCTGCCTGTCGGAAAACACGCGGCGCATGAGCCGTTACGATCGGCGTCTGCTGCGGCCGTTCGCGATTCCTGCGCTGGCGAGACTCGCGCGCCGTTTCATGCGGTCAAAAAAGGCACCCGCCCGGTAAACCGCCGCTTAAGCTCGTTGGCATTGCGTGAAATTCCGCATAGCAATCATTGCCGCTCTGGGGCTCGCCCTGGGCCTCTACCTCGTCAAGTACGTCGGCTTGGGCGCCGTGTTCGCGGCAGCCGTCGCGGTCGGATGGGGCGGGTTTGCATTCCTATGCCTGTACGCATTGGGATTGTTCGTGCTCCTGGGTTCCGCTTGGTACGTGCTGCAGCCCAAATCGTCCCGGATACGGGTGCGCGTTTTCGTCTGGGCGCGGATGGTCCGGGACGCGGCCGCCGAGGTGCTGCCATTTTCGCAGCTCGGCGGAATGGTGTTCGGTGCGCGCGCGGCGATCCTGCATGGCGTACCCCAGCCGATCGCGTTTGCCTCGATGATCGTCGATGTGACCACCGAGATGCTGGCGCAGATCGCCTATATTGCGATCGGCGTCCTAATTTTGAGCACACTCGCCCCGCGAACCGCTCTCGCGGCGTCGCTGACCACGGTCGTCGTGATCGGCCTGGCGGTAGCCGCGCTCGCCGGCGGGCTGTTTCTCGCTTTTCAGCGCTACGGCCATCGGCTGACCGAAAGGCTCGCCGCGCGGCTGCTGCCGAGCGCAGTGGCGGCCACCGCGGGGGTAGGCGCTGCACTCGATGCGATCTATGATTCGCCCGCACGCGTCGGATTTTCCGCGGCGCTGCATTTGGCGGCATGGACCGCCAGCGCGCTCGGCACCTGGATCGCCTTTCGCCTGATCGGAGTGCGCGTCGACCTCGGATCGGTCATGGCGATCGAGAGTCTGGTCTACGCGACTCGAAGCGCCGCCGCATTCATACCCAATGCGCTGGGCGTGCAGGAAGCCGCTTACACGGTGCTCGCACCGCTGTTCGGCATCGGGGCGGAATTCGGGCTTGCCGTGTCGCTGCTGAAGAGGGCTCGCGACATCGCGGTCGGAGTGCCCATCCTGCTGATCTGGCAGGGAATCGAAGGGCGGCGCGCGCTCGCGGGCGCCTCGCGGCTCTAGCCGCAACCTCTCGGGTGCGCACCGTGGATTTCTTGAGTGGTGCGGTCCACGGCCTCTGGTTGAATCCTTGACCCGTGCGAGCCGCGCAAACAGATTGCGGATATGGACTACAATCGAGCCGACGCCTGTGGGATGAGGCCTGCGGAAATGAAATTCAAGCGCAGATCATTTTTTGTCGCGGCAGGTGCTCTTGTTGCGATCGCCTGGCTGGGCGTGGCGCCCGGCGGTGATCGTCCGGCGCCGGTCGTGGAACCCGCGGACCGCGCCTGCACGCAAGATGCGGAATGCAGACTCGTTGAACTGCCTTGCACCTGTGGACAGCAGCATCTGGCGGTCAATCTTTGGCATTACAAGCGCTATGAACGCCACCCCAATTGTACGAGCGCCGAAATTTCGCGCTGCGCGACTGCGGGAGCATCCGTTCCGCAAACCGCCGTCTGCCGAAGCGGACAGTGCGCAGTCGAGGGGGCGAAGTAGGTTTCACCGAGGCCGGCTTTGCCGATCGGCGGCGGGACCGTGCCGCCGGCCAGTGATCATTCACACTGAGCATTACGCAGAACGAAGGAATAATGTCGACATGACAGCCGAAACCCTCGCGCGCGCCTCGGGGCGTGCCGCCAATCGCATCCGGTTCAGGTTTTCGTTCCATCTCGCGATGGCGCTGATCATGGCCGGAGTCATCGTCTATGGCTTCAGTCAAACCATCGACGAAAACCTAATTCATCCGCTCGTTCCGCGCCCCTCGCTCCTGTATCTGCACGCAGCCGTGTTCAGCGCATGGCTGGCTCTGTACGTCGGTCAAACGGGTCTTGTGGCGTCAGGCAACGTGAGGCTGCACCGGCGCCTGGGGCTCGCGTGGATTGCCGTCGGCACCGCGGTGCCGCTCGTGGGTGTGCCGACAGCGATTGTCATGACCCGCTTCCACATCATCCATGATCAGTCCGATTTACCCTTCCTCGCGATCCCGCTCTGGGACATGGTCCTGTTTGCATCGCTTTTTCTGCTTGCGGCGCTTCAGCGTCACCGGCCAGAATTCCATCGGCGGCTGATGTTCCTCGCCACCTGCAGCCTCATGGACGCCGGCTTTGCGCGCTTCCCGCTACCGGATGCTTGGTTCCACGCTACCTGGTTCTACATGGCAATGGACGGCCTGGTGCTCGTGGCGATGGCGCGTGACCTCGTCATTCAACGGCGGGTCCACGTCGTATTCGTTGTCGCCCTCCCCCTGATGGTCGTCGGACAGGGCCTCGCCTGGATCCTGTGGCGGCATCCACCAGCGGCGTGGATCTCGATCTGTCGCGCATTGGTCGGAGCGGGTTGACCCAAGGGCCGCGCAGATCTCGGGCAACGGGCGGGGGCGATCGTATGCTTCGCCTGCTTGGAACGGCTGCTTTCCGAAAAGCCATCAGTCGCCGTTCGGCCACAACCCGTCATTCGTGTTCAGGATATCGGCGCCATAAAGCGGCCACTCGGTGGCCTTGCACGACAGATTGCTTTGCGCTAGATTGCATCGCAAGTGCGATGCACCTGGAGGCCATGATGCCCGGCACCAAATCTCGAACCATTCCGCCGCTGCGGGTATCCGAACAATTGCGGGCCGATGCGGAAAGCGTGCTTGGTCCTGGAGAATCCCTGTCTGCCTTTGTCATGGACGCAGTGTCCCGCAGCATAGACTTTCGCAAGACCCAATTGGATTTCCTCGCGCGAGGCATGGTTAGCGCGGAACGCGCGCGGTCGGTCGGTGGTTATGTACCCGCCGATAAGGCCGTCGCCCGACTTCGCAAGCGACTGGCGCGCGCGCAGCGCGCCCGACCGTGAACTACAAGGTCCGGCTGACGACGGAGGCTCTCGAGGACCTCGATCGGCTGTACGACTTTCTTGTCGAACGAGATCTGGATGCAGCCGAACGAGCCCTTGAGGCCATTGCTCATGCGCTTGATTTGCTCGCTTACTCGCCATTCTCCTGTAGAAAGGCGCTGTTCCAGAAGAATCCTCGCTGGCGAGAACTTTTAATCGCGTTTGGCCACTCGGGCTATGTAGCATTATTCGAAATTGATGACAGCCATACGGTTACCGTTGCTGCCGTTCGGCATCAGCGCGAGGAGGACTATCATTGATAAGGCTTTTACGCATACCGTTCGGCTCAGTGGAACCGCGGTTGGCGGCGACTTTAGAAGGAGATTGTCTTGATTCTTGAAGAAGTTTTTTATCTGAGTCAATCCGTCGCGTCCGTCGCTGTCGTGGGCACCCTTATTTACTTGGGTATTCAGGTTCGCAGTGCAGATCGAGGCCAGCGCTCGATCATGCAGCAAGGGCGCGCAGACCGAGCCAGCAAGACAGCGCTTACTTTGGCGGCCCCAGAGCTAGCCGCTGTCTGGCAAAAGGGCATGATCGCGGACCCGGCATTGACGCGTACCGAGGTCACCCAATGGTTATTGGTATGCCGCTCGGCGTTTCTTAGCGGTGAGGACTCCTTTTTGCAACATCAAGTCGGCGCGCTGGACGAAGCGGCGTTCGACAGCTATTGCGCGGGGGTCCGCTCATACATGGGTCATGTGGGCTTTCGTGCTGCCTGGAAAGTGCTCGGCGACCAATTCGGCAAGGGCTTTCGCGAGTTCGTCGACGCGCAGCTTGCTACGACTCCGGTTGCGGGAAGCGTAGACCTCTACGAGGAATGGCAGAAAGCAATTCAAGTAATGAGACCGAAACCCAACGGCTGATTTCTCACGTAGTACGCGGAGCATTCGGGATAGGCATCAAGCTGATATAGCGCCGTGCGCATGGGGAGAGTCCTGCTTGCTGGTAGCTTGGCGTTAATAGACTATGAAATCGCATAATTAAGCGCCAAAGGGTCTGCCACAAAGCTGCCATCCGCGGATGGCTCCTCTGGGTCGGTTTGCGCCCTTCGATCCCGGGAGCGGTAGCAGGGTCGCTGACCGGCCACACGCGGTCGCAATTTCGCGAGCGGCGAGCCCCCAGTCGTAGTCATACATGATAGCAACAGAAGCGAGCACTAGATGTGCATCCGCCGCGTTCGAAGCGATTTCAAGCGCTCTTGCCGCGAACGCTTTCGCTTGCGGTACGCCGGCATCGGACCTTCCGTTGTCTTCGTACCCTACGCATTCATGAGCCCATGCTAGCGACATCAGCACTCGGTTCAAGCGCGGGTTCGACCTCAGCAGCTGATTGAACAGTTCAATCGCCTGCAGGGAGGAGTCTATAGAGGCCGCTCCAAGCGCATGTAATCCTCGCAGATACAAATCGTAGGCCGCCGCATCCCCAATGACTCGACTTTCATCAACACCTTCGACCAAAGTGACCTTGAGCGAGCGTGAGATACCCATGGCAATCGCCTGTTGCACATCAAGGACATCGGCTGCGCCTGTGTCGAAGGAATTCGACCACAAATGCGCACCAGTCCGCCCGATGCCGGCGCCGTGCAGCGCATTTCGCAGGAGCCGGGCGACAATGCCGTGATGCGCACCAATTGCGTGGCGACGCGCATCGACGGCGGCCATGCGAACAATGCCCCGCCGCAGCGGGCGCAGGCGAATGTGAACTGCCGGATCTTGCCTGGACACTCGCTCGAGGTGATTCGTGAGCAACTGGCCAAGATCGCGGCGAATCCGCACGTGACCATGCAATACGTGGCCGACAATGGCGAGCTGATGGAACTCGTGCCCGACCGGCGTGCGTACCCGCCCCCGCCATTGAAGCCGGAGGTCGTGCAGCCGCTCGCGCATGTGGTTGCCGTGATGTGGCCCGGCATCCCGGGCCTGCCCGACATGGACGCCGCGGCCACGGATGCGATCCACACCAATGCCGCGGGGATGCCGACCTATAACACCACCGGTATCGCGGTCGACTTCGATGACGTCCGTTCGCATGGCCGGGACGAGCGTATACGCGTCGAAGCCTTCGACAAGGGAAATATTTTCTTCTACCGGTACCTGAAGGCGCTGACGTCACAGTGACCTGCGCGCGTCGGATCGAATCCGAGCCGACGCCGCTTATTGCAGTGTGATCTCACCGTTGAATTCGACCTCGAGCTTGAGCCCGGCAATCTCGAGCGTCATCTTGGCGGGAAGGTTTTCGGTGCCTTTGACCGCACCGGTCGAGACGGCCCTTGCTACCGCATGCTCGATTTGCCGCTGCGAATCGACGCCGACCATCTTCAGGAACCTGCGGATGCTCAAATTCAGCGCTTCTTCGTTCATAGAAATCTCTCACGTGCGGTCATGTTGGACTTAGTGTCCATCCCAGGGACCGATCGGTCAACGGGCCGTACAGGCGGCCGGCGTCCCGGCCGGCGGCAGTCCGAGTGCTACGGGCTCGAGCCCGATTTCACGATCTCGAGACTGCGCTCGCCCGGACGGGCTTCGGTATCTTCTCGATAGACGACCCGGTCACCGTAGTGTATTTCCAGTTTGTGGATGCCCGGGGCGACGCTGAGAATCTGAGTCTGATGGTTGGCCGTTGTTGTTTGTCCGGCTTGTACGCCATCGATGAACACGATCGATCCCACCGGCGCTCCGGTCACCAGGATCTCGGGCGGGTCCGGCAATGGTTGCGGCTTACGCGAATCGTGCCAGGTGCAGGCAGAAAGGCAGGCCAATGTGATCAGCGAAAAGACTCTCACTCGCGATACGCGCCTTTTACCGGCATGGGGCTAGGGTATCACGCAGCACCGAGGGCACCGTAAGTTCCACCACCGTAAATCCATCCGTTGGCGCGGCGTCGATGGGTTCACGAGCACAGCAGCCCTTGCTCGCGAAACCAGCGCAGTGCGTCCTCGAACGCCTCGATGGGCGGGCGCCAGCGATAGCCCAATTCGCTCGCCGCCTTGGCGCTCGAGAAGAACATGCGCTTGCGCGCCAGGCGCACGCCTTCCAAGGTAACCCGGCCGCTGTGCCCCGATACCCGGGTCCACGCTTCCGCCAAATACGCGATCGGCAGAACCGCCGCATAGGGCAGGCGCACGCGCGGCGGTTTGCGGCCCACTAGCATCGCGATGAGCGCCAGAATCTCCCGCAAGGTCATGTCGTCCCCGCCCAAGATGTAGCGCTCCCCGGTGCGGCCGCGGTGATACGCGAGCAGATGCCCCGCCGCCACGTCGTCCACATGCACGATGTTGAGCCCGGTGTCCACGTATGCCGGCATGCGGCCAGCCGCCGCGTCCAGCACCAGCCGGCCAGTGGGCGTCGGTTTGATGTCGCCCGGGCCGACCGGGGTCGAGGGATTCACGATGACCACGGGCTGGCCCGCCCGCGCGGCCTCCACCGCCACCTGCTCGGCAAGAAATTTCGAGCGCTTGTAGTGGCCGATCATCGCCTCGAGCGATACCGGCGTTCGCTCGTCGCCCGGCGAGCCGTCATCCGGTATCCCCATGGTGGCGACGCTGCTGGTGTACACCGTGCGCTCGACGCCCGCCTGCCGCGCGGCCAGCAGGATGTTGCGCGTGCCCTCGACGTTGGTCGCATACAGCTGCCGCGGATCGGGCGCGCCCAGGCGGTAGTCCGCCGCCACGTGAAACAGCGCGCCGCATCCGGCGAGCGCGGCATCGAGCGACGGCCGGTCGCGCAGGTCGCCCGTGGCGATCTCGAGCGGCAGTTGCCGCAGATTGCCGCGATCCGAGCCGCCGCGCACCAGCGCCCGGACCTGCCAGCCCTCGTTGAGCAATGCCCTGGCTACGGCCGCACCCACGAAACCCGTTGCTCCGGTGACGAGCGCGCGCATGCGGCTTACGCCCCCGATGCCGCGGCGGCGGGCGCCGCAAGCGCGCCGGCGGCCGCTTCGAGGGACCGGATTGCGCGCCGGTAGCGGCGCGCCAGCCGCAAGAGCGGCGCGACGTCGCCGGGCGCCATCAGCAGCCCGAGGACAATTCGCCCCATATGCACCTGGCCCGCGCGGCTCGCAGAGATTACCGCGCGCGGAAGCGCATCGGCCGCGGTGTCGACGATCACGCGGACCGCGATGAAGGGCAGGCCGCGGCCCGCGGCCGCCTGCGCCACGGCCGCGCTTTCCATGTCGACGGCGGCGGCACCGGTCGCTCGATAGGTTTCGTACTTGGCCGCGACGCTGTCGATCGCGGTCGCGCGGGTGAGCAGCGTGCCGAAGGCCACGGGCCTTTTCGCCGCGAGCACCGCGGCCAAGGGATCGCGCCAGCGCAGCGCGGTGCGAAAGCGGGTGCCGTCGGCGGCGAGAACCTCGTCCGGCAGGCAGACTGTGCCGGCGGCGAGCTTCGGGTCGAGCGCCCCGGCCAGGCCCCAGCTGACGAGCGCGCTCGCCCCGGCCTCGATCAGGTCGCGTGCCGCGCGGGCTGCGGCTGCGCAGCCGATCCCGCTCACCGCCAAGAGCATGCCGTTGCCAAGCACCGGGAATGCCCCGCCCCGCGCCGCGGGACCCAGGGCGCGCGCCTCCGCAGCCAGCGCCGCGACGACGCCCGCCGCATTCAATGCGCGGTTCCGGCTCGAGTCAACGTTCGGAATGTCGCAAGCGCCCACAGCGGGAAATAGCCGCTGTAACCGTGATACTTCAGATAGAAGACGCGCGGGAAGCCGGGTGCATTGAAGTGGGTGTCGCTCCACAGCCCGTCCGGACGCTGCGTGCGAACCAGTTGATCGATGCCCCTCTGCACCGCTGCCGAGCCCGCCTCGCCCGAGGCAAGCAGCGCCAGCAGCGCCCACGCGGTGTGGTACGCCGTGCTTGCCGCATTTCCGCCCGGCGGCGCGCCTTTCAAGTAGCTGTCGTTGCTTTCACCCCAACCGCCGTCCGCGTTCTGCCGGGCCCGCAGCCACTCAACCGCGCGGCGCACGGCGGCATCCTGCGGGCCGATGCCCCCCTGCGCGAACGCGGTCAGCACCGACCAGGTACCGTAGATGTAATTGGTTCCCCAGCGGCCGAACCACGAGCCGTCCGGCTCCTGGCTCAGGCGTAGATACTCGAGCGCACGTTTCAATGCTCGACGGTCCTGCGAGCGGCCGATGCGCGCGAGGACCGTCGCGACGCGCGCCGTGACATCGCTGGTCGGGGGATCGAGCAGCGCACCGTGATCCGCGAACGGTATTTTGTTCAGGTAATGCGAAGTGTTGTCGGCGTCGAACGCGGCAAACCCGCCGTCGGCGCTCTGCATGCCCACCAGCCAATCGAGCGCCCGGCTCACGCTCTCCGAGTAATCGGCGGAATTGGGCGCCTGGTGCATGGACCAGGCGACCACGGCGGTGTCGTCCAAATCCGGGTAATAGCTGTTCGCGAATTGGAATGCCCAGCCGCCGCCGCGCAATCCCGGACGGTTCGCCTGCCAGTCGCCCGGTTCATCGAGCAGCTGTTCGGTCTGCAGCCAATCGAGCGCGCGCGTCGCGGCGGCGAGCGAAGTGGGGCATCCGATTGACTGCATCGCGTGGCTAGCCAATGCGGTATCCCAGACCGGCGACACGCACGGCTGACAATAGGCGCTCGACGGGCCTTCGACCAACAGCTTTTGCAAGGCGCGCTTGGCGGTGACGCGACGCGGATCATCCGCCGCGTAACCGAGGATCACCATGGCTTCCAAGGCGTTGACCATCGCAGGAAAGATGGCACCGAGCCCATCCTCTCCGTTGAGCCGATCGATCATCCACAGTTCCGCCTCCCGGGTCGCGCGCGCTCGCACGGCTTTGGGAATCAGCGGATCGAACTTGCGGGCAAGCCGATCGACCACCACTAGGATTCTGCCGAGCAGGCCGCCCTGCTGCAGGCTGTCATGGAAATAGTTCCGCTCGAGTTCCGGCGGCTTGGTAAAGAGCTCGCGAATGTGCACGTTACGCGGGTTCTTGGCGAGCGGCTTGCGCGTGCACAAGATGAACAGCGGCACCATCACGACTCGCGACCAATACGACACCTTCTCCAGGTGGAAGAAGAACCATCGCGGCAACAGCATGATCTCGACCGGAATATAAGGCACTCCGCGCCAGGGGAGCTCGCCGAACAGCGCCAATGCAATGCGGGTAAACACGTTCGATCGCGCCGCGCCGCCGCGCGCCAGAATCGCTGCACGCGCGCGCACCATATGAGGAGCTTCGGGCTCGTCGCCCGCGAGCTTGAGCGCATAGTAGGCCTTGACGGTGCAGCTCATGTTGAAGTCCCCGCCGTGGTACAGCGGCCAACCGCCGTGCTCCGCTTGATGCGCCCGCAAATAAGCGGCAATCTTGCCTTCGAGCGGCACATCGATCTCGTCCATGAAGTGCATCATCATGATGTACTCGGCGGGAATCGTGCAGTCCGCCTCGAGCTCGAACAACCAATAGCCCTGTGCACTCTGGCGCGCGATCAGCGCGTCGCGCGCGGCGGCCAGCGCACGGTCCAGCACAGTAGATACCGTCTTGGTCAGCGTCAGCGATACGAGGTCCCCGCGCGCGAGCGGCGCCGTACCCGGTGCGGGCCTCTCCGCCGTGCGGCTCATGTCCCGGAACTCCCGTAGTAGCGGGGCGCGGGTTCGGGTTGATATTGCGGGCGGGGCGGGTCGGCGAGGTGCGCGAGCGGCAGGCCGCGCGCGGCCTGAGCGAACAGACGCCGCAGCAGCCAATCGTTGCGCACCGAAAGATCCGCCAGGAAACGCGTCATGGTCACCGCGGACCGCGAGATCTTCACTTGCGAACCGGTGGTGAAGCCCGGATTCCTGTCGATCTTCTGCAGCGTCAAAATCGCGAGACCGACGGCCCACAGGCAGAAACGGCGTATCCCGACCTCAGAGGCGGGAATGAGCAAGGTATAGTCCAGCGCATTGCGCAGATGAGCGTGCGCCACACCGATCAGTTTGCGCATTCCGGCATCGAATCGCACGTCGCGCGACTCGCTCGAAAGCCGGGCCAGGTCGATGCCGTGCGGAGTAAATACCTCTTGCGGCAACCAACACGCTCCGCGCTTGCGGTCCTCCCATACGTCCTTGAGAATGTTCGTCATCTGCAGACCCTGCGCGAAGGACACCGCGCGGCGCTGCAATTCGCTCCGGTTCCGGCCTATGTCCGCCGAATATTCGCAAAACAGCTCGGTCAGCATCTCGCCCACCACGCCAGCGACGTAGTAGCAATACTCGTCCAGGTCGGCGCTGCGCGACAAGCCGGATAGACCGGTGGTGGATTGGAATCGGGGCATCCCATAGCACATCAGATCGACACAGCGCTGTATGGCCGCCCGCTGCGGCGCGGTCAGGGACGCCGTCACATTGAGGACACGCACCATGTGGCCGATCAGCTCCCGTTCGGTGGGCAAGGTGCGGTCGGATAATCTCTTCTCGACCTCGGCGGCGAGCAGTGCCGGGTCACCACGCCCGGCAACCATCGCCTTGAACCGGTCGAGGAACGCGAGCGTCTCCGCAGGCGACAGCGCGGGTTCGTCCTCGATCGTATCGGCGATTCGGCACAGCAAATAGGCGTTGGTCACCGCGACGCGCAGCGTGTCCGGCAACTGCGGAATCGTCAACGCGAAGGTACGCGATACGTGCGGCAGGATCTCGTCTTGGTAACGCTCATCGGAAATGCCGGAGTCCATACGGGCAGTATCTCGGAAATTCAGGGGATTGCGCCACAGCGCATTGTCGCAATTATGCCACAGCGGCTGCGGTCGTTGCCCGCGAAGGGCTGTGGCAGTATAAACTCGCCCGGATGACCGCGCCAGCCGCCAATTACCCGCTGCTCGACTCCATAAAGCTCCCCGAAGACCTGCGCCGGCTGCCGCCCGCCAAATTGCCCTTGTTGGCCGAGGAGCTGCGGCAGTTCCTGATTCAGAGCGTCAGCACCCGCGGCGGCCATTTCGCCGCCGGGCTCGGCACGGTCGAACTCACGGTTGCACTGCATTATATATTCAATACACCCTATGACCGCCTGGTCTGGGACGTGGGTCACCAGGCCTATCCGCACAAAGTGCTCACCGGACGCCGGGAACAGCTTCACACGATCAAACAAACGGGCGGCCTCGCCCCGTTCCCGGCGCGCAGCGAGAGCGAGTACGACACATTCGGGGTGGGCCACTCGAGCACCTCGATCAGCGCGGCGCTGGGGATGGCCGTTGCGGCCGCCATGCGTGGCGAGGACAGGCGCGCGGTGGCGATCATCGGCGACGGCGCCCTCACCGCGGGCATGGCGTTCGAAGCGCTCAATCATGCCGGTTCGGCGCCGGCGAATCTGCTGATCATCCTCAACGACAATGACATGTCGATCTCGGAGAACGTGGGCGCACTCTCCAATTACCTCGCCCGCGCGCTGTCCGGGCGGATGTATGCGCACCTGCGCGAGGGCGGCAAAAAGGTCCTGCGTCAGATGCCCACGGTGTGGGAACTGGCACGCCGCTCGGAAGAGCATCTGAAGGGCATGGTCCTGCCCGGCACGCTGTTCGAGGAAATGGGCTTCAACTACATCGGGCCGATCGACGGTCATGACATCAAGGCGCTCGTTGCCACCCTCGGGAACGTGAAAAAGCTGCGTGGACCGCAATTTCTTCACGTGGTCACCCGCAAGGGCAAAGGCTACGCGCCGGCCGAGGCCGATCCGATCAAGTGGCATGGTCCCGGCCCGTTCGATCCGGCAAGCGGCAAGATATACAAGGAAGCGAGCTCGGGACCGAGCTATTCGCAGATCTTCGGGCAATGGCTGTGCGACATGGCGGAGCGCGATCCTAAGATCGTCGGAATCACGCCGGCGATGCGCGAGGGCTCGGGTCTGGTCGAGTACTCGAAGCGATTCCCGGACCGATATTTCGACGTGGCGATCGCCGAACAGCATGCGGTCACCTTTGCTGCCGGGCTCGCGACCGAGGGCTTCAAGCCGGTAGTCGCGATTTACTCGACGTTTTTGCAGCGTGCTTACGATCAGCTGATCCACGATGTCGCTCTGCAAAATCTACCGGTGGTGTTCGCATTGGACCGGGCCGGCCTGGTCGGCAGCGACGGCGCGACCCATCAGGGCAGCTACGACCTGAGCTTCCTGCGTTGCATTCCCAACATGGTGGTCATGGCGCCGGCGGACGAGAACGAATGCCGGCAGATGCTGTACACGGCGACGACGCTGTCCGCACCCTCGGCCGTCCGCTATCCGCGCGGTACGGGGCCCGGCGTGCCGGTTTCCGCGGAGATGGCGGCGCTGCCGGTGGGACGCGCGCAGATCAAGCGCGAGGGACGCAGCGGCCTTGCGATCCTGGCGTTTGGCGCCCTGGTCGAGCCGGCGCGCAAGATCGCGGAGCGGCTCGACGCCACGCTCGTCAACATGCGCTTCGTCAAACCGCTCGATGAGGAACTCATCATCGACATCGCGGCGCGCCACCGCGCGCTCGTGACCATCGAAGAGAATGCGATCATGGGCGGCGCGGGTTCCGGCATCGGCGAGGTGCTCACCGCCAACGGAGCACTCCTTCCGACTCTGCACATCGGCATACCGGATCGCTTCATCGAACACGGTACCCGGGAAACTTGCCTCGCGGAGGCGGGACTCGATCTTGCCGGCCTCGGCTCGAGCGTCGAGACCTGGTGGGCGCTGCAGACGCCGGAGAGGATCCGCTCGGTCCGGAGCGTGTGACGCCGAGCTCGGCTCGTCGCGACCCGGCGGTGCTGAGCCGGCTGTATCTCGGCGCCGTGTTGCCGTGTTTGACCGACTTGGCCGAACAGGACGGCGCGATCGCTGATATTCTTGGACCGCTGCGCGCGTCGATCGTTTTCTTGATAATCGGCGGCCCGGCCGCCACGATCCGCCTGCAGCGCAGCCAAATCACCTGGGAGAATGGCTGCGGCCGCAGCCCCTCGGTGATCCTGCTGTTTCTCAGCGATCGACATCTGAACGCGTTTTTTTCCGGCAAGAAATGGGCCGCGCCGCTGCCCGTCTGGGGCGGCTGGCGCGTCGGACTTTTGGCGCGTTTTTCCAAACTGGCGGAACGGCTCGAAGCCGTGTTGAACGGTGCGCCGCAGGTGCTGGACAGCACCTCGGGCCGCCGCCTGCATGCCAGACTCTCGCTCATCACCGCCGGACTTGCTCTTCACGCCCTGGCTGAAGGCGACGCGCCGGCGCGGAATATCCTGCGCTCCTTGCCGCCGGGACTCGCTTCCTTCACGATTGCAGGCGAACCTCGAGCCACCGTGTGGTTCGACCATGGCTCCGCCGGCAACCAGGTCGGCTGGGGCGATCCGCCCCGACGCCCCGACGTGTGCATCGTGTTCGCCGACATCGCCACTGCCTATGGGGCGCTGCGCCAGGAGATCGATACCCTGTCGGCCGTCGGTTCCGGGCTGATCCGGGTCGAGGGTCTCGTACCATTGGCCGATGGGCTTAATTTCGCCATGGAACGATTGCGCGACTACCTCAAACATTGAATTCCATGGATTCAAACGCCAACCGCTACCGCCGCTCACACGAACTTTTTGCACGGGCGTCCCGGGTGATCCCGTGCGGCATCTACGGGCACGCCAGTCCTGCGGCGGCATTGCCCGGCGCCCTTCCGTACTACGCCGATCGCGCCGATGGCTGCCGCTACTGGGATGTCGACGGGAACGAGTTCGTCGATTATCTATGCGGCTACGGGCCGGTGATCTTGGGCCACCAGCACCCGGCGGTCGAGGAAGCGGCCGCACGGCAACAGCGCAACGCGCTGTGCGTGAACCACCCGGGGCCCGTGATGGTGGAGTTGGCCGAATACTTGGTTTCCCTGGTCGATTTCTCGGCCTGGGCGGTGTTCGGCAAGAATGGCTCGGATATGACCACCTGGTGCGTGCAGGTGGCGCGGGAACATACTCAACGGCGCAAGATCCTCAAAATCGCGGGCGCCTACCACGGCATCGATCCCTGGTGCACGCCGGGCCACGCCGGGCTGCTGATTGAAGACCGTGCTCACATCCATGACTTCAGCTGGAACGATCTCGAATCTTTCGATCGGCTGCTGGCACGGTACCGCGGCGACATCGCAGGGGTCATCATGACGCCGTTCCATCACCCGGCTTTCAAACCCTCGGAGATGCCGGCGCCGGGCTTCTGGCCGCATATCGAAGCCGCCTGCCGCCGTGAAGGAATCGTGCTCATTCTCGACGACATCCGTGCCGGCTTCCGCCTCGATCTGCGGGGCTCGCACGCCTGCTTCGGCTTCGAGCCCGATCT
>JBBIUT010000064.1:0-13426 GCA_037440085.1 Gammaproteobacteria bacterium
CCGCCGGCGGAATCTCCCTCGACGAGGAACATTTCCGAGAGGGCGGGATCTTTTTCCTGACAGTCGGCCAATTTGCCCGGCAGACCGGCGATGTCCAGCGCGCCTTTGCGGCGCGTCATTTCACGCGCCTTGCGGGCCGCCTCGCGGGCATGCGCGGCTTCGAGGATCTTGTTGACGATCGCGCGGGCTTCTTGCGGCCGTTCCAACAAGAACTCCTCGAGGCGCGTGGCGACCACGGACTCGACGACCCCCTTGACCTCGGAGGAGACCAGCTTGTCCTTCGTCTGGGAGGAGAATTTCGGGTCGGGCAGCTTGACCGATAAAATCGCGGTCAGTCCCTCGCGCGCATCGTCACCGGTGGTGGCGATCTTCTCCTTCTTCGCCGCCAGTTCCTTTTCGATGTAGTTGTTGAGCGTGCGCGTCAGCGCCGCGCGATAGCCGGCGAGATGCGTTCCGCCGTCTTTTTGCGGAATGTTGTTCGTATAGCAATACATGCTTTCCTGATACGAATCGTTCCATTGCATCGCGACTTCGACCTGGATGTGCGCATCGCGGACCTGGAACCACAGGATCGACTCATGCACCGGCGTCTTGGTGCGGTTCAAGTGCTGGACGAAGGCCTTGAGCCCGCCCTCGAACTGGAACACTTCGGTTCGTTCATCGCGTTCGTCGATCAACTCGATTCGCACGCCGGAATTGAGAAACGACAACTCCCGCAGGCGCTTCGCCAGCGTTTCATAGTTGAAGGAGATGTTCGTAAATATCTGCGCGCTTGGCTTGAAGCGCAGCGTCGTGCCGCGTTCCTCGGTGTCCGCGATGGCGGCGAGCGGCGCCACGGGTTCGCCGAGGCGATATTCCTGGCGATGCAATTTGCCGTCGCGCCGGATGTTCAATTCCAGGAAATCCGACAAGGCATTCACGACGGACACGCCGACGCCATGGAGTCCGCCCGAAACCTTGTACGAGGTATCGTCGAATTTACCACCCGAGTGCAGCACGGTCATGATGACTTCGGCGGCGGATCGACCTTCTTCGCTGTGAATATCGACCGGGATTCCGCGGCCGTTATCCGATACGGTCACCGACTCGTCGGCATGAATGCGGACGATGACCCGATCGCAGTGTCCGGCCAAGGCTTCGTCGATGGCGTTATCGACGACTTCGAACACCATGTGGTGCAAACCGCTGCCATCGTCGGTATCGCCGATATACATGCCGGGCCGTTTGCGAACCGCATCCAGGCCCTTTAAAACCTTGATTTTGGTGGAATCGTAGACGTCGTTTTCAGCCATAGTCTGCCCTTGCGAACGAAGCGCAATTCTAACATTTTTCCATTAGGAGCACGAATTAGGGCTCTGCGGAAACGCGCCTTAAATCAATCGCTTGGAACGAGCTTCGGACACCGGCGAACAATTGTTCCACGTGGAACATCTATATCGAGCCTAATGTCGGCTAACAAGGCCTTGGTCGATGCGGAATCGCGCCCCAGGCTTCCCAAAAGCCGGAAAATTCTCATCCAAAGTCGTAACGACCAATTGCGTTTCCACGAGTCGCACTTCGTCGATCAAGCGTTGCAAATGCGCGGCGTCGAGTTCGGCGGCCGGGTCATCCAATAACAGCGTAGGCCGCAATGCGGCGGTCGCCGGGAAGCAGCGCAACTGGGCGATCAACAAGGCCGCGGCAATCAATTTCTGCTGCCCGCGCGAAATGCGATCGCGCGCCATGTTTCCGTCCACCCGTACCAGGAGTTCCGCGCGGTGAGGGCCAACTTGGGTCGCGCCACGCTGGCGATCCAAGCCTTCGCTGCGCCTCAAGGCCTCCTCGAAGGAAAACTCCTGACTCCAGCCTGGGCGGTAGGCCAATTCGAGCTCGAGTCCCAACAGGCGCATGGTGGACTCGGACGCGAAAGGGGTGAAGCTTCGCAGGTAGCGCTCACGCGCCTCTGCAATCTCGACGCCCATCTGGGTGAGTTCGCCGTTCCAGATGCGCACGAGTTCATCGCGTTGACCGCTCTTCAGCGCAGCATTGCGCTGTCTCAGGGCTTGCCGATACCGCTGCCAGTGACCAATGAACCGTGGTTCCACGTGGAACACACCCCAATCCAGGAACCGCCGTCGATGGCCGGGACCTTCCTCAATGAGTTTGTGTACTTCCGGATCGATGATTTGCACGGGGAAATGCAGTGCCAATTCAACGACCGAACGTGCATCCTTACCACCGATTCGCGCGCGCAGCCCCTCGGCGCTGCCTTCAATACCCAAGGGTAGGCGCGTGGGGCCATGCTCCAACTCACCGAAAATCACGAAATGGTCGGCTCCGGCCCGAATGAGCCGCGCCGCTCGCCGCGTTCGAAAGCTGCGGCCGCGCCCGAGAAGATAAATCGCCTCGAGCAAGCTCGTCTTACCCGAACCGTTTACGCCGCTGACCAGCGTGAACCGGGGATCCAGCTCGAGCTCAACCGCTCGCAGGCAACGAAAATCCGTTACCTGCAAGCGCCTCAGTCCCATTCGGGCGGACTTCTATAGTCTCATCGGCATGACCACGTACCGCGATCCCCCGGCCCCCGGCGATCGGATCAAGCAGCTACTATTGCTGTCGGTCAATCCGAGTTCGACCTCCACGCCGTCTATGGCCGCCAACGCATCGAGCAGATAATTCACATTGAATCCGACCTCCAGGTCGATTCCGTCGTATCCCACCTCGACTTCCTCTTCGGCCTCTTCCTGTTCCGGATTGTGCGCTTGCACCGAAATGACATTCTTTCTTACCGTGATGCGGATACCGCGATATTTCTCATTCGATAGAATTGCAGTGCGCTGCAGCGCTTTGCGCAACGCATCGCGGTCCGCTTTGATTGCCGTAGCCGGCGCCGCCGGGATCACCCGGGAATATTCCGGGAATCTGCCGTCAATGAGCTTGGAAGTGAAGCGAACGTCGCCAATATTTGCCCTGATGTGATTCGTGCCGATCGCCACCTCACAGTGGCCTTCGCCGGTCAGGATCCGCTGCAGTTCGAGCACACCCTTACGCGGCACGATTACCTGTTGCGGTGTTTTGGCCTTCTCCATCAACGCCGCCTCCGACAAGGCGAGGCGATGACCATCGGTCGCAACGCCACGCAATACGTCGCCGTCGATCTCCAACAGCATGCCGTTCAGGTAATAGCGAACGTCCTGCTGCGCCATCGAGAAATGCGTCTTTTCCAGCAGACGAGCCAGCGTCGCGCGCTCGATGCGTACGCTCTGCTCCGCATGGATGTCGTCGATGATCGGAAACTCGCTCGCAGGCAGCGTCGACAAACTGAAGCGGCTCCGGCCCGCCTTGATCACGATCTTTTCGCCCTCGACGGCGATGGACACGCCAATCCTTTCCGGCAGCGCGCGCAGGATGTCCAGCAGCTTGCGCCCCGGAACGGTGATATCGCCGGGATCAACCACCGTCACTTCGGCAGCCGCGACGAGTTCGACCTCCAGATCCGTGGCGGTGATGGACACGCGTCCGTCACGGACGCCTAGCAGCACGTTGGCCAGCACCGGCATCGTCTGACGACGCTCCACGACACCGATCACGGCCTGCAAGGGCGCCAACAATATCTCCCGCTCTGCGATCAATTTCATGCGTATACCCGCCTAACGAACAACTGGATTTAGTAATTGAGTTTTTGAAAGTAAGATTATTGATGCAATTATGAGGGTTGTCGCTTCCTCAGGATAAGTCGAAAATTCCCATATTTTTCATTTAGTTGCGCGACCCATAAGCATGCTGGCCGTCTGTTCGGCGGGTGTCCGCATGCTGTCCACGACCTGTGTATAACTTTGCCGCCGAAGATATCCACAGCTTGCGCACCTCAACCCGTCAGAGTTCTCAACAGGTTCAAATAATCTTCCCCGATTCGGCGTTCACTTTCCCGCAAATCCTTGATCCGTTTGCATGCATGCAGCACCGTCGTATGATCGCGTCCGCCGAACGCATCGCCGATTTCCGGCAGACTATGATTCGTCAATTCCTTCGCCAAGGCCATGGCCACCTGGCGAGGCCGCGCGATTGATCGATTACGCCGCTTCGACAACAGGTCGGCAATGCGGATTTTGTAGTATTCGGCGACCGTCTTCTGGATATTCTCGATCGTCACGAGCTTTTCCTGGAGCGCGAGCAAGTCGCGCAACGCGTCCTTCGCGAATTCCAAGGTGATCGGCCGTCCGGTGAAATTCGACGTCGCGACCACCCGGCGCAGCGCGCCCTCCAATTCACGCACGTTCGAGCGGATGCGCTTCGCGACGAAAAACGCGACCTCTTCCGGTAAATCCACGTGGGAAAGGGCGGCCTTGCTCATCAGGATCGCCACACAGGTCTCGAGTTCGGGCGGTTCGATCGCGACGGTCAGTCCCCAGCCGAATCGCGATTTCAGCCGCTCCTCCAGGCCGTCGACTTCCTTCGGGTACCGGTCGCAGGTCAGGATCACCTGTTGTTGACTCTCCAGCAGCGCGTTGAAGGTGTGGAAGAACTCCTCTTGTGACCGCTCCTTGCCCGCGAAAAACTGGATGTCGTCGATCATCAAGGCATCCAGCGAGCGGTACGCGGTCTTGAAGTCGTTGATCGTATTATGTTGCAGGGCCTTGACCATGTCGCCGACGAAACGCTCGCTGTGCACGTACGCGAGCCGCACCGAGGCATTGCGCTCGCGCAGTTTGTTGGCGACCGCGTGCATCAGATGGGTCTTGCCCAAGCCGACGCCGCCGTAAATGAACAGAGGGTTGTAGGCCTTGCCGGAATTGCCCGCGACCTGGATCGCCGCCGCCTTGGCGAGCTGATTGCTCTTGCCCTCGACAAAGGTATCGAACGTGAATTCCGCATTGATCCGGCTGCCGAGCACAGTTGCGGCCGCGCGGTGCGGCCGCGGTGCGGGCGGGGCGCTGCCGAAATCGACCGTGGGCGGGGTACCGCCACCACCGCCGCCGCCGGCATTGCCGCCGGCGCTGCGCGATCCCACGTCGAGCACGACCTCGGGCACCAGGCCCTCGGCGAACGCGCGCACCAATTCCTTGATGCGCGGCAGCGCATTCTGGCCCAACCACTCGATCACGTAGCGGTTTGGCGCGAGCAGGCGCAGTTCGCCGTCCCGTTCGACGAGCTGTAACGGCCGAATCCAGGTGTTGAACTGCTGCTCCGGGAGTTCGCTCTCGAGCACGCGCAGACAGCGATTCCAAAGCGACTCCGACAAGAGCACGCTCTCCTGAAGCATGCCGCGAACGCGGCGCGACTCGAATAAAAGGGCCGGAAGTCTAGCGCCTGCGCGGCCACGCGTCTATTGACACGTCGGGCACCGCTCAGTACCCTTGCCGCCTTTCGCGATCGACCCCCCGTGGTCACAGCGTACACTCGACATCTTTGCGGTTCCCATTGCTATGAAACGTACATTCAACCCCAGTAATCTGCACCGCGCCCGCACCCATGGTTTTCGCGCCCGCATGGCCACGAAAGGCGGCCGCCTGGTACTGGCCCGACGCCGCGCCAAGGGCCGCAAGCGCCTCTGTCCGTAGCGTTCCTCTGAAACAAACGCCGACGAAGGCCAAGCTCGGGTTCGAACCTGGCAAACGCTTGCACCTGCCGGCCGAATTCCGGGCGGTGCGCCAAAGCGGCAGAAGAATCGCCGATGCGTATTTCAGCCTGTCCGTCGTCGCCAACGGCGAAACTCACCCCAGATTGGGGCTCGCTATCTCGACGCGTGCCGCCGGATCCTCGGTCGCCCGCAACCGGCTCAAACGCACCGTCCGAGAATCCTTCCGTTTGAACCAATACGCGCTTCCGCCGGTCGATGTCACCGTGGCCGCACGCGATGCCGCCGCGCGGGCGACGGCGGCGGACCTGCGCGAGAGCCTCGACAAACATTGGAAAGTGATCAGGCAGCGATGGTAGCTCCGGTGCGCAGATTCCTGATGCTGCTGATCCGCGCATACCAGCTCGCCATCAGCCCCTTGCTTGGGCCGAGGTGCCGCTTCTACCCCAGCTGTTCCTGTTATGCCCACGAGGCGATCGAGCGTCACGGACCCGCGCTCGGCCTGTGGCTCGCCATCAAGCGCATCCTGCGCTGCCATCCCTTTACGCCGGGCGGCTACGACCCGGTGCCGGAAAAGAGAACGATCAATGCCTAATACGCGAATCATGCTCTGGGTCGCGCTCGCCGCGATGCTCTACGTGAACTACGGCACGTGGATGCGCGACTATGCGCCGGCCCCGGTCGCCGCCGAGCACACGGCCGCGACGGCGCCGGCAACCGGAGGACAACCGAGCATCGGCGATGCGGTCCCGCAGGCGGCGGCGCCGACCAACGCCGGCACGCCGGCCCCCGGCGTCGCGCCCGCCGTGCCGACCGCGGCGCCGGCGACGCCGGCCGTGCCGGCCGCGCAGACACCAGCCGCCACGCAGCCGGCGCTGCTTCAGGTGCACACCGACGTCTTCGACATCCGCATCGACCTGAAGGGCGGCGAATTGGAGCGCGCGGATCTGTCGAAATATCCGCTGCACAAGGACCAGCCGCAAATCCCGGTGCGCCTGTTGAACCGGGACAACCCCGAGCAGCTGTACGTGATCCAGACGGGACTTGCGGGCGAGGGCGCGGAGGTCGTGCCGAATCACCTGGCGACCTGGACCGCGGCGAACCTCGACTACCGGCTCGCGGCCGGCGCGTCGACCTTGCGCGTGCCCTTGACCTGGACCGACGGCAACGGACTCAGCGTCACCAAGACGTTCGTGTTCACGCGCGGCAGCTACGCGATCGGCGTGCGCTACCGGGTTGAGAACAAGAGCACGGCGCCGCGCGAACTCGCGAGCTACGCCCAGATTCTACGGCATTGGGAAATCGTCAAGCGCTCGTACTTCAATGTCTCTACGTACTCCTTCATGGGCCCGGCGATCTACGACGGCAGCAAGTACCGTGACTTGAAGCTCGACAACCAGGACGACCGCCGGTTCTCGCAGACCATCACCAACGGCTGGCTCGCGGCCCTGCAGCATCACTTCGTGTCGGCGATCGTGCCGGCTGCCGATCAGCCTTTCGCATATCAGTTGCTGGTTCAGGACCATCAATTCCTGCTGCGCGCGACCGGTCCGATGACCACGGTGGCTCCCGGCGCGGCGGCCGAATTCAGCGAACGCGTATTCGTCGGTCCCAAGCTCCAGTCGCAATTGGCGGCGACCGGACCGCGGCTCGAACTCGCGGTCGATTACGGCAAATTGACCGTGATCGCCGAGCCGCTGTTCAAGACGCTGAACTGGGTTCACGGCATCACCGGCAATTGGGGCTGGTCGATCATCCTGGTCACGGCGCTGATCAAGCTGATCTTCTATCCGCTCAGCCAGGCGAGCGGTCGTTCCATGGCCAAGATGCGCAGCGTCGGCCCGCGGATGAAGCAGATCCAGGAAACCTTCAAGGATGATCGCGAGAAGCTCGGGCGCGCGATGATGGATCTGTACAAAAAAGAAAAGATAAACCCGCTCGCGGGCTGTCTGCCGATGGTCATCCAGATTCCGTTCTTCATCTCGTTCTATTGGGTGCTGCTCGAGAGCGTTGAAATGCGCCAGGCGCCCTTCATGCTGTGGGTGACGGATCTGTCGGTGCGCGACCCGTATTTCGTGCTGCCGCTGTTGATGGGCGGAGCGATGTTCGCCCAGTTCAAGCTCAATCCCGCGCCGCCGGATCCGACCCAGGCGAAGATCATGCAATTCATGCCGCTGGTGATGACCGCGACGATGGCCTGGTTCCCGTCCGGACTGGTGCTGTACTGGCTGACCAACACCGGCTTGTCGATCCTGCAGCAGTGGCGCATCAATCAGGTGGTGCAGGGCGCCGCGGCCAAGCGGCGCGGCTGAGCCGCGCCCACCGCGGTGTCGCCGGCCGCCCCGATGTTCGCCGCTGACACCATCGTCGCGATCGCGACGCCGCCCGGTCGCGGGGCGGTCGGGATCGTGCGTGTCTCGGGCCCGATGGCCCGGCAGCTGGCGAACGCGATCCTCGGCCGCCTGCCGGCGCCGCGCCGCGCCGACTACGCGGGTTTTCGCGATGCCGACGGCGGTCTGCTCGACCAAGGGCTCGCGCTGTACTTCCCGGCTCCGCACTCCTTCACCGGCGAGGATGTGCTCGAACTCCAGGGCCATGGCGGCCCGGTCGTTCTGGACCTGATCGTGCGGCGCCTGGTCGCGCTCGGCGGCCGGCTCGCGCTGCCCGGAGAATTCAGTCAGCGCGCGTTCCTGAACGGGAAAATCGACGTCACCCAGGCCGAGGCGGTCGCCGATCTGATCGGTGCGGGTTCGGCGGCCGCGGCCCGGGGGGCGGTGCGCTCGCTGCAGGGAGAGTTCTCCGCCCGTGTCCGCGAACTGCAATCCTCGCTGACCGGATTGCGCGTGCGCGTGGAGGCTTCGATCGACTTTCCCGACGAAGAGGTCCCGGATGCCGCGCAGCGCGAGTGCCGGGAGCATCTGACCGCGATCCTCGCGGTATTCAACTCCCTGCAGGCGGCCGCGCGTCAGGGGGCGAGGTTGGTGGAGGGGCTGACGGTCGTGATCGCGGGCGAGCCCAACGTGGGCAAGTCCAGTTTGTTGAACCGCCTGGCCGGCGACGAGGTCGCCATCGTCACCGACATCCCCGGTACGACCCGGGATCTCTTGCGCCACCACGTGCTGGACGGTGGCGTGCCGCTCCACCTGATCGACACCGCCGGCCTGCGCGAGGCGGCCGATGCGGTCGAAGCGGAAGGCATCCGCCGCGCGCGCGCCGCGATGGCGCAGGCCGATCTGGTGGTCTACCTGCTCGACGCGTCGCAGCCGCAGGCGATCGATGCCGAGGCCGCCGCGGAGCGCGCGGCGGCGCTCGCGCCCGGCGTGCCGTTGATGCTGGTGTTGAACAAGATCGACTTGCTGCGCCAATCAGCGGGAGGGGACGGAGATCCGCCGACGCAGGGCGTGCGCCTGAGCGCGAAGACGGGCGAGGGTCTCGAGACCCTGCGCGCGCGGTTGCGCGCGGCCGCGGGCGAATTTAGGGACGACGCGGCGCCGCTGACGGCGCGGCGTCGGCACCTGGACGCGCTGCGGCGCGCGCGCGCGCATCTCGATCGCGCGGCCGCGGTCCTGGACGGCGCCGCCGCGTTGGAGCTGTTCGCCGAGGAATTGCGCCTGGGGCAGCGGGATTTGGGGGAAATTACCGGGGAAATGACCAGCGACGATCTCTTGGGCGAGATCTTCGGGAGCTTCTGCATCGGAAAATGACGATGCGGAAGCGGACGCGAGGGCGCTCAGCGCAGGTGCAGCTCGCCTTCTTGGGGTTCGAAATCCGATCCCGCCTCCGCATCGCTGGATTCCGTGAGCTTCGCCGACAGCGCCAGCGCGCCGACGAGAACCACGGCCGCGATCGCGGTTTCGACCGGAAAGCGCCAGAATAGGCCAAGCATCGTCACGGAGGACAAAGCCACGATCGCCACCCGCAACACGACTTTCGCCCTGGACGCCGTCGATTGTTTCATGCCAACTTCCCGGAATGTGGACTGGAGCACAGTTTTCTATTTCTACCCCCTTTATAGCAGTCCCGCGCCGAATTGCCTATACCGCAAAATACCCTCCATCCGGATTCAGGCTTCGCCCTAATTGCGGCGCTGCCCGGGTTGGCAGGGTGCATCAGTCGGGGCGGTCCGCGACTTGCTGTCCAAGCGCCGCGTCAACTTGATAGATTTGCCGCCTGCTTCTTCCCCGCAAACGAGTGCCGACATGACCGTGATCCGTGAAGACGATGTGATTCAAAGCGTTGCCGACGCGTTGCAGTACATTTCTTACTACCATTCGCCGGACTTCATCCGCGCGATGGGGCGGGCGTACGAATTGGAGCAAAGCGCCGCCGCGCGCGACGCCATTGCGCAAATTCTGACCAACTCCCGGCTCTGCGCGCTCGGACATCGACCGATCTGCCAGGATACGGGGATCGTCTGCGTATTCGTCAAAGTGGGGATGGACGTGCGCTGGAGCGCCAAACGCGATCTGGCGGCGATGATCAACGAGGGTGTGCGACGCGCGTATCTGAATCCGGACAACAAACTGCGCGCTTCGATCGTTGCCGACCCGGGATTCACGCGCGTCAACACGCGCGACAATACGCCGGCGGTGATCCACACCGAGCTGGTGGCCGGCGCCAATGTCGACATCATCGTCGCCGCGAAGGGCGGCGGGTCCGAGAACAAGGCGATGTTCGCGATGTTGAATCCGTCGGACAGCGTGGCCGACTGGGTGCTGGAGATGGTGCCGGAGATGGGCGCCGGCTGGTGCCCGCCCGGCATGCTCGGCATCGGCATCGGCGGCAGCGCCGAGCAGGCGCTGCTGCTCGCGAAGAAGGCCTTGATGGATCCGATCGACATCGCCGATCTGGCGGCCCGCGGCCCGCGCTCGAAGCTCGAGGAGCTGCGCTTGGACGTCTACCGGCGCGTCAACGAACTCGGGGTCGGCGCCCAGGGTCTCGGCGGCCTGACCACGGTGCTGGACGTGAAGGCCTTGGACTATCCCACCCACGCCGCTTCATTGCCGGTCGCGGTGATCCCGAATTGTGCCGCGACCCGGCACGTCCATTTCACGCTCGACGGCTCGGGTCCCGCGCGGCTCGAGCCGCCGAGCCTCGACCTGTGGCCGAAGGTCGAATGGACGGCGGACGCGAGCGCCCAGCGCGTCTCCTTGGACGGCCTCACGCGCGAGACCATGGCCCGCTGGAAAGCCGGAGACCGCCTGTTGCTGAGCGGCAAGCTGTTGACCGGACGAGACGCCGCCCACAAGCGCATCTGCGCGCTGCTCGACCAGGGCTTGCCGCTGCCCGCGGGGCTCGATTTTCACGGACGGGTGATCTATTACGTCGGCCCGGTTGATCCCGTCGGCGCCGAAATCGTCGGGCCCGCGGGACCGACGACCGCGAACCGCATGGACCGCTTCACCGAAACCATGCTCGGCAAGGCCGGACTGCTCGCGATGGTCGGCAAGGCCGAACGCGGCCCGGAGGCGGTCGAGACGATTCGCGCGCACCAATCCGCCTACCTGATCGCCGTCGGGGGCGCCGCGCTGCTGGTCGCGAACGCGATCCGCGCCAGCCGCGTGGTGGCCTTTCCCGAACTCGGGATGGAAGCCGTCTATGAGTTCGAGGTCCGTGATATGCCCGTGACCGTCGCCGTCACGAGCCGCGGCGAGTCGGTGCACGACTCGGGCCCGAGTGAGTGGCGCGGCCGGTTCGCCGGATATCCGGTGATCGTCGATCAGACGGCTCCGTGAGCGTGGGCGGCATGCGATACCCGGATGAATTCGACGTGATCGTGATCGGTGGCGGTCACGCGGGCACCGAGGCCGCGCTCGCGGCCGCGCGCATGGGGTCGAAGACCTTGTTGCTGACCCACAATTTCGAAACCCTTGGGCAGATGAGCTGCAATCCGGCGATCGGTGGGATCGGCAAGGGGCATCTGGTCAAGGAAATCGATGCGCTCGGCGGCGCGATGGCGCAGGCCGCGGATGCGGCCGGCATCCAGTTCCGCACCCTGAACGCCAGCAAGGGACCCGCGGTCCGCGCCACCCGCGTGCAGGCCGATCGCGTACTCTACCGGCGCGCCGTCCGCCGGCTGCTCGAGACGCAGGAAAACCTCTCGTTGTTTCAACAGGAGGCGGCGGACATCGTGATGGAACACGGTCGGGCGGCCGGCTGCGTGACGATGAGCGGAGTCGAGTTCCGCGCCCGGGCGATCGTGCTCACCGTCGGCACGTTCCTCGGCGGCAAGATCCACGTGGGCCTCGAGAGTCATTCGGGCGGCCGGGCCGGTGATCCGGCGTCGAACCGGCTGGCGGCGCGCCTGCGTGAGATGCGGCTGCGCGTCGGCCGCTTGAAGACCGGCACACCGCCGCGCATCGACCGCCGCACGATCGACTTTCGCGAGCTCACCGTTCAGCACGGCGACGATCCCCGGCCGGTGTTTTCCTATCTCGGCGACCGGCAGCGGCATCCCGCGCAGGTACCCTGCCACATCACGGCGACGAACGAGCGCACGCACGCGATCATCCGCGCGGCGAGCGCGCGCTCGCCGATGTTCACGGGCCTGATCGAGGGCGCGGGGCCGCGCTACTGTCCGTCGGTGGAGGACAAGGTCGCGCGCTACGCGGACAAGAGTTCCCACCAGATATTCGTCGAGCCGGAGGGCCTCGATGCGCTCGAGATCTACCCGAACGGGATCTCGACCAGTCTGCCGTTCGACGTCCAGATCGACCTGGTGCGCTCCATCCGCGGGTTCGCCGGCGCGCACATCACCCGCCCGGGCTATGCGATCGAATACGACTTCTTCGACCCGCGCGATTTGAAACACACCCTGGAGAGCAAGGGCATCGACGGCCTGTTCTTCGCCGGTCAGATCAACGGCACGACCGGCTACGAGGAGGCCGCCGCGCAGGGCTTGATCGCCGGCGCCAACGCGGCGCTCCAAGCCATGCAACGCGAGCCCTGGTGGCCGCTGCGCAGCGACGCCTACGTCGGCGTGTTGATCGACGATCTGGTCACGAGCGGCGCGCCGGAGCCTTACCGGATGTTCACGAGCCGCGCCGAGTACCGTCTGTCGCTGCGCGAGGACAATGCCGACCTGCGCCTGACTCCCGCGGGGCGCGCGCTCGGTCTAGTCGACGAGGCGCGCTGGGCGTTCTTCGAGCGCAAGCGGGCCGCCGTCGACGCGGAAATCGCGCGCTTCTCGACCGAGATCCTGCGCCCGGACGACGTGGGCGCGGCGCTCGCCGCGAAGCTCGGTTCCCCACTGCAGCGCGAGGCTCACCTGATCGAATTGCTGCGCCGACCGCAGCTGGGCTACCAGGATCTCGATGCGTTGACGCCCGCCGCGGTCGCCGCATCCCAGGCATGGCGCGCCGATGAACGGCTCGCCGAGCAGGTCATGCATCAAGTGGACGTCCACGCCAAGTACGCCGGGTACTTGAAACGTCAGGACGAGGAGATCGGCCGGCGCCGGCGCCAGGAGGATCTGCGCCTGCCTCATGACATCGAATACGCCACGGTGCCGGGCCTGTCGAACGAGGCGCGGCAACGCTTGGTCGATGTTCGACCGGAAACGATCGGACAGGCATCGCGCATTCCGGGGTTGACGCCGGCCGCGATTTCCCTGTTGTTGGTGCATCTGAAGAAGCGTGACCGCGCGGCCTGACCGCGGTTGGCGCGTCCCCGCGGCACTCGCCGCGCTGGTGTTGTTCGCTTGGGTCGGCGCGCTGGCGCTGCGCCCCGCGGCCGTGCCGCGCGGGCGCACGCCGGTGGACGCCGCGCGCGTGCTGCGCCGGGGAATCGGCGCGGAGCCTGAGAGCCTCGATCCCGCCGCGGCGCGCTCGGAGGCGGCGCTCTCGGTGTTGCGCGATTTGTTCGAGGGCC
>JBBIUT010000065.1:0-1066 GCA_037440085.1 Gammaproteobacteria bacterium
TCCCACAGGTCCGCGGTCGGGCCGCGCATCGATTTCAGGAAGGCATCGATCGCCGCGCCCAGCAGGTAAAAATCCTGATCGCGGTATCGGACGACGCTGCCCGGTTCCCAGGGGTAGGGGTGCAAATGAGCTCGGATTTGCGCGATCTTCTGCGCATGCGACGGCGCGGTGTACCACGCATCGTAATCGCCCTCGAGGTAGCCGTCGTAGATGTCGTTCGGATGGGTGCGCAAACTTCCGATGCCGCCGAATCCGCTCGCCATGTTCGCGGCATCGAGAAATCGAATCCGCCGCCACTTCGGATCCAGCCCGGCGACATAGTCGCCGATCTTCAAGCTGAGAACCGATGGTCCGTAGACTTCGGCGAGCCGCAAGAGCGCGAGCGGTGCGCCCACGCTCTTCATCACGGAACGCACTCCGAAGCGCATTTCCAGCGGGTAAGGATAAGGCCCGTAAGCGGTGCGGGAGTCCTGGTAATACAGCGTCCCGTCGCGAACCAGCGCCGCCCCGATCAGCCATTTGGGATTGAGCGGTTCGCCGAAGCCCTCGAGCGCGCCCGCAGGCGCGGAATTGACGAGGTCGGACCACGGTTTGGCCGGCAGCCGCGCCGCGAGCTCCGAACGCGCCGCCGGGCGCAGCGTCTCGAGTTCGGCGGGATTCACGGGCCTCAAATCGAGACGCGCGCTGCCCCACGCGACAAAGTGCCGGCCGAGCAGGTAGGGCGCACTCTGCTGGACGAATTGCACCGCGAGACCGCTGATCCTGCCGTCGCGGTATACGAAGGTTGCGAGTCCTTGGTGCGCGTGATTCTCGGTGTCGTTGACCAGCATCAGCGGGAACGCCGCTCGCGACCAGCCGCCGTCGGATTGCTCGCGCCACACGCGGCCGACTTGCGCAATGACGCGCCAGTAGCTCGGCGTCTTGCCGGCGCGGATCTCGCGCAGCATCTCGCCGCGCTCCGCCGGCACCAGGAGATCGCCCAGAGTGAACAATTCGAGGTCCACTCCCGGCAGTAAGCGCGCGTCACGCCCGCGCTGCACCGGCCGCTCGATCGCCCGGTCATCGA
>JBBIUT010000065.1:1087-13278 GCA_037440085.1 Gammaproteobacteria bacterium
CTTCAGAACACCCGTGAAGGCGGGCGCGCTGAGTGCATCGGAACCCGGATAAAAGGCGGCGTTTGCGACCGGCGAGGTTCCCGATTGGCCTGCCAACAGCCTCGAGATAGGCAGTGCCTCAGCTGCCGGACCCGCGCGGCACGCGCCCGGCCCGGCGATCATGGCGCCGAGCGCGATCGCAACCAAGGCCTTGGCCGCGTCGGTCATGGCTTCAGGACTCCGCGACGAATATTCATCCGAACGCATCGAGAGATGTATCGATTATTGAAATGTAATTCTCACTCCGCCGAATACGGCACGCGGTGCGGCAGGGCTCTGGAAGCGGTTGTCGACGCGCGGGTCGTTCGCTCCCGCGTCCTTCGGGATGCCCGGGGCGCCGACGCCGGTGGGATCGCTGAACACACCGTAAGTTGCATATCTCGCATCGAACACATTCTGAACAGTGCCGAAAATTTCGAAGTGCCGATTGACCCGGTACGAAGAGCGCAGGCTCAACACGTGATATCCGGGGAGCGGCGCATTTTGGTTGGATTCATCGCCATGGTAGTACTGGGTGGTCACGAGCACAAAGGAGCCGCCCACGGTCCAGTTGCCGCGGATCGTATAGTCGGCTCCGGCCTTGAAACGCTGCCGAGGGACGCCGGGCAACTGATCCCCGGGTTGGACGTGGACCTGGCCGTTGGCGCCGTGGAAGGGATTGAAGGGGGAGAACAGGGTCAACGGCGCGCGAAAGGTGGCGTCGATGAAGCTGTACTGGGCGTATGCCGACCACGCCCGGCCCTGATAGGCCATGCCTGTTTCCAACCCCTGGCGGCGGGTGGAGCCGATATTCTCAAAATAACCCGTGCCGGCCGAGGTCGCTACCGCATAGATGTCATTGTCGAGGGTCGTGCGAAACACGCCGGCATTCCAGTTGAGGCGTGCGGCGGCAGCCGGCCCCGTCTGCCCGCGCAGACCGAGTTCCATCGTCTGCGAGACAACCTGTTTCAGATTCGGCGGGTCGCCGGCCAAGCTCGAGGGCAGCAGGCACGGCTTGAGCGGATCGGAGCATTCGATCTCGCTCGCGGTGGGTGCGCGATTATTGATCGAATAGCCTGCATATGTCGTGAGATTCGCGCTGAGCTTGTAGGTGCCCCCCAAGGCCGGATTGAAGTGAGTGAACCGGTTGACGCCATTGAGGCTGCTGCCCAGCTGGTCCGATAAATCGATCTGCGCGATGTTGTAACGCCCGCTCGCCGTGATGGCGAGCGCCGGACTCGCATCCCAAGTATCGGTCGCAAAGAAGCCGTAATAGTCGTTGCTGGCCCGCAGGCTCACCGGCGTGGCCGGGTATCCGGTATTTTCCGGCGTGAACACCAACAGCCCGGACGGGAGCACGGTGAGCGAGGAGTTGATGAGACCGACCTCGGTGGCCGTTGAGAAATCGATTCTGGCGGCATCGACGCTCGCGCCGAGCGCAAACTGATTGTGGTGAGCGAATAGCGGCTGGGTGCCGGTGAGCTGCACCGATCCGCCGTAACTCTGCGAGTGAATCCACTCGAAGTCGTTTTCGCCGATATATTGCGCGCCACCGCTCGAAATGTCGGGCAGCGGCCCGCCGGCTGAATTTGTGAGCGGGGTTAACCCGCCGGGTTGGCACAGCAGACCCGCGTCGGCCGGGGAGGTGCAGGAGGTATAGCCGGTCCTATTGCCATTGACCAGGCTTTGGCGGAGGTTGCGAAAATACGCGACGCCTTGCAAGGAGAGCGCGCGCGTCATGTCAAGGGATGCGTTCAGCGTCACAAAATCCAGGGAGTTGAAATTCGATTGCGGTCCGGTGAAGACCTCCTGCGGGCTGATGGCGAGGGATTGCACCGGCGCCGCGCCCTGGCCAAACAATTGGTTATCGGTCCGCGCATAGCTCAAATCGATCGCCGCGCCCTCCTCATGCAGGCTGATATCCAGGTAGTATTGACGCAGCGAATCTCGCGAGAACCACCGCCAGCCGTCTTGATCGAGTACTCGCGCGGCGGCATACACTCCGAAGACCCCCCGATTGAACCCCACTTGCGCCGAACCGGTGCGTTGATTGAAGGATCCGCCCGATAATTCGCCGTCGGCACCCTGGAAGGTAAAGCCGTTTTTCATGCTCACCGTCATTGCGCCGCCCAGCGCGTTCAGGCCGTAGAGCGGGCTCGAACTCACGATGTCGACGCGATCGATGGCGATGTCCGGAATCAGATCCCAATTGACCGTATCGCCGAACGCCTCGTTGATGCGCACTCCGTTCTGATACACGGCCAATCCTTGCGGGCTACCCAACACCGGGGAGGCCTCGAATCCGCGGTACAGGATATCCGGCTGATACGGGTCGGCCAGCGTGTTGTCGAGGTTGACGCTGCTCAACCGAGTGCCGAGCGCCCTTATCAGGCTTGCCGTGCCGTCCTGCGTCAAGTCGGCGGAAGACACGCTTTGCACATTGCCCGGCACTTTATCGGCGTCGATGCGGATGCCGGGCAGCGGCGTGGCGCCGATCACCGATACTTCCGGCAGCACCGGCGCCGCAGCGCTCGATTCCTCCAAAGCCCCGGCGCTCGCGCAACCCCCGGCAATGGGCGCGACGAGGGCGAACACGGCCAACCAGCACCGGCGCCGCTCAGTTGCCGCCGACGGGCTGCGGTCATTGAACATAGGAAATCATGCGGCCAAGCTCAAACCCATGGGCTATACAGTAATACACTGCGATCGGCACTGGATTTACGCTCGCTCCGGCGGCGCGTAGAGTCCGCCGATGGCACGCAGGTTCATCGGTCGTCAATCCTTTAAGGGTCGGGGTGCGGTATCTAACCCCGCCGGGCGCTTCGACGCCTTGTCGCTCGAGCCGGCTGATGACGGCTGGTATCGGGAAGATCCCCCCGAAAGCCTCGACGCGACCGTCATGCCCGACCGTGCGCGCGGCATCATCACGACCAATGACTCGCCCGACGTCGGATTCGACCTCTCGATCAACCCCTACCGCGGTTGCAGCCATGGATGCGTGTATTGTTTTGCCCGTCCCAGCCATGCCTATCTCGGCCTCTCACCGGGATTGGATTTTGAAACGAAGCTATTCTACAAGGCCGGGGCGGCAAGCCTTCTGGAAGCCGAACTCGCCAAGCCGGCATACCGCTGCAAACCCATCGCGCTCGGTATCAACACCGACGGCTACCAACCGCTGGAAAAGCGCCTTGGGATCACGCGCAGCATCCTTGCCGTGCTGGCGCGCTGCCGCCACCCGGTGAACATCGTCACCAAGAGTGCGCTCATCGTTCGCGACATCGACTTGCTCGCCGACCTCGCCAAGGACCGGCTCGTTTCGGTCATGCTCAGCATCACGTCGCTGACCGGCCAGATCAAGCGCACGCTCGAGCCGCGCGCCGCATCGCCGCAGACGCGGCTGCGCGTCATCAGGGAATTGGCGCAGGCGGGAATTCCGGTCGGAGTGCTGGTCGCGCCGGTGATCCCCGCGGTGACGGATCACGAGCTCGAGGGTATTCTGGCGGCCGCGAGCGAAGCGGGTGCGAGCGCGGCCGGCTATATATTGCTGCGCCTTCCTCACGAAGTGAAAACGCTGTTTCGCGAGTGGCTGGATGTGCACTACCCGGATCGAGCGAGACACGTGATGTCGCTGATCAATCAAGCCCGCGGCGGCAAGGATTACGATGCGCGGTTCGGGCAGCGCATGGTCGGCACGGGCCCTTATGCGGAGCTGCTGGGCGCTCGATTCGAGCTCGCCGCGCGCCGGCTGGGCCTGTCTCGCGCGGACGATCGGCACGTTCTCGAGACCTCGAAATTTCGCGCTCCCGCGCCCGCGGCATCGCAGTTGTCGCTCGAATTTTGAGATCCACGCACAGCCCGACCGGCGGGTTGCGAAATATTCGCCATAGGCACGCGCCAGGACGCTGGCGCTTGCCAATGCCTTGGTATTTGATTCAATAATGACGTACGCTTGACCTCTCCGGTGCCTGGGAGCGTGGATTCCAACTCATGCAACTCACCCGCTCTGCGGCGTCGATTCTCGCCTCGAGAGGAACCTGAGCCATGGACGCGCGCCTGTCGGCGGATGCCGTTGCCTGTCCGGATTGCGATTTGTTGCAGCGAATACCGGCGCTTGCACCGGGCGGCAGAGCGGCTTGCGTGCGTTGCGCTCGCTCGCTCGCCAAGCAGCCGTCCGGACCGCGCGATCTGCCGCTCGCGCTCACCGTCGCCGCGGCGATCATGCTCATCGTCTGCAATACCCTGCCGTTGATGGAGCTGCACGTGGTCGGGCGTTTTGCCAGCACCACGATTGCCGGCGGCGCGTACGAAATGTGGCTGCAGGGTCAGCGAATCACCAGCGTGCTGGTGGCGTTTTGCGCCGTCATCGCCCCGGTAGGGTACGTATCGTTCATGCTGGTGCTGTTGATTGCCGTGCGGCTCCCCTCCGTTCCCCCGTGGGCCGGTGAAATGCTGCGCTGGGTGGGCCACCTCCAAGTGTGGTCGATGCTCGAGGTGGTGATGCTCGGCATCCTCGTGGCATTGGTCAAGATCGCCGAACTCGCGACCGTGGATCCCGGAATCGGTATGTATGCCTTTGGCGCGGTGATCCTGCTGATGCCGGCCATTGCGGTCAACGTCGATCGCCGCGAGATCTGGCGCAGGGTCGTATGGATGGACGCAGCGCGATGAAGGCCCCGGCATTAACCGCCGCGCGCGCCGGTCTGGTTGCCTGCGAGGCCTGCCACCTGCTGTCTCGACCGGCCGGTGCCGGCGAGTCCGGCTTTTGCAGCCGCTGTGGCGAGAAGCTCGAAGTCCGCCGACACGGCTCGATCGCAACCACCTGGGCGCTGCTCATCTCGGCTGCCATCTGCTACATACCGGCGAACCTGTTGCCGGTGCTCGATACGACCACGCCGCAGGGCACCGAAGGCGACACCATTTTGGGCGGCGTGGCGTTTCTCTACACTTCTGGATCATGGCCGCTCGCGCTCATGGTGCTGATTGCAAGCGTGATGATTCCCTTGGGCAAATTAGTCTCGCTCGCCTATCTGCTGCTCAGCGTGCAACGCGGCTCGGTCAAGAGCGGCCGCGAGCGCACGCGGCTCTATCGGCTGGTCGTGATCATCGGCCGTTGGTCGATGCTCGATGTGTTCGTCGACACGTTCACCGTTGCTTTGGTGCAACTGCAGCCGCTGATGTCGGTGGCGCCGGGCCAGGGCGTGCTGTTCTTTGCCGCCGTGGTGGTGCTGACCATGCTCGCGGCCGAATCCTTCGATCCGCGCTTGATCTGGGACTGCGTCGATACGCGCGAGCCCGCCCATGGCTGAGGAAAAAGGTCTCGACGATCTGCCGCAGGCGAGCGTCGCACGCGCGAAGCGCTTTCGGATTTCCGTGGTGTGGATCATTCCGATTCTCGCCGCGCTGGTGGCCATCGGCATCGCGATTCAGCGCGTGCGCAGCGAGGGACCCACCATTACCATCGTCTTCAAGGCGGCCGCGGGCATCGAGGCCGGCAAAACGTTCATCAAGTACAAGGACGTGACCATCGGCCAAGTGTCGACGGTCGAGCTCACCCAGGACTATTCCAAAGTGCTGGTCACGGCGAAGATGGCCAAGCACGCCGCCGGCCTCATCGTCGAGGACGCGAAGTTCTGGGTGGTACAGCCGACCGTCACGCTGAGCGGCGTCACCGGGCTCAACACGCTGCTGTCCGGGCAGTACATCGGATTTCAGGCGGGCAACTCGACCGTCAGGGGGCGCGCCTATACGGCTCTCGACGTGGCTCCGGTGATCACCGACCAGCCCGGCCGGCGGTTCAAGCTGACCGCTAAGTCCTTGGGGTCGCTCGGAGTCGGCGCGCCGATCTACTATCGCAGCGTGCCCGTCGGCGAGGTGGCGGCATACCAGCTGGCCGCCAACGGCAATTCGATCGAGGCCACCCTGTTCATCGATGCGCCTTACGATAAGTATGTCACCTCGGAAACGCGGTTTTGGAACGCCAGCGGCATCGACGTTTCGGTGGGTGCGAACGGGGTCGACATCCGCACCGAGTCGATCATTTCGGTGCTGGTGGGCGGCATCGGATTCGATGTGCCTGATTTTGCTCCCGCGGGCGAGCCGGTAGCGGCGGACTCCGTATTCCCGCTTTACCAGACCCGTGCCGAGGCGGTGACGCTGCCGATTACGTTAGAACGGCGTTTCGTTCTCTATTTCGACGAATCGCTGCGCGGATTGTCGGTCGGAGCGCCGGTGACTTTATTCGGATTGCCGGTCGGCAATGTCGCCGAGGTCGGCCTCGGCTACGATGCCGCGACACATGATCTTCGCCCGCGGGTACTGGTGACGTTCAATCCCGAGCGGCTCGCCTCCCGAGTGTCCGAAAGCGAGCGGCCATCCGCAAAAAAGGCCTTGGTGGAGGCGTCCGAAGCGGACCGTGGCCGCATTCTGCGTCACCTGGTGGAGGATCGCGGATTGCGCGCGCGGCTGCAGACCGGGAGCCTCCTCACCGGAGAATTGTTTGTTGCGTTCGAGTACGTACCGAACGCTCCGAAAGCCAAGGTCGACTGGAAGCGCGATCCGCTCGAGCTGCCGGTGGATTCGGGCGGGCTGGCGAGCATCGAAGCGAAGCTCGACGGCATTCTGACCAAGATCGACAACATGCCGCTCGAGTCCATCGGCGTCGGAGTCAAGAATGCGATTGCCTCGCTCAACCAGACGCTGAAGCAAACCGACGCCCTGCTGGGACGCATCGATGCCGAGTGGATGCCCGAAGGCACCAAAACCATGCAGTCCCTGCACCAGGCGATTACCGACGCCGATCGGTCCCTCCTCAACCAGGAGGCGCCGGCTGCGCAGGATTTGCACAATACGCTGCAGGAGCTCACGACCACGGCTCGCGCCGTGCGCGTCTTCGTCGATTATCTGCAACGGCATCCCGAGATGTTGATCCGGGGCAAGAAAGAGGATCATCCATGATATGCCGCATCGCTGCCAAGATTGCCGCCATGGCCGGCGCGTGCGCCCTGGCGGCGCTGCCTGCAGGCTGCGCCAGCCCGGCCTCGCATTTTTACACCCTGAGTTCCGGTGCGGCGCCCGCCGCCGCGGCCTCATCTGATCTCGTGGTCGTCGTCGGGCCGGTAGCGATACCCGCCGTGGTCGACATGCCGCAGATCGTGGTGCGCACCGGGTCCAACCAGGTATCGATGGACGAATACAATCGCTGGGCGTCGCCCTTGCAGAGCAATATTGCGCACGTGGTGGCCGACAATCTGGTCGCGCTGCTCGGCACGCCCCGGGTCATGTTGTACCAGCAATCGCAAAATACGGACGGAGAGTACCGCGTGTCGATCGACGTGCAAACCTTCGAATCGGCGCCCGGCGATGCCGCGACCTTGAGCGCGCTGTGGGTGGTGCGCCGGGTGAAGGACGGCAAGACGCAAATCGGGCGCACGTCCGTTCGCGAAGCCGCTCCCGAAAAGAGCTACCAGGCTCTCGCCGCCGCCCACAGTCGGGCGCTCAGCCGCTTGAGCGAGGACATCGCAAACGCGATTAGAATGCTCGATCATGGCGCCCAATAACCGAATCCGCTGCTTCAACCGCAGCCTGACTCCCTGAGCCGCGCTAGGATTCGCCGTGGCGACAGGCGGAACGATGAGCAAGCACGCGCAGCTGCTGACGGCTCTGGTCGTCACCGAGCTGGTTAACCCGCTGATGGCGGATGTGAATCCGGCGGCGCGGCTGTTTTCGGCCGCGCTGTTCGGAATATTGGGCGTCGCGGTGTTCCGTGCCATATTCGATACGCAAACGCGCCGACGGATCGGCGCGACGCTCGCGTGCACGGCGGTCGCAATCAATATTGTGCGGTTATCGGTCCCGGCGGGAATGAAGCTGCCGGCGGATTTGGCGTTCAACGTATCCACCGTCGCCTTCTTTGCATTCTGTCTTTATGTGATCGTGAATCACGTGTTCGGCGCACGCAATCTTCGCGCGGACGATGTGGTGGGCGCGTTTTCCGGCTACATCATCATCGCGCTCATCTGGGGCCGGCTGTATGCGCTTGCCTGGATGCTCGTGCCCGGCTCCTTCAGCATCAGCTCCGATATCCAATGGCAACTCGCCAATTGGCATACGTTCCAGGCGCTTTTCGATTATTACAGCTTCACCACGATTTCAAGCATCGGCTATGGAGATATCACGACCACGGGCCCGCTATCGAATACGCTGGTGTGGCTCGAGGTGATGTGCGGACAGTTCTACCTCGCGGTGGTGGTGGCGACCATCGTCGGGATCAAGGTGGCGCAGGCGCTCGCGTCGCCGCGCGACGGGAGCTAGCGTTGCGGATCGCGCGGGATCAATCCGTGGGGATCGCGTCGCTTGGTTGCGCGCTCATCGCCGCCGCCGCGGTCTTATCGCCGATCGGCAGCCGGCGATTAGACCAATTGCCAATGTACGGTCCACATGGCATCGGGTAGTCTGCTCATTCCACCCGTCTGAAGGAGTTGCTCATGAGCAAGAAGATCTACCTGATCGCGGTCGCGGCGCTGGCTGCCTCGGGTGTTGCCGATGCGCAATATCCGATTATGGACATGGTGGCCAACAAGGTCATCCAGAAGTACCAGTCCGCAACCTGCGAGCAGTTGTGGCAGAACCGGGGCAAAGCGCCGTCGCCCGAGGAGCAGAAGGCCATCGGATTTCTGAAGAGCGACCCGCAGATGCGGCAAATGTTCTTCAACCAGATCGCCGGACCGGTGATGAACAAGATGTTCGACTGCGGGATGATTCCCTGACCTTTGAGGCAAGCCATGGACAAGCGACACAAGGTCTTTGCAACGGCGCTGCTGACGACCGCAGCCGCTCTCTGGGTAGCGGCGGGCGCCGCGAACGCGCAAACCACGGTGCCGCCCCCAAAGAAAGCCGCCCCGCATGCGAAGTTGACTCCGGCTGAGCCGTCCGTGCCCGCGCTCGAGCCCAAGGCGATTGAGCTCTTGAAGGCAACCAGCGCGCGATTGGCGGCGGCGCACACCTTGTCGTTCACCGCGGTGGAGATCTTTGAGCACCCGAGCCGCCATGGGCATCCTCTCGCCTATGCCACCAAGTCCGACGTCACGCTGCAGCGCCCCGACAAGCTGCGCGTGATCATTGCCGGGGACGGTCCGGCCTCGGAGTTCTACTACGACGGCAAGTTCATGATGGCGTACGCACCGGCCGAAAATCTCTTGGCCGTTGCCGACGCGCCGCCGACGATCGACGCCACGTTGGAAGCGGCCTATCGGTTGGCGGGGATCTATTTTCCCTTCACCGACCTGATCGTTGCGGATCCTTATAAGGATATGGCCGGCGGACTGAAGCTCGCGTATTACGTCGGCCAATCCCATGTCATTGGCGGCACCACCACCGACATCGTGGCGTACATCGACAACGATGTGTTCCTGCAGGCGTGGATCGGCGCCGAGGACAGGCTGCCGCGGATGGTGCATGCGACTTTCCTCAACGACCCGGAGCGCATGCGCCACCATTTGGAGCTGTCGAACTGGCAGATCGACAATCCGGTCTCGACGGATGCCTTCGCGCCCTCGAACGCCGGCACGGCGAAACGCATGCCGTTCGCCCAACCGCATCCGCAGGCGCCGGCACAATCCAAACCTGCGGCGAAAAGCACACCACCGCCGTAATGAGGACCCTGAAGCAAGGAGAGCATGTTATGAGCACACCCAGCTTGAGCTTGGCCGCCCTGATCAGCACGTTGCTGCTGTCGGGGACCGCGTCGGCCTATTCGCACTCGAATTATTACGGCGGCAGCACCGCGCACAGCTACGGCTCCACCAGCCACGAGAGCGCCTGGGGCACCAGTTCATCGCACACCTATGGCGAGGGATCCTCGCACACCAACGCGTACGGCGGCAGCACCGAGCACTCCGCGTACGGAGGCACCGAGCACACCAATGCCTACGGCGGTACGACCACCGGAGAAGCCGGCTACGGCGCCGAGCACACCAACACCTACGGACAGACGAGTTACGCCTCGGCATATCATCCACCCACCGCCGCCTATGGGTATGGGTATCATCCACCCACCGCTTACTACGGATACCATCCGCCGACCACCGTGAATTACTACAGCTCCGGTTGCTACAACTGCAGCAGCGGAGGCAGCACGGCGGGGGCCGCCGCGGCCGGCCTCATCGTCGGTGCGGCGGTGGGCGCCACGGTGGCCTCGGCGAACACGGCGGCGGCCACCTCGAGCGCCTATAACGCGGGTGTCGCCACCGGCAGCGCGAACACCGCCGCGGCGACGGCGAATGCCTACAACGCGGGCGTTGCGGCCGGGGTGGCCGCCGCCGTGCCGGCCGCGGGTTATCCCATGGGCGCCATGTATGCGGCGCCGCCCGCCGGATCCATGACCACGGTGATTCAGGGACAGACCTATTATCTCAACGGCAACACCTGGTTTCAGCCCGCCTATGGGGCGAACGGGGTCTACTACCGCGTAGTGCCCGCGCCATGAAACACACCGCTTACCAGAAGCTCGGCGGTTATTGAAATATTCGATAGGCAGCGGCAGAGCCCCGCCGCCGAGTGCGGATAAACCCAGGATACCTGGCGGGCGAGTTGCGCCCGCGTCTCAATCCCGCCGCTGCCGCGGGCCTAAAATTTGACCGTGTATTTTTTCGCTTCTAGGCAAGCAGAGAAGGCTTTCTTGAAGGCCGTCATCTGCTCGGTTGAAATCTTGGCGGCCGCCTGCTGAGACTGCTGCGATTGCTGCGTAGCCTGATTTGCTTTTGAAGTCGCCCTCGCGCGATTGCCGATGGCGCCCACTCCCGCGCCGATGGCGGCGCCCTTGCCGGCGTTGCCGGCGATTGCGCCGATGATGGCTCCTCCGGCCGCTCCCGCGACGGCGCCCTTCGCCGCCGAACCCGATTTGGATTCTTGAGCTTGCTGCTGCTGCTGGGCCGCTTGCTGCTGCTGTTGGGCCGCTTGCTGCGCGATATGGAAGGGGTCGTTGCCCGTTTCATTGACCGCCCAGTTGTAGCACTCGGTCTCATCCTGAGCCTGCTGCGCGGGAGCCTGGCCGGCGCCCGGAAATGCGTAGACGTTCAAGGTGGCCGCGAGGCTCTTCTGGCCGGTCGGCGGGCTGATGGCGGTTTGTGCATGCACCGCACCGGAGAGCGCCAGCGTCGAGGTCAGGCAGGCCATGAGCGGCATGCGTACGGCAGCGAGCATTACTTGCATAGTGGATGTCCCCGTCAATATCGTCTCATCAAAAAAGAAACAGGCCGCCTCGAAGGCGGCCCGTATCCGTATCGACTCAACTATTCCAATCAGTACCTTACTCGAGCAAGCGCTATTTTTAATGGAAACCGTAGCGGACGCCGACCCGGAACATATTCATGGTGAAGCTATTATGAATATTGGACAGGTCCAATTGGCCATACTGGGCGCAAAGAGCCGATCCCTTCAACCCGGTGCTGGTGCAATTGACATCCGAATTGCTGCCCTTGCTGAGCTTCACGTAGTTGTACTCCGCGGTGATCGACCACGGTCCCTGGATGCCGTAGTCAACGCCGAGCCCGACATTGAAGCCGTGGTTTTGGGTATTCTTGCTGCCGCTGAAGCTTCCGGCCGGGACAGTTGAAGTGCCCGTCGGAGTGTAGGTGAGCTGCGCATCATGCGATCCGCTGGCAAAGGCTCCGCCGAGGCGCACCCAGGGCAGCCACTCATCGATCGTGTAGCCGACCCGCGGACCTACGAGCAAGATACCGTTCGGGCTGACCTTACCGGAGGCGGTGTAGATGCCGGGCGGTATGGCCGGTGAGCCGGCGAAGGTATAGGAGTTGCTCTTGGTGGAACTCCCCACCGCCTCGTAATCGATCTTGAAACCCCACACCCATTGATCGATCTGAAAGTTGTAGCCGGCGTCGATGCCGCCGATGAAATTGCCATTGTTGGGGCAATTGCGATTGTAAAAGGCATTGGCGAGGGCCGGAGTTCCCCGGATGGTGGGGCCTGGCTCCCAGCTGCTGCAAGTATGATTCCAGGCTCCGCCGATGTTCGCGCCAACGAACCAGCCTTCCCATGGATTTTGGACGGTTGCGATGACGTCCTGTGCGCTGGCCGCCCCAGCAACTGCGGTTAGCGCAAGAAGCGCTGCCGCACGGCATGTGAATTTCATTAGTTGTCTCTCCTAAACTACGATG
>JBBIUT010000066.1:0-13142 GCA_037440085.1 Gammaproteobacteria bacterium
ATCACGACGCCGCGCCAGATCAAACGCAGTGAGATGAGCGCCGCCGAGCAGAAGTATGGCATCGCACCGACCCCTGACCCTAACATTGAATATCAGCCCGACGTGATTATCGTCGGCGGCGGTGCCGACTCGGTAAGGTCACAAGACGGCAACGGATTCATCTGGACCATCGATGCAAACGCGGCGCGCGCGAACGATCTTGCGCCGGGCAAGATCATCTTCTTGACCAATCGTGCCGTGGGCCGGGTATTGGACATTCGCAAGGACGGCGACAACCTGGTGCTGGTGCTCGGTCCCGTGGATCTCGTAGAGGTCGTGCGCAAGGCCAATATTCACATCGCCGCCATGCCCATCGATTTTGACGAAGCGATTCCGTACACCCTGCCGGACCTGCCTGCGCCGGTGGTATCGCTGGCACAACTGATGCAGCCCCCGGCCGCCATGCGGGTGATGTTCTCACCGCCGAAGGACATCAGCCCCGGCGCGCAAACACCTGCCGCGCCGGCAACACCGGACGTGTCGAATCTCGTCAATTTCAAGACGGTGCCGTTTGCCAACAAGTACGGCATCGGCATGAGCGCCAAGACGAACGCCGGCGGCTTGATCGTGGAAACCGATGTCGGATTACATCTGTCCGCGCCCAAGATCACAGTGGATATTCATATCACTCCGGGGGGCGGCGTCGAGGATGCAACGATCAATCTGTCGGGTGCCGCCGGACTGACTTGGAATTTCAAGGCGGGAACTGATGTCGGCCTCCGCGCCAACGTTTCGGGGATCCTCACGCCCAATACCGATTTCAGCGTCCCGGTCGGCGGGGCCGGCGGACTGCCGATCGCGGTCACCGTCCGTCAGCGGTTCGAGATCAAGACGGCGCTCGGAGTGCGCAATTCGACGCTGATCGCCAACGGTGACTACACTTTCAAGGGCTCGTTCAAAGTTGGATACACGGGCGGCCAGTGGGGGGTGGCGGCGCCCGCGGAGTTTCATCAGAAAGCGAACATCGCCGAAACCGGCCATGGCGTCTCCCTCGGTGTAAGCGGCATCAATCTCGGCCACTCGATCAAGGTGATTGCCGGGATTGGCGTCGCCGGTTTCGCGGCCGGACCCTACTTCACGTTCTTTTCTGCTGTCGGCCTGGAACGGTCATCGGACGCAGGCATGCTCGCTTGCACGTACGCGCCGATCAAGCTCGATATGAACGGCGGCGTCGGCTACGTGATCCCGCAGTCGGTCACGAGCGCCATCAACTTCATTCTGCGCAAGCTCAACATCAAGTATCAGATCAAGGGTGAAGGCGGCCTCCAGCCCAGCCAACCGCTGACGATCGTCAACACCAGCGACAGAACCGGCGGCTGCGCGCCGGCCGATGCGACATGACGGCACGGCTGCGGTCGCCGCCGCCGTTGTCATGGTGCTGACAGCCAGCAATTGACTGTCATGGCTTGAAGGGCTGCCTCGCTTGCCGGGCGGCCTCGTTGGCCGCATGGTACGTTTGACCCGTCGGATCGCTGGTATCGAAGAAAGCGTCGTCGGCGCGTTTCTGGGCAGCGGCAGCGGCCTTGGCCGCCTCATCGGCCGCAAATCCTTTGGGATCCGCGGCCTTTTGCTGAGCGGCGGCGTTCTGCTCCACCGCGCTCTGTGCGGCCGCGGCTTTTGCCTCCGCAGCGGTGACGTTGGCGTTGGCCTGTTGGTCAGCCGCTTGGGCTGCCTGCGCATCGGCATCCAGCTTCGGCTGGGCCGCATTCACGGCATCGTCCCGGGCGGCGTCCGCGGCTTGCGATTGGGCGCGCGCCTCGTCGGCCGCTGCCTGGTTTGCGCTCTTCTCTGCCCAAGGATCCTTGAAGTCGTCCGCCGTCTTGATGTCGGCCGCATTTGCGGCATCGCGTGCCGCGCTCGCGCGCTCCTCCGCCGCCATGACCGCCGGGTCGTCCGCCGCTCCGGTAGCTTGTTTGATCTCTGCAGATTCGAGCGCCCTCTGCGCATCCAGTCTTCGCTGCTGGGCGTCCGCGAGGTCTTGGTCGGCCGCCGCGACCGGATCCGGTGCGGGCGAGGGTGCGGGTGGAACCACGGGGGCCGCCGAGGGCGGCGACGGGTTGGCGCCGTTTGAATTCGAAGGGGCATTGCCAGATGAGCCGGACGAGGCGCCGGAAGACGCCCCGGATTCTGCGCCGGGGAGCTGCACGGTCGGAGGCGGCGGGGCAAAAGCCCCTCCTCCGTCCGACAGCATGGAACCGCCGCCCGGCGTCAAGCGATTGGCTGCCGATTGCGCATGAAGGCTGGCGAGAAGACTCGCCCCGGGGGCCACGCCGGCAAGCATGCGCAATAGCGAAAACACGCCGAGAGAGACGGCCCCGGCGCCACACGCTACACGCAACCCAACCAAGGCGGCGTCATCGCCGATCGACGCAGTCCGGGTTCGAACTCGCAGGCCGGCGATCGTGCGCCACGAGATCCACGCTTGGGCGAGGACCGAGATGGGAAACAACACCTTGGCAACGAGCGGCTGAAGCATGTATGCCTGCAATCCCGCCGTTTGGGGCCACCCGCCGACGACAAAATAAAGTACAGAGGGCGTCATGATGATCAGCCATAAGATCACTGTTGGCCGTCGCAGGGCGGCGCGCAGCGCCCCTGCCGACCAGCCCGGCGGCCACACGGCCGGCATCACGGTTCGCCATATCGCGAGTTCGCGATCGACTCGATCGCGTTCTTTCAGGAGCATCTCATTGAGTGGAACCGTTTGCGCCGCGCGCTATTCGGTGCGGGCGGCACGGCGCATCCGCACGAAGCGATCGACCGCAATGAGTGACCAGGGAACCCTGCCGAAGGCGGCCTCGAGAATTCCCCTCACGCGGGACGATCCGGACCGCTCGGCCTCGAGCAGCGGCTCGAAGGCAGCGTGAATGCCCTGCCGCTGCTGATCGAGCCACCACGCGGCGCCAAGAGCCGCGAGCGGCATTAACGCGCGAACGTGAGTCAGGAGGCGAAGCGGCCACGAGAGATACGCGAGCCACGAATCGCCGATGTCCGACATGTTTCTCGCGGCATGATCCAGCGAAATGCAGACGAATAGGCCGAGCGCCGTGAGGCGCGCCGCCGTCGTCCGCGCGAGAACTGCCAGTCCGACGGCGAGCCCCACAACGGCTGACCAGATCAAATGCTCATTTAGCCGAGCGGCGTCATGCGATCCTCCCACGCCGTGCGGTAGCCATGAAGTCGCTATGTGTCCAATACCAGGTACCAACAGGTAATCGCCGGAAAACACCAACACCCAACCACCCGCAATGGATTGCGCATGATCGGCAGACCCACCAAATCGATAGAGATCCTCGGCCAGTCCAAAACCAGCGCCAGTCGCCGCCCCGATCAACACGCAATCGCTGCAAGACCATTGTCGCCTGAACAGCGGAACCATCAGGAGCATCGACAGCGGCAGAACTTTCGCGAGTTCCTCGATGAAGGGATCGAGAGTGTAGCCGGCGATGCGCACGACCTCGGGAACCGACATGTCAATCGAGGAAGCGATGATCTTGGTCAGCGCCACCTGCAGAGCGACGGTCACCGGCGCGCACAGATACAAGCCGGCCGCCATCGCCGCATACACCGTCCGCATGCGAACGGTTCGCGCGAGACTTCCCAGCACAATCAACTGCAACACCCCCCAAAGGTGTGCGACCACGAGTGAGATGACCATGATTGTTCCTAACCGGCGCAGGCGTTCGGCGTCTTGGTACTCATAGGAACGTAATTGCCCCGGTGTTTGGACGCGGTGGAGGCGAAATTTCGCGATCGAGTGTGCAGCGTTGGTTGCCGTGAACGGCGCTTCTCGACTGACCGAGGGGCGACGTCGGCCATTTGAATTCCCGGCCCATGTCCAAATCGCACTTGGAAATCGTCTTACCTTGTATGCGGACCGATATCGGCATGTACGAGGGAACAAGAGAATGAACAGCAATCTAGGGTTGGCCGGAACATTGGCGGCATTGGCAGCATTGAGCCCCTGTGGAGCCGCCCGGGCAGACGTGACCATTCAAGAGCAGACGACGATCCATGCATTCGTCGTCAAGGCGCATGGAACCACCACCAATCAGGTGTCGGGCGACAAGGAGCGCAGCGAAGTGCAATTCGCCTGCGACGGCGTCATGTCGATGTTTTGCGGCCACAACAGGTCGGTCGACATCGTGCGCCTCGATCGCGAGGTGACGTGGGACATGGAGCCCAAGAAGAAGCGCTACACCGAAAGGCCGTTTCCCACGCCGGAGCAACAGCGCGCCTTGCTGCAGCACCAGCAGGCGGTCATCGACAAGCTCAAATCCTGTCCTGCTGCACAGCCCGCCGCCCAGAGCAGCGTCGATACCTCCAAATGCGAAATGAGTCCGCCCGTGCTCACGGTCACGAAGACACAGGATTCCGCGACGCTCATCGGACACGCTGCGCAGCGCACGAACGTCGCGATGACGCAGAGCTGCAAGCTCAAGGATAGCGGCGATGTCTGCCAGTTCAGCTATTCATTCGATGTTTGGCTGACGCAGGATGACTTGCCGGGACTCGCGGACCGAAAGACCTTCCAGACCGATTATCAGCGCAAACTCGGCCTCACCGGCGCGACCCCCGTCAGCGCCGAGCAATTGTCTCCGCTGCTGGCGCCGTATGCCGACAGCCTCAAGCAGTTGAAGGCCAAATCCGCCGACTTCAAGGGCTATCCCCTCAAGACCACCTTCCGATTCGCCGCGGGCGGCGCGCATTGCGGCATCGTGCCCGGCAGTGGATCGTATGATTCGAATGGGAACGGAACCTTGCAAAACGCCGGTACGGCCGCAAGCGATGCCGGCAAGAGTTCCGCCACGAGTGCCGCGGGTTGGGGAACCTCCGAGGCGGTGCAGCGCGCGAGCGGCAGCAGTCTCGGCGGCTATGTGGCCGGATCGGCGGCCGGCGCTTTTGCGCAGAACATGGTCGGCGGGCTGTTCGGCAAAAAGAAGAAGACGGATGCCGCCGCCCCGTCCGCCCAGGCGACTCCCGCGGCTCATTCGGGTGCGCCCGACGCGGGACTGACGACGGTGGCGGAAATCACGATGGAAACCACTGCGATAGATACCGCGCCCGTTTCTGCAGAACAGTTCGAAGTACCGGCCGGTTGGCAAAAGGTCACGCCCAAGCCGCAAACGGACGACGCGCTGCCCAATTGCCCGGGTGGTTGAAGCATGGACCCTAATCTCTTCAGCGCCTCACGCGCCACCCCCTTCAGGGGTAGGGCTCCAGCCTTCGCGGGCATCGCCTGGGCGGCTGCTGCACTTTCTGCGCCCTGTCTGGCCGATGATAATCATCAGGTTCCGTTGGTGGAATTTCTCACGGTGATGACCGCCATCGTGAGCGGCAGCCAGGGCGATTACGAAGCCGTCAAGGTCTTCCGCGACCTGACTCCGGCTACCGTGAGAATCACGGTTTCCGGGGAGGCACCCGATGACTCCGGCGAGGTGCGGGAGATCGCCGTGACGCGCGTCGTACGGCGCGAAGATCTGCGCAACGCGAAGATACTGCGCACCTACTTTCACGAATTCGATGCTCTGGAATTGCCCGGCACCTCGCCGATGTTTTCGGCAGCGATGGTGAACGACGTGCGCTCGACCGGACAGACTCACGCGACCTATCTCGAGATCGAACCCGAATTCGGCGCCACGGTCGTCTCGCGCACCATGACGGGTACGTTGAAACGCGTCGGTACCGACGCTTTCACGGTAACCGTGCCGGTGAATGGCGTGCCCCAGGCGCTGCGCGCTCTGCATGTGGCCGGACGCCTTGCCGACGACGGCGATGGCGCGGACTTCGACTACGTGGTGCTCGACGATCCCGACAATCCCTTGATTCTGCGGGCCAAGGGGCCTGAATTTTCCACCTCCGTCACGAGAATCGAGTTTCCGGTGCCGACGACGGCTGCAGGGTCGCTCGAGAACCGCCTGGCGAAGGACCGGCAGGCGCTCGTGTATGGAATTTACTTCAAGTTCAACCGGGCGGACATCAGGCCGGTGTCGGAGCCGGTGCTCAAGGAGATCGCCGCCATATTGAACAAGAATCCAAATTGGAAACTGACCATCGTGGGTCATACCGACAACGTCGGCCGCGATGCGGCCAATTTAGACCTGTCGCGACGCCGCGCTCAATCCGTCAGAGCGGCGTTAGTGGGGCAATACGGCATCGACGGCAGCCGATTGACCACCGGTGGCTTTGGTGCTTCCCAACCGCAAGCCAAGAACGACACGCCCGAAGGCCGAGCCCGCAATCGGCGCGTGGAGTTGACGCGGCAATGAGGCGCCGCAAACCGCTGATCGCCGCAGCAACTCTAGGCGCCATCCTTGCCGTCCTGCTGTGCGCCGGTTGCGCGCCCAAGAAGCCGCGCCTCGATGCCGTTCCGCCAGTTCCAAAGGCGGTGGAACCGGCAAAACCAGCATCTGCCTGTGAAATGGTGACCCAATCCGAGATGTCGGCCATTCTCGGGGTGGCGGTTGCCGCCAAGGACGCGACGCACTCCGCAGGTGAAACCGCCTGCACCTATTCGGCGCCTTCCGGATTCCCGACGGTGCAAATGGAAGTCGACTGGGGAGACGGGGAAGCCGCTATGGGGGCGTTCGCGATGCTCAACCGCAACCAGCCCGGCATCGGCAATCCCTATGACGGGGTCGGCGATCAGGCCGTAGCGGTCGGTCCTACCCTCATGATCAGAACGGGCGATGATCTCATGAAGCTGCTTTTTTCCGGGGTCGATGATGCGCCGGCAAAGGCCAGAAAGATATTTCAGACGGCGAAACCGCGATTGTCTCCATGAGAACAATGCCCGAATCGTGATCCGGTGCCTTGTGCCCCCCTTATCTGTGGCTTACTCTTGCAAGCCTGCCGGAAAATCCTCTGGCGAATAAGCACTGGGTGCGATGGACATCGGGAAGGCTGCCGACTTATCTCAAATCCTCGCGTCGGCGACCGGCGGAGACCGCGCCGCCATCGACCAACTGTACAGCATCCTATACCCGGAGCTCCGGGCGCTGGCTCACCAGCGTGTCCGGGGCTCGAGCAACGCCGTGGTGCTCGATACCACGGCCTTGGTTCACGAGTCTTATCTTCGGTTCGTGAAGGCCGGCAAGATTGCCGTTGAAAATCACAAGCAATTCCTCGCGTATGCGGCCCACGTCATGCGCTCCGTCGTCGTGGACTACGTCAGGCACGCCCAAGCGCAGCGCCGCGGCGGCAAGAGCGTGCATGTCACCCTGGATACCAATCTGGCCGAATCGATTGAATCACCGGTCGATGAAATCATTCGAATCAACGACTTGCTCGACGAACTCGCGCAGGTCGATGGCCGGCTCGTGAGCGTCGTCGAAATGCGGTACTTCGCCGCGCTCGACAATGAGCAGATTGCCGAATGCCTCGGGGTGACTGATCGCACGGTGCGCCGTGATCTCGAAAAAGTGCGCTTGCTGCTGCTCGATGCAATCGGCTAGGCGGGTGCGCCGCCCCCCTCCATGAAGCGCACGGCCGGTGAGTATGCCGCGCTTCTGGCACTCTTGGACGAGGCGCTCGACCTCGACGTCGCGGTGCGCGACGCCTGGATCACCGCGCTGCCGGAATCTCACGCCGACCTGCGGCCCGCGCTGCGGCGGATGCTGTCGGAGACAACCTCACGGGAATCCCAGGATCGCAGCGGTCTGCAGGAGCAAATCGCCGCAGTCGTGCAGGATGCCGTCTCGCAACCCGAGACCGCGGATCTCAATCCCGGCGAGCACATTGGGCCTTACGAACTCGTGCGCGAAATCGGCCGGGGCGGCATGGGTTTCGTATGGTTGGCCAATCGGGCGGACGGCGCGTTCAAACGATCCGTGGCCTTGAAACTTCCCTTTGCGACATGGACCGGGCGCCTCAGCGAAAGGATGAGGCGCGAGCGGGACATCCTAGCCGGTCTCGAGCATCCCAACATCGCCCGCTTCTATGATGCCGGTGTCGATGCGCTGGGGCGTCCCTTCATGGCGATGGAGTATGTCGAGGGACAGGCGATCGATGTCTACTGCAGCGAGCGGAATCTATCGATTCGCGAGCGTCTTTCCCTGTTGCTCGATGTTGCCAAAGCCGTGGCGTACGCCCATTCGAAGCTCATCGTTCATCGGGATCTCAAGCCCGCCAACATGCTGGTCACCACGGCGGGCGCGGTGCGACTCCTCGATTTCGGGATCGCGAAGCTCATCGAAGGCGACACCTTCCAGGTATCGAACGAGACGCAATTCCCGGGGCGGCTGCTCACCCCCGATTATGCGTCGCCGGAACAGATCCGCGGCGAGACCATCGGCACCGCCACCGACATTTATTCGCTCGCGGTGGTGGCCTACGAATTGCTCACCGGAACCCGGCCCTACCGATTGAAGCGGCAGAGCGCGGCGCAGCTCGAGGAAGCCATCGCAAAGATCGATCCGCCGAGCGCGAGCGACGCGGTGCAGGACAAGGTGCTCAAGCGTCAACTGCGCGGCGACCTCGATGCCGTGTTGAACAAGGCGATGAAAAAATCGCCCGCGGATCGCTACGCCACCGTGGATGCATTCGCGAGCGACCTTGAGCGCCATCTCAGCGGTCAAACCGTGCAGGCGCGCCCGGACAGCACTCTCTATCGACTGCGCAAATTGGCGAGCCGCCATCGCGTCAGCCTGAGTGCGGGCGTCGTGATGCTGCTCGCGCTGGTGGCCGCCACGGCGGTCTCGTCGATCCAGGCCCGCGAGGCGAAGCGGCAGGCGCAACTGGCGACGGCGACCAAGAACTTCCTGCTCGGTGTGTTTCGGGCGAACGATCCGCGCATTGCCTCGGAGCGGCCGCGCGGCGAAATCACCGCCCGGGAATTGCTCGACATCGGTTCCGCGCGCATCGAAAAGGATTTCGCCGGACAGCCGGAATTGCAGATCGAATTGCTCGGTCTGACCGCCGACATGTACGACTATATGTCCGACGAAGAACACTATGCGGCCGCACAGAAGCGCCGCATCGAGCTGGCCCGGGCGTATTACGGATCAACCCACCCCATCGTCATCCAGGGCCTCTTGCATGAGGCCGATGCCGCCTGTCTGCGCGAGGACTATGCCAAGGCCAACCGGCTGCTGGATGAAACGGACCTCTTGCTGAAGAAGGCGGGCCTCGATGACAGTGCGATGCGCGCGACCTGGTGGCGCGAAAAGGCGCGCGCGATCGGCGGTTTGGGGCGAGACTACGAACATGCCCTCCAGCGGGCGCTCGCTCTGTACGCCAAGGTGGCTCCGCTCAGCAACGACTACGCCGCAGCGCTCAGCATGGCCTCGCTGGTTCAAACTGAGCAAGGAAACAACGCGCAAGCCACGAAATTGGCCATGCAGGCACTCGCCATCGCGGAAGCCGCGCCGGATCGCGATGATTCGAGCATCGCGGACTATTCGTACGACCTTGCGCGGGATCAGGAGAGGCTGGGGGATTTTGCCGCCGCGGAGGACACTTATAGGCGCGCCGAAATGCAGGCCAGAAAGACCTACGGTGAGCACGACACGGTGTTTTGGTTCTCCCTTGCTCACCACGCGCAGCTCCTGCATCAGCGGGGGAAAAGAGACGCGGCCCACGCCCTTTTCGCGCAGATGTTGGCAGCGATTCCGGCGGACTGGTCGACGAACAGCGGCGACAAAGGGGCACGCGAGACTTATGCGGAATGCCTCGCCTCGGAAGGTCGACCCCAGGATGCCGTTCCAATTTTCGAAGCCAACTACCAGTACTACGTTGCGCATGGGCGCGTCGACTTCGGGGTGCGGGAAGTGCGGCGAAAACTCGCAGACGCCTATGATCGGCTTGGACGCACCACCGAGGCGCGCGCGCTGTTGCAGGCGGCCCGCGACGAATCGGTCGCCAAGGACGAGCCTTCCTCGCCATGGGCCCTGCGCATGCGCGAACGCTGGGGACGATTCTTGCTCGATCACTCCCGCGCAGGCGATCCGGACTTTGATGCTGCCGAGATCGAGTTCCGGGCGGTGCTGCAACGCGCCGCGGAGCGGCCGCTGGTCGAATCCGCGCTCGGCCATTCGGGGCTCGCCCGCATCGCCGCCGCTCGAGGCGATGATGCACTCGCGCTGCGTGAAAGCGGCCAGGCGCTGGCCGGCTTGGAGAGGGTGAAGGGACTCTACGATGTGCGCGTGCAACCTCGCCTGTGGCTCGTGCATAGCGCGCTACTTCTCCAGGGCGCCGACGGAGCCGGTGCGCGTCAATGGGCCGACAAGGCGCTCGAGGCCAGCCTGCGGTACGACGATCCAATGAGTCCTGCCATCGCGGCGGCACGAAACTCGGTTCGCCAGGCGCGCGCAGCATCTTTTGCGAATTAGTTTTGCGCCATCGCCGATCGCGCCGGGACCAGTGCCGCCTGCGCTTGCCGTGTCCAACAACCTTGCTCGTATCATCTTTCCCGTCTGCAGGTTCCAACACTAGTTCTTCACCGTAAAGAGATATAGGCGAAATCATAGCGTGCGCCGGACCCTCGAAATACGCAGCGCTGAGCTGCCGGGGAAAAATGGCAAATGCACACGTCGTTTGCCGTTTGTGGCCTTCGCTCACTCAAAGTGACTAATGCGCTCGGCGCAAACCCCGCCTCGATCGGCGTATCTGCCGTAACGCGCGCGATTTGGCGTGCCGATGTCGATCATTCGCCGCGTAGCCTGCGTGGTCCCAGTCAGTCCGCGGGACGCGCATGCCTGCTGCCCCCTGTGCGCTGCAGCCGCCCGCGCTACCGAGTGTCTCGCGACGCTGCACGCCGCCGTGGAGGCAGGAATCACTCTGCTCGATACCGGCGATTTCTACGGCATGGGCCACAATGAACTGCTGATCGGCGAGGCGCTGAAAACGATTGGCCGCGACCGCATTCTGCTCAGCGTCAAGTTCGGTGCTTTGGCTGCCAGGACCAGAATCGGTCAGCGGCCTGTGACAATGCACGCCCCATTTGCTATGGTGTTACCCACTGATAATGAGTAATACTTCGAATGGCAACCAATATCACCAGCAAAGGCCAGGTCACGGTCCCTAAGACCATCCGGGAATATCTGGGCCTCAAGCCCGGCGCCCCGGTCACTTTCGAACGCCTCGACAGCGGCGAGATAGCCATCCGCGCGGCAAAACCCGGGGCGAAGCCCCGAGCCAGTAAATTTGCGAAGCTACGTGGCCGGGCCACCGTCAAAATGAAGACCGAGGAAATTCTCGCCCTAACCCGCGGCGGGTAGGCGGATGGTCTTAGTCGACACCAACGTCCTGCTTGATGTCCTCGAGGAAGACCCTACCTGGTCGGCCTGGTCGCAGAATCAATTGGATGCCGCCAGCGCGACGGACTCGCTCGCGATCAATTCGATCATCTATAGCGAACTCTCCATCGCCTTCAATCGGATCGAGGAACTCGAAGCCGTCTTGACGGACGTTGCCCTCAAGGTCGAAGCCATTCCTCGCGAAGCTCTCTTTCTTGCCGGCAAAGCCTTCGTCCAATATCGACGCAGCAGAGGCACCAAGCGCAACGTGCTCCCGGATTTTTTGATCGGCGCGCACGCCGCCGTCATGCAGTGGCCGCTCCTCACTCGCGATATAGCCCGATACTGCACTTACTTCCCCACCGTTGCACTCATCGCGCCTTAGCTATCCGAATGCCCGCCCTGAAACGCCGTCCGACCGCATCAGCTCTGCCGGGCAGCCCCTTCCTGGCCTACGGCGGCAAGTCCTTTCACCGACAATCCCACGGCTTGGAAAATACTATTCCTTGACATGTGTACCACATGCAAATAGGCTGAGAACGTGTCTAAAATGATTCAATTGCGCCATGTGCCCGAGGCCCTACACCGGCAGCTCAAAGCGCGCGCCGCATTGTCGGGTCTGCCGCTGTCCGACTATCTCATTCGTGAAGTGCGCAAGATTGCTGAGCAACCGACACCCGATGAAATGCGGGAACGGCTGCGCCAGCGGGATCCCTATCGCGGTAAGACCACACCCACGGACTTGCTTCGGGCGGAGCGTGACAGCCGTTGATCGTCATCGACGCGTCTGCGCTGCTCGAAATCCTCCTGCAAACCCCTCGCGCCGAGCGCTTGATGGAGCGCGCGTTCGAGCCAGCCGAACTCATGCATGCCCCGCACTTGCTCGACATTGAAGTGACCCAGGTACTGCGACGCTTGGCGCAGAGAAAAGAGGTCACTCTGTCTCGAGCCCAGCACGCACTCGACGATTTCGCTCAATTGGTCATTGAACGCCACGAACACCAGACGCTCGTGCCTCGGATCTGGGAGCTGCGCGAATCAATGACCGCCTATGACGGCGCCTACGTGGCACTCGCGGAAGCACTGCACGCGCCGCTTCTAACCTGCGACGCCAAACTGGCCGGCGCACACGGACACCGCGCAAAGATTGAGCTGGTTCTGAATTAGCTGCCGATGTCGGCTTTGCCCGTATCGTCCTTTCCTGCCGCCTTACAGCCCGCAACTGGCCCCGATCGAACGAGTTTGGAGAGCGGTTCAAACCGGGTGCTACCACTTCGCTGTTGCACCGCGATCGACGCTCGCCGTGGTGGTTGGGTTACGCGTGCTGGCGGACCTGGATTGTCGATTGATGGAGGTCAATGGTAGGGTCTGCGCATGGTTCACGACGGTGAAATCGGCGCGGTGCAATTGAGCGTGCGGGTCCACGGTATATCCCCGCCGGTGACCCGGCGACTGCGGATTGCTGAGCAAGCTACGTTAGCCCGGTTGCATGCGGTGCTGCAGGTCGCTTTCGGCTGGAGCGACACCCACTTATACACATTCCTGATTCGGGGTGGCCAGTTTGGCGACCGTGCCCGTGGTATGGAACTCGCCATAGCGGGCGGCGCCGATATTCCGCCGGCGGCTTTTGGCTTTGAGATTGGTGAGCCGTTTCGTTATCAGTACAACCTGTTTGTTCCCTGGGAAATTGATTGTCGAGTAAAGGAACGCTGTCTGATTTCTCGGGACCAATGGGTCGCTTGCATGGACGCCCAAGGCGGGGTAGGCTCATTTTTGCTTCCAAAAGTGACGGTAGGAACACCCACTATTTCCCGGGTGTTTTTGACCAGGCAGGCGTAAGGCGCGGATTTCATTACCGTTCCTGCTACC
>JBBIUT010000067.1:0-12483 GCA_037440085.1 Gammaproteobacteria bacterium
CCGGGGAGAAATGGACCGTGCAGTCGGTCGCCGCCTGCGGCGAGTCTTTGGGCGATCGGGCTGCCCTCTATAGCACTGCCTATGCCGCGGATGATCTGGCCGCAATACTCGAAGCGCTCGATGTGCGGCAGATTGATTTGTACGGAGATTCATACGGCACCTACTTCGAGCAGGTGTTTGCCGTGAGGCACCCCGCCCTGCTGCGCTCGATCGTGCTCGACGGCGCCTATCCCCTGGATGGGCCTGATTATGCCTGGTATCCGAGCTATGCCCCGGCCATGCGCGCCAAATTCAATATCGCCTGCCATCGCTCCAAGGCCTGCGCCGAATTGGGGGGCAGCTCGATCGAGCATATCGCGCCGCTCATCGAACGATTGCGCACGGCTCCTTTCGCCGCACACGCCGTAACTGGCGGCAGCGAACGCGCGTTTACCGCCGACGCCTCGCAGCTCGCCACCGTGATGTTCGCCAGCGCTCCGGCCCTTGCCTCGGTGCGCGAGCTCGATGCGGCCGCAAGAGCCTTCATGGAGGAGGATCGCGCGCCGCTCCTGCGGCTCATGGCGGAAACCTTGAGCGGCGTTGATTCCCGCGATCCCACCGCGGATGCCACCCAATGGAGCGCAGGCCTCGCGGCGGCGGTGATGTGCCAGGATCCGCCGCAGATCTTCGACATGCGCCTTGCCCCCGCACTTCGCGCCGCGGATCGCGACCGCGCCGTCGCCGAGCGCAAGCGCGCCTTTCCCGACACCTATGCGCCGTTCAGCATCGATGAATACCGGGCAATACCCTTGGACTACAGCTTTCTCGATCAATGTGTCGCCTGGCCGGTATCCCCGCCGGGTCACCCCGCATCGCACGTGGTCGCCGCGGATGCGGCATATCCGGACATACCCGCCCTGATCCTCTCCGGCGAACTCGACAACATGACCACCCTGGCGGATGGCGAGGCGGTCGCCAAGGCGTTCGAGCGCGGTCGGCAGGTTCGCCTGGCCAACAGCTTTCACGTCAACGCCCTGCCCCGCGCGCGCAGCGCCTGCGGCGCCCAGATCGCCCGCCGCTTCATCGCCACCCTGGAGCCCGGCGATATCAGCTGCGCGGCGGCGGTGCCTGCAGTGTCTCTGGTGCCGCGCTTCGTCCGCAAGGCCGCACAACTCGAGCCGGCGCTTGCATTGAACGGCAATTCGGCCGATACCGAGTCGCTGAAGATGGTCAGCGCGGCGGTGTTCACCGCCGGCGACGTGCTGGCTCACCTCGGCAGTAATTCAAGCGGTGATGGCCAAGGATTGCGCGGCGGCAGCTTCCGAATCGCACCTCACGGCCAATCGGTGCGAATCACGCTTCGCGATGTGCGATGGACCGAGGATGTGGCTGTTTCCGGCACCATCGATGAACCGGCGGGTCGATCCGGCACCGTGCGCGCGCACCTCGTGCTCGCTGGGCCGGCCGGCCTTGCGGGACGGCTGACGATCCATTGGCGGGACGGTGGGCCGGAGGCGCGTGCGCTGATTCGCGGCACGATCGGCGCCGCCGCGGTGATTGCGCAAACGGCCGTGCCGTAATTCGTGCGCCTAATCGGCGCTATTCATTCCTGAATAGCGCCGTTCAGGCGCGCACTTCGGCGATCTTGCGCTCGGCGCTCGGCGGATGCCCGTATTGATTGCGATAGCATTTGGAGAAATGGGGCGGCGATTGAAACCCGCACGCCGCCGTGATGTCCATGATGGGCATGGCGGTTTGCAGCAGCAGTTCGCGGGCGCGCCGCAGGCGCATCTCGAGATAATAGCGCTTCGGCACGCAGTTCAGGTCGCGCTTGAACAGTCGTTCGATCTGCCGGCGAGATAGTCCGGTCGACTTGGCGATCTTCTCGAGAGACAGCGGCCGTTCGATGTTCTCTTCCATGAGCTGCGCCACGCGAATCAGACCTCGGTGAGACACCCCGACGCGCGCGCGCAAGGGGATGTACTGGCGATCGTTGTCCTTTCGGACTCGGTCGACGATGAATTGCTCCGACACCCGTTGCGAGATTCGCGGCCCAAGCTTCGCCTCAATGAGATTCAGCATCAAGTCCAAGGGCGCCGTCCCGCCCGAACACGTGTAACGATTGCGGTCGATGGTGAATAGCTGATCGCTGATGAGCACCCGGGGAAACTCCTCCCGCAGGGCCGACAGATTTTCCCAGTGGATGGTGGCCCGAAAATTATCCAGAAGGCCCGCGCGCGCCAGAGCGTAGCCTCCGGTGCAAAGGCCGCCCAACGCGACCCGCCGGTCGGCCAGGCGCCGCAGCGTGGTGAGCAGCGCCGGGGACACGGCGTCACGGATGTTGACGCCGCCGCACACGAACAAAATATCGACGGAGCCCAACTTGTCGAGAACGCCGGTCGGAGACAGCGCGAGTCCGCTGCTCGCATCGACCGCGCGGCCATCCAGGCTGATGACGGACCATTCGTACACGTCCTTGCCGACCAGGCGGTTGGCCATGCGCAAGGGTTCGAGCGCATTGGCCACGGCAATCAATGAATAATTGGGCAAGGTCAGAAACGCGTACTTGCATTTGCGCAGCACCGCGGGCGATTCCAATGAAGCCTCCGGCTAGCCAAAACAGCGATTCAGCAAGCGATTCAACAGAGGCCATTATGCCATTCACCGCTCCCAAAATGTCTATTCCCGACATATTAGTGTCGTTTTTCGGACAGGGGATGCGGCAGGCGCTCGATACACTGCGGAGCGCATTTGCGTTTGGGGGATCAAGCCGATGAAAACACATGCCCGCGTCGTGGTGATCGGTGGCGGTGCGGTAGGCGTCAGCACGCTCTATCACTTGGCCCGCAAGGGTTGGTCGGACGTGGTTCTGGTGGAGCGGGCCGAGCTGACCGCGGGGTCCACCTGGCATGCGGCGGGTCTTCTGCCCCTGTTCAATATGAGCTACACCGTCGGCCAAATTCACAAGTACTCGGTCGATCTGTACAAGCGCCTGCCCGCGGAAACCGGCCAGGACGTGAGTTTTCACGTCAGCGGCAATCTGAGGCTCGCGACCTGTCCCGAACGCATGGATGAATACCAAAAATACTGTGGCACTGCCAACACCATCGGCGTGCCGTTTCAAGTGATCGGACCGCAGGAAGTGAAAAAGCTCTGGCCGTTGATCGACCTCGGCGACGGCGCCGATACTCCGAACATCATCGGTGCGCTGTATCACCCCGACGACGGGCACATTGCGCCCGCCGACCTCACCATGGCGCTTCGCAAGGGAGCTCGGGCCGCGGGCGCGGAGGTATACGAACAAACCGAAGTGACGGCGGTGAAGCGCACCGCCTCCGGCGAATGGCAGATCAGCACCAACAAGGGCGATATCGTCGCCGAGCATGTGGTGTGCGCAACCGGCAATTACGCGCGGCAAACGGGACGGATGTTCGGCATCAACGTGCCCTCCATCCCGGTCGAACATCAATACATCGTGTACGACGAGTCGCCCGAACTTGCAGCCTACCGGAAAGGCGGAGGCCGCGAACTCGCGGTGCTTCGCGAATCGGATAAATCCTATTATTTGCGTGAGGAGCGCATGGGCTGGATTCTCGGTCCGTATGAAGCCGGTGCGCCTGCCCGATTCGCCGACGGCGTGCCCGATTGGTTCGGCAAGAGCCTGTTCGAAGGCGACCTGGAGCGGCTGCTGCCGCATGTCGAAGCGGCGCAGCGCCGAGTGCCGTCGCTCGCGAATTGCGGTATCAAGGACATCGTCAACGGTCCCATTGCCTACACGCCGGACGGCAGCCCGCTCATAGGCCCCGCGTGGGGCGTTCGCAACCTGTGGCTCAACGAGGGCCACAGTTTCGGCATCACCGCGGCCGGGGGTTCCGGCTGGCAATTGGCGGAATGGATCGTCGAGGGCGAACCGGGCATCGACATGATGGCGGTCGATCCGCGCCGCTATGGACCGTACACCGGCAAACGCTACGTGGTTCAGAAAAACGAAGAAACCTACCGCAATGTGTTCGTCATTCATTTCCCGGACGAGGAGCGCCCCGATGCCCGCCCGGCCAAGACTGGTCCGATCTACGACAAGCTGAAGCGCATGGGCGCGGTCTTCGGCCAACGCTATGGCTGGGAGCGCGCCAACTGGTTTGCACCGCCCGGCGTGGTCGCGAAGGACCAATGGAGCTTCCGGCGTTCCAATTATTTCGAGCACGTCGGCCGGGAGGCGCTGCTCATCCGTCGCGGCGTCGGAATGATCGACTTGGGGCCCTTCACCAAGCACGAAGTGGCCGGCCCGGGCGCCGAAGCGTGGCTCGACAGCCTGGTGGCCAACAAGGTGCCGACCAAGATCGGCCGGATCGCGCTCTGTCATGCGCTCACCCGGCGCGGCGGAATACGCTCCGAATTCACAATCACCAAAATCGCCGAGGCGCATTATTACGTGGTGAGTGCCGGCGCGGCGGAGCGCTACGACAGCGATTTCCTGCAGCAGATGCTGACGGACCATCCGCCCGCCGCCGGCGCAGTGACCTTGCGAAACATCACCACCAACCGCGGCTGCTTCGTGCTGGCCGGCCCGCGTTCGCGCGAGGTCTTGGCCAAGCTCACCGACGTGCCCTTGGACAACGCCGGGTTTCCGTGGCTCACCGGCCAGGTGGCCGAAGTGGGCCTCGCGACCGATGTGTACCTGCTGCGCGTGAACTTCGTCGGCGCACTCGGTTGGGAACTGCACTTCCCCATCGAGTACGCGCATCATTTGTTCGACGCGATCTTCGATGCCGGCGCCGAATTCAAGATCGGCATGGCGGGCATGCGCGCCATGGAATCATTGCGGCTCGAAAAGTCCTACCGGATGTGGGGCACCGATCTGACTCCCGACTACACGCCGTACGAGGCCGGTCTCGACCGCTTCGTGCGTCTGAGCAAGGGAGCGTTTGTAGGCAAAGAGGCTCTCGAGAGGCAACTGAAGAAGGGTGTACCCCACCGCTTCGTCACACTCGAAGTGCACGGTGTCACCGACGCCGACCCGCTCGGCAATGAGCCGCTGTTCGACGCCAAGGGCAATTTGGTAGGCAGGGCCACCGCCGGATATTATGGGCACGCGCTGCAGAAGAGCCTGGGGCTGGGGTACGTGAGGACGGAATTCGCGGGCGTCGGCACTGAATTGCAGATAGAAATCTTGGGCGAGTACAAGCGGGCGACGGTCCTGGTCGATTCGCCGTTCGATCCCGAGAACAAGGAGCTTCGAGCCTAGGAGCCTGTCTGACGACCGCATATTCATGAGAAAGCAATCATTTTCGGCCCTCGCGCTCATCAAGGGCGCGTTATCGGGCCACCGTGGCTGGCAGCCGCAGTGGCGCAAGCCCGAGCCCAAACCGAGCTACGATGCCGTCATCGTCGGCGGCGGCGGGCATGGCCTGGGCGCCGCGTATTACCTCGCGAAGGAGCACGGAATCACCGACATCGCGGTGCTCGAGAAGGGCTGGATCGGCGGCGGCAACACCGGACGAAACACCACCATCATCCGCTCCAACTACCTGTTCAACGAAAGCGCCGCTCTCTATGATCACTCGCTCAAGCTGTGGGAAGAGCTCTCGCAGGTATTGAATTACAACGTCATGTTTTCGCCGCGCGGCGTGATGATGCTGGCGCACACCGTGCATGACATCCAGGTCTCGAAGCGGCACGTGCATGCAAATCGCTGCAACGGCGTGGACAACGAATGGCTCGAGCCCGAGCAGGCCAAGGAATTCTGTCCGCCCCTCAATATATCGGACAACATCCGCTATCCGGTGCTCGGCGCCGCCTTGCAGCGCCGCGGCGGCACGGCCCGGCACGATGCGATCGCCTGGGGCTATGCGCGCGCCGCCGATGCACTCGGCGTCGACATCATCGAGAATTGCGAAGTGACCGGCATCCGGCTCGCCGCGAGCGGTGCGGTGGAGGCGTTGCAGACCACGCGCGGTGTCATTCGTTCGCGCAAGGTCGGCGTTTCCGCCGCAGGCTCGACCAGCGTCGTCATGGCACTCGCCGGGATTAGGCTGCCTTTGGAAAGCTTTCCGCTGCAGGCGCTGGTCTCCGAGCCCATCAAGCCCATTTTTCCCTGCGTGGTGATGTCCAATACCATTCACGCCTATGTCAGCCAATCGGACAAGGGCGAGTTGGTCATCGGTGCCGGAACCGACGCCTATACCTCGTACACTCAGCGCGGCGCGCTGCATATCAATTCGCACACGCTCGATGCGGTGTGCGAGTTGTTCCCGCAATTTCGCCGCCTGCGCATGATGCGCAACTGGGGCGGCATCGTCGATGTCACACCGGATCGCTCGCCCATCATCGCAAAAACACGGGTTCCGGGCCTGTACGTGAATTGCGGCTGGGGCACCGGCGGCTTCAAGGCCACACCCGGGTCGGCGCATGTGTTCGCCTGGACCATGGCGCGCGACGAGCCGCACCCGATCAATGCGCCATTTACCATCGAGCGCTTTCGCGACGGTCACTTGATCGACGAGGCCGCGGCTGCCGCGGTGGCTCACTAGGACCGGGGCGCGCATGCTCCTCATCCCCTGTCCCTACTGCGGAAACCGCCCGGAAATTGAATTCAGCTACGGCGGCGAAGCGCACCTGGTGCGAGCCGCGCAGCCCGCCCTGCTCGACGATCAAGCGTGGACCGATTTTTTATACATGCGCAGCAATACCAAGGGTGTTTACGCCGAGCGCTGGCGCCATGCGCGCGGCTGCGGCCGATTCTTCAATGCGCTGCGCGACACCACCACCGATCATTTTCTCGCGATCTACAAGACCGGCGAGCCGCGCCCGGCGGGCAAACGGAGCGGTGATACGTGAACTATCGCATCGCCGCCGGCGGCCGCGTCGATCGTTCGCGCACCCTGCGCTTTGCATTCGACGGCCAATCCTATGAGGGTTTCTCGGGCGACACCCTGGCTTCGGCATTGCTCGCCAACGGCGTGCACTTGGTGGGCCGCTCATTCAAGTACCACCGTCCGCGCGGCATATTGACGGCCGGCGCGGAAGAGCCGAACGCGCTGGTGACGGTGAGCCGCGACGCGGCGCGCTATACGCCCAATCTGCGCGCCACGCAGGTCGAGCTGTACGACGGCTTGGTTGCCCAGAGCCAGAATCGCTGGCCCAGTCTGCGCCACGACGTCGGCCGGGTGAATGATGCCCTGTCGGCGTTCTTTCCGGCCGGTTTTTACTACAAGACGTTCATGTGGCCGCGCAAAGCTTGGAAGCTCTTGTACGAGCCCATCATTCGCCGCGCCGCCGGCCTGGGGTTGGCGCCGACGCAGCCCGATCCGGACCGATATGCGCAGCGCTATGCGCACTGCGATGTGCTGGTGGTGGGTGCGGGGCCGGCGGGCATCGCGGCCGCGCTTGCCGCCGCCGACTCAGGTGCCCGCGTCATATTGTGCGACGAACAGGCCGAATTCGGCGGCAGCCTCCTTGGCGATGGCGCCGTGCGCATTGACGGCGAGGATGCGCTTCACTGGGTGCAGCAGTCGCTGGCGGCGCTGAAGAAGAACCCGCGGGTTTCGCTGCTCGCCCGCACCACGGCCTTCGGCTATTTCCCGCATAACTTCGTCGGTTTGAACGAGCGGCTCACCGATCATCTCGCCGCCCCGCCCGCCCATCAGCCGCGCGAGCGCCTCTGGCAGGTTCGCGCTGGCAGTGTGGTGCTTGCGACCGGCGCCATCGAGCGGCCGCTGGTGTTTCCGGGCAATGACCGGCCGGGCATTATGCTGGCCGGCGCCGCTCAAACCTATCTGAACCGTTACGGCGTACGTGCGGGCGATCGGCTGGTGGTCGTTACCGCATGCGATGCCGCGTATCAAACCGCACTCGATCTGCACGCGGCAGGCATGGTGGTTGCCGCCGTAGCCGACGTGCGGTCCGCACCGCCCGGCGACCTGGCCGATGCGGCGCGCCGCGCCGGAATCGAGGTGCTGCCCCGCTCCACGGTGCTCGGCACCGAAGGCGGCCTGCGCGTGCGCGCCATCGCACTCGGCGAGATCGATGGCGCATCGGTTTGCGCGTCGCGGCGCATCCACTGCGATACGGTGCTGATGAGCGGCGGATTCACACCCAGCGTGCATTTGTTCTCCCAATCCCGCGGCAAGCTCGCCTGGAGCGAACCGCTGCAATCATTCGTACCGAGCCAATCGGCGGAACGCGAGCGCTCCGCGGGCGCCTGTCGCGGCGTCATGGGACTGGCGCAGGCGCTCATTGACGGCGCGACCGCCGGGGCCGACGCCGCTCCGGCGCGGATTGCGGGGGCGCCAAGCCGGAGCACGCGCGCTTTCGTGGTCGATACCTTGGCCCGCGGCGCCGGCACCTCCATCATCGACGGCTGCTTGGGCGCGCTGCCTGAGGCGAGCCCGCCGAGCGCCGAGAAATCGTTCGTCGATTGGCAGCACGATGTCACCGCGCGCGATCTGCGGCTCGCTTCGCGCGAAGGTTTTCGGTCGATCGAGCACGTCAAGCGCTACACCACCACCGGCATGGCCACGGACCAGGGAAAGACCTCGAATTTGAACGCGCTCGCGATCGTCGCGCAGGGCCTCGATGTGCCGATTCCCGAGGTCGGGCTCACCACCTTTCGCATGCCTTACTCGCCGGTCACTTTCGGCAGTTTCGCCGGCATCGAACGCGGCGATCTGTTCGATCCGAAGCGCAGCGCCCCCTCGCATGAATGGGCCGCGGCGAAGGGTGCGGTGTTCGAGAACGTGGGGCTTTGGAAGCGGGCACGCTATTTTCCGCGCGCCGGCGAGGACATGCATGCCGCGGTGGCGCGCGAATGTCTCGCGGTGCGCGGCGCCTGCGGCATATTCGACGCCTCGACGCTGGGCAAGATCGAGCTCGTCGGCGCGGATGCGGCCGAGTTCATGAACCGGCTCTACATCAACAGCTGGTCGGGACTCGGCGTGGGACGCTCGCGCTACGGCATCCTGTGCCGAGACGACGGGTTCATTTACGACGACGGCGTTGTGGCGCGCACCGCGGCGGACCGCTTTCATGTGACCACCACCACCGGCGGGGCGCCACGGGTGCTCGCAATGATGGAGGATTTCCGCCAGACCGAATGGCCGGATCTCAAGGTCTGGCTCACCTCCACCACCGAACAATGGGCGGTGATCGCGGTCCAGGGCCCGAACGCGCGGCGCGTGCTCGAACCCCTGGTGCAGGACATCGATTTGAGCGCGGGCGCGCTGCCGCACATGGCAGTGGCCCGCGGCCGAATCTGCGGCGTGCCTATGCTGCTCTTTCGGGTGAGTTTCACCGGCGAACTGGGCTTCGAGGTGAACGTGCCCGCCGATTACGGCGCCGCGGTGTGGGAGGAGATCTACGCCGCGGGTCAGGCGCACGGCATGGTCGAGTACGGCACCGAGGCCATGCACGTGCTGCGTGCGGAAAAGGGCTACATCATCGTCGGCCAGGACACCGACGGCACCGTCACTCCGGACGATGCGGGTCTGAGCTGGGCGGTGGGCAAGAACAAGCCGGATTTTGTCGGCAAGCGCTCGCTCGAGCGCGCCTCGATGAAGGCCAAGGACCGTAAACAGCTCGTTGGCTTGCGCACGCGCGGCCCCGGCATCGTGCTCGAGGAAGGCGCGCAGGTTGCGGCCAAGGCGGGCCAAAATCCTCCGATGCGGCTGATCGGGCACGTGACCTCGTCTTATGACAGCAGCGTCCTTAAGTATTCCATCGCCCTCGCCCTCGTCGCCGGCGGCCGCGCACGCCTGGGTCAGACGCTGTACGTGCCCATGCCCGGCGGAGACATCGAGGTCGAAGTCACCTCGCCGGTGTTCTACGACCCGACGGGAGCGCGCATCAATGGCTGATACGGCGATGCGTCGCGTGCCGCGTGTACAGGCGACGAGCTGGCTCAAGGCCCTGCCGCCGGCGCTGCGCCTGGTGCTGCATGGAGATGCGCGCGCACGCGCGCTGGCGGCGCCCCACTGGGGCGCCGGATTCTCCGAAGCGGCGTGCCGCGCGATGGTGAATGGAACTCGCGCGACGCTCTGGCTCGGCCCCGACGAATACCTGCTGCTCGAATCCGCGCCCGGGGAGTCGTCGGCCGCGGTGTTCGAGACACTCGAGCGCGCGCTGGCCCATGCGGCGCATGCGCTCGTGGACATCAGTCACCGGCAGTTCGCGCTGGAATTGAGCGGCCCGCATGCGAGCGCCATTCTGAACGGCGGCTGCCCGCTCGATCTCGACCTCGGCGAGTTCCCGGTCGGCATGTGCACCCGCACCGTGTTCGCCAAGGCGGATATCGTGTTGTGGCGCATCCGCCCGGACGCCTTTCACGTCGAGGTGTGGCGCTCCTTCGCGGGTTATGTCACGGGCGTATTCGCGGAAATCGCGAAGGAATTCTACGGCGACGCCGGTTGAGGTAAATCGTTGACTCGTTTGCATTGATCCGCCACATTCATGCGTATGGGCACACCGTTTACAGCCAAGGAGCAATCTCAGGCCGAGCTGTGGGCGGCCTACTCCCAGGCGTTGGCAACCTTGCGCGCAGGCCCGCGCCGCAGGCTTCGGCGTTACGTTGATCGCTCAGTGCGATGGGTCGAGGGCGCTAGGTGCGTCAGTCCCTCCCGGACGCGGCGGCCTTTCCCCAACGATACGACAAGCGCACTCCGAAGACGCGCGGCTCGTTGACGGTGAGGCGCAGGTCGAAGTTGCCGGTGTTGCTGTAGATGATCGCGTTTTTGTTCGCGAGATTGGTGACATAGGCCTCGGCAAACCACGCCTCACTGCCGCCGGGGTTGACCCCCAAGCGCAGGTTCATGATGATGTAGGAGGGCTGCAGGATGCGCGGCAGTCCGGTGTTCTTGTCGTTCGGATTGAGACCATTGTACATGTCGCCCTTGTCGGCCATGTCGAACTGCACATACCCCTGCAGTTCGTCGCTCACGGCCCTCTGGTAGCGCGCGTTCCAGCTCCAGCTGAAATAGGGCGCAAACGGCAGCCGTTCATTGACGAAAGGTTCGTAGGCCGAAGTGGACGGGGACGTCACGCGGGAGTCGGTATAGTTGACGGATGCCTGGAGCGCCAAGTGCTCGTCGACCTTGTAGTCGACATTCGATTCCGCTCCGTAGATGCGCGCATCGCCGACATTGATATTGTAGCTGGAGGAGGGACAGACCGCGGCGTCGTAGATTAGCGCCTGCAGCTGCTTCCAGTCCATGTAGTAGGCCGCGCCGTTCCATATAAACCGACCGCCGAGGCTGGTCGTCTTCCAGCCGAGCTCATAGTTATTGAGCGTGTCCGGAATATAGCTCTGGGTTACGCCGTTGGTGTAGCACGATGGAGTCAGTCCGGAGTTGCTGCCGCCCGGCCGGAAGCCCTGCGCCCAATCGGCGTACACCATGGCGTGATCGGTGAGCTTGTAGCTGACGCCGGCCTTGCCGTCCCACTTGTGCGAGCTCTCGCTCACGTCGCTCGGGGTATTGGGAGCGTAGGCAAAGCTGAAGGACGGCGTGACGTAGTTCGAATAGGAGTGGAAATACACGACCCCCGCCTCCACATTCAGCTTGTCGGTCACGTCGAAACTGATGTTGGCGAATTCGCTGGTCTCGAGGTCGTGACTGGACTCGGTGTAGGCGTACCAGACACCCGGCGGCAGCGATGGCTTGGTAATTTGGTAATAATTGAGCTCGTACTGGAACGCGGCACCCTTGTATTGCAGCCCCGGCATGTAGTACGTGTTGCTGAAGTTGTAATCGTTGGTCACCTGCCAGTACCCGCCCACGAGCCAGTGAAAACGTCCGCCCGCCTTGGATGAGAGCCGCAGTTCGTTCGACCAGCGCTGGGGATTGACCTTGTAAGAGTAGAACTGCGTCGCCGGGTTACAGCCCGTGAAAGAACCGCCGCCGTAGTAGGGGTCGTTGAGGCAGGTAAAGCCTTCCTGCGTTCCCGGGTAGCCCGTCGGGGGTGTGTTACGGGCGCCGGCGTTGTAATTCTGCTCGTACTGGGAATATTCGTTCCACTGCCGCCGCTCCTGGTTCCAGAAGGCGCTGGCGAACACCAGATCGCCGATGCCGACATCGCCGTCGACATGGAAATCGACCATGTTGGTCTCGAACAGGTTCTGCTCCGGACCGAAGCGCGCCACGGTGAGCTTTGGCAGCGTCGGATCCTGGTCCCACGCGCCGTTGGTGTGCTGCTGCTGGAAGCCATAGGTGAGCAGCGCGCTCCAGCCCTCGTTGAACACCGCCTTGAACGCCACGCGGCCGCCCTTGACGTTTTGATGGTTGTAGTCGGAAGCCGCCCACGGGGCATTGTTCGAAACGGCGCCGTTGACCCAGGTGCGCGTCGTCAACTGGTTGTTGATGAAGCCGCCGTTGGAGACGCTGAAGGCCGAAGCCCGGAGGCCGAGGACGCCGTCGATCAGCGGGATGTTGAGGAACGCCTCGTAGGTCTGATTGGTGGCGGCGGACTGGATACGGCCGACGTCCGTGTCGATTCCGGCGCTGAAGGCGTGCAGGT
>JBBIUT010000067.1:12493-13107 GCA_037440085.1 Gammaproteobacteria bacterium
AGCGAATCGCGCCGGACATGGCGCCCGCGCCGTAGGTCGTGCCCTGCGGTCCGTTCAGCACCTCGATGCGCTCGATGTCGTAGAGATGCAGATCGGGCTGCGAGCCCCCGTCATTCATCGACAGGTCATCCACGAAGAATCCCGTGGAGGCGGTGTTGGCATAATTGGGGTTGCTGCCGTCGGACACTCCGCGCATGACGAACAACTGGGTCCCGGGGCCGGTGCTGATGTAGGAGATGGACGGCGTCTTCTGCAGGTAGTCGTCCATGCTGGCGATGCCCAGGTTTTTCATGTCCTTCGCGGTGTAGACGTCGATGCTGAGGGGTACTTCCTGCAGGTTCTCCGCCACCTTGCGCGCCGTGACGACGATCTCCGCCAGGCCGACAGACTCGGGCGGCCGGCTGGCCGCGTCGGCAAAGCTCGGCGGCGCGTGGGGAAGTGCTGCGCCGGCCAGGGCTGCGGCAACGGCAAACCGGATCCGCGACCCCGCCGTGCTGCGCCCTTGACTTCCCAGCGCCGCACATACCTGGGTTACCGGTTTCTTCGACTTCGTCCCCATGTACCACCCCTTGAAAGAATATTGGTTATCCGTCCGGTATTCGCGCCTGCGTGCA
>JBBIUT010000068.1:0-8181 GCA_037440085.1 Gammaproteobacteria bacterium
GGCGCGCAGGAAGCGCCGGCAGCACCGGCTCCGGCCATCGTCGTGCATTTCATCGACGCGCCCAAGGCGACGGCGAATTTACCGCCGGCCGACGTACTCAAAAAGGCCCGGGATGCGGGCTACCACACCAAGGTCAGCCACGGCATCGTCTACTACTGCAAAGTGGACGCCGATATCGGCACCCACTTTCAAACTGAAAAGTGCCTTGACGAGGAACAGCTGCTCACCAACCTGCGGCGGCTGGACGAAGCGCGGGACCAGCTGCGCAATAGCCCCTGCGGAGGCTCGGCCTGTGCAGGGAAATAATCAGCGCCCTGGCTGATCAGTTTAGGCTGATCAGCTTAGATAGGCGCGTAGCGCCTTGAGCTGCTGCGCGTAGTTCCGGGCGCGCCCCGAGGAGCGCGTGTACAGCGGTTCGCGGACCTGCCACACGCTCGCGGTCTTGATGGCGCGGCCCGCCGGCGGCGCGCCGAGGCACCTATCATCCCATTCGAGTCCTAGGAAATCGAGCAGCTTCGCGGCCGCGGGCTTTGGCCCGCGCACCAATGCGTCATAGCTCGCCTCGTAGATGTCCTCGCCGTAAAGCTCCTTCCAATGTGACATGAGCCTCCGATACTGCCGGTATTGGTGCCCAATATCCGCAAGATCGAGCGCATAGCTCATGCGATGGTCGAGATGCAGGAAGAAGATCGACAAGCAGTTGTCGAGCGGATCGCGGACCGTATGCACGATCTTCGCATCCGGGAACAATCTCTTGATCAGCCCAATGTAGAGAAAGTTGTCCGGTCGCTTGTCGGTGACGAACTCCGCCGCGGGAAACAGCGCGCCGAGCGTATCCAGGTAGCGCGCGGCGAGCGCCTCGAGCCGCGAGGACGGCGCCGCGGGCATCGACTCCGGGAATGGCGCGAGCACTTCTTGCGCTGCCTGGGGCAGAAAATCGAGTTCGCCGCCCGCGGTAACGCGCGAGTGGCCGGCGAGCAGTTGCTCCGTCAGAGTCGAACCGGAGCGGAACATCCCGCACACGAAAATCGGACGCGGCCGGTGCCGCGGCGCATGCGGCTGCGCGCCGCCCGTGGCTGACTCGCGATTCGCTGCGGGGAAGGCGGCAATCAGGCGGTCGATCAGTTGCTCGGCGAGGTGCCGATCGTAGCGGGCCGCACCGGGCGCCGCGCTGTCGCGGCTGGCACGATTCGCCTGCGCGTAGGCATCGAACGCAGCTCCGTACGCTGCACAGGCATCGAGAGCACGGCCCAGCGCGAATCCGAGACTCGCGCGTTCGGCCGCGCCCGCATCCGGGTCGGCGAGCGCTTGCCGCAGCCGGCCGATCAGCGGATCGTCGAGGGCCGAGAACGCGGTGAGATTGGCCGAGCGCGCCAGCGCCTCGAAGCAGCGCGCATCGAGCGCGAGGACGCGCCGGTAGACGGCGAGCGCCTGATCGCGGCGACCCAAGTCCTCGTGCAGGTTGGCAAGGTTCATGAGCGCGGGCACGTACGCCGGATTCAGCGCGAGCGCGGCGTTAAGCTCGCGCTCCGCGGCATCGTCCCTTCGCAGATGATCGGCATAGATGACGCCGCGATTCAAATGCACTTCCTCAGGCCTCTTCACGCCCCGCTCGAGCGCCTGCTGATAGGATTCGAGCGCCGCGGAGAACAGCCGCGCCTTGCGCTGCAGAAACCCAAGGCGATACCAGCAATCGGGCAGCTGCGGCCAGCGAGCGAGCAGGCGCTGGTAAGCGGCGATCGCCTCCGGCAGGCGCTCCTGGCGCTCGAGCCGCATCGCCTCCCGCACCAACGGCAGAGGAGTATCGAGTTCAGTCACCGACGCACGCATGAATTTGGCTCATGGCTATAGCGGGTTTCCCTCCTCGCCCAGCATCTCCCTGCGCAGCAGCGGGATTGGCGGGCCGCCGAAGGAGAGGAACTTGTCGTGGAAATCGCGCCACAGCGCGCGATCGTCCGCGGGCGCGGCGGGCGAACTCGAACCCAGCCGGTTCTTTGCAATCCAATCCGCGCGCAGCCTCAAGATCATTAATTTTCCAAGCGTGTAATTCAGGTAGCCCGGATCGTAGGTGCCGCGCGCCGCCTGCTGCCGTGCGTTGCCCGGATCCTGAAACGCCTGGTCCCTGAACATTTTATCCGACTGCGCCACGCTCATTCCGGCGGTGTGCAGGCCGATCGCCGACAGCAGCCGCACATCGCGCAACAGCGCGTTCGTGAGTTGGCCGATGTGCGTCTCGGGATCGCCCTCGCCCAATCCCTCCTCGACCATCATCTCTTCGCAATAGTGGGCCCATCCTTCGTCGAACGCGTACCCCGTCCAGAGCGCTTCGAGCTTGTCGGCGTTGGCGTTCGAGTGCAAAAACTGCAGGAAATGCCCCGGCCAAACCTCATGCACCGAAGCAAACAGGAGATCCGCCTCGCCCGGAATGTAGGCCGCCTGTTCCGACTTGGTCCAACTGGGGTCGGGCGGCGCAATGTAATAGGTCGCAGCCAACCCGTGATCGTAGGGTCCCGGCACCTCTATGTACGCGGCGTTTGCCCGATTGTATGCCGGCGCTTCTGCGACCAAGGCTGGATCGTCGCTCGGTATGCTCACGATCCTTTTGTTCACCAAGAATTCCTTGAGCGACTTCAATTGCCGGCGGGCGCCTTCCACCGCGCCCCCGACAGGCTTATGCGCCGTCATCTTGGCCACGCAGGCGCCGAGCGTGCCCTTCGGCAGGTACGCCGCGCATACGGCCTTGAGCGCCCCGGTATTGCGGTCAAGGTCGGCGCGGCCGGCCGCCTCGATCTGATCGACGCTCAATCCCACCCGTTCCGTGTCCATGATCATCTGCGCGAATAGATCCTTGCCCAGCGCATACTTGTCGTTCGCGGTCCTGCGCAGGGAAACCAGATAATCCTTGAGATTCGACATGGCCTGCGCGGCCTGCTGGTTCGCATCCTTCAACTGCATTTGCAGATCAGGATCGCCCACCGCGGCGAACACCGCCGCCACATCGTTCCTATAGAATTCGGCAAAGCCGCCGAAGTCGGCGATGCCCAACTCGACGTAGGTCTTCGGCAGGGGCCCCTTGAGGTTCTCCTGAATGTTCGAGGCCATCTTCGGTATGCCGCGCGCGTACTTGATATAGGCCTTCATGCGCGCCTCGAGGGGCGCGTAATCGCGGCTGAGATACATATCCGGATCGAGGTTGTCCATATACCACTCCGGATTACTGAACGGAAAGCGCGCCTTCTCCAGCCAGAATAATTTTCCGTCCACCACGGTCAGCAAATAGTCGCGATCGAAGCGCTCGATCGGCTGCAGCGTCGAGGGATCGACCGCCGAGAGCTGTTGCCGCGCTTCGTGCAGACGCGCGATTTCGCGCTTGATTCCATGGGCGCTCAAATCCGGCAGCTGACCGTCGAATTCGTGTCTGCCGGACTGAGCCGCAAAGAACGGCTGAGCCCTGAAATACTCTTCGATGAAACCATGGGTGAGCTTCGCCCACTCGAGGCTCGCCTGCGTGGGCGCGCGCTTCACCGGCGCGTTCGACGACTTTTGATTGCAGCCGGCCATGCCGATCAGCGATATCGCGACCAAAACCGAACTTACCTTGGTCGATAAAGACATGCTGGCTGCTCCTCTCGAAAGTGCTGTTTGGTGCCGTCGCTAAAATTCATCGTCACGCGTACACCTAAAAACACGGTCGTCGTGGCGCCCGATCGCACGCGAGGGCGGGTGCATCTTACCAAGCGCCGCCTCCTGGCACTGTACTTCGAGTGCGTGCTTGGGCCTAAAAAAAGCGCGGCTTGCGGGATGCCCCTACAATCGGATTGGCCGAGGCACTCTTCGAACACCGGTGGCAATCGCCGGCAGCGAGCAAATGAGGTGGAACACCACGACCCCATACGTAGTTGTATCGGTTTGACATTGGGGGATTGTTTGGTCATGGTTGTAACGCTACTTTTAGAGCCATCTCGTGACATGAATACCTCCACTACGCCAACCCCACCGTCCGGACGCGATGACGTGCGGATCACGACCCTGCAATCGCATATCTTAAGCGAGCAGGCCCAACACCCGCACACCGGGGGCACCTTCTCGTGGATTCTGTCCGCGCTGTCGATTTCCGCCAAAATCATCGCCGATAAGGTGCGGCGTGCTCGCCTGGAGAATGTGCTCGGCAGCGTCGGCACCGAGAACGTGCAAGGCGAGGTGCAGCAAAAGCTCGACGTGCTCGCGAACGACGTCTTGATGGGCACGCTCGGCGGCCGCGAGGGAGTCGCCATCGTGGCGTCCGAGGAAAATGAGGAACCCGTGATTTTGCGCGACGAGGGGCCCGGCATTCCGCGCTACTGCGTGCTGTTCGATCCCTTGGACGGCTCCTCGAATCTCGATGTCTGCGGCGGCGTCGGCACCATCTTCAGTATTCTCGCGCACACGGGCCAGGGGAGGCGGGCCCATGACTCGCTGTTGCAGACGGGCTCGCGGCAGATCGCCGCAGGCTATGTGATCTACGGCTCATCCACCGTTTTCGTCTTGACGCTCGGCAAAGGGGTGGACATGTTCGTCCTCGATCCCGGCATCGGCGCCTTCATGCGGGTCGAACGCAACTTGAAAATACCCTCGGGCAACAAGACCTATTCTGTCAACGAAGGCAATCGCAAGAGCTTCCCCGAGGGCTATCAGCGCTACCTCGATTGGGCCCAGAGCAACGGCTATTCGAGCCGCTACGCGGGCGCCATGGTGGCCGACGTCCACCGCATCCTGCTCAAGGGCGGCGTGTTCCTGTACCCGCCCACCGAAAAGTCCCCCGACGGGAAGCTGCGCCTGATGTACGAAGCCAACCCCATGGCCATGATCATCGAGCAGGCGGGCGGCAAGACCATGGCCTCCGCGAAGCAGCGGGTGCTCGACATCCGGCCCACGGCGATACACCAGCGCACCCCGGTGATTCTGGGCTCGGCGGACCAGGTCGATTTGGTGACCGCGCAGCTGTAGCCAAAGCCGCGCATCGCGAGTCCGCACCCGCCGGGGTCAGTGTCCACCCTTGACGATGAGGCCTGCCGCCGCGAGCGCCTCGGCCAATTCAACCTCGATGCGCGCGGCGTCCGCCCGCTTGATGAACTGCAGATGCAGCGTGGGTCCGGTGAGCACCTCCAATCCCCGCTTGAGCACACTCCCCGCCGCGCGAATTCCCGCCTTGTGCTGATCGAAACGCTGTGCCGGAGAGTACTTGCTCATGCCCACATAGACGCCGTAGTCCCCCTCGCGGCGATCGCGATAATCGAGAAGCACCAGGTAGATGTTCGAGCGTCCGGTGCCGGAGGCGCGAAACCTAAGCGCCACCTCGTAAGCGCCCGGCAACCAGTCGATATAGCGCATCGGCAGCCAGTCCGGAACGGATGCGGCGTCCCGGGCCCACAAGAGCTCGAGCGCCCGCTCGATGTTGATGGGTATTTCGTTCCGCATCCACAATTCATGGATGCAGTGCGCGCCTGTGATGCCATCGGCATCCGCCAAGGCCCGCTCGAATCGAGCCGCGATCGCCGGCCGACTTTCGCCCTGCAGCGGGCGGACACTCGGATGCGTTCTAGGGTCGGCGATATCCAAGTGCGAACAAGTGCGAAATTAATGAGTTGGCTGCATCATGACCAATACGATAACCCGCCGGCATACCGGCGACCAGACGACATTTTTATTAATTTCAATAGCTTGCCGCGTGGCAGCCACTGCAAATGGCACCCCAGGTCACGACGAATCAGCCCTTGGTCAGGTAAAGGTTCCGCAGGGATTCCGGGCTATTGTCTCCATGTATTGGCGCCTAAGCCACTCTGGTGGTAGTTTCTACCACCGAACTGATTGGAGCAAGAACCGTGAGTAAAGCCGTCAAAAAAGCCATCTCCTTGCCTGCGGATCTTGCTGCAGAAGCAGAAGCCATCGCCCGCGACGAGAATAAGTCTTTAAGTGCGGTGGTGCAGGACGCCCTGCGCGCCATGAAGCGATCGCGACTTCGCGCAGAATTTCGGGAACTGCAGGGCTACTGGTCGACTCGCGCCCGTGACAAAGGCGTGCTTTCCGAGCGAGAGCTCGAGCGCCTGCTTCGCCGTTGAAAGCGGTCTTCGACACCAACATATTCGTTTCCGCCCTGGCAATCCCCGGCAACCAGGCTGAACGCGCCATTGATCTGGTTATCGACGTCCGAGTAAATCTCTGTATATCCAAAGAAATCATTCACGAAGTGCTCGGGGTCTTGGCACAAAAGTTTTCTAAGAGCCCGGAGGAACTGTCCAGAACAGCCGTTTTCTTGTTCGAGTTGGCCGAACTCGTCGCCCCGCGTAAGAAATTGGAAATTCTCAACGACAAACCCGACAACCGCATCCTCGAATGCGCCGTGACCGGGCACGCAGACATTATCGTGACAGGGGATCGCGCAATGCTAAAGCTCAAGACTTACCAGGAGATTCGCACCCTCTCGCTCCGTCAATTCCTGGACGAAATCAACAACGGCATCGGATAGCGGTTTGGATTGGTGCATGGATTCTTCTTCTTGGAATGACCCGATTCCCTGTGACCTCGATACGGCTAGCTCCTCAGAAGATAACGGGATCGTGCAGCCTTCCGGGAACCGTTCCATTGTAGTTAAATTCGGCCCTGCTTTTGCATATGGGATCGGATCGCCACAAGAATCTACGGACTTCGATGCGCATCTCCGGCTCGCCATCGGATTTCCCCGACGCAGGGGTCAAGCAATCGGTTGACCTCCGGAACCAGCCCCATCGTGCGCAGCAGCGCAAACGCCCGAACGCGGGCGCATGGGAATGCTTCTTGTAGCCGTGCCGCCGCGGCCAATAAGGTCCTTCCCTTGGTCACGACATCATCAACGAGCACGAAGTGCCGCGCTGTGAATACCGCATCCGTGCATTCGACCGCGAAGGAGTCGTAATGCGCGGCGACCGTGGGCCGCTCTCCCGGCGCCGCAGTCGCAGATTTGCCAACAGCTCGTACCCTGCGCAGGCCCGTCCATGCAGCCTTACCAAGGCGCTCTCGAACCAGTGCCGCCGCCAGGCGTTCGGTAATAGACACGGTATCGGAATCATGAGGGTCGCTGCCGGGCACCGGGACCAGCACGACGGTTGAATCGAAGAAACCCCACAGCTGCGGCAATTCGCTGGCTTGCTGCCGGACTCGCGCGGCGTACTTGATAATCAACCGCGCGTGGCCGGCTTTGAGCAGCGCGCGCAGCAAGCGCGAGCGCTCCGACACTTCGCAGTGCCCGCAGGGCGAGTACACGTAACAGGAAGCGAACGCGATCCTACGAATCATGCACTGCCCACGACGGCGGATCGTGGCCATGGGGCGGAACCGACGAGGCGATGGTCAGCGCGCAAGATCGTCATCGAGTCCGCGATCCGCGCCGTTCGCCGCCTGTTCCTTACCGCCGATTACCGGGCCATCTCTCGACTCTTGCCGCATCCTCAGCCAATCCTCGCGCGCTTGCCGACGGATCTCCTCGAGGGGAAGCGGCCGCATGGCGTTCCCGTCCGCCCGCTCGTTCGCATCATCGGCGGCGGGTTGCGCAGCGGTGCGCTCGCGGCGCGCCTGCACGCGCAAGTCATGCTGTTCGCGCAGCCGCTCGGCAAGCACGCTGCGGTAGCCGTGCCGTTCCATTTCGAATGCCACTCGAGGAATATGCAGGCTCGGCTCGCGATCGATCCCCTGTACCTGAAGCGTCCGATGATCGATCCGCGTCGCGATGTGAGCGTTCCGCAGCGCCTCGTTGGTGACAGTCGCCCAGCGCTCGCGAACATGCAAAAGCTCGTTGATGGCCGGACCGAGTCCCAGCTTCTGCCGGTGCGCATCGCTGAGTTCCAGCGTGGTTTTGGCCGCCAATCCGGTGGTGGTCGCCTCGCGCGTCGTCGCAAGGAGGTGTGCGTGAAAATTTCGCGGATCACTTCCCGGAAAATCCCGCGGCGCATGAATGGAGAGATCCACCGCAAATCCGTAGCGATCGGACAGCTCCCGTGCAAATTCGCGGGCCAATCCGCGGCGTTGCTCCGGCGTGAGCTCCACCGGCAACGCCACCAGATATTCGCGCGCAACCCGCGCATTCTTGCGCGATTCGGCCCGTTCCGCCGTATTCCAGAGGCTGGCTCGATCCCGCGCCCACCCCATGTCCTCGTCCGCGTATCGACT
>JBBIUT010000068.1:8281-13106 GCA_037440085.1 Gammaproteobacteria bacterium
TCGTCGGCAGGAAGGCGCCTTCCGGCTCGCAGAACAGGTCGTGGTCCTCCAACAGCGAACCGCACCGCTCACAGTGATTCGCCCAATAGAATTCCTGCGTCACGGCACTGTAGGCGTAGCGGTAAAGCCGCGAGAATTGCGCGACACGTCGCTTCGCCGACTCGGGCAGGTTGGCGACATAAAACAGCCATGCGCTGCAACCCGCGGCCTCCCAGGTGTCCCGCGCCGTGTTTTCGCTCGCCTCGTCCGCGTCCATGGAAAGAATTTCGTGCTGCGGCGGAAGCGCCAATGCGACCAGCGGAGTCGATGCAAGGCAGCACGGGCACGTGCCGCTCGTTCGCACCACGAAATAGCCGCGGGATCGAACGTTGCCATCCATGCCAATATTGCCGTCGCACATGCGGGCTACCGCGCGTACGGCGGCAGCCGCCGTTTACGCGAATTCCGAGCGGGGCTGATCGCGACCTTCATCCAGGCGCGCGACGAGGCCGCCTTCAAATAGCCGCTGAGGTCGGGCAACTGTTCGATCTGCGATGCCATGACGGCCGTCTCCGTCACGTGCTGCTCGCTGGTGTTTCGGGACCGGCGTGCGCCGCGCGCCGAAAATGCGGCCTCGCGATCGCTGCCGCGGGAAGTGTGCCTTCTCAAGACCTCGCGCTCGCCGATCAGCCGCGAAGCAAACTGCGAAGTGCCGCCGTTTTCACTGCCCGAGCAGCGCAGAATGAGCGTGTTTCCGCAGTTCTCGACAATCGTCTGCGCGTCGCCCGCGCCGTAGGTGCCGGAGACTTGCGCGATGGATTGAAAGCCGAGCACGCAACGACCGCCAAACTTGCGCAAGCGCGCCAGCGCGTCCTTCAGTCCGTCGATGGCGCCCAGCGCGTCGAGCTCGTCGATCACGAACCACAGGCGCTGGTCGATGTTCTCCTCGGCGCTCATCGCCTCGAATATCGCGAGCCGCATCCAGGTCGCGATCATCGATTTGAGCGCGGCTATTTGCCCGGCCTTGTAGGGGATGAACAATACGCCGGGGTTCGATCTCGATCGGACCCACTCGCGGATCGAGAAGGAGGCGGCCCGCTGAGCTTGGATATATTCGAAGGCGGCGATGGCCGATACCGCCACCGAACGGATGGACCCGAACATACGGGCGTTCTCCGGGTCGAGAAACGCCTGCGCGGGCGTGCCGGCGAGGAAGGGTTGCAGCTCCTCGCTGGGCGCCACCGCGAGCAGGCGCCATAATTCGGCACAATCGCGGCGCCTTTCGCCGGCACAGCGGCGAATCACGGCGCAGAGAAACGTGCGTGCGTAGCCGCGCCATTCGCTGGCCGAGGCGTCATTGCTGCAAGGTATCAAGCCGCTTGCGAGCTGCTCTACGTCGTATGAGTCATTCAGCTCCGCAAACAGATCCCATTTCACCGAGCCTTGCTCGAAGGGATTCAGGACGATATCGCCGCGGTAGCGGTCGAAGAACCCGCGGCAGTATCCGCCGTCCGGATCGGCGAATACGGCCCGATCGCCCCGCGCCAGCGCACCGCCCAGCAATTCATGTATCGCCGTGGATTTTCCGGTTCCAGTGGTGCCGATGAACTTGAAATGTTTGGTTTCGTCTTGAAGCGGAATCACGATTCCGGCCACAGTGGACCGGCCTTGATGAGAATTTTTTGTCCATGTGCCACGACACCGCCGGATTGCCCCTTCGCGGATGAGCACGCCGCGTTTATGAACTTCCGATGAGTTTCGCCCGAGCGCCCTTGCGCACCCGATCAGCGCGAGCGTCAAGCCCGCGGCAATCGCAACCGCTTCGCGGTCATTCATGAAGCCAAGGACCGCGGGCCAATGCGGCATGTCAATATCCTCGGATCACGTAGTAGTCAGCCTTCTCGCCATAGGCCGGAGCGCCGCGGTCGACTCGCACGCACAGCCGGGCCGCTTCGCCGCAATAGCGCCAATTGATCAGGCCTCCTTGCTGCTTCAGCCGGGCGACGCTTGCGGCAAGCTGGTCCTGCTCGCTTCGCAAGGTCGCGACCTTCTCCGCCGAGGGCAGCAGCCAGCGCGCCATGGCGCCCGGAATCGCCGTGCACACGATCGCGATGACGGCGCTCCAGAGCAGTCCTCGCAGGTTGGCCGCGCGCTTCAAGCCGTTCAGCGCCTGCGCGGTACGCTTGCATTCCGCCGACAGCGATTGGAACTCCTCGATGAGCGTGCGCCGGATCTCATCACGCACGATTCCATCGAGGTCTTGCGTATATGCCCGCAGCCGTTCCAGGTGCGTGTCGACCAGCGTTTGATGCGCTTGAGCGCTCTCCATCAGTAGGCCCACTTTCATGGTGGCCTCATCCACCGCCCGCACGCCCTCATTCACGGCTGCCGCCTTCGCGCGCTTTGGCCGAGTCTCGCATCGCGCCGGGCGCATCCTTCGCTCGCGACCGGGGCAGCGGCGCCGCATGGGCTTGCGCCGTGTCTCGCCGGCTTGTCGCGTGCCCGGCATCGAGCCGCACCCGCTCCCACTGCGGATCGGATGCAAATTTCAAATAGCCGATCAGATCGGGCAGTTGCTCGATTTGCGAAGGCAGTACCGCGGGCTCGATATTGAGATGCTCGCTGTGCGATATCGAGCCCGTCAATTCGGAAAGGCGGCGGCTTCTCGAAACGGAGGTTCGCAGCACTTCGCGCTCGCCGATGAGCTGGGAGGCGAAGCGCGCGGTGCCTCCGCCTTCGCTCGCCGAGCAGCGCAGGATCAAGGTATTCCCGCAGTTCTCGACGATGGTGTGCGCATCCCCGTGGCCGTAGGTGCTCGAGACTTGCGCGATGGATTGGAAGCCGAGAACACATCGGCCGCCGAATTTTCGCAGCCGCGCAAGCGCGTCCTTCAGGCCGTCGATTTGCCCGAGCGCGTCCAGTTCGTCGACCACGAACCACAAACGACCGGCATCATCGGCCGAATGACCGGCGTTCGGCACCTCGCGATCCATGGTCTCGAAGATCGCAAGTCGCAACCAGGCGGAAATCGTCGATCCCAATGCCGCAATCTGGCCTGCCTTGTACGGCAGAAAAAGCGCTCCCGGGCGTTCCCGGGACACCCATTGGCGGATCGAAAACTCATGCGCCTTTTGCTGCGCAATGTAGTCGAGCGCGCCGACCGCGGAACTGGTCACGGATCGAATCGAATCGAACATCCGGCTGTTGTGCTCGTCCAGAAACGGCTGGGCGGCGGTTCCACGCACCAGAGTCCGCAGTTCTTTGACATCGGCCGCCACCAGCAGCCGGTACAGTTCCGACGTGTCGGTTTGTCCGGCCTCGTGCATTTGCCGGGTGACCGCCGACAGGAAGGTGCGGGCATAGCCGCGCCAGCTGCGCTCCGCCCCCTCGTGATCCGGAATGAGCGAGCGCGCGAGCTGCTCGACGTCATAGGAGCTTCTGATTTCCGAGAACAAATCCCATTTCAGGGACCGCTGGTCGAAGGGATTGAGAATCACGTCGCCCCGCGATGCCGAATAAAACCGCTCTAGATAGCCGCCGTCGGGGTCCGCAATGACCGCGCGATCGCCCCGAAGGAAAGCGGCATGCAAAAGCTCGTGGATCGCGGTGCTTTTGCCGGTGCCCGTCGTACCGATGAGCTTGAAATGTTTGGTCTCGTCCTGCGCTGGAACGAGGCGGCCGGCCAATGTGATTTCCGACGATAGTCCCTTGCCGCTGCGGCGTCCCAGGGCCGGCCGCGGATGATCTGCCACGATCGTGCCCCGCTGGCAGGTGCTGCTCACGGGCATGGTCCGCGACATGGCGCGCCCGCCGGCGTAGCCGACCACCGTACTGAGCGAAGTGGCGAGCGCGAACGGAACGAGACCGTGCTGCGCCGCCCCGATACCGACCAGGAAGGGAGTCGCCACCGCCATGCCGACGCCCACCGCGACGGTCAGCGGCGCCGCCACCGCCGGGGACAGAAGGAATTTGTGCAGCTCCGCGCGCCCGCGCGCCAGGCCGGCGAGCATCGGCGCCTGGACCGCGGCATAGGAAAAGGCGAGGCCCGACCATCCTTGCGTCAGTGCCGTGCTCATCATCATGGGACACCCGCCGACTCGGCGATTCGACGCTTGCGCTCGGGGTCGTACCAAATCTCCTTGATGAACCGCTCGTGGGACTCGACCCCGAATTGGATCACCACGTCGATGAGCATGTACAACAGGCTCTTGATATCGCTCCGCGCCAGGTCTCGGGCGCCTTGATTCTGTTTCACCAGCAGAACCAACTGCTCGAACGCCAAATCGGCGCTCGCCGCATGCACGCTGGTGATGGATCCCGGATGCCCCGAGTTGACGTTTCTTAGGTAATCGAAGGCCTCGGCTGCGCGCAGTTCGGCCAGCAGAATCCGGTCGGGCTTCATGCGCAAGCAGGACTCCAGAAGCTGCTTAGGCGTGACCCGAGCGATGCCCTGATCGTCCTTTGAGTAGAACAGGCGCACGTGATTTGGATGCCGGTCGAGCACCAATTCCTTCGCATCCTCGATGGTGATCAGGCGTTCGCCGCTCGGGATTTCGCGAATCAACGCCTTGGTCCAGGTCGTCTTGCCCGATCCCGTGGGTCCGGACACCAGGATGTTCTTTCGGCTGCGCACCGCGAGGCGCATGAATGCCGGGTGGTCGCCGGCGGACAGGAGGTGCAGCATTTCCTGGTCGATGTCATCGGCGGCTGGGTTGGCGCGGCGCGTATGCCGAAAAATCCCGCGCCGCGCCAACTCATCGATGCTCCAGACTTCATCCGCGGGCCGGCGGATGGCAAGCGCCACGCTGCCGGCAGAGGTCGCAGGCGGCAGCACAATTTGCACCCG
>JBBIUT010000069.1:0-12080 GCA_037440085.1 Gammaproteobacteria bacterium
CGCATATGCGCGACAACATCAGCATCCGCTGATGGCAACGCTAGAAGAGGCGTAACCAGTGCTAAGTCAAGAACTCGAGTTTTGCTTGAATGATGCCTTTGCGGGCGCGCGCGAGGCGCGGCACGAATTCATGACGGTGGAGCATCTGCTGCTCGCCATCGTCGATACCCCGAAAGTCCGCGAGGTGCTGAAATCGTGCGGCGCAGATGCCGCGAAACTCAAATCCGAACTGAAGCAATTCATCGATCAGACCACCCCGCGCCTGCCGACCGGCGAGGATCGCGACGTGCAGCCGACGCTCGGGTTCCAGCGGGTATTGCAGCGGGCGGTGTTCCACGTGCAGTCGAGCGGCAAGAAGGAGGTCACGGTTGCCAACGTCTTGGTGGCGATCTTCAGCGAAAAGCAGTCGCACGCCGCCTACCTCTTGAGCATGCAGGACGTGTCGCGCCTGGATGTCGTCAACTTCATCGCGCACGGTCTGTCCAAGGCGGGCGGCGAAGAACGCAGCGACCGGGAGGAGGGCGGCGCGTCCGGCGATGCCGAGCGCGAGGGCGAGGGCGGCGGCAGCGCGTTGGAGAAATACGCCACCAATCTCAACGAGGCGGCGCGCAAGGGCAAGATCGACCCGCTGATCGGCCGCAAGATCGAGGTCGAGCGCACCATCGAGATACTGTGCCGCCGGCGCAAGAACAATCCGCTGTATGTCGGCGAAGCGGGCGTCGGCAAGACCGCGATCGCCGAGGGCTTGGCGCGGATGATCGTCGAGAATCAGGTTCCCGACGTGTTGCTGGATGCCACCATCTTTTCATTGGATATGGGCTCCCTGGTCGCCGGCACGAAGTACCGCGGCGATTTCGAAAAGCGCCTCAAGGCCGTGCTCGCCGAAGTCAAAAAGCAGCCCGGGGCCATTCTTTTCATCGACGAAATTCACACCGTGATCGGAGCCGGCGCGGCCTCCGGCGGCGTCATGGACGCATCCAACCTGATCAAGCCGGCTCTCGCCAATGGCGAACTGCGATGCATCGGCTCGACCACCTACCATGAATACCGCGGGATTTTCGAGAAGGACCATGCGCTCGCGCGGCGCTTTCAGAAAATCGACATCACCGAGCCTTCGGTCCAGGACACGGTCGACATCCTGCGCGGATTGAAATCGCGCTACGAAGAGCATCACGGCATCAGATACGAGGACGACGCGTTGCGGGCGGCGGCCGAGCTTGCCGCGCGCCACATCAACGATCGGCACATGCCCGATAAGGCCATCGATGTGGTGGATGAGGCGGGCGCGAACCTGCGCCTGAAGCCGGTCGCGAATCGGGAAGCGTCGGTGACCGTGACCCAGATCGAAAACGTCGTGGCGCGCATTGCGCGCATACCTCCCAAAAACGTGTCGATGTCCGACCGCGATGTGCTGAAGAACCTGGAGCGCAATCTCAAGCTGACCATTTTCGGCCAGGACAAGGCGATCGAAGCGCTGGCGGCCGCGATCAAGATGTCGCGCTCGGGGCTGGGCGATCAGCGCAAGCCGGTGGGTTCGTTCCTGTTCTCCGGTCCGACCGGCGTCGGCAAGACCGAAGTGACGCGGCAGCTGGCCATCGCCATGGGCGTGGAGTTCGTGCGCTTCGACATGTCCGAATACATGGAGCGGCACACCGTTTCGCGCCTCATCGGCGCGCCTCCCGGCTACGTCGGCTTCGATCAGGGCGGCTTGTTGACCGAAGCCATCGCCAAGCATCCGCACTGTGTGCTGTTGCTCGACGAGATCGAGAAGGCGCATCCGGATGTCTTCAATCTGCTGCTGCAGGTCATGGATCACGGCACCCTGACCGACAACAACGGCCGCAAGGCGGATTTCCGCCATGTGATCATCATCATGACGACGAATGCGGGGGCGTTCGAAATGAGCCGGCCGAGCATTGGCTTCACCCAGTCGGACACGGCACCGGACGGAATGGAAGCGATCCGGCGCCTGTTCTCGCCCGAATTTCGCAATCGCCTGGATTCGGTCATTCAGTTCGGCAGCCTCGATCAGGACACGATCGAGCGCGTGGTCGACAAGCTGTTGATCGAAGCGGAGGCGCAGCTCGAACAAAAGCGCGTCTCGCTCTCGGTCAATGATCTGGCGCGGCGCTGGATCGCGAAGCGCGGCTATGATCCGAAGATGGGCGCAAGACCGATGGCAAGGGTCATTCAGGAATACATCAAGCGGCCGCTCGCCGAAGAGCTGCTGTTCGGCAAACTCGTCAAGGGCGGACACGTGGAAGTGACCGTGAGCGAGGACGGCGAAAAGCTCAGACTCGACACGCGCGCCGCCGACGAGCCGGCGCTGTTGTCGCACGAAAGCTGAGCGAGGCCTCGGATCCTGTCAGCGAAATCTGCCGAGGCCGCGGCCACGGGGAATACTCAGACAGGCTCCTAACGGCCGCGGTAGACGATGCGGCCCTTGGTCAAGTCATAGGGAGTCATTTCCACGGTGACTTGATCGCCGGTCAGAATGCGAATGTAGTTTTTACGCATCTTGCCGGAGATGTGGGCGGTGACCACGTGGCCGGTCTTCAGTTTGACGCGGAACGTGGTGTTGGGCAGAGTCTCCACGACTTCGCCCTCGAACTGAATTGCCTCTTCTTTTGACATGCGTCCTTATTGTGCGCGGGGTTGGGATAAGCCGGGCGCATTGTGCATAAAGCACCCTGGTAATGCAATTTTAGGCAGCCGGAGAGCTCCAGCTGCCGGACGGCGAACGCCGGGCGTAGCGGCGCAGCAACGCCGCGAATTCATCGCGCGGAACCTCCCGAGCGCCGAGGCTGGCCAGATGCGAACTGGCGACCTGGCAGTCGATGAGGCGGATGTCGCGAGCGCGGCACTCCTCGACCAAGCGGGCCATGGCCACCTTCGACGCGTCGCGCTCCCGGCTGAACATCGATTCGCCGAAAAATACGCCGCCCAACTGAATGCCATAAAGCCCGCCGACCAAGCGCTCGCCGTTATACGCTTCGACGGAGTGGGCAAAGCCGAGGCTGTGCAACCGTTGGTAGGAATCGATCATTTCGTCATGCAGCCAGGTGTCGGGTCCCGATCGACGCGGCTCCGCGCAGGCGCGGATGGCGGCTGCGAAGTCGCTGTCCAGGCGTGTGGTCACGGGGCCGCGTCGAAGGGTCTTGCGCAGACTGCGTGAGACCACGAATTGCTCGGGAAAGAGCACCATGCGCGGATCCGGCGACCACCACAGAATCGGCTGTTGTGCCGAATACCAGGGGAACACGCCGCGTTCGTAGGCGGCCAGCAGCCGCGCCGGCTTCAGATCGCCGCCGGCGGCCAGCAGTCCCGGCGGCTCGCGCAGCGCCTGCTCGAGCGGCGGAAACCAATTCGGATCGGCCTGCTCGCTCAGCCAAACCAGTCTGCTCAGAGCTGCAATCCCTCGATGGCCGAGCGCTGATAGGGGACATGTTCGTTCACGGCGGCTGCGTAGTTGGCGATTCCGCGGGCTTCGCGCGCCGCAAAATCGCGAATTGCCGCCGCAAAACGCTCATCGACGATGTCGTGTGCCGAACTGGTGAGCGTCGGCACGAAGCCGCGGGGGACCTTGTGCTCGCCCTGCGTGCCGGGTTCAAATCTTTGCAGCTCCTTGGCGATGCAGTACTCGATGCCCTGGTGGTAGCAAGCCTCGAAATGCAGGCTGTGATAATTGCCGCCCGCGCCCCAGTAGCGCCCGAATAAGGCATCCTCGCCGACAAAGAAAATGGCCGCCGCGATCGGCTCGCGCCCATGGCGCGCCACTTTGAGCATCATGCATTCGGGGAGGCTGGCCGCGATAAGCTTGAAGAATTGCAAATTGAGATACGGCTCGTGCCCGTGACGATGGAAGGTATCGGCGTAGAACCGATAGACCACACGCCACGCGGCCTCATCCATGTCCCCGCCCAGCAGGGTGTCGAATTCGATACCCGCCTCGGCCACGCGCCGCCTTTCGCGCTTGGCCTTCTTGCGCTTCTCCGCGGTAAAGGTGGCCAGGAAATCCTCGTACGACCCATAGCCGCGGTTCTGCCAATGGAACTGGCAGTCGCGCCGCCGAATGAACCCGGCTTGGCTCAGTGCCGCCAGATCCTCCTCGATCGGGAACAATACGTGCCAGGAAGAGACTCGCTCGGATCGTGCGTAGTCGCCCGCCGCCCCGATCAAGGCGGCGGTGACGGCGCGCTCATCCGCCGCCGCGCTGATCAAAAAGCGCGGCCCGCTCACCGGCGTGAACGGCACCGCGCAGACGAGCTTCGGGTAATACTCCAGGCCGTGCTGGGCGTAGGCGTTCGCCCAGGCAAAGTCGAACACGAATTCGCCGCGGGAATGCGACTTTCGGTACAAGGGCATCGCGCCGAGCGTGCGGCCGCGCGAATCCTCGATCAGCAGATGTTTGGGCGCCCACCCGGTGCGCGCGCTGACGCAGCCGGATTGCTCCAAAGCCGACAGGAATTCGTGCCGCAGAAACGGATGGCCCGCTGCGCGGCGGACCGCGAGCGCATTCCAAGCGGCCGCATCGACGTCGGCGATGCGGTCGACGAATCGCGCCCGATACTCACTCACGCGCGAACGGCGAGGGGTTCTTGGCGCGGCTCGGCCGCGATCCGCTCGAGGTATTTGTCCGCATCGAGTGCCGCCATGCAGCCCGTGCCCGCCGATGTGACCGCTTGCCGATAGACGTGATCGGCCACGTCGCCAGCGGCGAAAACGCCGGCGAGGCTGGTGGCAGTGGCGTCCCCATCGCTGCCTCCCTTGACCACGATGTAGCCTCCACGCATATCGAGCTGCTGCTCGAAGAGCTGGGTGTTCGGTTGATGGCCAACCGCGATGAACACCCCGTCCACGTCGAGGACGCGAGTCGCGCCGCCTTGCACGCCGCGCGCGCGGATCCCGATGACCCCGGCCGCATCGCCCAGGATTTCATCGACCGTATGATTCCAAAGTATGTCTATTTTTCCTGATGTTTCAAGCGCAAATAACCGATCTTGAAGGATTTTTTCTGACCTCAATTTGTTGCGGCGGTGGACCAGAGTGACATGCGAGGCGATATTGGCGAGATACAGCGCCTCTTCGACGGCGGTGTTGCCGCCGCCCACGACCGCAACCGCCTTTCCGCGATAAAAGAATCCGTCGCAGGTCGCGCAGGCGGACACCCCTCTGCCGCGAAACGCTTCCTCGGAGGGCAGGCCGAGGTACTTGGCCGATGCACCGGTCGCAATGATCAGCGCGTCGCAGGTATATTCGCCGCTGTCGCCCATCAGGCGAAACGGACGCTGGCGCAAATCCACTCGATTGATGTGGTCGGGCACGATCTCCGTGTTGAACCGCTCCGCATGCCGGCGCATCCGCTCCATCAACTGCGGACCTTGAAGATGCTCGACGTCTCCGGGCCAATTGTCCACATCGGTGGTGGTCATCAACTGGCCGCCTTGTTCCAGGCCGGTGATCAGCAGGGGCTTGCGATTGGCGCGAGCCGCATACACTGCGGCCGAGTACCCTGCGGGACCCGAGCCCAAGATGATGAGTGGACGGTGGCTGACAACGCTCATGTATAATTTGCCTCTCTTCAGATATGCCTCGCCGATGTTCAGCGCCGCTGCCTCATGGTAAGTAAATCCGGGGGCGCGGGCCAGTTCGAACGAGCCGGTGCGCAATTTAAGCCGGGGCGGTTGGTGGGAAATCGCTGACTCGGTTATTATTACATAATATTCAAATAGTTAAACGCTATATATCATTAAGGATCGAGAATTGACCGAAGTCGCCGTCCAGAAGAATCCGAAGCAGCACATGAAGCTCTCCGCTGCCGTGGCGCGATCCTTGCGCGAGGGCACCTTGTGGATTCTGTGTGCGCTGGCGCTGTTGCTGCTGCTGGCGCTGCTGTCCTATCAGCCGCATGACGCGGGATTTGCGGACACCGGCGAACCCGGCCCGGTGAGCAATTGGATCGGACCCATCGGTGCCTGGCTGGCCGCATTCTTTCTCTTTCTATTCGGTCGGCCCGCATACCTGTTCCCGGTCATGCTGGCGTATGCCGGATGGCTGGTGCACATGGACCACTCGCTGCCCGACGCGCGGTCGCGCCTCAACACGATGCTGCGCGTGGCCGGGTTCGTGCTGACTCTGCTCACCAGCTGCGGCCTGACGATGCTGCATTGGGACGGATCGGGATTGCCGAACAGCGCCGGCGGCGTGCTCGGCGAACTCATCGGCAGCGGTGCCGCGAGGGGATTGAGTTTTCTGGGAGCGACCCTGCTGCTGCTCGGACTGTGGCTTGCCGGGGTGGCGCTGTTCCTCGGTGTCTCGTGGTTCGAGGTCATGGACAAGCTCGGCGCCTGGGTCTTGCAAGGCATTGACTGGGCGCGCGCGGAGATCGAGCAGCGGCGGGAACTGGCGTTCGGCCAGCAGCGCAAGCAGGCGCGTCAGGGAGTGGTGCGCGAGGAGCAGAAGAAAGTCGCCAATCGCCCCCCGCCCCGCATCGAGGCGCCGGCGCCGGTGCCGGAAAAGAGCGAGCGCGTCGAGCGCGAACGGCAAGTCCCGTTATTCGACGCCCCGAAGTCGAGCGAATTGCCGGGATTGTCGCTGCTCGATGAGCCGCAGGCTCGCGAGCACGCCTATTCGGACGAGGCGTTGGAGGCCATGTCGCGATTGGTGGAGCTGAAACTGCGTGACTTCGGCGTGGAGGCCGAAGTGGTGGCGGTTCAGCCGGGGCCCGTGATCACGCGCTTCGAGCTGCGCCCGGCGCCCGGCGTCAAGGTCAACCAAATCAGCAATCTTGCCAAGGATCTTGCGCGTGCGCTCTCGGCCATCAGCGTGCGCGTGGTGGAGATCATTCCCGGCAAATCGGTCGTCGGTTTGGAGATACCGAACGAAAAGCGTGAGATCGTCACGCTCGGCGAGATCATAAAATCCAAGCCGTATGACGCGGTCACCTCGCCGCTCGCGCTCGCGCTCGGCAAGGATATCGGCGGTGTCCCGGTGGTCGCGGATCTGGCGCGCATGCCGCATCTGCTGATTGCCGGCACCACGGGTTCCGGTAAATCCGTCGGCATCAACGCCATGGTGCTGAGTCTGGTGTACAAGGCGACGCCCGAACACGTGCGCATGATCATGATCGATCCGAAGATGCTGGAGCTGTCGGTGTACGAGGGAATTCCGCATCTTTTGTCGCCGGTGGTGACCGACATGAAGCAGGCGGCCAATGCATTGCGTTGGTGCGTGGCGGAGATGGAGCGGCGCTATCAGCTGATGTCGGCTTTGGGAGTGCGCAACATCGGCGGCTTCAACCGCAAGGTGAAGGAGGCGGCGGACGCCGGCAAGCCGATCAAGGACCCGATCCGCATGCAGAAGGTCATGCAGGCGGTACCGGGGGTCGTGGCCGAGGACGTTCCAGATCTGAGCACGCTGCCGTTCATTGTGGTCATCATCGACGAATTGGCCGATCTGATGATGATCGTCGGCAAAAAGGTCGAGGAACTCATCGCGCGCCTCGCGCAAAAGGCGCGGGCTTCGGGCATTCATCTGATCCTGGCGACGCAGCGGCCTTCGGTGGATGTGATCACCGGGCTGATCAAGGCCAATATTCCGACGCGCATCGCGTTTCAAGTGTCGGCCAAGGTGGATTCGCGCACCATTCTCGACCAAAGCGGCGCGGAGTCTCTGCTGGGCCACGGCGACATGTTGTATCTGCCGCCGGGCACCTCCATTCCGACACGAGTGCACGGCGCCTTTGTGTCGGACCAGGAGGTCCACCGGGTGGTGGCGGGACTCAAGGCCGCATCGCCTCCGGTCTACATCGAGGAGATTCTCGAGGGTCCGCGAACTCCGATCCCCGGCTTTCCGAGCGATGACGAGGAGGGCGCGGAGGGCGGTCTCATCGATGCCGAGGCGGATCCGCTGTACGACGAAGCGGTGCGCATCGTCACCGAGACGCGCAAGGCATCCATTTCGGGCGTGCAGCGGCGGCTGAAGATCGGCTATAACCGCGCGGCGCGCCTGGTTGAGGCCATGGAGGCGGCCGGATTGGTCGGTCCGTTGCAGTCGAACGGCGCGCGAGAAATTTTTGGCGCCGCGCCGCCGGAGGAATGAGTTCCATGGCGAGATACCGGCTGGCGGCTGCCGCTCTTGTATTGTGGATGGGTGTGCTGTGCGAGGCCCTCGCCGGCGCATCGCCCGCGACGGAGGTCGAGAAATATCTCGCCGGCCTGTCGGCCTGGTCGGCCGAATTCGAACAAACCATCGATGACGGTCACGGCAAGGTGTTGCGCAGCGCCTCCGGCAAGTTCTATCTGCAGCGTCCGGGCAAGTTTCGCTGGGATTACGAACAGCCCTCCGAACAGATGATTTTGGCCGACGGCAAGCAAATCTGGTTTTACGACAAGGACCTGTCGCAGGCCAATGTGCGCGACCTGGACGGAACGCTCGCCAGCACGCCCGCGATGCTGCTAACCGGCGGATCGGTGAGCGGCCAGTTCGACATCACGGAATTGCCGTCGAGCGGCGGACTGCGATGGTTTCAACTCATTCCCAAGCACCCGGAGAGCGATTTCCAATTGGTGCGCATCGGCTTCGACCGGCACGGCGAGTTGGCGTCGATGTTCCTCGCGGACAAGCTCAATCAAATAACCCAGCTCAAGTTCACTCACCCGATCCGCAATCCCGAGTTCGCTCCCGGCCTGTTTTCATTCTCGCCGCCGCCGGGAGTCGATGTGATCGGGCGCGCCCCGTGACCGCGGTCGGCGACGGCAGCTACCGGCCGCTGGCCGATCGGCTGCGTCCGCGCGTCCTCGACGAATTCGTCGGCCAGCCCCATTTGGTGGGCGCGGACGCGCCGTTGCGCCGCGCACTGGAATCCGGCCGGCCGCACTCGATGATCCTGTGGGGACCCCCGGGAACGGGCAAGACCACTCTGGCGCGGCTGGTGGCATCGGGGGCGGAGGCCGAGTTCGTTTCATTGTCGGCGGTGCTTGCCGGCATCAAGGACATCCGTGCGGTGGTGGAGCGGGCGCGCAGCCTGCGCGGCACGCGAGACACGGTGTTGTTCCTCGATGAGGTACATCGCTTCAACAAATCCCAACAGGATACGTTTCTGCCCTACGTCGAGGACGGCACGCTGATCTTCGTCGGCGCGACCACGGAAAACCCATCCTTCGAAGTGAACAACGCACTGTTGTCGAGGGCGCGGGTCTATGTGCTGAAGCCGCTCAGCGCGCAGGATCTGGGCAGATTGCTCGATCGCGCGCTTGGCGATGAGGAGCGCGGCCTGGGGACCTTGCGACTACAAATGGAGACGGGCGCCCGGGAGTTGCTGCTGGCGGCGGCCGACGGCGATGCGCGGCGCATGCTGAACCTGCTGGAAACCGCCGCCGACTTGAGCGCGCCGGACGGCACCGGCCACCGGCTCGACGTGGCCACGATGCGTGCGGTGATCGGCAGCACCTACGTGCGCTTCGACAAGGGGGGCGAGAATTTTTACGATCAAATATCCGCGCTGCACAAGTCGGTTCGCGGCAGCGATCCGGATGCCGCCCTGTATTGGCTGTGCCGCATGCTGGCGGGAGGCTGCGATCCGCTCTACATCGCACGGCGGGCACTGCGCATGGCGAGCGAGGACATCGGCAACGCCGATCCCCGCGCTCTCACCTTGGGTTTGGAGGCCTGCGCGGTATACGAGCGTTTGGGCAGCCCGGAAGGCGAGCTCGCCATTGCGCAAGCCGTCGTCTTCATGGCGTGCGCGTCGAAGAGCAATGCCGTCTATAGCGCCTACAATGCGGCCAAGGCGGATGCGGAGAGCTTGGGTTCGCTCGAGGTACCGCTGCATTTGCGCAATGCCCCGACCCGGCTCATGAAGGAAATCGGCTATGGCAAGGGTTATCGCTACGCGCACGACGAGCCGGATGCTTATGCCGCCGGCGAGCGCTATTTTCCCGACGACATGCCCGACCGCCGCTACTACGTGCCCGCACCCCGCGGGCTGGAAATCAAGATCGGCGAAGCGCTGGCGGCGCGCCGGGCGCGCGACCGATCGCGCGGCGCGGGTGGGTCGTGACCGGTACCGCGGCGGCAAACCGAGTGTGCGTTCGCTTACAATGACCGACTGCGGCGTTTAAGGAAGATCATCGTGCTCGATCCGAAGTTGTTACGCAGCGATTTGCCGGGAGTGGCCGCCGAGCTCTCACGGCGCGGTTTTGTACTCGATGTCGCGCGGCTCGCCGCCTTGGAAGATCAGCGCAAGGCGGCGCAAATCGAGGCCGACCGACTGCGCGCCGAACGCAACGCCAATGCGAAAGCGGTGGGCCAGGCGAAGGCTCAAGGGCAGGACGCGGCTCCGTTGATCTGTCTCGGCGAGTCCTTGTGGCAGAAACTGCAAGGGATCGACCAGCAACTGACGGCGATTCAAGCCGAATTGGCCGTCATACAATTGGGGTTGCCGAATATCCTTCACTCGAGCGTTCCCGCGGGGCGCGACGAGGCCGATAACCTCGAAGTGCGGCGCTGGGGTACGCCGCGGGAATTCGAATTCGAGCCGAAGGATCACGTGGCGATCGGCGAGCCTCTCGGCATGGATTTCGAGGCGGCGGGACGCATCTCCGGGGCGCGGTTCGTGGTGATGACCGGGCGCCTGGCGAAGCTGCACCGCGCTCTCATTCAGTTCATGCTCGACTTGCACGGCAGCCAGCATGGTTATCGGGAAGCCTACGTGCCGTATCTGGTGCACGCCGCGGCTCTGTTGGGAACCGGTCAGCTGCCCAAATTCGAGCAGGATTTGTTCGCGGTGCCGGGCGACCCGGGATTCTTTCTGATTCCGACCGCCGAAGTGCCGGTCACGAATCTGGCGCGGGACCAAATTCTGGACGCCGGTGCGCTGCCGCTCAAATACGTGGCGCATACGCCGTGCTTCCGTTCGGAAGCCGGCGCATCCGGCAAAGACACGCGCGGCATGATCAGGCAGCACCAGTTCGAGAAAGTGGAATTGGTGCATATCGTGCGCCCCGAGCAGTCCTACGCGGCGCTCGAAGAGCTCACCGGTCACGCCGAAGCGGTGCTGCGGGCGCTGGAGCTGCCTTACCGGGTGATTTCCCTGTGCGGCGGGGACGTCGCGTTCAGCAGCGCCAAGACCTATGATCTCGAGGTCTGGCTGCCCTCGCAGCAGCGCTATCGGGAGATCTCATCCTGCAGCAATTGCGAAGCGTTTCAAGCGCGGCGCCTGCAGGCCCGCTGGCGCAATCCCGCCACCGGCAAGCCGGAGCTGGTGCATACCCTCAACGGCTCGGGCGTGGCCGTGGGGCGCGCCTTGGTCGCGATTCTGGAGAATGGTCAGCAGGCGGACGGCAGCGTCGCAATACCGTCCGTGCTCGGCCCGTACATGGGCGGGGAGCTGCTGCTGACTTGAGGGGGTCCAATTACTTGCGGTTGCCCATCAAAAAGCTCAATACATACCAGAACATCAGTGCGATCGATGCGAACAGCTGCATCGCGGCCGACACATAGCGATCTTCCGGGTAGTGCAGAATGATGTTCGAGGTGTCGTAGAGAACCGCGGCCCCGGCGAATCCGATCATCAACACCGAGAACCCGGTTCCGAGCTGGAAGCCGAAGACCATGCCGCCGACGATCGCCACCAGTGCGAGGATGCCGCCCCACATCAGAATCGCCCGCAGGAAGGAAAAGTCCTTGCGCGTGCGGTGGGCGACGAACATCAATCCGCCGGCACCCAATGAGGTGATCAACGTGGCGCTGTCGATGGTGCCGGGCGCCTTCGCGTCGGCGATGTACAGCAGAGGCACGAATATCAACGCCTCGGCCACCACATACACGGCGTAGGCAAAGTACTGCATGCCGATCGAGTTGCTGGTTTGCGCGGTGCGCGACGCCAGCCATCCGGTCAGCATGAAGGCGCCCAATATGAGCATCCAATTGAAGCCGAACATGAACTTTGCGATCTGCGGCGCAAGGCCCGACTCGAACAGCCCCAGTTCCACCAGGATGAAGCCGAGAATGCCGGCCACCAAATGCGTGTAAGTGCGCGTAATGAACACGCTGCGGCTGTCGACCGCAGTTCCCGGGAA
>JBBIUT010000070.1:0-11937 GCA_037440085.1 Gammaproteobacteria bacterium
GGCTCGCAAGCGAACGCCGCGGTGTATCTTGCCCTGCTCAACCCGGGCGACGCGATTCTCGGCATGAGCCTCGATCATGGCGGACACTTGACCCATGGCGCCAAAGTCAATTTTTCCGGCAAATTGTTCAAGGCCGCGCAGTATGGAATCAAGCCCGACACCGGCGAAATCGATTATGACCAGGTGAACCGGCTGGCGCAGGAGCATCGGCCAAAGATGATCGTGGCCGGTTTTTCGGCGTATTCGCGCGCCATCGACTGGGCGCGGTTTCGCGCGATCGCCGATTCCGTGGGTGCCTATTTCTTTGTGGACATGGCGCACGTCGCGGGACTGGTCGCCGCCGGGGTGTATCCGAATCCGCTGCCGTTCGCCGACGTGGTGACGACCACCACGCACAAGACCTTGCGTGGGCCGCGCGGCGGGCTGATTTTGGCCGGGCCCCGCGAGGAGTTGCACAAGAAGTTCAATTCCATGGTATTCCCGGGAATCCAGGGCGGCCCGCTGATGCACGTCATCGCCGCCAAGGCGGTGGCGTTTTACGAGGCGTTGCAGCCCGAATTCAAACAATATTGCGCGCAAGTCATCGCCAATTCGCGTGCCATGACCCGGGTTCTGCAGCAGCGCGGCTACCGGATCGTATCGGGCGGCACCGACAATCATCTGTTCCTGCTGGACTTGATCGATAAGAACATCACCGGCAAGGATGCCGACGCCTCCTTGGGACGCGCTCACATGACCGTCAACAAGAATGCGGTGCCGAATGATCCGCGCCCTCCGGCCGTGACCAGCGGTCTTAGGATCGGCACGCCGGCGGTGACCACGCGTGGATTCAAGGAGCCCGAAGCGGAGCAGTTATCCAACTGGATCGCCGACGTTCTCGATCATATGGGCGATGAGTCCGCGGTGGAGCGGGTACGCGACCAGGTGATGGCACTGTGCCGGCGATTCCCCGTCTATGGCTGATGACCAGCGCTCACGCATCGAGACCGCGCTAGATGCACTGCCCATTTTGCGGTCATACGGAGACTAAGGTCATCGATTCGCGCTTGGCCGGCGAAGGGCGGCAAATCCGCCGCCGCCGCGAATGTCTCGAGTGTGCGGAGCGCTTCACGACCTTCGAGGCGGCGGAGCTGCTGCTGCCCACCGTCATCAAGGGCGACCGCAGCCGCGAGCCCTTCGACGAGAACAAGCTGCTTTCCGGAATGCTGAAGGCGCTCGAGAAGCGGCCGGTGAGCCGCGAATCGATCGAAGCGGCGGCGGCGCGCATTTGCCACAAATTGCGCAGCCTGGGGGAGCGCGAAATCGCCTCGCGCGCCGTCGGTGAAATGGTGATGGAGGAGCTGCGGCATTTGGACGAGGTCGGCTACGTGAGGTTCGCGTCCGTCTACCGCAGCTTTCAGGACGTCGAGGCGTTTCGCACGGAAATCGATCTGTTGCGCCGCCATCGCCGCCGCCGCGACACCAACAAGGATCAATTGCCGCTCCTGCCGGGCGATGACCCGAGCGGCGAGGGCAAATGACGCCGGCGACCCGCGCGGGGGCCACCGACCCGCAGGATCGGGCCCACCTGAGGCGGGCGCTCGAGCTCGCCGCACGCGGCTTGTACACCGCCGATCCGAATCCGCGCGTCGGCTGCGTGTTGGTGCGCGGCGACGCGATTCTCGCCGAGGGTTGGCATGAGCGCGCGGGAGAAGCACATGCCGAGGTTGCGGCGCTGCGCGCGGCGGGTGCAGGCGCCGCAGGCGCCACCGCCTACGTCACGCTCGAACCGTGCAGTCACACGGGCCGTACGCCGCCGTGCGCGGATGCGCTGATCGCCGCGGGCATTCGCCGCGTGGTGTGCTGTTCGGCCGATCCGAATCCGAAAGTGGCGGGCGATGGGATCAAGCGCCTGGAAGCCGCCGGAATCAGCGTCTCGGTGGGGGCGATGGCCGGCGAGGCGCGCGCACTCAACCCGGGTTTTTTTTCGCGCTTCGAACGCGGCCGGCCGCTGATCCGTCTAAAGCTCGCCATGAGCCTCGATGCGCGCACCGCACCGGCCCAAGGGGGCAGGATGTGGATCAGCGGAGAGGAATCGCGCGCCGACGTGCAAAAGTGGCGTGCCCGCAGCTCTGCGATTCTGACCGGCGCGGGCACGGTGCGCGCGGACGACCCGCGCCTTGATGTGCGCTGGAACTACGGTCCATGGGTCAGGCAGCCGCTGCGTGTGGTGCTCGATCCCGCGCAGTCATGCGCGCCGAGCGCGAAAGTTTTCGCCGGCGGCGGCGCGCTGGTGTTCGTCGCGGCGGATGGCGCGCATAGGCCCGCCGCGCAACCGCCCACCCCTGCCGCAGCGCCGCCCATTAGTGTCGAGTCCGTGCCGGCGGCGGTGCGCGGCCTGGACTTGACGGTTGTCATAGAGCGCTTGACCTTGCGCGAGGTCAACGAGCTCTGGGTGGAGTGCGGGCCTAGGCTGGCGGCGGCGTTCCTCGAGGCGAACCTGGTCGACGAGTTGATCCTGTACGTCGCACCGATCCTGCTGGGCGCCGATGCGCAGCCGCTGACCGTCTTGAGCGGTCTCGCCGCGAAGGCTCTCCTTCCGCCGGCGTTTGAGTTCGCGAGCGTGCAACGCATGGGCGGGGACCTGCGGCTCATATTGACGCCCCGCATTGCGCGGCGGAAGGAGACTTGAGGATGTTTACCGGGATTGTTGTCGGCACCGGCCGGCTGGTCGCTGCGGCCGCCAAAGGCGGTGACCTGGAGTTGGGCATCGATGCGGCGGCGCTCGGGGCCGGGCGCCTGGCGGTGGGCGACAGTGTGAGCGTCGAGGGCGTCTGCCTCACCGTGACGCGGCTCGATGGGACGGTCTTCCACGCCGATGTATCGCGCGAGACCCTCGCCAAGACGACCATGGGAATGCTCAAGGAGGGTGCGCGCGTGAACCTGGAGCCGAGCCTGCGCGCCGGCGATTCCCTCGGCGGTCATTTGGTGAGCGGGCATGTCGATGCGGTTGGAACATTGACGAGCGCCGCTGAGGATGCGCGATCCTGGCGCCTGCAATTCGAACTGCCGGCCCCGCTGATGCGCTACGTGGCGCCCAGGGGGTCCATATGCATCGGCGGCGTGAGCCTGACGGTCAACGAGGTCGCCGGGTGTCGCTTCGATGTCAACATCATCCCGCACACGCGCGAGGCCACGACGTTGGGCGAGCTGCGGGTGGGCGCCGCGGTCAATATCGAGATCGATATGATCGCGCGATACATCGAACGTCTTGCGAACTTCGGCAGGGCGCCAGAGTAGGTCGATCATTCCGCAAGCTACAATGGCAGCTCGCCGGGCGAGCGGCGATGTACCGTCCGGCAGCTGCGACAATATATAGAGCACGAATTACTTATGACCGCATTGAATACGATCGATGAGATTCTCGAGGACCTCCGCCAGGGAAAAATGGCGGTGATCATGGACGACGAAGACCGCGAAAACGAAGGCGACCTCATCATGGCCGCGGATCGCGTGCGGGCCGAAGACGTGAACTTCATGGCGCGCTACGGACGCGGACTCATCTGCCTGACCCTGACGCGCGAGCGCTGCCGCCAGCTGCGGCTGCCGCTGATGGTCAGCGAGACCGACAGTTCGCACCGCACGAATTTTACCCTGTCCATCGAAGCGGCCGAGGGCGTGACCACGGGCATATCGGCCCACGATCGTGCGCACACGATAAAGACCGCGGTGGCGCCGCAGGCGCGCCCGGAGGATCTGCGCCAGCCCGGACACATTTTCCCCTTGATGGCGCAGCCCGGCGGGGTGCTTACGCGCGCCGGTCACACGGAAGCCGGATGCGATCTCGCGCGACTCGCGGGATTCTCCGCGGCCGCCATGATCGTCGAGATTCTGAACGACGACGGCACCATGGCGCGCCGGCCCGATCTCGAGCGCTTTGCCAAGGCTCATGAATTGAAGATCGGCACCATCGCGGACCTGATCCGCTACCGGCTCAAGAACGAGCGCTCGGTGGAGCGAATCTACGATGAGCCGGCCGACACCGAATACGGCGGATTTCGGCTGTGCTGCTATGAGGATCACGTGAACAAGAACGTGCACGTCGCGCTGGTGAGGGGGGATCTGAATTCCGATCCGCCGCCGTTGGTGCGCGTGCACATCAACGACACCCTGCGCGACGTGGTCGGCCTGCGCAGCGAAAGGTTGGGGTGGCCGTTGCGCGCCGCCATACGTCGCGTTGCGGGCGAGCCCTCCGGCGTGATCGTGATCCTGAGGCCCGAAGAGACCCCGAGGGAGTTCATGGACAGCGTGCGGCAGATCAACGCGAAGCCGGTGTCGGCGCCCAACGTCGGCGCGACGGTGCTGCGCACCTACGGAATCGGGGCGCAAATACTCAAGGATTTGGGCCTCAAGCGCATGCGAGTGCTGAGCGCGCCGAAGCAGCTGCAGGGCCTCTCGGCTTTCGACCTTGAAATTACCGAATACGTGGACGGCGGTGAATGAGCGCCGCGGGGCTTATACTGTGGTCATTGGCCGCGGCGCGCGAGGAATACCTGCGAGGAAAGATTTGTGCCTATTGAACAGCCCAAGATCATCGAAGGCGAACTCCTGGTTCGCGACCTGCGCTTTGCCATCCTGGCCGCGCGGTTCAACGATTTCGTCGTCGAGCCGTTGGTGCGCGGCGCGCTCGACGCGCTCAAGCGCCACGGGGCGACGGACAAGCAGATCGAGATCGTGCGCGTTCCGGGCGCTTTCGACATGCCGGTCGTCGCCCGCAAATTGGCGTTGTCACGGCGCTACGAGGCGCTGATCGCGCTCGGCGCCGTCATTCGCGGCCAGACGCCGCATTTCGACTACGTCGCCGGCGAATGCGCCTCGGGAATGGCTCGAATTGCGCTCGAATCGGGAGTGCCCATCGCGTTCGGAGTGTTGACGACCGACACGGTGGAGCAGGCGATCGATCGCGCAGGCGGCAAGGCCGGCAACAAGGGCGCCGACGCCGCGCTGACTGCGCTCGAAATGGCAAATCTGCTGCGCCGCCTGGATGGGTAGCGGTGAATCCGCATCGCGCTCGCAGCCTCGCACGCAGGCTTGCGCTGCAGGCGCTTTATCAACTGCAGATCAACCCGCGACCCTGGGAGGATATCCAGCGCCAATTTGCCGAAGATCCGGAGGCGCTGCGGGCGGATCGCGAATATTTCCGGGAATTGATGGCGGCGATCGCACCGAACCGCGACTCACTCGATTTGCAGCTCGTGAAGCTCTGCGAGATTCCGCCTCCTGAACTCGATCCGATCGAGCACGCGGTGCTGTGGCTGGGCTTGCACGAATTGGCGGCGTGCCCCGAGCTGCCCTACCGGGTCGCGCTCGCGGAGGCGGTTCAGCTCGCCAAGCAATTCGGGGCGACCGACGGCCACAAATTCGTGAACGCCGTATTGGACCGGGCCGCACAGGAACTCCGCCCAAACGAATACGGCCGGCCCGCGGAATAGCGCAGCGTGGGCCGCGAGCAAGGGCATCTCGGGGAATTCGATTTGATACGCCGATACTTTTCGCGCATCGGCGGCGCGCGGCCCGACGTGGTGTTGGGGGTGGGCGATGACGCGGCGCTGCTGCGCATGCCGGCGGATACGGAATTGGCGGCGACGGTGGATACCATTGTCGCAGGCCGCCATTTCCCGCCGGACAGCGACGCCCGATCGATAGGCCACCGTGCGCTGGCGGTGAATTTGAGCGACTTGGCGGCGATGGGCGCGACTCCGGCCTGGGCCACCCTGGCCTTGACCTTACCGGCCGCTGATCCGGACTGGCTCGAGCGCTTTTCCGGCGGTTTCGCGCAGCTCGCGAATGCCTATGGCGTGGCACTGGTCGGCGGCGACACCACGGCGGGACCGCTCACCATCAGCGTGCAACTCATGGGTCATGTCGCCCGGGGCACGGCGCTGCGCCGCAGCGGCGCGCACGCGGGCGACCTGCTGGCGGTGACGGGGACGCTCGGCGATGCCGGTGCGGGGTTGGCGTTGGCGACCGGCACGCACGCGACCGAGGACGGCGTGGTGGGGCGCGAACTGCGGCAGCGGTTCGAGTATCCGACGCCGAGGGTGGAATTTGGCGCGGCGGCACGCGGGATCGCGTCCGCGGCCATGGACCTGTCCGACGGGTTGACGGGAGACTTGCCGAAACTGGCAGGCGCCAGCGGGCTTGCGGCGCATGTCGATGTCGAGCGATTGCCGTTATCGCATGCCCTGCAGGCCTTCGCGAGTCCGCAGCAGGCGCGCGACTGGGCGCTCGGGGCCGGCGATGACTACGAACTGCTGCTCGCCGTCCCGCCGGGAGGATATGACGAATTGGCGTCGTTGGCCGCCCAGTTGGGCCTAAGGCTGACCGCAGTCGGTGAGCTGCGTCGCGGAACCGGCGTGAGCTGGGCGCTGCAGGGCGCGAAATTTACGCCCCCGGGCCGCGGATACGATCACTTTCGCTGACCCTCGACTCAAATCACAGTTTAGCGTCCGCCTGCCGACGTATCCTTCGGGCCACGCAATGCAACGTCGCTGCAGCGGCCAACGGCTAATCTTGAACAATATTCGTACAAAAGATAAGGCGAACACCCTGACCGGTCGCGCCGCGTTGCCTGAGAAAATTGGCAAGTACGTGATCATCAACGAGGTCGGCCGCGGCAGCACGGGCGTCGTGTACCTCTCGCACGATCCGTATTATGGCCGCGACGTCGCCATCAAGGTCTACAACGTCGATCCCAACGGCGATGAGAATCGCAAGCGCATCGCGCGCAAGATGTTTCTCTCCGAAGCGCACATGGTGGGGATGCTGCAGCACCCGAACATCCTGCCAATCTACGATGCGGGAGAGGAGAATGGGCACTGCTACATCGTGACCGAACACGTCCATGGAGCGCGTACGCTTGCCGCTTATTGCCGGCCTGACAATTTGCTGCGAATCGACGACGTGGTCGAGCTGATCTACAAGGCCGCGCGCGCATTGCACTATGCGCACAGCCGCGGCGTCATTCATCGCGACATCAAACCAAGCAATATCATGCTCACCCTCGAGAGCGACGTGCGCATTATCGACTTCGGCATCGCGTTGGTGGCGGATTCGGATATTTCGCGCATCGAAGGAATCGCCGGTAGCCCGTCGTACATGTCACCGGAGCAGGTTCAGTCGATCGAATTGACCAATCGATCGGATTTGTATTCGCTCGGCGCGGTGATGTATGAACTGCTGACGGGCACCAGGCCGTTTCGAGCCGGCAATTTGCAAAAGCTGCTGCACCAAATCGTGTTCGCGACGCCGCCGCCCATACATACCTTGCGGCCGGAGATTCCGGAGGAACTCGAGAACGTCACGGCGATGGCGCTGCAGAAGGAGCCGTCCAAACGCTATAAAACCGGCCTCGATTTCGCCGCCGAGTTGACCCGTGTGCATCAGAAATTGCGCGCCCAATACAACCGCATCGATCAGCAGGAGCAATTCAGCCTGTTGCGCAAGCTGAAGTTCTTCCACGAATTCTCGCATAGCGAAATCTGGGAAGTATTGCGCGCCAGCAGTTGGCAGGATTACGCCGACGGCGAGGAAATCGTCAAAGAAGGGGAGATGGACGATCGCTTCTACATCATCGTGCAGGGCCGCGTAGGCGTCGCGCGTCTAGGCAAAGCGTTGGGCTATTTGGACAGCGGCGATTGCTTCGGCGAAACCAGCTACGTGCGCGGCGCCAAGCGAACCGCAACCATAATGGCATCAGGTCCGGTCATGGTCATGAAAGTGAGTTCCACGCTGCTCGAGCAGGTGTCGGCCGAATGCCAACTGCGCTTCAATCAGGTGTTCCTGCGCAGCCTGATCGGGCGGCTGCAAAGCGCCGAGCGCGCATCATCCTGACCGCGATCGGCGGCTAACGCCGGTCACTCGCCTCTTTGTCGTGCTCGATCATCGCGTAGGCCGAATGATTGTGTATGGACTCGAAATTTTCCGATTCGACCACATAGGCGCGCACCCGTTTGTCCCGATCGAGTGCAACGGCCACGTCGCGCACCGTATCCTCGACGAATTTCGGGTTATCGTAAGCGCGTTCGGTGACGTATTTTTCATCCGGGCGCTTCAGTATTCCATAGACCTCGCATGAGGCATTCGCCTCCGCGACGTCGATCAACTCCTCCAACCACATGTGTTCGTTCAGCTTGGCCGTCAATGTGATGTGCGAGCGCTGATTGTGGGCGCCGTAATCGGATATTTTCTTGGAGCACGGACATAGGCTGGTGGTCGGAACCACCACCTTGAGCCACACTTCGGTCCGCCCCTCGCGGCGCTCGCCGAATATCGTGGCCTGATAATTCATCAGACTCTCGACGCCGGACACCGGCGCCTTCTTCATGACGAAGTACGGAAAGGTCATCTCGATATGACCGGCGCTTGCATCCAGGTGCTCGGTCATTTCTTCCAGCATTTTGCCGAAGGAATCCACCGATATTTCACGCTCGTGGCGATGCAGGATCTCGACGAACCGCGACATGTGCGTGCCCTTGAAGTTGTGCGGCAGATTCACGTACATGTTGAAATTAGCGACCGTGTGCTGCTCCCCGGTGGCCCGATCCTTCACCTTGACCGGGTGATAGATATCCTTGATCCCAACCCTGTTGATCGGTATCCGGCGCGTGTCGGAATGACCCTGCACGTCCTCTACGGGCGACACAATGGGCTTTTTGGCAGGGGCGGCAACGGTCATGGGGCTTTGGTTCCTCGAGGGCGCGTAACGCCAATGATATCAGAGGATGCGGCGGCGCCCGGCCGAGGCGCCGTGGGGGTGGAAACCGACTGGCGCCGGGCGTCGCTCAGCCGCTTTTCGGTTCGTCGGCGCCGAATTCTTCGACCTGGGGCTCGCCGGCCTTTTTCAGCAAAATCTCAACTTTTTGCTGCGCTTCCTTGAGGGCCGCCTGGCAGTTGCGAGTGAGTGCCACCCCGCGCTCGAAGGCCGCCAGGGATTCCTCGAGGGGCAGGTCGCCGTGCTCCAGGCGTTCAACCAGTACTTCGAGGTCGCGCATGGCCGTCTCGAAATCCAATGGTTGGGGCTCTTGAGTTGATTTACGGGAAGCCATTCCTGCGCAAAGTACACATGCGCGGCGGTGCGGTCAAACCAGATGCCCAGGGTGAGCGAGTTCACGGCGGCAAATCGGCGCACGGCCCGCAGGCAGAGGCAAATACTCAAGCCGTGATTTGCGTCACATCGATGGGGTCGCGCGGCGGCCGGTTTTGGGTACCATTGGACTTGGGAAGCCATATGCCATATTCAAGCAAACGAATTTTCGCCTTGGGGCTGCTCGGTGCAGCGGTGTTGGTCAGCGTCGCGTGTGCGCCGCGCAAGATCCCGCCGATGACGGTCGAGGACCTCATGGAGGATCGGGTAATGCTCGACGGCGTACTCTTGAAGTGCGACAAGAGCCCGTCCAAAGCCCGCAACGAGTCGGATTGCCTGAATGCGCGAATCGCCGTCGAGCGGTTGGCGCAAAAGAACGTGGATCCCACGATAGAGCAGAAGCGCAAGGCGGAGTTCGAACGCAGCCGGGAGCAATTGCGGCTCGCGCAAGAAAAGATGCGTCAGGAACAAGAAACCAAGGCCAAGGTGGACGCTTACAGCCTGCCGGTGGTGCCGGTTTATCCGGCGCCCAAAGGCGATGCGCCGCCTCCCACGGGCACGCCGGCGCAATAGCGAGCCTATTCGGCGCCGGCCTGCGCTTGAATCCGACGCCCAGCGGCCACACACTAGGCCATGGACATGTTTCGAAAAAGTGCCGTCATGCCGACGGCAAAACAAGCACTGGCTGGGCGCGCCGAACCGCTTCGAATATCGGGTCGGCATTTCGTGTCCGGCCGTCGGACGGTGCCGCCTTACCCCGACGGAATGCAGTTAGCCCTGTTCGGCTTGGGCTGCTTCTGGGGCGCAGAGCGCAAGTTCTGGCAAATCGACGGCGTGTATTCTACCGCGGCCGGTTATGCGGGTGGATACACCCCCAATCCCACGTATGAGGAGGTCTGCACCGGCCTCACCGGACACAATGAGGTGGTGCGCGTCGTGTTCGATCCGGGGATTTCGAGCTACGACAAGCTGCTTAAAGTTTTCTGGGAATCGCACGATCCGACGCAAGGCATGCGCCAGGGCAACGATACCGGCACGCAGTACCGCTCCGGTATTTATACCTACGGCGACGAGCAGCAGAGGCACGCCGAAAAATCGCGCGCTGCGTATCAGGAGGCACTCACCAAATCCCGACTGGGAGCGATCACCACCGAAATCATCGGTGCGCCCGAATTCTATTACGCAGAGGAATATCACCAGCAGTACCTCGCGAAGAACCCGGATGGCTACTGCGGCATCGGCGGGTGTGGGGTGCCCTTCAAATCCGCGGAGTTACCGGTGGGGGAGAAGGCGTAGTCGAATGGTCGAATTGGTTTCCATCAGAATGCCAAGGGGTTACCAATTCGAGATGCGTTTTTCTGCGAGAAAACGCTGTGTTTTTCCGGCGTTGAGGTCTACCGGAATATATGGACTCCCCCTGCGTTGCAAGCGGCGTCTCTGCTTCTGGATTCAGGATCGGACTGCAAAAAATATATCCGGCCTCTCGCTGCGTCCGTCGACGCGGGCCCTGATGACATTCGCTCGCAGGGGCCTCGTTAGTCGAACGGTGTCCGGGCCACCGCTTTCAGTATCAGGCTCTTCCTGCGTCGGTCTGACCTATTTCCATCAGCATTTACGCTCTGGCAATCCTGGCGGGTCGTACCTCCTCCATCTTGACCGCGATACCGGTGTGCGGCCTACGTCAGGCCGCGACGAGTTCCGGGCCCGCAGGCCGATAGTCTGTGCCATGGGCGAGTATCGCCCAGGCAATGCGCGCATGTTTGGCGGCGAGGGCGACGGCGGCCACGTTCACGTGTCGGCGGTCCCTCAGCCGTCGCGCCCAGGCGCTCTTGGCATCCGTTTTCGTGTCGATGACACGCAGCGCCGCTCGAGCGCCGTGGACCAGAAGGGTCCGCAAGTACCCATCCCCCTGGCGCGTGATCCGTCCAAGCCGCTCTTTACCGCCGCTCGAGCGCTGTCGGGGCGTGATGCCGAGCGAGGCGGCGTAACTGCGCCCATTTTTGTAGACATGCGGATCGCCCATGCTCGCTACCAGCGCGGTCGCGGTCTGCGGTCCAATCGCCTCGACCTGCATCAGCCGCCGCGCCGGCTCACTGGCTGCGGCGAGCGCGCGGATCTGGCGGTCGTACGCCGTTACTCGCATATCCAAGTCATGAAACTGATCGAGCAAACCGGCAAGCACCTCTCGAGCGAGCGCCGGCAAGCCGTTCTCAGCATCCTCGAGCATACCGGGAAGCTCGCGACGCAATCGCGCCACGCCCTTCGGCACCACAACTCCGAACTCACCGAGTAATCCACGGATCTGGTTCACCTGCCCCGTGCGATTTGCCATCACGAGTGTTCGCGCCCGATGAACCATCAGCACCGACTGCTGCTCCTCGCTTTTGATCGCCACGAACCTCATGGTGGGCCGTCCGACGGCTTCGCAGATCGCCTCCGCATCGTTCGCGTCATTCTTGCTGCGCTTGCGATAGGGAATGACAAACTGCGCCGCCATGAGCCGCACCGTGTGCCCGTGCTTCGTCAGCTCACGGCCCCAATAGTGCGAGCTGCCGCACGCCTCTATCCCGATCAGGCACGGCGGCAGCTGTGCAAAGAACTGCAGCACCTTCGCCCGCGCCAGCACCTTGCGGATCCCAACCTTGCCGCGCTCATCGACGCCATGCACCTGGAAAACCTGCTTCGCGATATCCAACCCTACTCGTGTAATCTTCATGCCGCTCCTCCTGCTCCGTGATTGAGTGCCACACACACTCTCAATCTGGCACAACGATGCCGTAGGAGCAGGGGGAGCCCATGTCATTAGTCTACCG
>JBBIUT010000071.1:0-11923 GCA_037440085.1 Gammaproteobacteria bacterium
ATCACATAGACTTCACGCAGAGCGCGTTGGTGCTCGAAAATCTGATCGGTCAATTGGTCGCGAATTTCGCGAAAAGCGCGGGTGGATCGGGCTCCACGCCGGCAAAGGCGGATGCCCCGGCGCCTGCGGAGAAACCCAAATGAAGATATCTGAATTGCGCATCAGGACTCCTTTCGCGCTCACCCTGTGGGTGATTGCGGCCGCGGCGGTGCCTTGCATGCGAGCGCAGGCCGATGCGCAATCCCAAGTGCCTGCCGCGCCGGCAACCGGCCCGACAGCCGCCCCGAACACCCTGGACCCGCAGGCGCTGATCGAAGATTCCGCGAAGCGCATGCTCACCGAGTTGGACGCGAACCGTGCAATGTACGCCCATGACCCGACGAAGCTCGATTCGCTGGTCGCCAATGTGCTGCTGCCGCATTTCGACAGCGAATATGCAGCCCGGCTGGTGCTGGGACAGACCTGGCGCACGGCCACTCCCGAACAACGCAAGCGTTTCGTGGATGCCTTCTATCACTCGTTGCTGCGCAATTACGGAAACGCCTTGCTGAATTTCACCGCCGACCGGTTTGTGATCCTGCCTTACCGGGGAGATCCGGGCGAAACGACGGCCACGGTGCGCACCGAGGTGAAGAAGTCCTCGGGCGAAAAGGTGCCGGTCAATTTCAGTCTGCGCAAGACCGATGACGGCTGGAAGGCCTGGGACGTGGTCATCGAGGGCATTTCGTACGTGAAGAGTTTCCGCACGGACTTCGCCTCAGAAGTTCAGCAGCAGGGACTCGATGAACTCATTGCGCGGCTCGAGAAGGAAAACCAGGGCCGCGAGGGCGGCGCCAGCAAGTGAACCACCGGGTCCAGGAGGGGGCCGCTATCGAAACGACCGCGGACGGTCGCGTCCGCGTCGTGGGATCGCTGGGCTTTTCCACCGTGAATGCGCTGCTGCCCCGCGGTAGCGACCTGATCCGTGGCGGCCAGGCGGCGGTCATTGACCTGACCGGCGTCACGGACAGCGATAGCGCGGGTCTGGCCTTGCTGATCGAATGGCTGAGCGTGGCGCACGAAGCAGGGCGCGCCTTGCGCTACGATAACGTGCCTTCGCAGCTTCACCAGCTTGCCCGCTTGAGCGAAGTGGAAGAGCTGATCGCCGTGGGGTGAAGCGTCAACCGAATGCCTCGCCGGGCGTTCTGCCTCGGCTAAATCTCCGGCCCTAGGCTCTGGGGAGGGGGTATCTCGGGCGCCGAGCGGTCGGGAGCCGGAAAGTCGGGCTCCGCGCTGTTGGGAGCGGGTATCTCGGGCGCCGAGCGGTCGGGAGCCGGAAAGTCGGGCTCCGCGCTGTTGGGAGCGGGTATCTCGGGCGCCGGCGGCCGGGCCGCTGCAGGCGCGGGCTTTGGCTCCGACGGGATGTCCTTGCTGTCCGGCTCCGGATCGGTCAACGGCTCCTCGGTGATTTTGCCGTCGGACACGAGAAAAGCGCGGCGCGTCAGGTAGGCGTCGCGAATGAAGACATACGGGTCATAGACGTTCTTGAGCGTGGAATCCAACGGCAACAGCGAAGCGCGGCGCTCGATCAGGTTGAGAACAATTAAGCCATACTCGACGCCCGTATTGCGAACGTACTGCCGCGGATTGGTATAGCTGTCGACGACCAGGCCGGGCGCGTCGCGCAGATCCGATGGGCCGAGCAGCGGCAGCTCGATGAAGGGGCCGGAATGCACTCCCCAATGACCGAGGGTCTGGCCGAAGTCTTCATCGTTGCGGTCCAATCCCGCGGAGGTGGCCGGGTCGAGCAGCCCGCCTACTCCGACCGTCGAATTGAGCAGGAACCGCCCGAGATCGTTGGCGGCCGCCATAAATTTGCCCTGCAGAGCGTCGTTGATCATCACCGTGGGAGTGTTGAGGTTGGCGAAGAAGTTGCTGATGCCGGTGCGGACGGGTTTCGGTATTACGCGCACATAGGCGCGCGCAACCGGTTTGGCGATACCCCGGTCGATGGCGTCGTTGAATTTGTAGACGCCGCGGTTCCACGACTCCCACGGGTCTTGCGGCGAACGCGGGCTGTTCGGCGGCAGGGTAACGCAGGCGCTCAAAGCTGCCGCAACGATGATTGCGAGCGCGCAGCGCGCCACCCTTGTGATCAGCATGATTTGTCGATCTCCCTTAAAAATGGCGGCCGCGCAGCCGCCGTTGCGCGATTGCGATCCCCGGCCGCGGTCAATGCCGGCCGTTTCCGCCTTCGCTGTCGTCCGCTACCGTATTTTTTCGATTTTTTGGCATTGCTGCCCGCACTTCTTCGAGCATGGCGCTGATTCGAGCGCGCTGAACGGGGTTCAAATTGGGCAGTCCCAAGGCGAGTTGCAATTGATTCGACGCCGACAAGAGGTCGCCGTTCATGAGATAAAAATCAGCCATGTAATAGTACGAGTCGGCAATATTGCCGGCCGCATTCGCCGCCTTGGCCACCAGTCTCGCCTGGTTGGGCGTCGGTTCCACTTGATTGAACAGATCGTCGAGAATCAGCTGCGCGCGCTGATTCTCGCCCGCGCGCATCAACGTTTCCGCCAGGCGAAGCGTGATCGGCACATTGCGGGGAAACAGAAGCAGGGCCTTGTCCAGGACGGCCTGCGACTCCTTGATCTCGCCATTTGCTAGGTACGCCTGCCCGAGGGCCCCGTAAAATTGCGTCACCTTCGGATATTCGCGCAGCAGCGCCTGCAGATCGGGTATCGCAGCGGCCGGATCCCGGTCATAAATGTCGGCGACCGCCTTGCCGTAGCGGTCCTGGACGGTCAGGCCCGCGCCATTTTTCAACAAATGAGCGTAGTACTCGCGCGCAGCCTGCGGGTCCTGCACCAAGGACCTCAGCCGCTCGCGTATCAGCAAGTAGCTGAGCGAATCCGTGTGGTAAATGCGTCCGATCTGCGCGGCGCGGTTGCGTGCTTCGGCAACGCGCTCGGCCGACAGCGGGTGATCGAGCAAGAATCCGATCTGCTTGATTCGGCTCGGCTCGGGCCCCATTCTCTCCAGAGCTTGAAAAAAACTCGCCATTGCCAACGGATCGTAGCCGGCGCTCGCCATGGTGCCGATCCCGATGCGGTCGGCCTCGAATTCCTGGCTCCGCGTGTAATTGATTTGATGCTGAATCGCGGCCCCTTGGGTCGCCAGTATGGCGCCCTCCATGGCGCCCGGGTCGCCGCGCCCCGCCGTCGCGCCCAACAGAATCGCGGCCAGCATGGCCGCCACGGACACGAGGCCCGCATGCGTTTGGTCGATCATGCCGCGGACCAGATGCCGCTGGGTGACGTGCGCGGTCTCGTGAGCCATCACCCCGGCAAGCTCGTTTTCGTTGTGCGTGGCGATGATCAAGCCGCTGTTGATGGCGATGAAGCCCCCCGGCATCGCGAAGGCGTTGATGGCCGGATCGCGCACCACGAAGTAATTGAACTGGTGCTGGCCCTCTTCGGCATGGCTCGACAGGCTATGGCCGATTTCCTGGATGTAATCGCTGACCTCGGGATCTTCGATGACCAGTCCCTGACCCCGCATCTGACGGGCCCACATCCGGCCGACTTGATACTCCTCATCGAGCGATACCGCGGCGGTGGCGGGGCTGCCGAGATCTGGCAGTTCCTGATCGGTCGCGCTCGGACCGGCGGCCCAGGCGACATTCATGCTCGCGCCGACCGTAAAGGCGGCCGCAAGTGCGCTCCAGGATCCCTTGGCGATCCAGGATTGCATGTCGGTCACCGATCTCAAGAGCCTCATATTGCCTCCGGCAAACTCCATTGGAGTGCCGTAGGTACCCCAAAGTTCGCGCATCCATGCCGCGATACCCAATGCTTGGGCTCCGCAGCGCCCATTGCAAGGACCAAGTCAAAGGACTTCGGATGCATAGTCTGCCAGACGCGAACGCTCGCCGCGCATCAGCGTGATGTGCCCCGAATAGGCCCATCCGTGGAAGCGGTTGACGACATAAGTCAGGCCGGTCGTGGTTTCGGTGAGATAAGGCGTGTCGATTTGCGCGATGTTGCCGAGACAGACCAGCTTGGTTCCCGGCCCCGCGCGGGTCACCAAAGCCTTCATCTGTTTGGGCGTCAGGTTTTGCGCCTCATCGATGATGATGAAGCGGTTCAGGAAGGTCCGGCCGCGCATGAAGTTCAGAGATCTGATCTTGATGCGATGGCGCAGCAAGTCGGTGGTTGCTCCCCGCCCCCAAGTTCCGCCGGTCTGGCTCTGCGTCAGGACCTCTAAATTGTCCATCAACGCACCCATCCAGGGTTCCATCTTTTCCTCCTCGGTGCCGGGCAGGAAACCGATGTCTTCGCCCAGAGGAACCGTCACGCGCGTCATGATGATCTCGCTGAACCGATTGTGATCCAATGTCTGGGCGAGGCCCGCCGCCAGGGTCAACAGGGTCTTGCCGGTGCCGGCGGGTCCCAGAACGGTGACGAAATCGATTTCCGGATCCATCAATAAATTCAGCGCCAGATTCTGCTCGCGGTTGCGCGAACTGACTCCCCATACATTGTTGCGCTCGGTGCGGTAATCGACCGTGAGTTCGAGAACGGCCGATTCGCCCTCGCGCTTGCGCACGATCGCCTCCACGCCGTTCTCGCTCGGGTCGTAGACGAAGTGATTGGTTTGCCACTCGCGCACCAACGGTCCGCGGACTCGATAAAAGGTGCGGCTCTGCTGTTGCCACGACTCCATGCCTTTGCCGTGCTTTTCCCAGAAGTTCGGCGGCAGGCGTTGTACGCCGCTGATCAGCAGATCGGCATCTTCGATGGTTTTGTCGCTGGAGTAATCCTCGGCCTGCACCCCGACGATCGCCGCCTTGATGCGCAGATTGATGTCCTTGGAGACCAAGGTCACGCGGGCCAGGGGGAATTTATGCTGCAGCGCCAGGGTATCGGCGAGAATAGCGTTGTCGGCCCCGTGGCCGGGCAGGCTCGCCGGAAGCGCCGATTCCAGCAGCTGGGTTTGAAAAAACAGCCGGCCGCCCGGCGGACGCTTGCCGTGATTGATCGGCACCGCGGTCGGCAGAGCGAGACCGCGGTCGATCTGCTTCTTGCTCGCGTCGCGCATGAGTTCGTCGAGGAAGCGGCTGACCTGCCGCACGTTGCGCGCCGATTCCGACAGGCCCTTCTTGCCGGCGTCGAGTTCCTCGAGCACGGTCATGGGGATGTAGATGTCGTGCTCTTCGAAGCGGAAGATCGCGGTCGGATCGTGCATCAGCACATTGGTGTCGAGCACGAAAATGCGCCGCACCTGCTTGGTCAGACGTCCTTTCGCGGCCGCGGCTTTGGCGGGCCGCAAGGCGGCCGTCACAGTGCCTTCACCGCCGCCAGCACCGATTCGGTATGGCCGCTGATCTTCACCTTGCGCCATTCCTGGCGAAGTATGCCCTTGGCGTCGATGAGAAAGGTGCTGCGCTCCACACCGAGGTATTTCTTCCCGTACATGCTCTTCTCGCGGATCACGTCGAACAATTTGCACGCCGTTTTATCGGGATCGCTCAGAAGTTCGAACGGGAAGCCCATTTTGCCCTTGAATTTGACATGCGACTCGACGGTGTCCGGGGAGATTCCGCGGATCAGGGTCTTCAATTTCTTGAACTGGCCGTGCGCGGCGGCGAAGCTCGCGCCTTCCTGGGTGCAGCCCGGGGTATTGTCGCGGGGATAGAAATAAACGACCACGTTGCTCCCGCCGGCATCCTTCAGCGACCAGGGTCCGCCGGTACCCTCAAGCGAGAACGGCGGGACCTTTCGGCCGACTTCGATCTTGCTCATGTGCTAAGGCTCCGTGCGCCGCTCAATTTTTCACAGGTTCGAAAATGGCATCCAAATTCAAGTGATCGCAAAAATCCATGAATTCCTCCCGTAATACGCCGATGTGCAAGCGGCTCGGCACGTTCACGATCAGCTGTACCGAAAACATCGGCGCGCCGGTGTGGGCGGCCGCATAGGAACGCGTGGAAAGCTCGGCGATATCCACTCCGCGCTGTGAAAAAAAACCGGACAGCCCCGCCACGATGCCGGTCTGGTCGAGGCATACCACGTCGATGGAGTAGGGCAGCATGTCGCTGCGCGCGGCGCGCTCCTCGGTGCGCCGTAATTGGATATTCATGCCGGTGGCATCGGCCAGCTTCTTGAACTCGCCCTCGAGTTTGGCAAGGGTGTGCCAGTTGCCGTTCACCAGCAGCAGCATGGCGAACTCGTTGCCGAGCGAGGTCATGCGGCTTTCGCTGATGCTGCCGCCGCAATCGGCCACGGCTTTGGAAAGTTCGTGCACCATGCCGACGCGGTCGCTGCCGACGGCGCAAATCACGATATGTTGTTTCATTGGCGCAAATTCTACCGGATGGATGCTTGCCACGGTGCATGTCCAGCACTTAAGGTAGCGATTATTTCCTTTGGGAGTTGCTTGAATGTTTCGCGGATGCCTGGTCGCCATTGTGACGCCCATGACCGCCGACGGCGGCTTGGACTGGTCCGCGTGGGAACGGCTGCTTGATTTTCACATGCGCGAGGGCACGGACGGCATCGTCGTCGCGGGTACCACCGGCGAATCGCCTACGCTTTCGCTCGAGGAGATGGAAGAGCTGACCTGCAGGGCCGTGGCGCGCTGCAGCGGAAAACTCAAGGTGATCGTCGGCGCCGGGACTCACTCGACCTCGAGCACGGTGGCCCGTACGCGCGAGTTGTCCAGGCTGGGCGTCGATGCGGTCATGCTGGTGACACCCTACTACAACAAACCGCCGCAGGAAGGCCTGTACCGGCATTTCATGTCCGCCGCGGATGTCTCGGCAGCGCCGATCATGCTTTACAACGTGCCTAATCGTACGGCGGTGGACATGTTGCCCGCCACCACCGCACGGCTGGCGCGGCATCCGCTGATCCGGGCGGTCAAGGATGCGAGCGCATCGATGAGCCGCGTGCGTGATTTGCTGGCGGCGTGCCCGGCCCAGTTTTCGGTGATGTCCGGCGACGATGCGACCGCCATCGACTGGATCGGCGCGGGAGCGCAAGGAGTCGTGTCGGTTTCGGCCAATGTCGCGCCGCGCCGCATGCGCGAGGCGTGCCTGGCGGCCCTGGGCGGGGATATGGCGTCCGCCCGCGCCCTGGATGCCGATTTGCAGCCGCTGCACCGGGACTTGTTTGTCGAAGCGAACCCGATTGCGGTAAAATGGGCGGTTGCGAAAATGGGGCTCATCGGGAGCGCATTGCGCCTACCGCTGGTCGAATTGTCGCCCGCGTACCATGAGACCGTGCTGCGCGCGATGGCGGCGGCGGGAATTATTAAGGAACGAGCAGCATGAGCCTTGACCGGATGGTTTTGATCGTCGCCGCGGCGCTGCTCGCGAGCGGCTGCCACTGGTTCGGCAAGGCCGTTCCGGACTGTCATCGGCCGCAGGAGTACCAACGCGCCGTGCAGCTGGCGCCGCTGAAGGTTCCGGTGGGCCTCGATACGCCGAATACTCAAGGTGCGCTGGTGATTCCCACGCTGGAAATCGCCCCGCCGCCGCAGCCGGCGAACGCCGCCTGTCTGGATACGCCGCCTCGCTACAAGCCCGCGCCGGCCAACAAGGCGGCCGCCGGCTAGATTTGATCGCCCAAGCGGCCTCCGGTACCCTTGCGCACCCGCTTAGGTTCGGTTTTGGATTTCCGAGTGGAGAGGTGGCCGAGTGGTCGAAGGCGCTCGCCTGGAAAGTGAGTAACATCCCAAAAGGTGTTCGAGGGTTCGAATCCCTCCCTCTCCGCCAATAGGCTCGAATGAGCTCAGAGTTGGTTCTGTGCTTAAATGGCAATGGTATTGTGTCGGCGGAGGAGGGACGACGCCGGAGCGTTAGCGACGGCGGTCCCGAGCGAAAGCGACGGGACGAGCGGCCGCGGCCGCGAGCAATCCTGCCCTCATCCGCCATCCACCATCATGAGTCTATGGCGGCTCGCGTTGGCATCTTCGCGACGACTGGCCACGAACCCCGTCAGGCCCGGAAGGGAGCAGCGGTAGGGGCATCATGTCGGGCGCCGAAGCCCAAGCTGGCGCGGGCCGCCTCCTTGTCGGTTCACACGCGCAGTTTCCCGCGCGCGCCTGAATCGCGTAACGGCTAAACTGAGAGCATGAGCTATATCGTATTGGCGCGTAAATGGCGCCCCAAACGCTTCGCCGAATTGGTGGGGCAGGAGCACGTGGTGCGTGCCCTCAGCAATGCGCTCGACAGCGGCAAGGTGCATCACGCCTTTTTGTTCACGGGCACCCGCGGCGTGGGCAAGACCACGGTCGCGCGCATCCTGGCAAAATCCCTGAACTGCGAAACCGGCGTCAGCGCGAACCCTTGCGGCACGTGCGCGGCGTGCCGGGAAATCGACGAGGGCCGATTCGTCGATCTCATCGAAGTCGACGCGGCATCGCGCACCAAGGTCGATGACACGCGAGAGTTGCTGGACAACGTGCAGTACGCGCCGACCCGAGGCCGCTACAAGGTGTATCTGGTCGACGAAGTGCACATGCTGTCGAATCATTCGTTCAATGCGTTGTTGAAAACGCTCGAAGAGCCTCCGCCCCACGTCAAATTCCTGCTGGCCACCACCGACCCGCAGAAGCTGCCGGTCACGGTGCTGTCGCGCTGCCTGCAGTTCAGCCTCAAACGCCTCTCGGCGAACCTCATCGGCGAGCGCTTGAAATTCATTGCGGCCGCGGAGAGCTTGGGCTACGAAGCGGCGGCGCTCGCTCTGCTTGCGCGGGCTGCCGACGGCAGCATGCGCGACGCCTTGAGCCTGCTGGATCAGTTGATCGCCTTCGGCGGCGGTACCCTCAACGAATCGAATGCGCGGGCGATGCTAGGGACCATCGACCGGGACCACGTGACGCGGATCGTGGAGGCCTTGTCGCGCGCGGATGGGCCCGGATTGCTGAGGCAGGTACGAGAACTCGACCGCGATGCGCCCGACTACGATCGCGCGCTGGTCGACTTGGCGGCATTGTTGCAGCGCATTGCAATCGCGCAGATTGTTCCGGAGGCGGCTCAGCAAGACGAGGAGTTCGACACCCCGACCTTGTCGCGCTTGGGCGCCGCCATGTCGGCCGAGGACGTGCAGCTCTATTACCAGATCGCCTTGGCCGGCCGGCGTGATTTGCCGATGGCACCGGAGCCGCGGCTTGGCTTCGAGATGACCCTGCTCAGGATGCTGGCATTTCGCCCCGATGCGGTCGCGGCGCTGGCCGGCACGGCGAGCGCGGCGCCGAGCGCGACGATGGGTGCGGCGCCGCCGGCCGCGCCGGCGATCGATGCCGGCACTTGGCCCGCCGTGGTCGACGCGGCGGGCTTGAGCGGCTTGACGCGCCAGTTCGCCTTGAACTGCGTGCCGGCCGCATTTGAGAACGATGTGCTCACATTGCGTCTCGATCAACCGGCCGCGGAGCGGCGCACACGGTCCACCGAGGAAAAGCTCGTGCAAGGATTGAGCAAGTATCTTGGCCGCAGCATGCGCATCGTCTTCAACGTCGCGGAGGGAACCCTCGCCACACCCGCGCGGCAACGAGCGGCGGCCGAGCAGGACAAGGCGGCGTGCGCCGCGGCCGACTTCGAGCAGGATCCCGCTGTCAGGGGTTTGCGCGAGCGTTTCGGTGCCGAGGTGGATGCCGCTTCGGTGAAGCCGGTGAACTAGAACTTCAGGAGAATTCACTCATGATGAAAGGCGGACTGGGCAATCTGATGCGCCAAGCTCAGCAGATGCAGGAGACCATGCAAAAGGCACAGGCGGAACTTGCGGATATCGAGGTGACCGGGGAGTCGGGCGCCGGCATGGTGAAAATCATCATGAACGGGCGTCATGAAGCAAAAAGCGCGACCATCGATCCAAAATTGGCGGGCGAGGAGTTGGGGCTGCTCGAGGATTTGCTGGTCGCGGCCGTCAACGACGCGGTGCGAAAGATCGCCGCGCGCAGCCAGGAAAAATATGCGGGGCTCATGTCCGGATTGAATCTGCCGCCCGGTATGAAGCTGCCGTTTTGATCATTTATCGCCGATGAAATACACGCCCACTCTCGCGCGGTTGATCGACTCCCTGCGCTGCCTGCCCGGCGTCGGTCCAAAGTCGGCGCAGCGCATGGCGTTTTATTTATTGGAGCGCGATCGCGACGGGGGCCGGATGCTGAGTCAGGCATTGGCCGATGCTCTGGAGCAGGTCGGGCGCTGCAAGCGCTGCCGCATGCTCACCGAGAACGAACTGTGCACGATATGCGCCTCGGATCGCCGCGACGCGGCGCAGCTGTGCGTGGTCGAATCGCCGGCCGACGTGGTCGCCATCGAGCAATCGGGCGGCTTCCGCGGCCGCTATTTCGTACTGATGGGACACTTGTCGCCGCTTGATGGAATCGGGCCGGCGCAGCTCGGATTGGACGAGTTCGAGAAGCTGCTGGCCGGCGGCGAAGTGCGCGAAGTGATCCTCGCCACCAATCCGACCGTGGAAGGCGAGGCGACCGCGCATTACCTGGGCGAGCTGGCTTTGCGTCTGGGCCTGAAGGCGTCGCGCATCGCGCATGGGGTGCCGGTCGGCGGCGAATTGGAATACGTCGATGGCGGCACGCTCGCCCATGCGCTGGCGGGCCGAACCAGCCTTTCATGAGGCGCTTCGCTTCAGGGCGCCAGTCTTTCGTAGAGACGATATAGGCGGCGATAGCTTTCGTAGCGGCGCGCGGCGATGCGTTCGCTCGAAACGGCGGCGCGCACCGCACAGCCCGGCTCTTGCAGGTGGCGGCAATCGTTGAATCGGCAATCGAGGCCGAACCCGTGGATCTCGACAAAGCCGCGCTCCGCGGCGCGCACGATGCTTGCCGGGGGGGCGAAATCGCGCACTCCGGGCGCATCGACGATGGCCGAATCGGCGCCCGACCGCAATCGGTACCAGCGCGCGGTGGTTGTGGTATGCCGGCCCTCGGCATCGCGGGTCAACTCGGCGGTCTGCGCCGCCGCATCGGGCGTCAGCGCATTGACGATTGAGGATTTGCCGACGCCCGATTGACCGACCAACATGGTCACCTGCTCGGCGAGCGCCTCACGCAGCTCCGGAATGCCCGCATTCGTGAGCGATGCGACTTCGCGGCACTCAAGGCCCAAGACCCGATAGTTGGCCAGTTCGGATCGGAGCGAATCGATTGCGAGATCGCATTTGTTGACGATCATCATCGCCCCGATATCCTTCAGAAGCGCGCCTGCCCAGTAGCGGTCGACCAGGAACCAGTCGGGGGAGGGCTCCGCAGCCACCACGATCGCCAGCCGGTCGATGTTGGCGGCAACGGGTTCGGCGCGTCCTCGCGCATCGATGCGCTCGAGCAGGTTGCGGCGCGGTTCGATCGATTCGACCGACGAACCGTCGGCCGTCGCTCCGCGGATCCACGTGACTCGATCGCCGCAGACGACACGCTGTCTGCGTCCGGCGAGGGCGCAATGCACGGCGGTTTCGCCGGACAGCACCAGTGCGCCGCGGCCGTAGCTGGCGAGGACAATGCCGCGGCCGCGCGCGCCTTTCAATTGCACCGGTCTGGTAACATGCGAGTTTTCACGCCAAGAGCCACGATGAAATCCCCCGAAAATCTTGTTTGGATCGATCTTGAGATGACCGGCCTGCAGCCGGACACCGATCTCATCATCGAGATTGCCACGATCGTAACCGACAAGCACCTGACCGTGCTCGCCGAAGGTCCGGTGATCGCCGTCCACCAGAGCGAAGATACGCTTGCCCGCATGGACGATTGGAACCGCAAGCAGCACGGCGGCTCCGGCTTGAGCGCACGGGTTCTTGCGAGCCGCATCGATGCGGCCGCGGCGGAGCGCGAGACGCTCGCATTTGTCGAATCCTGGGCCGAGCGGGGCCGCTCACCCATGTGCGGCAACGGCATTTGCCAGGACCGGCGTTTTCTGGCG
>JBBIUT010000072.1:0-11878 GCA_037440085.1 Gammaproteobacteria bacterium
CGAGGTGATTTGGTGGAATCTCGTCGCGGGGACGCTGCCGCAGCCATACCTCTGGTCGCCGCCCGAATTGCGTACATTGCTGGCCGCGGGGGTCGAACTGCCCGACACCGGGCGCCTGTTGGAGCGCCAGGTGCGCGGGTGGGTGCAGAGCGTCTTGCGCGCGCGCGAACGCCTCACGCTGCTGTTGCCGCCCAGCGGTCAGGAGGCGCACCCGGCGTGGCTGATGCTGCGGACTTTACTGATCCAACCGCCCGTCCGGTGGGTCGAAGAAACGCTGACGACGACGCGGACCGCGAACGCGATCGCCACGGTGCCCTACCGGGCACTCCCCGCGCTCCGGCGCTGGTGGCAGGTGCCCCGAGGCGCGATTCATGGCTGGGATCGATCGGCTTCCTATTCGAGCCTGGATCAGTTCTTCAACAATCCGTTCCAATGGGCGCTCGGCTACCCGGCCCAATTGAAGCCCTCGGCGTTGCTCGACCTGCCGGGTGACTTTCAGTTGCTGGGCACGCTCGCCCACCGCACCGTGGAACAGTTCTATCGCGATCCAGAGGCGATCGCCTGGTCCTCGGGTCGTGTCAGTCAATGGTTCGACCAGCACTGCGAGCGCATCATCGAAGAGGAGGGCGCGGTGTTGCTGATGCGCGGCCGGCGCGCCGACCGCGAGGCCTTCCGTCAGCGCTGCCGGCTCTCGCTCGCGCGCTTGCACCGGCTCCTGCAGGCCGCGGGCGCGACGCGCGTCGAGCCGGAAAAGGCGCTCGAGGCCGACACGCCCTTGGGTAAGCTGAACGGCAGCGCGGACCTCTTGGTCACGCTGCGCGACGGCGGACGAGCGGTCATCGACATGAAGTGGGCCGGAAATAAAAAATACCGCCAAAAGCTCGAGGGCCAGTCGCATACGCAGCTCGCCATCTACGCCCGCCTGGTCGAACAGAACACCGCGGCGTGGCCGGTGGTCGCGTATTTCATTCTGCGCGACTCCGAACTCCTGACGACCGCCGAGGACGTGTTTCCCGAGGTCACGCCGATTCGCGCGACGGGGTCCTCCACGGCCTTGATCTGGGAGCGGCTGATGGCGACCTGGGCGTGGCGCCGCGCGCAAATCGAGGCCGGCCGCCTGGAAGTCGTGCTCGAGGCGACGGAACCGACCGAGGAGTCCGAGCCGCCCGCGGGCACTATGCCGATCGACATACTGGACAGTCGCTACAACCCCTTCATGCACCTCGCCGGGTGGGGAGCGGACGCATGACGTGGCCGTTTCTCTTCATCAGCGCCGGCGCCGGCAGCGGCAAGACCTACCGTTTGGCGGATCTGCTGCACGAGCGCCTGGTCGATGGGCGGGTGCGTGCGGCCGGCGTCATCGCGACTTCGTTCACGAACAAGTCGGCGGCGGAACTGCGCGAACGCGTTCGCGCGCATTTGATCGGCAAGGGCCGCTACACGCTTGCGACCGCGATCGGGCAGTCCCGGATCGGCACCGTCAACAGCATCTGCGGGAATTTGCTCGCGCGCTTCGCGTTCGATGCGGGCCTGCCCCCTGAACAGCGCGTGCTCGATGAGGCGCGCGCGGCGCAGTTGTTGACCGAGTCGCTGGACGAGGTGATCGAGGGGGAGACGCTGGCGCAGCTGTTGCGCGTGGCGCGGCGTCTGAGTTTGTTGGAGGGGTCGTTTGGCCAGGAGCCTGAACCTTGGAAAGTCGCGCTCAAGGACATCGTCAGCCAGGCGCGCGCGAATGCGATCGATCCGGACGAGCTACGCGGCTTTGGGGAGAAAAATGCCGAGGCCTTGCTCGCGCTCTTTCCGGCGGCCTCCGAGCGGGATCTCGACGGCGCCTTGCGCCAGGCAATCGAAGCGGCCTTGACGCCCATCCGACACCAGGTCCAGGAAGGCGGTCCCAAGAACACGGGCGAGTACCTGCAGCTGCTGGAACGCGCCGCGCGCGATCTGGATGCCGGGGAACTGAGCTGGGCGCGGTGGAATGCGCTGGCCGCCAAGGAGCCTCAGGCGGCGCTGCGACCGGTCGCGCAGCCGGTGAAAGACGCCGCGGCCGAGAACGGGTGCCATCCGGCGCTGCATCAGGATATCCGCGTTTATCTCAGCACGCTGTTCGCGCTGGCCGCGGACGTTCTCGGCACGTACGAGGAGCGCAAGCGTCAGCTCAGCGTCGTCGACTTCACCGACCAGGAGCGCAAGCTCCTCGACATCATCGATTTGCCGGCCGTCGCCGAGACGCTGCGCGAGGAACTCGACCTCTTGATGGTCGATGAGTTTCAGGACACGAGTCCGATCCAGCTGGCGCTCTTCTTGAAGCTGGGCCGGCTCGCCAAGCAGGTCGTCTGGGTGGGCGATGTGAAACAGGCGATCTATGGATTCCGGGGCGGCGATGCGAAGTTGATGACGGCGGTGCTCGGTCAGTTGCCCCAACTGAACGGCGAGAAAGAGGTGCTGCGCTATTCCTGGCGCTCGCGTCCGGCCTTGGTCGGACTGGTGAACGAGCTGTTCGGGCAGGCCTTTCCGGGCCTGGCGGCCGCGGACATCGAGCTGCAGCCGAAGCGCGAGGAGTTTGACGGCACGGCCGCCGTCGAGGATTGGGCGCTCGAGGGTAACGCCGCGGAACAGCACCAGGCGATCGCCGCCGGTATCGCGGCGCTGGTCGCGGAGGGCACCCTGATCGCGGATCGCGGGACCGGCGGGCTACGGCCGCTGCGCTTGGGCGACGTGGCGATTCTTGCGCGTTCCAATCAGACCGTCCAAAAGCTCGCGGCGGCCTTGCGACAGCGGGGCCTGTCGGCCGCGACGGCGCAGCCCGGGCTGTTGCAGCGTCCGGAAATCGTGCTGGCGCTCGCGTGCCTGCGCCGGCTCAACGACGAGCGCGACACGATCGCGACCGCGGAAATCGTATCGCTCGCCGCCTGCGAGGACGCGGATTCCTGGCTCGCCGACCGGCTCGCGTGGATGGATTCGGGCGCGCCGGCCGCGGAGTGGCGGGAGGCGGGTGCGGCCGCGCTGCCGATTTTCCAGGCGATACGCGGAATCCGGGAACAAAGGCCGCTGCTGTCGCCGCGCGAGGCGGTGGAGCTCGTCATCGCCCGCTGCCGCTTGTCGAATCTGGTGCTGCAATGGCAGCAGTCCGCGGAGCGTGCCAATGTGCGCCTCGCGAACCTCGAGCGTCTTACCGATCTCGTCATCGACTACGAGGATGAGTGCCGATCCGCCTACGACGTCGCGACGCTGTCGGGTTTTCTGCTGTGGTTGACGGAGTTGGAGGCGGCCGGACAGGACGAACTCGCGCAAGCCTCCATCGATGCGGTTCAGGTCATGACCCATCACGGCGCGAAGGGGCTCGAATGGCCCGTGGTCGTGCTGGCGGATCTCGCCGGGGACATCAAGGATTCGATTTTCAAGTCGGTCCGCGCCGAGGCCGTGGCGGAGCTCGATCTCACCGCGCCGCTGCGCCGGCGGTTCTTGCGCTACTGGCCCTGGCCTTACGGGTCACAGAAACACGCCGGCCTCGCGGATCAGGTCGGCGCCTCGGTTACCGGCCAACGGCTCCTTCAAGAGTCGGTCGATGAACATAAACGCCTGTTGTACGTGAGCCTCACGCGCGCGCGGGATCTCATTGTGCTCGCGCGGCCGGTCAAGAAGCTGGATGGCGAGTGGATGGCGACGGTGGGCCTCGCCGATCGGCTGCCGGGCGATGCGGCTTCGGAGATTGTTCTGCGCGACGGCAAGCGGGTGCCCTTCAAGCGACGCAGGCGCCGCGCCGACGATCAGGTTCCACCGGCCGCCACGGAGCCGCGGGATTTGCGTTGGTTCGCGGCTCCCCGGTCGTCAACCGAAAAATGGCCGCTCACGGTCAGTCCGTCGTCCGCGGACCCCTTGCCGTCGCGGGTGGCCGAAGTGGCGAGGATCGGCACCCGCATCGCGCTCAAGGGCGGCGCGGATCCGGCAACCGTCGGGGAGGCCGTGCACGCCTGCCTCGCGCGGCAGCTGATTGCACCCGACCGACGACTCACCGCCGCGGACGCCGCGCAGGTCCTCACCCGGCTCGGTGTCGCGGAGGCCGTGGACGCCGCCGCGCTCGCCGCGCAGGTCGGCGCCGTCGCGCGCTGGCTGGCGTCGCGCTGGCCCGGTGCCGAGTCGGCGATCGAAGTGCCGATCAGTCGAACCTTGTCCAATGGTCAGCACGTGCACGGACGCATGGACCTGCTGCTGCGGGTCAACGACGGTTGGATCTTGTTCGATCACAAGGCGACCGCGGCCGGCAGCGCGCAGTGGGACGCGTTGGCGACGAGTTATGGCGGACAGCTCGCGGCGTACAGCGAAGCCATTGAAGCCGTGACCGGCGCGCCCGTCAAGGAAACCTGGCTCGTGTTGCCGACTGCCGGGGTGGGCCTGCGCATCAGCGCCGGCAAGACAGCGCCCGAACCGACACAATGAGTGTGACGCGTCGTCTATGAAAGAGCAGAAGCCCGTCGCAATCCAGACGGACAACCCGGCGGAAAAGGTCACACCCGTCCCCTACGGCCAATCCTATGTCGATGGCCCGGTGAATCTGCGGTACATGCCGGAGACCCTACGCTCTCTCGCCCGCGCCTGTTTGCTGGGTGGTGCGATCGGGGATGCACTGGGTGCGCCGATTGAATTTTTGACGCTCGCCGAAATACGGCAACGCTACGGAGCACTGGGCGTGACCGATTTCGTGGCCGGCTCATGGCCCGCGGGGAGCATCACCGACGATACGCAAATGACGCTTTTTACCGCGGAGGGCCTGATCCGGGCGCAGATGCGGGCGATGCATCAGGGGATCGTGAACGGGACGTCTGTCGTCTGTAGGGCGTATCTGCGCTGGCTGGTGACTCAGGGCGAGGAGCCGGCCCTTGATCTGCATGAGGCCCAGCGTGGCCTACTGCTGTCGATTCCCGAACTGCACGCGCGGAGAGGCCCGGGCACTACCTGCCTGAGTGCGTTGCAGTCCCTGACCGAGATTACGGTTGCAGCGGCCAAGAATTCCAGCAAGGGCTGCGGCGGGGTCATGCGCGTGGCGCCGGTCGGGCTGTTTGACGCAAAGAATACGCAGGGCCAATGGGTAGTCGGTGCGGGGGAGTGGGCGTTTGAGCGGGGTCGCGATTTCGCGGCGCTGACTCACGGGCATCCCACCGGATATCTTGCCGCGGCGGTGTTCGCAGTGATCATCGGTGCGCTGGCGACCGGCGCGCCCTTGGGAGAGGCGATTGCCATCGCCAAAGCCCGGCTCATCCGGGAGGAACAGCACCAGGAGACACTTCTTGCGATCAACCGAGCGCTGGAGGCGGCTGCCGCCGGCCCGGCGTCCGCAGAAGCCGTGGAAACCTTAGGCGGCGGATGGGTCGCTGATGAAGCACTGTCGATCGGACTGTATTGCGCATTGATAGCGAGGACGTTCGAGGAAGGCGTGCGGCTTGCGGTCAATCACAGTGGGGACGCGGACTCGACCGGATCGATCGCCGGCAATCTCCTCGGCTTGATTCATGGCGAGGCGGCATTGCCACGGACGTGGTTGGATCGTTTGGAACTTAGGGACTTGATTGCGCGGGTTGCCGAGGACCTGATCGATTGCCCGGATTTTCGGTCGGTCTCTGCGAATTCTCGGGGAAGCTATGAGAAATTGTGCTCGGATCTATACCCGGGCTTTTAGCCATTCATTAGGACCATCGTCAATTCGATGTCGACCAGGCAATAGGCGGAAGAGATGACCCGATGTTGATTCAAAGACTCTTCGACGGACCATTGGATGTGGTCGGTGATGTTCACGGCGAGATCGACGCGCTCTACTGCGCAATGAGAAGAAGCACGGCAATCACTGGTTCTATGGGATGGCATCCGATCCGCAGCACCCGGAATTCGGGTATTGCGCCAAGATCAGTGAAGCTGAGCAGCAGCCCATCTTGAGTTTCATTCGGACGCTGCCGGTCGCGCTCGAGCGCGCGGACCTGCGTGTCGTGCACGCGGCCTGGATAGGCGAGGATATTGAGCGTTGCCGTACCATCCAGCAGCCGCTGGATGCGGCCTTTGATCTGTTCGAGCAAGAGTTGCATCGAGACCCGAAATACATTGAACTAAAAACTCTTCACGACCACGAAGTGCATTGGCTTGGCGCCGGGGCCCTGAGCGATAAAGCGCCGAAGCCGAACGCAACCGCTATTGGCCCCTACGACGAATTTGTGCAGATGGGGAACGCCATCAGGGTGATTACCTCGGGTGTCGAACGAGCCACTCAGTCCCCCTTTACGGCAAGTGGCAAATGGAGATTTACAGATCGGGTGGCCTGGTGGCGCGAGTATGCGGGCGGCATTCCCGTGCTGTTTGGCCACTACTGGCGTTGGTGGGATCCGTCCATCCACCATCTCCTCAGCAAAGGAGAGACTCATCTGTTCGCTGAAGATCCCGTGGGGCCGTACATGGCCGCGCATCACCTCACGTGTTGCATCGATTTCAGTGTGGGCGCGCGGTTCAAAGAGCGCCACCGCCAGAAAACGGCGCCGTTCCATGGGCGGCTTGCCGCCATGCGCTGGCCCGAGCGTGAGATCGTATACGACACGGAGGGTGTCGGCTCGTAGTGGCTTGTCGCTTGATTTGCCGGCGCCGACGCGACGTCGGCAACAGCGACAAGCCGGTGACGAGAATCAGCTACCATCGGCGAAGAGCCCAGACGTCGAGCGCGAAGTGCCCCATGAATCACGCAACCCTGAAAGCCCGGCAGCGGGCGGAACGACATCATCATCACACGAACCTGGCGCTTCGAGTGCACCGCGCACTCAGCTGGCTCGAACGCGCTGAACGGACGGTCGACGATCCGGACTCGAAGTTCATTTTCCTGTGGATTGCCTTCAACGCGGCCTACGCGACCGAAATCGATGAGCGCTATCGATTGTCCGAGCAGGCGACGTTTCAAGCGTTTCTCGAGAAACTCCTGTCGTTGGATACGCGCGAGCGCTTCAAGGAATTGGTCTGGAAGGAATTCTCCGGCAGCATTCGGGTTCTGCTGGACAACCCTTATGTCTTTCAGGATTTTTGGAATTTCCACAACGGCTCCTTGTCGGAGGAGGAGTGGAAGGCTCGCTTTGAGCGCGCCCATGCCGCGGCCCGCATCGCGCTCGGCAAACAAGATACGCAAACGATTCTCGGTGTCGTGTTGAGTCGACTGTATACGCTGCGCAATCAACTGATGCATGGTGGCGCGACGTGGAATAGCGCGGTTAATCGGGATCAGATACGTGACTGTGTCAATCTGCTGAGCAAGATCGTTCCCCTGGTGATTGAATTGATGCTCGATCATCCCGAAACGCTGTGGGGAGATGCCTGCTACCCGGTCGTGAAAGAGAGCTAGCGTGGACGGAAACCAACGATGAGTCAGTTGATCTGCCCTTTTTGTTCCATCGCGTCGGCGCGAATCGTCGACAGCGATGACCTTGCCTTCACGGTGCGGGACGCTTATCCGGTTTCCACCGGGCATACGCTCATCATCCCGCGACGACACGTCCCCTCGTTCTTTCAGATCGACGACGCGGAGCGCCAGTCGATGCTGGCGCTGTTGAGCGCCGCCAAGAAAGAACTCGACCGGCTATTTCACCCCACCGGCTATAACGTCGGCATCAATGACGGCGCGGACGCGGGGCAGACCGTTCCTCATTTGCATATCCATCTCATTCCCCGCTATCCGGGCGATCGGACGGACCCTCGGGGCGGGGTGCGCTGGGTGTTGCCGGAAAGCGCGGACTACTGGTCGCGCAGATGAGGTATACGCAGCCCACCGCCGAGGAACAGCTTGCGTTTTTGCACGATCTGCAACGAATCTTTGCGGAGGGCGATTGCAGCGCGACGTACAAATTTGCGTTGGTGATGGCATTGGCGGAAATTGCGGTCGAGGCGGGTAACGACTCGGGGGAGTCCGAGACGATCTCCTTGCGGACGCTCGGCGAGAAGTTTGTCGAACTGTATTGGCGACAGGTGGCCCCGTATTCGACAGAATCGGGATCTTCCGGCGTGTTGGCACAGAATCGAGGGCGCCAGGCCGAGGTCGTTGGACATGTTCGCGCGCTGCACGAGGCGAGCCGGGGTAATCTCCCGGCGGCGCGCCGTTCGGCCGAATGGGAATCGCGCGTACGGACAATTGCAAAGACGGTTCGGGATATGCCGGTGCGGCATTTGCAGGTCATCGCGGGCGCGCAGAGAAAGTTTCTTTACGAATATCCGCTGATTCGGGATGACGCCATCGACCTGAAGCCGGGAGTGATGTTTTGTCTGCGGCGGTTTCAGGGCTTCATTCAGCAGATGGCGCGGTCGGCGTGGGTGGAGCATGTGCGGCTGAATGCTCAGAATACGTCGATCCTCGGCAACGCGGATGATCTGGCGGGCTTCATGTTTGGGACGCCGCGAGCGGATCGGTGGCCGAGTTGCTGATCCGAATACAATCGAGGAAATGTTTCTACTGCGAGAATGGGCTCGGGGGTCGCGGAGTAGTGGATCATTTCATCCCGTGGTCACGCTATCCCCGGGATACCGCCCACAATTTCGTATTGGCTCATTCCGGATGCAACGGGGACAAGCGCGAGTTCTTGGCGGCGAAGTCCCATCTCGAGCGGTGGGTCGCGCGGAACGAACGATACCGAGATGATATTGGGGCTGGCTTGGGAGCGGACGGATTTATCAATGATCTCGCGTCCAGCCAGATGATTGCGCGGTGGGCGTATCGGCAGTCGGTGGGCGGGCATGCGTGGGTGGGGCGGGGGATGGGGAGGATGGCGATAATTGACTCGACCTATTTGAGCGCGATTTGAGCGATTAACGTGGCTGGTCGGTGGTCGATCACGTTCGGCGAGTCCCCAGAAACAAACATAGAACACCATTCCCGCCGCGAAGAGAGACGAGGTTCACCGCTTTCGGGAAGCGGTAATGGCATATTGCCGGTAGCCGCGGAGGAGCAAGGGAATGTGGTTGATCGTGCTATTGGCGGTTGTTGGACTGGGTCTCTGGGCGCTGCAGACATTCGCGTCAAATGAAAGCGTCGGTGACAGTCGTTGGCCGGTGATCCCACGGCCCGTTCTTACCGAGCGCGAGCAGGTCCTATATCAACGATTAGTCGCTGCGTTCCCCGACCAGGTCGTGCTCGCGCAGGTCGCCTTGTCGCAGATCGTCGCGGTTCCCATGGAATATCCTCAGCGGCAAGCACTACAAAACAAGTTCTTTCGGTTGGTCGCCGACTTCGTCGTCTGTCGGCACGATTTCAGTGTCATCATGGTCGTTGAACTCGATGATTCCACGCATCTGCGCGCGGATCGGCAGGATGCCGACGCGCGCAAAGCGAAGGCGGTCGAAGATGCGGGCTTGCGGCTGATGCGCATCGGTACGGGTACATTACCAACGATTCAGGCGTTGCGTAGTCAGTTGCGGGTGGATGATCCGAATGTCGTTCCGGTCATCGCGGATCCTACTGTGTCGCCAAAGCCATCGGACTCCGAGCGGGTTGCGGTGCTGCGGCCAACGGTCAGCGTCATCCTGGTGGTTGTGCTATTCGCCGGCGGTTGGGTGGCGTATTCGCGGTTGATCGCAATGCCCGTACCCGCAATGACCCGACCGCGTCTCGTTACCGCGCCGACTACTGGGACATCGGCGATACCGACCGCGGCCCCAATCGCCTCTGTCTCGGCGGTGGCGCAGGCCGATCTACCGCGGCGGCAGGCGCAACGTGCACTCCAAGCGCAGGTGACGGCGGATGCCGAGGCAACCCGTAAGAGCCTAGCGTGGGCGGTATACTACAAGGCGCCGAAATCCTGCGACGATCCGCCGACGTGGGCGGCGCAGGTCGAGTGCGGCAATGGGTACATTAGGGCAAAGAGGGCGTTTGAAAAGGAGTGGGCGGAAAGAAATCCCGGACCGTAGCGCCCATATCGCCCCATATCAGTCGTTGGGCGTTCCGGCGGAACGTCGGGTCAACCTCGCCGGAACACGCGTCTACCAAGTACGCCATACTTTATTAGTTGTGACACTACTGGAACTGGCTATAGAACTGGGGCAGCGTGAGTCGCGTAGCGTTCGCGCGCGCAATATCGGCCGAGCCGGGATTCGGATGAGGAGTCGAGCGCAGACTTTTAATACGCGATGACTGCTCGGCGAAGGATTATCGTCGACTGCGATCCAGAGCAAAGGCATTTGGCGCATGTACGAGGAGACTTGGTGCCATCGCCGGCCTAACCCTCGCCGCGCCGGAGCCTCTCGTCCGCTGAGACGCCGGGGTAGACTTCTTCTGGATTCTTTGAAAAGGTATTCACAAGTAACACCGAAGGCCGTACGCGGCGCGTGACGCGGACCCTACGTTCCGTTCACGGCATGGCCGCCACCAAGCCGGAACGCTGGCTGACTCTGCTTTCTGATCACGAAAGGACATCGGCTGAAGGGCTGTGCAACTAGAGGGAAACATGCAAGCTACACACGGATTTCTACTCGCCCTTGCCCTCGGATCCCTGATCGGCCCCGCGTCCGGCGCGGCAGCCGTTCCGAACCCGGCGGCTGCGCCCAAATCGATTGCCGCGGCGACCGTCGGCATGCGGCACGAGCCAGGGTTGATCGCGCTCGACTGGGACGCGCGGACGGGCCACGTCTTCCTCGAAGTCCCGATGACGGGAAACCCGGCACATACCCAAAGCCCGGAATACATCTATACGCATTCGACGCCGGCGAGCGTGGGCACGAGCGAACTCGGCGAGTACGGACTGGACCGCGGGCAGATCTCGCGGGGCGCGATCGTGCGCTTCGAGCGGACCGGACCGAAGCTGTTGCTGGTGGAGCCGAACCTCGCGTTCCGCAGCTCGTCGGCGAGTGCGGCGGAACAGGCGACGGTGACGGAGTCGTTTCCGCAGTCCGTGCTCGCCGGCCTCCGGATCGTGGCCGAGGGTCCGCAAGGGACCGTGCTGGTGGATGCGACGAAATTCTTCCTGAGCGACGCGCATGAAATCGCGGCAGCGCTGGCGCGGGGAAAGCAGGGCACGTATCACGTGGATCCGGCGCGCTCTACCATCGTGCCGGCCGACACGAAGGCGTTCCCGCAGAATACCGTGGTCGAAGCGGAACTGACCTTCGTGGGAGGAGCGAACCAATCGGGTCCGCCGGGACGAATCCTCGCGGAGGTGACGCCGAATCCTCGGGCCGTGACCATCCGCGAGCGGCAGATATTCGTGGCGTTGCCGCCGCCGGGTTTCGAACCACGACGCTTTACGCCGAACGCGGGCTATTTCGATCTGAGCTATCGGGATTATGATGCGCCGCTCGGCGAGCCGATGGCGCAGCGCTTCATCCTGCGGCACCGGCTGATCAAGAGGGACCCGTCCTGTACGGCGGACTGCCAGGCCGTGACGCCGCTGCATTACTACGTCGATCGCGGCACGCCCGAGCCGATTCGCCAGGCGCTGGTGGACGGCGCGAGCTGGTGGGATCAGGCGTTTCAGGCTGCCGGCTGGGCGCCGGGGACCTTCCAAGTGAGCGTGCTGCCGAAGGGCGCGGATCCGATGGACGTGCGCTACAACATCGTTCAGTGGGTCAACCGCTACACGCGTGGATGGAGCTACGGCGCGTCCGTGGTCGATCCCCGCACCGGGGAGATCATCAAGGGCAACGTGACGCTCGGCGGTGGTCGCGGAAGGCAGGATTATCTGATCGCCGAGGCCCTGTTGGCCCCGTATGCAAACGGCAAGCCCCCAGTGGACGCGGCGCACGACGCGGCGCTGCAAATGGTGCTGGCGAGGCTGCGGCAGCTGGCCGCGCATGAGATCGGCCATACGCTTGGGCTGGCGCATGACTTTGCGGCGAGCAGCTATCCGCATCGCGTGGATGAGACGGTGTC
>JBBIUT010000073.1:0-11690 GCA_037440085.1 Gammaproteobacteria bacterium
CGAGTTTGTGCTCGCCCTGCGCGTCGGTGTAGATCACCTCAACCGCCCTGTCCGCTACCGCGGCGCGCACCACTTTGGCGCCGAGCTTGAGCTCGAGCCCCTGCTTCTTGAAATGGCGCTGCGCTTCCTTCGCGATGGCTTGATCGGCCATGGGCAGCAGCTCCGGCAGGGCCTCGAGCACCGTGACCTCGCTGCCCAAGCGGCGCCACACGCTGCCGAGTTCGAGTCCTATGACCCCCGCGCCGATCACGCCGAGGCGCGCAGGCACCGCATCCAATTCCAGCGCATTCCATGAGTCGACGATGAACTTGCCGTCATGAGGCATCGCATCGAGTCGAATCGGGATGGAACCGGAGGCTAATACGACGTGCTTGGCTTGCAGGCGTCTCTCGGCGCCGTCCTCACCGGTTACCAGCACTTCGTTCCCGGGCAGCAGGCGGCCGTGCCCTTGAATCCCCGTCACACCGCCGGCTTTGAACAAGGCCGCAATGCCGGCGGTCATGGTCTTGACGATCCCTGCCCGGCGCTTCTGCATCGCCGCCAGATCGAGTTTGACGTCCCCGAACATGATGCCGTGCAGCGAGAACTCCTGCTTCGCCCGCTGGTACAGCTCGGAGGATTCGAGCAGGGCCTTGGAGGGAATGCAGCCCGCATTCAAGCAGGTGCCTCCGAAGGCATGGCTGCCGTCGGTGTTCTTCCACTCGTCCACGCAGGCAACCTTCAATCTGTTCTGGCCCGCGCGGATTGCCGCAGGATAGCCGGCCGGACCGGCGCCGATCACCACCACGTCGAAGCCATCGCTCATACGCCGAGCACCATTCGCGCCGGATCCTCCAAACACTGCTTGACCGTCACCAGGAACTGCACCGCTTCGCGCCCGTCGATGAGGCGATGATCGTAGGTCAAAGCGACGTACATCATGGGACGCACGACGACCTGGCCGGCGATCACGGCCGCGCGATCCTGAATCTTGTGCATGCCCAAAATGGCGCTTTGCGGAGCATTGACGATGGGGGTCGAGAGCAGAGAGCCGAAAACACCGCCATTGGTGATGGTGAAGGTGCCCCCTGTCAACTCCTCGATGGTGATGGTTCCGGCCCGCGCTCGTGCGGCGTAATTGGCGACTGACTTCTCGATCTCGGCGAAGCTCAACTGATCCGCCCCGCGCAAGACCGGCACGATCAAGCCGCGATCGGTCGAAACGGCGATGCCCAAATCGAAGTACTCGTGGTACACAATGTCGTTGCCATCGACCGAGGCATTGACGGAGGGAAACTTCTTCAGCGCTTCGATGCACGCTTTCGCGAAGAACGACATGTATCCCAACTTGACGCCGAACTGCTTTTCGAACGGCTCCTTATAGCGGTTGCGCAATTCGTTGACGGCGTGCAGGTCCACCTCGTTGAATGAGGTCAACAGCGCCTGCGTGGCCTGCGCCTGCACCATGCGCTCGGCAATTCGCGCGCGCAGGCGGGTCATCGGTACGCGTTGCTCCTGGCGCGCGCTGCGCGCGAGCGGTGCCGGCGGCGCGGGCGTCGGCGCCTTGGCGGGCGCCTCCTTCGCCTGAAGATAATTCACCAGGTCCGATTTCGAAACGCGCCCGTCGCGCCCGGACCCGACCACCGCCTGCGGATCCACCTTGTTTTCCTCGGCCACTCGCTTGGCGGCGGGACTCAGCTTGGCGGCAGCTGCCGCCGGGGCGGCGGCCGCGGATGCGCCTTCCTCGATCAGCGCCAAGATCTGGCCGCTGGTCACCGTCGCGCCGTCCGCAAGCTTGATCTCCCTGAGCACGCCCGCCGCGGGCGCCGGCACCTCGAGCACCACCTTGTCCGTTTCCAAGTCGACCAAATTTTCGTCTCGCGCCACGGCTTCGCCCGGCCGTTTGCGCCAGGCAACAAGCGTGGCGTCGGCCACCGATTCGGGCAGCTGCGGCACTCGAACTTCAACTGTCATGAATTCGTCCCAGTTTGAGCTGCCGGCATGCGCATCGTTCGGCGCGAGGACTCTTCCGGCGGCGCGCTATGCAGCGCCGCCAAGACGAGATTCTTCTGTTGTCGCTCGTGCAGCGCCGCGATACCGGTGGCGGGGGCCGCCGCCCCGGCCCGTCCCGCGTACAAGAGCTCGTGCCGCGCGTCGAGAGGGGCCTGCAGGCGGTGCCGAATTTGGTACCAGCCGCCCTGATTTTGCGGCTCCTCCTGACACCAGACGATCTCGCGGGCATTCGAGTATTTGTGCACGATCGCTTCGTAGTCATCGGATGGGAACGGATACAGCTGTTCGATGCGAACGATGGCCACCCCATTCACTTTGTCTTCGCGACGCATCTTCAACAAGTCGAAATACACCTTGCCGCTGCACAGCACGACGCGCGTGACCGCAGCAGCATCGAGTTCGTCGATTTCATCGATCACCGGGCGGAATCCGCCCGCGGCAAGCTCTTCCAGCCGCGACACCGACAGGGGATGACGCAGCAGACTCTTGGGCGTCATGATGATCAGCGGCTTGCGCAATGCGCGCACCATCTGCCGGCGCAACATATGGAACATCTGCGCGGGCGTCGAGGGCACGCAAACCTGGATGTTGTATTCGGCACAGAGCTGCAGAAACCGCTCGAGGCGCGCCGAAGAATGCTCCGGACCCTGACCTTCGTAGCCGTGCGGCAGGAACAGCGTGATGCCCGACAGCCGGCCCCACTTTGCTTCGCCCGAGCTGATGAACTGATCGATGATCACTTGCGCACCGTTGCAGAAATCGCCGAACTGGCCCTCCCAAATCGTCAAACAACGCGGCTCGGTGGTGGAATAGCCGTACTCGAAACCCATTACCGCCTCTTCGGACAGTATCGAATCGGTTACCGTGAAAGTCGGCTGATCGCCGACCAAATGCTGCAGCGGAATATAGCGCCGACCGGTGGTTTGGTCGTGCAGAACCGCGTGACGGTGGAAGAACGTGCCGCGGCCGCTGTCCTGCCCGGTGAGACGCACCAGATAGCCTTCTTGAAGCAAGCTGGCGTAGGCCAAACTCTCCGCGCAGCCCCAATCGAGCGCGATTTCGCCGGCTACCATGCGCTCGCGCGCGCGCATGACCGCCAATACCCGCGGGTGCAAACTCCAGTCCGCCGGATACGTGGTGATCGCGCGACCAAGCGCGCGCAAGCGGCCCATGTCGACGGCGGTGGCGACCGGCTCCGACCAATCGGCGCCCATATATTCGCTCCAATCGACGGTGTACTGGTTGCCGATCAGCCCGAGCGCCGCACGAGCCTGCGGCTTTCCTTCGTCCAAGCCGTTGCGGTACTGATCCACCATCGTCGCGGCGTCGGCGGCCGATATAACGCCCTCGGCCGCGAGTTTCTCCGAGTACAGCTGCCGTACCGTCGGTTTCTTGCGGATAACCTGGTACATGACCGGTTGAGTCGCCGCCGGCTCATCGGCTTCGTTGTGGCCGTGCCGTCGATAGCACACGAGATCGATGACGACATCCTTGTGAAATCTCATTCTGTAGTCGAGAGCGATCCGCGCCACGAAACATACCGCTTCGGGATCATCCGTATTGACGTGAAAGATCGGCGCTTCCACCATTTTCGCGACATCGGAACAGTACAGGGTCGAACGCGCATCGCGCGGATCGCTGGTGGTGAAGCCGACCTGATTGTTGACGATGACGTGCACCGTCCCGCCGGTATAGAACCCGCGCGCCTGCGACAGCTGCAGAGTTTCCATGATGACGCCTTGACCGGCGAATGCGGCGTCGCCGTGTATCTGGACCGCGAGCACCTTATCGCCCTTGGCGTCTCCGCGGCGTTCTTGCCGCGCGCGCACCGAACCTTCCACCACCGCGTTGACGATTTCGAGGTGCGAGGGATTGAAGGCCAGCGCGACATGCACATTGCCGGAGCTGGTTTTCAGGTCGGCGGAAAATCCCTTGTGATACTTCACGTCGCCCGAGCCGCGCAGATTGTCGAGATCGTAATGACCCTCGAATTCGCTGAACAGATCTTTGGGAGATTTGCCGAGCAGATTCACCAGCACGTTGAGGCGGCCTCGATGCGCCATGCCGACGATGGTCTCCTCGATGCCGGCCTTGCCGCCCTGCTGCACCAGATCGTCGAGCAGCGGTATGAGGCTGTCCGCGCCTTCGAGCGAAAAGCGCTTTTGGCCCACATACTTGGTGTGCAGATAGCGTTCCAGCCCCTCGGCGGCGGTCAGCTGCCAAAGAATATTCCTCTTCTCCTCGACACTGAAGCGGCGCTGAATTCGCGCTGATTGGAACTGGTCCTGCAGCCAAAGCCGCTCGTCCGTATCGGACACATGCGCGAATTCCGCGCCGATGGTCTCGGTGTAAATGAATTTGAGGGTCGCCAGAATATCCTTCAGCTTGGCGCGACCGGCGATCGCCTCATTGCGGCTGCCGGTGAAGAACTCCGTATCCAAATCCGCATCGCCCAGCCCGAAATATCCCAGATCGAGCACGTAGGGCATGCTGCGCTGCTGAAGTCCGAGCGGATCCAAACGCGCGATCAAGTGGCCGCGATTCGCATAAATCTGAATCAGCCGCGACACCGCCGCTTGTTTGGCGCTCGCCGCCTCGGCGCCCTGCCGCGGCGCGCTGCCCGCACCGGCAGGCGTACGCAGCTTCGCCGACAAGCGCTCTCGAATCTGCCGGTGAGTCGCCTGATGCGCGCCGTTCGCGGGCAAACGCCGGAAGTATCGCGCCCAAGACGCGTCAACCGCCGCCGGATCCCTTAGAAATCGCTCGTAGAGATCCTCGATGAAATCCGCGTTTCCACCATTAAGAGCCGTCGCCGCCAATTGATCCGCAAGTGGTTCGCTCATGAGTGCATCGGACGGGTAAAAACCTCAAGTAGATCAAGGTCATACGTAGGAGAACACGATTCTGCAACCGCGCCCGAAGTTTATATCAATGCGGTGCAATAGGGAATGTGAGGCGGCAATTCAAAATCAGAAGAAGCGCAGGTCCGGGATGTTCTGCAGCATGCGGAACTCGTGTCCGATCAGGATGATGTAGAGCATCAGCACCCCGTACAGAATCAGCTCGACCCGCACCACACGCATGAATCGATAGCGTGCGAGAAACACCAACAACATGACACTGACGCCTGTCAGCGCCATTTTCATCGCCGCGAATACCATGGGACTGCCGGCGACCAGCACCGCCATGACCGGGTTGACCTCGACGGCGCCGTAGGACAGCAGGGTGAGCGTCAGCACAGCGTCCGCGACGCTCATGATCAAGATGCCGATCGAGACGGCCAACAAATGGGCGCTGTGCCAATCCAACGAGTGATAGCGTGATTCGTCCGTGCGACGCGGCGGCCGGCGACGTCGCGCATTGAAGCTGCCGTACAGCACCGACCAAAGAACGCGGCGCCGCCTGTCGGGGAGCCGGCGCTGCTCGTCCGCCTCGCCCGGCGCACAGCGCACATTGACTTGCAGTTGGTTTGAGACCCGATCGCGGGGACGTGGAGAATCGGATCGCTTCATTCGGACACTATCCAGATGCGGGGGGGCCTTCGGCAAGCCCGATGAGTCATAATCCCCGGCAATGGTGCGGTATATTTTTGCGCGCCGGCGCTGGGCGGCCATCCGCACGGCGCGCCTTACCCGGCGCTGACCAGCTGCGCCATGAAATCGCTGACCGCCGTCGACTGCAGGGCGGAGCGGTCCCCAAACATCCGGTTGATGGCGGCACTCTGTTTGGCGCCAAAGTGCGCGCCGACGCTGGCTTCGAACTTCTTGACCAATACCGGCATGCCCTCGGCGCGGCGTTTGCGATGACCGATGGGGTAGTCGACCTGGACGCGGGGGCTCGCCGTACCGTCCTTAAAAAACACCTGCACAGCGTTGCCGATATAGCGCTTGTCGGGTGCGTAGTAGTCGCGCGTGAACTCCGCGTTTTCCCTGACCTGCATTTTACCCCGCAGCGCATCGACTCGCGGATCCGCGGCGACCTGATCCTCATAATCCGCGGCGGTGAGCCTGCCGAACAGCAGCGGCACGGCGACCATGTACTGGATGCAGTGATCACGATCCGCGGGATTCGCAAGAGGCCCGGTCTTATCGATGATGCGCACTCCGGGCTCCTGGGTCTCGATGATCACGCGATCGATGAGCCCGACCTTGTCCCGAATTTGCGGGTGCAGGGTCATTGCCGCTTCGACCGCGGTCTGAGCGTGGAATTCGGCCGGATACGATATCTTGAACAGCACGTTTTCCATCACGTAGCTGTCCAAGGGCTGAGGCAGCACCAGGTGCACGGACTTGAACAGCGCGTCCTGAAACCCCCAGACCTTGGCGGACAGCGCCGACGGATAACCCATCTCGCCCTTCAACGCGAACAGCGCGAGTCGCACGGCTCGGCTGGTGGCATCTCCCGCAGCCCAGCTTTTGCGCGAACCGGTATTGGGCGCATGCCGGTAGGTGCGCAGCGCCCCGCCGTCGATCCAGGCATTGGACACCGCATTGATGATCTGGTCCCGGTCGCCGCCGAGCAGCCCCGTCACCACCGCCGTCGAGGCGACTCGTACCAGGAGCACATGATCGAGCCCCACCCGATTGAAGCTGTTTTCCAGCGCGAGAACGCCCTGTATTTCGTGCGCCTTGATCATCGCCGTCAATACATCGCGCACCGAGAGCGGCCGGCCGCTGCGCGACAGATAATCGGCGACCGCGAGTATGCCGCCGAGATTGTCGGAAGGATGGCCCCATTCGGCGGCCAGCCAGGTATCGTTGAAATCAAGCCAACGAAGCATGGCGCCGATATTGAATGCCGCATTGACGGGATCGAGTTCATACGATGTGCCGGGAACGCGCGCACCGCCCGTCAGCGTGGCGCCCGGCACGACCGGACCCAGTAGCTTGGTGCACGCCGGGTACTTCAGCGCCAGAAAACCGCATGCCAACGTATCCATCAGGCAGTAGCCCGCGGTCTCGTAGGCCAATTCGCTCCTGATTTCATGACCCAATACATAGTCCCCGATGGCGGTGAGCAGATGATCGGGCGTGGGCCGGTCGGCCGATTTGGTGTCGTGCGACATGGAAGCCTTGATGTTTAGCTAAAGCTGCGGGTTTGTCGGCGGTCAGGGACGATCGGCCAGCGGGCGGAAATTGAGATTCTCGGGGCCGGTGTAGGTTGCGCTGGGACGGATGATCTTGCCGTCGATACGCTGCTCGATGACGTGCGCGGCCCAGCCCGAGGTGCGGCTGACGACGAACAGCGGCGTGAACATGGCCGTCGGCACACCCATCAGATGGTAGGAAACGGCCGAAAACCAGTCCAGATTCGGAAACAGGTTCTTGATGTCCTTCATCACCGCCTCGATGCGCTCGGCTATCGCGAAGGCTCGGGTATCGTTGGCGGCAAGCGCCAAGCCGCGGGATACCTCTTTGATCACCTGATTGCGCGGATCCGAAATCGTATACACGGGATGTCCGAAGCCGATAATGACCTCTTTGGCGGCAACGCGCCGCTTGATGTCCTGTTCGGCCGCATCGGGCGTCGGATAGCGATTTTGGATCTCGAAAGCGACCTCATTTGCGCCGCCGTGCTTTGGGCCGCGCAGCGCGCCGATCGCTCCGGTGATGCATGAATACATATCGGATCCCGTGCCTGCGATGACGCGCGCGGTAAAAGTCGAGGCATTGAACTCATGTTCCGCATAGAGAATCAGCGAGGTGTGCATGGCCCGCACCCATTGAGCCGGCGGCTTTTGCCCATGCAGCAGATGCAGGAAATGCGCGCCGATCGAATCATCGTCCGTCTGCACCTCGATGCGCCGCTGGTGCAGCGCAAAGTGGTGCCAGTAGCACAGCATCGACCCCAAGCAGGCCAACAGCCGGTCAGCCAAGTCGCGCGCGCCGTCGGTCGGATGCCCGGCGGCTTCGGGGACCCAGCAGCCGAGCGCCGAGACGCCGGTGCGCAGCACATCCATCGGATGGCTGGCGGCGGGCAACTGCTCCAGAACCGCGCGCACCGCGGGCGGCAACTCGCGCAGCGCCTTCAGCTTGCTCTTGTACGCCGCCAACTCCGCACGATTCGGTAATTTTTCGTGAACCAACAGGTAGGCGATCTCCTCGAATTCGCAGGTCGCGGCGATGTCGAGAATATCGTAGCCGCGATAATGCAGGTCGTTGCCGGACCTGCCGACGGTCGACAACGCGGTGTTGCCGGCGTTGACACCGGACAGCGCCACGGATTTCTTCGGTTTTAAACCGGCCGCCTGAATGTCCGTCATTTTCCCTTCCCCTGCGCAAACAGCTGGTCCAATTTCGCTTCGTAGGCGTGGTAGTCGAGATAACCGTAAAGGTCGGCACGGCTTTGCATGCGATCGAGCACATTTTTTTGCGTGCCGTCGCGCCGAATGGCTTGATAGGTGGCGAGCGCGGCGGCATTCATCGCCCGATACGCGGAGCAGCAATAGAGGACGATATCGACCCCCGCCGCGCCCAATTCCGCGCTCGTGTACAGGGGCGTATGGCCGAACTCGGTGATGTTGGCGAGGATCGGCACGCCGACCGCGTCCTTGAAGCGCCGATACATGGCAAGTTCGGTGATTGCCTCGGGGAAAACCATGTCGGCTCCGGCCTCCACACAGGCGACGGCCCGTTCGATCGCGCGTTCGATGCCCTCCACGGCCAAGGCGTCGGTGCGCGCCATGATGACGAATTGCGGATCAGTGCGCGCGTCCACCGCCGCCTTGATGCGGTCCACCATCTCCTGCGGCGGCACCACTTCCTTGCCGGGACGGTGTCCGCAGCGCTTGGCCTGCACTTGATCTTCGATGTGCAGCCCGGCGGCGCCGAACTTGATGAGGGACTTCACCGTGCGTGCAATGTTGAATGCGCCGCCCCAGCCGGTGTCGGCGTCCACCAGCAGCGGCCGGGCGCAGGCATCGGTGATGCGGCGCACGTCGGTCAGCACATCGTCCATCGTGCTGATCCCCAAATCCGGTACCCCCAGGGAATTCGCGGCAACTCCGCCGCCCGAGAGGTAAAGGGCTTTGAAACCGCAGGCGGCCGCCATTCGCGCCGCATAGGCGTTGATTGCCCCGACCATCTGCAGCGGGCGCTCGGCGGCGAGCGCGGCGCGCAAACGCGCTCCGGGCGATGCCATCGGCACAGACACATCGGCGTTCGCCATACGTTAGCTTCCTCGACTGCCAAGCTATGAATGGTTGAGTCAAGCGTCCGGATGACCAAACCAATCAAAATTCCCGGGGGCAATATTGCAACACGCTCGTTCGCCCGCACATCGGCTTTGGCCGCTCGGCCGTGCAAGCCGCGGCGAAACTCTCCCATGGAGGGGCGCACCCGTTCTATAGTTTAACCTACGCCATGCGGCCCGCCGACGGGGCCGGCCTATAGGGACATGAATCAATGGAATTCTATAGCGAAGAGCAGCGGATGATTCGCGATTCGGCGCGCGAATTCGCGCGCCAGGAGTTGAAGCCTCATGCCGCCCAATGGGACAGGGACTGCTGGATCGCGGACTCCGCGGTCGCCAAGCTGGGCGAGATGGGCCTGCTCGGGATGATGGTGCCCGATGAATGGGGCGGCTCCTATACCGATTATGTGGCCTACGCTCTGGCGGTCGAAGAGATCGCCGCCGGGTGCGCCGCCACCGCGGCCATGATGAGCGTCCACAGTTCGGTCGGATGCGGCCCGATCCTCAAATTCGGCACGGCCGAACAGAAGCGCCGCTATCTCCCCGACATGGCGCAGGGCAAGGCGATCGGCTGCTTCTGCCTCACCGAGCCGCAGGCCGGCTCGGAAGCGCACAACCTCAAAACTCGCGCCGTCCTTGAGAACGGCTGCTGGATCCTGAATGGTGCGAAGCAGTTCGTGACCAACGCCAAACGGGCCAAAATTGCCGTTGTGTTCGCCGTCACCGATCCCGAATTGAAGAAAAGGGGCATTTCGGCCTTCATAGTTCCCACAGCGGCACCAGGCCTTGCGGTAGGCCGCCCCGAACACAAGCTCGGCATCCGCGGCTCGGACACCTGCGCCATCATCTTCACCGATTGCCGAATCCCGGAGGAGTGCTTGCTGGGCGAGCGCGGCAAGGGCCTGTCGATCGCCCTGTCCAATTTGGAGGGTGGCCGCATCGGCATCGCGGCGCAGGCCGTCGGCATCGCCCGGGCGGCCTTCGAGGCGGCGCTCGCCTACGCGAAGGAGCGCAAGCAATTCGATCGGCCGATTGCCGAACTCGGCAGCATCGGCGACATGCTGGCCGACATGCATACCTCCATCAATGCCGCTCGCCTGCTGACGCATCAGGCGGCGCGCATGCGCGGCGCCGGCGAACCCTGCCTATCGGAAGCCTGTCAGGCTAAACTATATGCCTCGGAGATGGCCGAGCGAGTCTGCTCGAAGGCCATTCAGATTCACGGCGGCTACGGCTATTTGGAAGATTACGGCGTGGAGCGGCATTATCGAGATGCGCGCATCACTCAGATTTACGAGGGCACCAGCGAGATTCAACGCCTGCTGATTGCGCGAACGCTAACGACACGAGAGGACCCTTCATGAACACCAAACCCGCGGCGCTTGCGGATCAGGCGCCCACCGTCAAGATGCTGCTGGGCGGCAAATTCATCGAATCACGCACCAGTGAGTGGCACAATGTCGTCAATCCGGCGACCCAACAAGTGCTGGCGCAGGTGCCGTTCGCCACCGACGCCGAAATCAATGCCGCGATAGCCTCGGCCAAAGAAGCCTACAAGACCTGGAAGAACACGCCGATCGCGGCGCGCGCACGCATCATGCTCAAGCTCCAGGCGCTCGTGCGCGAGCACATGAGCCGGATTGCGCAGACTTTGAGCGCCGAGCAGGGTAAAACCCTGGCAGACGCCGAGGGCGACGTGTTCCGCGGCCTCGAAGTGGTGGAACACGCGTGTTCGATCGGCAGCTTGCAGCTCGGCGAATTCGCGGAAAACGTCGCGGGCGGCGTCGATACTTATACGCTTCGCCAGCCTATCGGCGTGTGCGCCGGCATCACGCCGTTCAATTTTCCGGCGATGATTCCGCTGTGGATGTTTCCGATGGCCATCGTCTGCGGCAACACCTTTGTGCTGAAGCCGTCGGAACAGGACCCGATGACGCCGATGCTGCTGGCCGAACTCGCGCTGCAGGCGGGCATACCGCCGGGTGTGCTCAACATCGTCCACGGCGGCAAGCGCGCGGTCGACGCCCTTTGTGCTCATCCGGACATCGCTGCCGTCTCATTCGTGGGTTCAACCGCCGTGGGAACGCATGTGTACAATCTCGCATCGCAGCACGGGAAGCGTGCGCAATGCATGATGGGCGCAAAGAATCACGCGGTGGTTCTGCCCGACGCCAACAAGGAGCAGTCGCTCAATGCGCTGGTCGGCTCGACCTTCGGCGCCGCGGGGCAGCGCTGCATGGCGACATCGGTCACGGTATTGGTCGGCGAGGCGCAAAAATGGATACCCGACATCGTCGCCAAGGCGAAGACGCTCAAAGTCAATGCGGGCAGCGAAAAAGGCGCCGACCTGGGACCGGTCATCTCGAAGAGCGCGAAGCAGCGCATCCTCGGACTGATCGAGGACGGCATCAAGGAAGGCGCCAAACTCGATTTGGACGGCCGCGGGATCAAAGTCGCCGGCTACGAAGAAGGGAATTTCATCGGACCCACCGTATTCTCCGCGGTAC
>JBBIUT010000074.1:0-11159 GCA_037440085.1 Gammaproteobacteria bacterium
CCTCGGTACGCACCTGAAGTTTCGCAACCCATGTCGAAACCGGTCGGCCCCAAGTAAAATGATAGTTTACGCCTTTTTTACGGCGAGTATCCAAATTTGCCCGTACGTCCGCGGCTGGTCGCCGCGCCGCTCAGCGCCGACTGGCCTTCATGATGCGGCCCTTGTCGCGCTGCCAGTCGCGGTCCTTGTCGGTGGCCCGCTTGTCGTGCTGCTTCTTGCCCTTGGCGAGACCGATCGCGAGCTTGGCGCGCCCATTTTTCCAGTAAAGCTCGAGCGGCACCAGGGTGTAGCCGCGCCGCTCAACGGCGCCGACCAGGTGGTCGAGTTCGCGCCGGTTCAACAACAGCTTGCGGGTGCGCGTGGGGTCGGTGTCGACATGCGTCGACGCCGAATTCAATGCACTGATGTGGGCGCCGAACAAAAATGCCTCGGCGTCCTTCAAGTAGACGTACGATTCGGCGATCTGCGCCTTGCCCGCGCGCATGCTCTTGACCTCCCAGCCCATGAGGGAGATCCCAGCCTCGTAGCGATCCTCGATGAAATAATCGAAGCGCGCTTTGCGGTTGACGGCGATCGGCGGCAATTTGTCCGAGGTTTTCACTAGCAATCGGAGTCTACCGATTCGCCGATGGCGGCGCGCGCGCTTTTGCCGGAGAATTGCATTCCTGCGGCATCCTGCCGCGCGGGAGGGCCGTTTGCAGGTCGTCGAACGCAGCGCCATAGTGAGCTTTGCGTCCAGCCAAATGTTCGCCGTGGTCAACGACGTGGCCCGCTACCCGGAATTCCTGCCCTGGTGCGTCGGCGCCCGAGTGGAACCCAGGTCGGCGACCGAGATGCTGGCGAGCGTGAAGATCGCGCGCGGGATGCTGCGCACCGAGTTCACGACGCGCAACACCCTGCAACAGGATGCGCAAATTCTCATGCGGCTGGTGGACGGACCCTTTCGCCACCTGGAGGGACAATGGCGCTTCGAAGCCATCGGCGAGCGCGGTTCGCAGGTGCATTTCCGGGTCGAGTTCGAGTTCAAGAACCGCTTGACCGCCGCGGCGCTGAATCACGCCTTCGGGGCGCTTTGCGGCACAATTGTCGATGCGTTCGCGCAGCGTGCGCAAACGCTGTACGGCGCCGCCAAAGGCTAGGATCCGGCGTTGGCGCAGCCCGGTACTCCGATGATCGAGGTCGAAGTGGTATATGCCGAGCCGCAGCGGGCCATTGCCGGACGGCTTCGTCTGGCCTCGCCGGCCACGGTCGCCGACGCTCTCGAGGCCGCGGCGGCGGCGCCGGAATTCTCCGGAATAGACATCGCCCATGCCGCCGTGGGCGTGTACGGCAAGCCGGTCGGCGCGCACCGGATTCTCGAGCCGGGTGATCGAGTCGAGATCTACCGGGCGCTCGCCGCCGATCCGAAGGCCGCGCGCCGCGCGCGGGTCAAACAGGCGCGCCGCGGCTCATCGCAGGCGCAGCAAGCGCGGCCGAAGCGATGACCGACGCGGGTCCCCGTCAATAGACCCTGCCGTACTTGACCTTGGCGGCCGAAGCGTCCTGGGCCGCGGCCTCGGCCGCCGTCGGCTTGTCGAGCCGAGCCACCTTGTCGCCGTCGAAATATACGGTGACGCGGCGCGAGTCGGTATGGCTGGTGCGCCCGTTCTTCAAATAGTAGATATAATCCCAGCGTTCCTTGTTGAAGGGATCGGCCACCATGGGCGTGCCGAGCAAATAGCGCACTTGACTGCGCGTCATGCCGGACTTGACCTGTTCGACCGCCGCCTGATCCAAGAAATTGCCCTGCTGAATGTTGATGTGATACACGCAGGCGGAGGCGGCAAGGCTCAAAACCACAAGTAAAGGCCGAAATATTTTCGTCAAAATGGTGCGCAGCCCTAAAAATGAATGATAATCAACCGTGTATCATACCGGATGCCACCGCATGCCGCAGCGCCTGAAACCGCCCTCGACCGCCGAAAGTAACGACCTGCGCAACGCGGGACTCAAAGTCACGTTGCCGCGCCTCAAGATCCTGGACATTCTCGCCGACAGCTCGGCCCGCCACCTGAGCGCGGAGGACATCTACAAGAAGCTGCTGGTGTCCAATCAGGACATTGGCCTGGCGACCGTATATCGCGTGCTCACCCAGTTCGAGGCCGCCGGGTTGGTCACCCGCCATCATTTCGAGGGCGGCATGGCGGTGTTCGAGCTCAATCACGGCGCGCACCATGATCATATCGTCTGCGTCGACTGCGGCCGCGTCGAGGAGTTCGTGGACGGAGGCATCGAGGAGCGGCAGCAGGCGGTGGCGCGGCAGCTGGGCTTCGAAATCAGCGACCATGCGCTCATCTTGTACGGCCATTGCCGCAAACCGAATTGCCCGAACCAAAAGCGGCCGAAGTAGCGGCGCGCTAGCCGCGCATTGCCGGTGAGCGCCTTTTCTTGGACGGTTCCGCGGCCGCCGAGCGCGCCAGCATCTCGTGCGCATGGGCGCGCGCCTGCTCGGTCACATCGATGCCCCCCAGCATGCGCGCAATCTCATCGATGCGCGCGTCGGCAGACAGGGGCGTGACCGCCGTGCGGGTGGCCTGCGCGTCGCTCTGCTTGGTCACGCGGAACTGGCAGTGGGCCTGCGAGGCGACCTGCGCCAGGTGCGTGACGCACAGGACCTGTGTGCGCTCGCCGAGTGCGCGCAATTGCCGGCCTACGATCTCGGCAACGGCGCCGCCGATTCCGGCATCGACCTCGTCGAACACCATGCAAAGGCCGCCGCTGTTGGCCGCCGCGGCGACCTGCACCGCGAGACTGATCCGCGACAATTCGCCGCCGGAGGCGACCTTCGCGAGGCTCTTGAGCGGCAGCCCCGGGTTCGCGCTCACCAAAAACTCGATCTCATCGCGTCCGTTCGGACCGAACTGATCATCGGCGGGGCCGACGTTCACCGCAAAGCGGCCGCCCGCCATGCCGAGCACCTGCATGAGTTCGCTGATCTGCGTGCCCAAGGCGTCGGCTGCCCGCCGGCGCGCTTCGGTCAGGCGCTCTGCTGCGGCGCCATAATCGCGCTCCAATTCCTTAAGCTGCCGCTCGAAGTCCGCCAAACTGAGTTCGACACCCGCCAGCGTTTCGATTTCCCGCTCGATGTGCGTCAATTGAGCGGGCAGTTCGAGCACGCCGCGGCGGTGTTTGCGGGCGAGCGCCTCGAGGGCCGCGGCCTGCCGTTCGATCTGCTCCTGGCGCGCCGGGTCGATATCGAGCGCCTCGAGATAGCGCCGCAAAGTATCGGCGGCCTCGCGGGCGTTTATGGTCGCTTCGGACAAAAGCTGCGCCGCCTGTTGCAGCTCGGGGTCGGTGTCCGCCGCGGCGCGCAGCGCCGATGAGGCCTTCGCCAGCAGATTGTGCGCGCTGGCGCCGTCGTCGTCGTCTGCGCAGGCGAGGGCGGTGCGGGCCGCTGATGCCAGCCGGTCGCGGCCGGCGATGCGCTTGCGGTCCACGAACAGCTCTTCGATCTCGGCCGCCGTGCCCACCTCGGCCTTGAGTTCCGCCAGCTGATGGCGCAACAGATCGAGCCGCTCTTCGCGGTTCGAGGCGGCCGACGTGAGCGCCTCGTAATCGCGCCGGCAGGCTCGATAGCGGCCGTAAAGAGCCGACACTGTCGCGATGAGATCGTCGCCGCTCAAACGCTCATCGAGCATCTCGCGCTGCGCGCTGCGCCTGACCAGATGCTGAAATTCCTGTTGACCATGGATTTCTATGAGGAATTCCGCGAATTCTCGCAGCGCCTGAATCGATACCAGCTGGCCGTTGATGTAGGCGCGCGATCGGCCGTCCGCACCGATCACCCGGCGCACCGTGATCTCGCCGTCGTGCTCAATGGCCTGCTGCTCCAGCCAGCGCAGCGCCGCGGCGGACAAATGGCCGAAAGTGGCCGCAACTTCGGCGCGTTCGGCGCCGTGGCGCACCACATCGCCGGCGCCGCGCCCTCCGGCAAGCAGCAGCAATGCGTCCACCACGATGGATTTACCCGCGCCGGTTTCGCCGGTCAGCGCGGTGAGGCCGGGCCCAATCTCGAGCTCGGCTTGATCTACGATGACGAGATCGCGCAGTTGAAGTCGGGTCAGCATATTCGATCAATCGCCGTTGGGGCTGCCGTGACCGCCGCGGCCCCAGTGCAGTTTCGAACGCAGCAGCCGGTAATAGTCATAGCCCGGCGGATGCAGCAGGGTGATTTGAACATCGATGCCTTCCACATGAAGATCGTCGCCCGGTTCGAGATCGCCGACGGTGGTCCCGTCGCAGGTGACCTGGGCGCGTGATTCCGGTCGGTCCGCCAGGCGCAGCTGAATCTTGCTGCCGGCGCGCACCACGATCGGCCTGTCGCTCAAGGTGTGCGGGCTTATCGGCGCCAGCACCCACACGTCGAGGTTCGGCTCGACGATCGGACCGCCGCATGACAAGGCATAGGCGGTTGATCCGGTCGCGGTGGCTATGACGATGCCGTCGCCGCCATGCGAGTTGACGAAACGGCCGTTGATCCAGGTTTCAAAGTCCATGGTGCGGCCGGTTTCCCGCTTGTTGATCACCACATCGTTGAGGGCGAGCGCCCGCACCGAGGGCGCGCCGCGCCGCTCCAGCCGGGCCGCCAGAAGCGAGCGCCGATCCTCGGTATAGCGCCCGGCGAGCACCGCATCGATGTCCTCGAGCATCGAAACGGGGCTGACGTCGGTCAAGAATCCCAGCCGCCCGCGATTGATCCCGAGCAGCGGAACCGCATGGCCGGCCACCAAGCGCGCCGCGTAGAGCAGTGTGCCGTCCCCGCCGATCGCGACCACCAGATCGGCGCGGGTCGCAAACGTTGCCTCCGGGCAGGGCAAAATGCTGCCCGGCGCGAACGCCAGGCGGATCCCCGGATCGATCAGTGCGCGCTGGCCGCGAGCGTAAAAGTGGCTAACGAGGCTCAACATGCACTCGGCAACGCGCGAATCCTTGGCGTTGCCGATGAGCGCGATGGACTTAAAAGACTGGGGCATGGTCGGTAGGTCCTTGTAGCACGATCTAACCGAGCAGGTCACTGGCCGAAACTCGGCTCATTTGACCCATACGACGGACTTGACTTCGTTCGGACACGCTAGGTAGCTTCAAACATGTTATATGGACCGTACTATGACAGAAGGCGGCGAAGAGTCCCTGAGCGGGCGAGCGCAACTGCTGCTCAAGGCTCTGATCGAGAATTATATTCGCGACGGACAACCGGTCGGGTCGCGCACGCTGTCGCGCGATTCGGGTTTGAGCCTGTCGGCGGCGACCATACGCAACGTCATGGCGGATCTCGAGGATTTGGGGTTCGTCGCCTCGCCGCACACGTCGGCGGGCCGCGTGCCCACTGATAAGGGCTACCGGCTATTCGTCGATACCCTGATCAAGCTCAAACCCCTCAATCAGGAAGAGATCGGGGAAATCGAACGCCGCCTGGGGAGCGAGGTCTCTAACGGCCGCTCATTGGTGCAGACCGTGTCTCAGATGCTCTCGAGCGTGACGCATATGGCGGGATTGGTCACGCTGCCGAACCCGCACTACATAGCGCTTTCGCAGATCGAGTTCGTGTCGCTTTCCGAGAATCGCGCGCTGGCGATCATGGTCATGAACAACCGCGAGGTGCAGAACCGGGTGGTGCAGCTCGACCGCTATTACTCGGCGGAGGAGCTGCGCAGGGCCGCGAATTACCTGAACGAGGCGTTCTCCGGCCACTCGCTGCCGGATGTGCGGGCGAAGCTGGTCGGGCAGCTGCAGGAGACCCGCCAGCACATGGATCAACTCATGCAGGACGCGATCCAGATGGCCCAGAAGGTCTTCGACAACAAGTCCGAAGAGCAGGTGGAATACGTCATCGCCGGAGAGACCAACCTGATGGGCTTCGCCGAGCTGTCGAACGTCGAGCGGTTGCGCCGGCTGTTCGATGCATTCAACGAAAAGCACGATATTTTGCGGCTCCTGGACAGCTGTCTGCGGGCCGATGGAATTCAAATCTTCATCGGCCACGAGTCCGGCTACCGGATCCTGGACGACATCAGCGTGGTCACGGCCCCCTATTCGATCGATAACCAGGTGGTCGGGGTGTTGGGCATCATCGGTCCCACCCGCATGGCCTACGAGCGCGTGATCCCGATCGTCGATGTCACCGCGAAACTGCTTGGTTCGGCCTTGAACACCCGCAAATAGTCCCCAAATCGGCAGCAAAGCCGGGATACAGCCCGCCGCTTCTTGGAGGATGTTGCAAGAGTGAATGAATCCAACCAGCCCGTGGGCGAGACGGCAGGGCAGATCGATCCGGCGGCCAACGCCGCGACCAGCGGCGATGCTGCGGCCGACACCTTGGCGGCAGCGGAGGCCAGAGCGCTGGAAAGCCGCAACAATTACCTGCGGGCGGTTGCCGAGATGGAGAATTTCCGCAAGCGGACCGACCGTGAAATTGAGAATGCCCGCAAATTCGCCATCGAGCGCTTCGCGCAAGAGCTGGTGCCGGTGAGCGATGCGCTCGAGGCCGGCATCGAGGCCGGCGCCGCGAATCCCGGCGGGCCGGCGCTGCTCGAAGGCGCGCAGGCCACGTTGCGGGAACTGCACCGCGCCTTCGACAAAGCGGGCATCAAAATCATCGACCCGGCCGGACAAACGTTCGATCCGGCCTGGCATGAGGCCATGGTGGCGCAGGAAAGCACGCAGCATCCCGCCAACACGGTGGTGGCGGTAATTCAGAAGGGGTACTCCCTGAACGGCCGGTTGCTGCGCCCTGCGCGAGTAGTCGTCAGCAAGGCGGCGGCCAATTGAAATTGCGCGAGCACCCCCAAAGTAGCGGTCATCGGTTCGAATTTTTTAAAGGAATTTAACTATGGGTAAGATGATTGGCATCGATCTGGGCACGACCAATTCCTGTGTCGCGATCATGGAGGGCGGCAAGCCGAAGGTTATCGAGAACAGCGAAGGTGACCGGACGACTCCGTCGATCGTTGCCTTTACCAAGGACGGCGAGGTGCTGGTGGGTCAGTCCGCCAAACGGCAGGCCGTCACCAATCCCCAGAACACGATCGCGGCGGCGAAGCGTCTAATCGGACGCAAATTCAGCGACGACGTGGTCAAGAAAGACGTGACCATGGTCTCCTACAAGATCGTCAAGGCCGATAACGGTGACGCCTGGGTGGAAGCGCAGGGCAAGAAGATGGCTCCGCCCGAGATATCCGCGCGAGTCCTCATGAAGATGAAGAAGACCGCCGAGGATTATCTGGGCGAGCCGGTCACCGAGGCGGTGATCACGGTGCCGGCGTATTTCAATGACTCGCAGCGCCAGGCCACCAAGGACGCCGGACGAATCGCCGGCTTGAACGTCAAGCGCATCATCAACGAACCGACCGCGGCGGCGCTGGCCTACGGCCTTGACAAGGACGGCGGCGATCGAAAGATCGCGGTCTACGATTTGGGCGGCGGCACGTTCGACATTTCGGTCATCGAAATCGCGGAGGTGGACGGCGAGCGCCAGTTCGAGGTGTTGTCGACCAACGGCGATACGTTCCTGGGCGGCGAGGACTTCGACCTGCGCGTCATCAATTACCTGGCGGACGAATTCAAGAAGGAGAGCGGCATCGACGTGCGCAAGGATCCGCTCGCAATGCAGCGGTTGAAGGAGGCGTCGGAGAAGGCGAAGATCGAGCTTTCCTCGAGCCAACAGACCGAAATCAACCTGCCGTACATCACGGCGGACGCGGCCGGTCCGAAGCATCTCAACATCAAGCTCACGCGGGCGAAATTGGAATCGCTGGTCGAGGAATTGGTGCAGCGGACCATCGAACCGTGCCGCATCGCATTGAAGGACGCTGGTTTGTCCATGAAGGACGTGGGCGAGGTCATCCTGGTCGGCGGCCAAACGCGCATGCCGCTGGTGCAAAAGGCGGTCAAGGATTTGTTCGGCCGCGAGCCGCGCAAGGACGTGAATCCGGACGAAGCGGTGGCGGTCGGCGCCGCCATTCAAGGCGGCGTGCTGTCGGGAGACGTGAAGGACGTGCTGCTGCTCGACGTGACCCCGTTGTCGTTGGGCATAGAGACCTTGGGTGGAATCATGACCAAGGTGATCGAAAAGAACACCACCATTCCGACCAAGGCGGCGCAGACCTTCTCGACCGCGGACGACAATCAAACCGGCGTGACGATTCACGTGCTGCAGGGCGAGCGCGATCGCGCCACCGACAACAAGTCGCTGGGCCGATTCGATCTGACGGACATTCCGCCCGCGCCGCGCGGCATGCCGCAAATCGAAGTCGCTTTCGACATCGATGCCAACGGCATCTTGAACGTCTCGGCCAAGGACGTGAAGACGGGCAAGGAGCAGCGCATCGTGATCAAGGCCTCGAGCGGCCTGTCCGAATCCGAAATCAAGCGCATGGTCTCGGATGCGGAGGCGCATGCCGAGGAAGACAAGAAGTTCCGCGAATTGGTCGGTGCGCGCAACAAGGCCGATGCGGCCGTGCATACGGTGGAAAAAGCCCTCGCCGATGTCGGCGACAAGGTGTCCGAGGACGAGAAGAAGGCCGCGGCCGAATCGATCGCGGCGGTCAAGGCGGCGATGAGCGGAGATGACCGCGAGGAAATCGAGCGCAAGACCGAGGCGCTCGAGCAGACATCCGGCGCCATCATGAAAAAGATGTACGAGCAATCGGCCGGCGCAGCCGCCGGTGGGGGGGCTTCCGGATCCGCGGGCGGCGACAAGGAAGCCAAGAAAGAGGATGTGCTCGATGCCGAGTTCGAAGAGGTCAAGGAAAGCGATCGCAAGAAGGCTTGAAGCGCCGGCTGGGGCGGCAAAGATCGTGTGAATGAGCCGCCGGTGCGCTAAGGTACCGGCGGTTCGTTTTTGTGGGCGTTGATCCAGGTGGGTAATGGCGAAGCACGATTACTACAAGCTCCTCGAGCTGCCAAGAAGCGCGACGGAGGCGGATATCAAGAAGGCCTATCGGCGCCTGGCCATGAAGTTTCACCCGGATCGAAACCCCGACGACCCGGAGGCGGAGCACAAGTTCAAGGAGGCCAAGGAGGCCTACGAGGTGCTCACCGACGCCCAGAAGCGCGCGGTTTACGATCAATTCGGCCACGCGGGCCTCGAAGGCGGCCGCGGCGGCGGCTTCAGCGCCGGCGATGCGTTCGGCGATATTTTCGGCGAGATGTTCGGCGATATCTTCTCCGGCGGGCAACGGGGGCGCTCGCAGGTTTTTCGCGGGGCCGATCTGCGCTACGAGCTCGAGCTCGATCTGGAGCGGGCGGTGTTCGGCACCGAGACCGAAATCAAGATTCCCTCCCTGGCCGAATGCCAGACCTGCAAGGGGACCGGCGCGGCCAAGGGGTCCATGCCGAAGACCTGCGACACCTGCCACGGGCAGGGCCAGGTGCGCATGCAGCAATCGATCTTCACCATTCAACAGCCGTGTCCGCGCTGCAAGGGCCGCGGCAAGATCATCAGCAATCCGTGCGATTCCTGCTACGGCCAGGGCCGCGTACGCCAGGAGAAGACGATTCCGGTGACGGTGCCGGCCGGAGTCGATACCGGCGACAGGATCCGCTTGAACGGCGAAGGCGAGGCGGGCCGCAACGGCGGTCCGGCGGGCGATCTTTATGTCGAGATCCGCGTGCGCGAGCACGCCATTTTTGAGCGTGACGGCAGCAACCTGTCGTGCGAGGTGCCGATCAGCTTCACCACGGCGTCGCTGGGCGGTTCGGTCGAGGTGCCGACGCTTGACGGCGAGGTGGTGCTCAAGATTCCGAGCGAGACGCAGTCCGGGCGCGTGTTCCGCGTTCGCGAGAAAGGCGTGCGGCCGGTGCGCGGCGGTGCGCCCGGGGACTTGTTTTGCCGGGTGGTGGTTGAAACGCCGGTGAGCCTCGACGCCGAACAAAAGGAACTGCTCAGGAAATTCGAGGCCTCGCTGCAGAAGGGCGGGCACAAGCCGCGCGAACAGTCGTTTTTCGCGGGCGTGAAGAAATTCTTTACGGGCGCGGTCGAGTAGGATCCCGATGCCCGGAGTCGCGGTATTCGGCATCACCGGACGCATGGGCCAATCCGTGGTGCGGGCGCTGCGGGAGGAAGAATCGGCGGCTCTCCTGGGGTCGGCGCGGCCGGAGGCCGTCCTGCACCTCAGCGGCGCTCTCGCCTCGGCCGACAGCGCTCGATTGGGCCAGGATGCGGCCCTGGAGGGCCCGGCTTGCGGAGTGATGGTCACCGCGGACCCTGCAGCGGCTCTGGCCGCGGCCGCGGTGGCGGTCGATTTCAGCCTGCCGAGCTTCGTTGCGGATCACGCGCGGGCCTGCGCGTTCGCGCGAGTTCCGCTTCTGGTCGGCACCACCGGCTTCGATGGGCCGTCCCGTGCGGTGCTGGAGGCGACTGCCGAGGTGGTCCCGGTGCTGATTGCGCCCAATACCAGCATCGGCGTGACCGTCATGGCGCGTCTGCTGGAGATCGCGGGCGCGGCGCTCGGCGCGCACTACGACGTGGAAATCAGCGAGGCGCATCACCGCATGAAGCGCGATGCCCCCTCGGGCACGGCGCTCGCCTTGGGCGAGGTGGTGGCGGGAGCGCGCGGCGAGACCTTGGAGAGCCTGGCGGTCTTCGATCGGCACGGCACGCTCAAGCCGCGCAGGCGGGGCAGCATCGGCTTTTCGGTGGTGCGGGCCGGGGATATCGTCGGTGAGCACACGGTGACCTTCGCCGCGGCCGGCGAGCGCATAGAATTGACGCATCGCGCGACCGATCGAATGATATTCGCGCGCGGGGCGCTGCGCGCCGCCCTGTGGCTGATCGGCCGGCCGGCGGGTCTATACGGCATGCGGAACGTGCTCGGGCTTGGATAGGGGCATGGACAGTCATCGCGCGCATCGTTAATATTCGCGCCCGGAAACGATTCGCGATCTCAACCATTAAGCGGGAGGACGTTCTTGAGCGGACGCCTCCCGCTTTGCGCATCTGCGGAACGCGCATAGCGCAAAGCGAGGAACCGGAGTGTCGACACCTGCAGTGCTAGCGCTCGAAGATGGCACCGTGTTCCGTGGCGTCTCGGTAGGCGCAAAAGGCAACACGACGGGTGAAGTGGTTTTCAATACGGCGATGACCGGGTATCAGGAGATCCTCACCGACCCGTCCTACTGCC
>JBBIUT010000075.1:0-10941 GCA_037440085.1 Gammaproteobacteria bacterium
CTTCTAGGACTCAAAATGAGATCCCCGAGATTCATTGAACCAAAACACCGAAGAAATTTCCGATTCGGAGCAGCCGCTGGATTCCTTCTCGGCGTCGGCGTGCTATTGGCATGCCAAACCCCGCAGAAGATCATCGTTCAACATGAAGATGATCTGTCGGTCGCGGGCTTTGTTGTGCATCAGGCAAATACGTTTGAACGGCAGACCATGCTGAACTTATTGCCGGCGCACCGCGTTGTGCGGCGTATGCATGACGGCAAGATTCGCTTTGTGTATGCGGACCCGAATGTTTGCGACTGTCTCTATGTCGGATCACAGCGAGCGTATGACCTTTACGTGAAGATTCGCTTGGAAGAGGATCCTAGGGGACAACGGCCGGCGATTGCACGCATGTAGTCGGATCCCGCTTGAAGCGCGGATGCCGGGACTCTTGGGATGCGCCGCGGACTTCTGAATGGTCTCAAACTTGTTGGGTATGTAGGGTGCCGAAGCGCGTGTCATGCTGCGCGCAACGAACCGGTGCCGCGCCAAGGTGAACAGAGTGTCCTATTTCCTTGCAGCACGCCTGCAAATCACGGCGTAAGCTCCGTGACCAAATCCTCCAAATTCTTCGCCTTCCAAGCTGCCGCCAGCGGCCACGCGATCGGGCGCGGGCCTTCGAATCCCGAATATCATCAACTTCAGCCCTGGTGATTTTTCGGGTGCGGTTTGTCAACCTCAGGAGGCAGCCTGCATCGCGACAGAGGAGGGCTGGTCGGTTGCCCGCGAGAGTGCCGACACCTACTATAGCGGCGACACTGCGGGAGATACGCCATATTATGAATCCGCCTGCCGGTGGGTGCTGCTCAAGTGGAATTAGCGGGGGAATTGACCTGATGCGCCGCGACAGGCTGGATTTCGCCGGCGCTCACACGCAGCGCGTTGACGCACCTTATGCCCACAATCCCGCGGGGATGGTCGTTTGTCCTGCGCGATGCTCACGACGAGCAGCGTTGGCCATCATCGCCCTTGCGGTTCCGTTGACGTGCGCCGCAACCGGAACCGCGCCATCCGGTTACGCGGCGCTCGTTCGACAAGTCGCGCCGAGCGTGGTCACCGTCCTCGTCGAAGAGGAACGTATAAGCCCTGGCCAGCGCGCGGCGGATCGAGCGACCGCCAATTCCGAAGACGACGAGGTTGGGGCACTGATTCGACGCCTGCTATCCGGTCCAAGCGGCAATCCGGGCCGAAGCGACGGCGCATCCTCCGCGCTCGGCTCCGGGTTCGTCATCCGCGCGGATGGACTCATTGTCACAAATCGGCACGTCATCGTGGGTGCCCGCGCGGTCCGCGTACGCCTTCCAGACGCTCGAGAGATCGCTGCCAAGGTGATTGGTGCCGATTCGGTCACCGATATTGCCCTCCTAAAGGTGGACGCGGGTCGTTTGCCCGCGCTTCGCCTGGGGTCATCCGAGTCGGTCTCCGTTGGTGATCCCGTGATAGCCATCGGCAATCCATTCGGACTTGGCCAGTCCGTCAGCGCGGGTATCGTCTCGGCGCGTGCCCGCACCTTGGAGGACGATCCATACATCAATTTCCTGCAGACCGATGCGGCCATCAACCGCGGCAACTCGGGTGGACCCCTGGTCTCCTTGAGCGGGACGGTCGTTGGCGTCACTTCCGTCATCTTCTCGCCCAGCGGCGGCTCCGTCGGGCTTGGTTTTGCGATCCCTGCAGAAACCGTTGCGGCCGTGGTCGGCGAGCTCGAGGCACATGGTCGTGTAGATCGCGGGTACATCGGCATTTACGCTCAGGCTCTCACGCCGCTATTGGCAAAAGCCCTTGGTTTGAAGACTCCGGCTGGTGCGCTGGTCACCGCATTGGATCCGCAGGGTCCCGCGGTCGGCGCCCTTTGGATTGGAGACGTATTGCTCAGCATCGACTCCGTCCCGGTTATCTTCAAGGATCTCAGCAAAATCACCGCGCGACTGGCGCCGAATGCTCTCGCGAACGTGACGGTCGTGCGTGCGGGTACGCAACAGGTGGTTGCGCTGAAGATCGCCGCGCTGCCTGACCCCATTTCCAATCCAGCTTTAACGGGTGGCCAGGATACTTGGGTGCCGGCTCTTGGTTTCGGGGTGGCCGATACGACGGCCGCGATTCGCAAAGCGATCAAGGCGAAGGATGAATCGAGTGGACTGATTGTCACGCAGCTACGACCGGCGGGGCCCGGGGCATTGGCAGGCCTCAAGGTGGGCGATCTCATTACCCATGCAGGGACGAAACAGTTGACGGCACCTGAGGATATCGCGGCCGTTCCCAGGCCGACTCAGCAAAACCCTCTGCTTGTTCGCGTCGTGCGCGACGGATCTGCCGCATTCGTCGCGATCACCGGCGAGCTTGAGCCCTGACTGCCGGATTGCCGGCATGCAAAGGAACGTCGGCACGAATTTGGAAGTATTTGGTCGCGAGCGCCCACGGAGATGCAATCGGCCTGAATCTCCCGGGTCGCCGCGGCTAGCGCAAACCGCCCGCGTGAGGAGTCGATTGGCGATTCGATGCCACGAGATGCTTACCGATTACCAGGAGGAGCGCCATGAACGGATCCGGCTTGAGTTTGCTTGCCGCATCGGTCATGAGCGCCGTCGCAGCGGCCGCTCATGGCGAAAGTTCGCTTTGCCCCACTGACGATACCGGCCTCACGCTCCCGCCCGGCTTCTGCGCCAGCATATTTGCCGATGGCATCGGCCACGCTCGGCACCTGGTGGCGGCGCCGAACGGCGTGGTGTACGTCAACACCCGGTCCGGCCGCAACGACGGCAACGCCAAGCCGCCCGCGGGCGGATTTCTCGTGGCGCTGCGGGATACCACGGGTTCCGGCAGGGCGGACGTGATCGAACGTTTTGGAGAAACCCACCGGAGCGGGGGACGGGGCGGTACCGGAATCGGCATGTACAATGGCGCGCTGTACGCGGAAGTAGACGATAAGATTGTGCGTTTTGCGCTGCCGGACGGAGCGATCGTACCGCACGGCTACGGCGAGCCCGTGGTGACCGGGTTGCCGGTCGGCGGCGATCATCCGATGCACCCCTTTGCGATCGACGACGCCGGGTTGATGTATATCGACGTCGCATCCGCGACGAATTCTTGTCAGCTGCAAAATCGCACGCCGCGATCGTCCGGAGCGGATCCGTGCACCGAGCTCGAAACACGCGGCGGCATCTGGCGCTACGATGCGAAGCGGACACATCAAGTTTTTTCACCGGCTGAGCGCTTCGCGACCGGCATACGCAACGCCGAGGGCTTTGGGATCGATGCGGCAGGTCATCGGCTATTCGTGACCCAGCACGGGCGCGATCAGCTGCATGCGAATTGGCCCGATCTGTATAAACCCGAGGAAGAAGCCACTTTGCCGGCCGAAGAGCTGCTGCGCCTCACCCAGGGCGGGGACTACGGCTGGCCGGAATGCTATTACGACCCCGCTCAAGGGGCCTTGGTTCTCGCACCCGAATACGGCGGCGACGGCGGCAAACGACGCGGCGTATGCGCGCATAAACTCGCGCCGATTGCGGTATTCCCCGCTCATTGGGCGCCGGACGGCATGGTCTTCTATGATCGACAAGAGTTCCCCGCGCACTACCGTCGCGGCGTGTTCATCGCGTTCCACGGATCATGGGATCGAGCGCCATTTCCCCAGCAAGGGTACAACGTCGCCTTTCAACCGCTCGCGGGCGACGGGGCCGCAGGCAGCTGTGAAATCTTTGCCGACGGTTTTGCGGGCGGGCAAAAGTCACCCGACGCGGCCCTTCATCGGCCGACGGGAGTCGCGGTCGGACCCGACGGGGCACTCTACGTCTCGGACGACGTGCGCGGACGGATCTACCGGATCGTGTACCGCGGCGGGCCCGGCGCCGGGGGCGGGGAGATGTCCTATACCTCCTGTCCGAGCGCGGCAGCGCCCGCGAGCGCAGCGAGCGACGCCGACAATCAACGGCCGGACCGCATGAAGCAGGAGGATACGGACTCGGCCTCGGGCGATCTTCCCGTGCCCGCAGGCGCCACCAAGGAGATGCTCTTATTGGGATATCGCATCTATCACGGCAAGGTGGGCAATGCGACCTGCACGGGATGTCACGGCAGGGACGGCGCCGGCACCGACCTCGGCCCCGCGCTCACCGATCATCAGTGGTCATGGAGCGACGGATCCTATCGAGGGATTGCCTCAACCATCACCCGGGGCGTTTCGCAACCTCGTCGATACCCCGCCCCGATGCCGCCACTGGGCGGCGCGCAACTCAGCCAAGAGCAGGTGTCGGCGCTCTCTGCCTACGTCTGGAGCCTGAGCCATGCGAGCCCCTAGGCATTTGCCGGCAATGCGCCAGCCGGCAAATCGGACCCAGCGTATTTCCTGCCCACGGTACCTGCTGTACGATTGCCCGGTATTCCGATACGCATGACAACAGCAACGGTTGCCAAGCATGTCAATGGCTCGAGGAAATAAGCGATGAAACGCACGACCCTTTCGGCAGCGATATTCGCATTGACCGCGGTTGCGGGAGCGGCGTCCGCGGAGGACTCCGCCGCCGGGCAGAAGTCCTGGGAGGGCTTTTATGCCGGCGGCAATATCGGCGGTGCATGGAGTACCACGTGCAACACCTGGGAACCGGGCAGCGTCATCACGGGCACCCCGCCGCTTGCCAACGGCTTTTACAATCGCAACTGTCCCAACAACAGCGCATTCATCGGCGGCCTGCAGTTCGGATACAATTTTCAGACCGACCGGATCGTTTGGGGATTGGATTTCGATTACGACGGCTGGTCCACCAACAAGCACAACCGGTCATACACGTATGCCGGAGCCACGCCGCCGCCCAACGGTACTTATACGTTTAACGGCAATGTCAGCCCAAGCGGCTTCGGACTCATTCATCCACGCATAGGTTACGCGATCGATCGGTGGCTTCCCTATTTTACGGCGGGTACCATCATCGCCGGCGGATCACACAACAGTACGGCGTCTTTCGCTCCGGCCGGCGGGTCAGCCCCCACCGCCTCGTTCAGCGGCGGTAAGAACTTCACCGCGACCGGCTGGATCGCCGGCGCCGGCGTCGAGTACGGGCTCCGCGGCCCGTGGTCGCTCAAGGCCGAATATCTGTACGTGAATCTCGGCAAAGGTAACAACACCACGACGACCTGCACCGCGTCCGCATCGGCCTGCGCGGCATTCTCTAATTTTTCGCTCGACAATATTCATAACAGCTTTACCGCCAGTTTGTTTCGGGTGGGCTTCAATTACCGGTTCGGCGGCGAACCGAAGCCGGCGCCCGCACCGCCGCCGCCACCCCCTCCGCCCCCGCTACCACCGCCGCCGCCACCGCCGCCGCCGAAGCCGGCAGCCCTGTGCCCCGACACGCCCCCGGGAGTGGCCGTCGATAAATACGGCTGCCCATGCGATGTATCGCAGGAAGTTCATTTCGCGACCGATTCGGCGAGTTTGACCGACGAGGACATGGCGCTGCTAGATAAAATGATCGTGAACCTGAAGCGCCTGAACTTCGTGGACGGAGAGGTCGGCGGGTACACCGACTCGACCGGCAGCCCCGCGCACAACTTGGGGCTTGCGGAGCGCCGGGCTCAGTCAGTCGCGGACTACCTGACGAGCCACGGCATTTCGGGCGGGCGTCTCACGGTCAAAGGCTATGGTGAGGCGAACCCGGTGGCGGACAACAAAACTCGTGCGGGCCGGGCGCACAATCGCCGGGTGGTGGTGCATCGCACGGACTGCAACAAGTAAGCGAATCGCAGACCGCCATGGCTGGCGCTCCTAGCGCAGCGCCGGGCCGAACTGCACCGCGGACCACTGCTGAAAGGTGACGACGCGCCGCTCGAAGTCGACTGATTCAGCATTTGATTCTCTCGTTCGTTGGGTCGTACAGCGGACGCAGCGACGCGCTGGCGGGATAGCGGACCCCCGCGATCTCGATCTCGAAATCGTCGGCGCCGATGCCGTCGCCCGCGGTGGCCCCGGCTGCGCCGGCGGCAGGGGCGGGCAGGGCCACATACCCGAGCCCCACGGCCGCACCGAGCGTGTGGCCGTACATGCCGGAGCGAATGAAGCCGACGATCGAGTCGCCCCGCCAAATCGGTTCATTGTGATAAATCAAGGGTTCGGGTGACTTGAGTTTGAATTGCACCAGACGCTTGCGCACTCCGGATTCGCGTTGTCTCAGCAGCGCCTCGCGCCCGATGAATCCGCCGGGCTTGTCGAGCTTCACCGCAAAACCCAAACCGGCTTCCCAGGGCGTGTCCTCGTCGGTGATGTCGTGTCCCCAGTGCCGATAGGCCTTCTCCATCCGCAGCGAATTCAATGCGTGATAGCCGGCATGAACCAAGCCGTGACGCACGCCCTCGGCGACCAGTTCGTCGTACACGCCCTGCATAAATTCGGTCGGCACGTACAATTCCCAGCCGAGCTCACCGACGAAGGTGATGCGCGAGGCGCGCACCAGCGCATAACCCAACTCGATCACCCGGCTCGAGGCGAACGGAAAGGCCCGATCCGACACATCGTCCGGCGTCAGCGACTGCAGCAGCTCGCGCGCCCGCGGACCCATCAGCGACAGCACGCCCATGCCCGAGGTCACATTGGTGAGCACGCAATGCGCTTGGCCGATGTGCCGCTTCAGCCAGTTGAAATCCTTGCTTTCGGTTTCCGCTCCCGAGACGATCAAATACGCGGTCTCGGCCAGCCGGGTCACGGTCAGATCCGCCTCGATCCCGCCGCGCTCGTTCAGCCATTGGGTATAGACCATCTTCCCCGGGGCGACCGCCACCTCGTTTGCGCAGACGCGATTGAGCACGCGGACCGCGTCGGCCCCTTCGAGCCGAAACTTGGCAAACGAGGACTGGTCGAACAGTGCCACCGCATTGCGTGCCGCGCGGTGTTCATGGGCGCTGTGCTCGAACCAGTTTTGCCGGCCGTAGCTGTAGGCATAGGAGGGCTGGACGCCCGCCGGGGCGTACCAGTTGGGCCGCTCCCAGCCGAAGGCTTCGCCGAAGCAGGCGCCCGCCCGGGCCAGGCGGTCGTGCAGCGCCGATTTACGCACGCCGCGGGCGGTTTCGTACTGGCGAAACGGCCAATGCGTCGCGTACAGCAGTCCCAAGCTCTCGGAGACCCGCGCCCGCAGGTATTTGCGGTTGATCTGGAAGGGCATATTGCGCCGCACGTCGACTTCCCACAGATCCAGAGGCGGGTGCCCGTCGCGGATCCATTCGGCGACGACTTTGCCGACGCCGCCGGCGGATTGCAGACCGATGGAGTTGAGTCCGGCCGCGACGAAACAATTCTTGAGTTCAGAGGACTCGCCCAAGTGGTAGCGCACATCCGGCGTGAAGCTTTCCGGGCCGCAAAAGAATTTTTGAATACCGGCGTGCTCGAGCGCCGGTATGCGGCGCATCGCATCCATCAGCACCGGTTCGAAGTGGCCGAAGTCGCCGGCGATCTCACCGAAGGCGAAATCCTCGGGAATCCCATCAGCGCCCCACGGGCGGGCATTCGGCTCGAAGGCGCCGACCAGGAGTTTCCCGGCGTCGTATTTGAAATAGCTGCAGTGGTCATAGTCGCGCAGCACCGGCATGTCCGAATGAAGTCCGGGTACATCTTGGAACAGCACGTAGTAGTGCTCACAGGCGTGGAGCGGTGCGGTGACGCCGATGCTCGCGGCGAGGTCCCGGGTCCACATGCCTGCGCACAGCACCACGTAGTCCGCTTCGATGCCGCCGTGCCCGGTTTCCACACCCTTCACCCGCTCGCCGTCATGGCGGATGGATGTGACCGTGACGTCTTGGAAAATCCGTACCCCCCCGGTGCGCGCACCCTTGGCGAGCGCCTGAGTGATGTCGACGGCATTCGCGTAGCCGTCGCTCGGTATGTGAATGCCGCCAATCACATCCTCGAGATTGGCGAGCGGATAAAGCGATCGAATTTCGCCGGGGGACACGACATTGACGGGCAGACCGAACACCTTGGCCATGGAGGCGTTGCGCCGCAACTCCTCCATGCGCCCCGCGGTGGTCGCGAGCGACAATGAGCCGCATTGTCGATAGCCGGTCGCCTGCCCGGTTTCGGCTTCGAGACCCCGGTACAGTTCGCCCGTGTAGCGTGCGAGCCGGGTCATGTTGATGCTCTGGCGCAGCTGGCCGACCAGCCCCGCGGCATGCCAGGTGGTGCCGCTCGTCAGTTGTTTGCGCTCGAGCAGCACCACCTCGTTCCAGCCCAGTTTGGCCAGGTGATAAGCGACCGAGCAGCCGATGACGCCGCCGCCCACGATGACGACCCGAGCGCGCTCTGGCAGATCGATGGCCACGCGCTAAACCCTCATCCGCGAATTGGCGGCATCGAACGCCGGGGCCGCGAGCACGCGCGCTTGGCGGCGCTGCCCCTGGATGAGCACGTGGGAAGCGCTGCCCGGTGCCGAGTGAATTGGATCGATGCAGGCAAATGCGAGACTTTTCTTGACGCGATGACCGTAGCTGCCTGAGGTCGTGATGCCGATGCAGGCCTCCCCGGCGAGTACCGGTTCGGCGCCGCGCGCGTCGGCGTCGGTCGCATCGATTTCCAGGCAGACGATCTTCAAACGGCGCGGCCGCTGCGCCAGCGTCGCCGCCTTGCCCACGAAGTCGCCTTTGTTCACGTTGAAGAATCGCGCCATATCCGCTTCGAGCATGGTCAATTCGTTGGTCAGTTCGGTCGACCACGCCTTATAGCCCTTCTCGATGCGCATGCTGTTCACCGCGTACAGCCCATAATTCGCGATGCCGAACGGCCCGCCGTGTTCCCAAAGCGCGGCGTAAAGCGAGGCCATCGAGCCGATCGGCGCGTGCAGCTCCCAGCCCAGCTCGCCGACGTAACTTACTCGCAGCGCCCGCACCGGGTGTCCGGCGACGCTGATGTCGCGCGCGGTGAGCCACGGGAATTCCTCGTTTCCCAGGGGCGCATCGGTCAAGCGGCGCAGCAGCTCGCGCGAACGTGGTCCGCTCAACACCAGAACACCGCGCTCCTCGGTGACGTTTTCGATCCGCACGGCCTCGCCGGGCCGCAGGCTCTGTCTCAACCAATCCAGATCGCGCTGTTCCGCGGCCGCCGCCGAGAGCGCATAGAAGCGATCCTCGCCCAGGCGGCTCACGGTCATCTCGCCGTAAATGCGCCCGCCCGCAGAGAGCATGTGCACCAGCGCGATGCCGCCGACTTTGCGCGGTATCCGAGCCGCGCAGACGCGATTCAAAAATGACTCGGCGCCGGGTCCGCTGATGTCGTATTTGGCGAATCCGGTCAGATCCAGGACGGCCACACGCTCATGGACGGCGGCGACCTCATCGCGGACCACCTCGAACACGTTGTTGCGCCGGTAGCCGCAGTCCTCCTCGCGCCCGTCCAAGGAAAACCATTTCGGGCGCTCCCAACCGAAGGTTTCGGAGTGCACGCCGCCTCGCGCGCGCAGCGTCTCGTACAAGGGGCTCGTCTTGCGGGGCCGGCCGGCCATTTCCTCTTCGCCGGGGCGCCGGGTAGTGAAGGTGAGTCGATAATCCAGAAACACCTTGTCGCGTACGTACGATTTATCGGCAAACCGGCCGAAACGGCGCGGGTCGAACTCCGTCATGTTGATTTCCGAATCCCCGTGCAGCATCCACTGCGCCAGGTACTTGCCGCAACCCCCGCCCTGCGCAATACCGAACGATGTGCCGCAGCACATCCAGAAGTTTTGCAACCCAGGCGCCGGGCCGAGCAGAGGCGCGCCGTCCGGGGTGTGCGGGATCGCACCGTTGATGACGCGGCGAATGCCGGCTTCGCCGAAAATGGGCATGCGTTCCATCGCCCGTTCCAACCACGGCGCGATGCGATCGAGCTCATCGGGGAACAGCTCATTGGAGGATTCCCACTCTGGATATCCCCGGGGCGCCCATGCCTCGTGCAATCCGGTGCCCTCATAGACGCCGATCAATCCGGATTTTTGCTCCTGACGAAAATAGCCGGAGGTATACGAATCGCGCATCACGGGGATCTCGCCGTCGCGTTCGACGAAAGCGCGGATCGGATGAGTCACGATGTAATGGTGCTGCATGTTGGTGATGGGAGCATCGCTGCCGACCATGGCGGCGACCTCGCGGGCATAGCAACCGGCCGCATTGACGACCATCTCGGCGACGATCGTGCCTTTCTCGGTGATGACTTCCCAGTCGCCGCTGTTGCGACGGCGGATGCCGGTGACGCGATTGTGGCGCACCACGGCCGCTCCCAGATCCCGCGCCGCTTTCGCAAGCGCATGGCATAGTCCGGACGGATCGCCGTGTCCGTCATCCCGGGTCCAGGCAGCGGCCAGGACTCTGTCCGTGGTCAGAAACGGATTCAGGCGGCGGATCTCATCCAGACCCACGATATCCATGCTGAAGCCGATGATCTTCGAGAAGCCGTGGATGTACTTCAGCCAGGCGAGCTCGTGCTCGTCGTTCGCCAACCGCAGCCCGCCGCACGGGTGCCAGCTGACGTACTGTCCGGTGAGCGCTTCGAGACGCGGGTACAACTGGTTGCTGTAGGCATGGATTTTCGCGAGGTTGTAGCTGCCGGTGATGCTGGGACATTGCCCGGCGGCGTGCCAGGTGGAACCCGAGGTGAGCTCGCTCTTCTCGATCAGAATCGTGTCCGTACAGCCTTCCAGGGCCAGGTGGTACAGGAGGCTTGCGCCCATCATCCCGCCGCCGACGACGGCGATGCGTGCGTGTGTTTTCATTTAAGACCGGTGAGTAGTTTATGGGAGGGCATTGGCCACAATAAATTGCTCCTCACCGGCAGGCAACCGAGTATTTTGGTACCTTTGCCTATAAATTTTTCACAGGAGAGCCGCTCTTGACCAAAATCAGGCCGGTTGTCGGATTGCCGACATTGACCTGGCTTCGTGCTTTCGA
>JBBIUT010000076.1:0-386 GCA_037440085.1 Gammaproteobacteria bacterium
GATCGCCGGTGTATGCAGAGCCTCCCCCGTCCGCTCGGAGTACACCTTCAGTTTAGCCAATGCCGTCTGCAGTCCTTGTGTCAGATCTAGCGCGACAGAGTGATATTCGTAGCCTCGCGCCAAGGCTGCGCCAGGCACCCGCGCCGGCAGGAGCGGCGTCGAGGAAGGATCATCCAAAACCTTGATGAAGTCGTCACGCAGTCGCTCAGCGTGATCCTGCACGAGTTTGCCGAGCGACTCGGGTAGTACGCGCTCGCGGAACTCCGCCCGCGGCAACCCCGGCGGGATCGGCGGCAGGAACTCGACGACGATTGTGCCGGGATACCGCATCAGCGACCGCCGCGCCCAGAACACGCCCGAGTTGAGCGCCACCGGTACGCACGCCA
>JBBIUT010000076.1:396-2491 GCA_037440085.1 Gammaproteobacteria bacterium
GTACCATTCACACTGGATGTCTCGCACCTTGAGGAGTGCACATTGGGCGGGCCTAATACCGAGACCAATCAAGAGATACGCCAAGACGGCGTAGCTGGCGTCCATCGTGCCATCGGCGACGCGCTGATCGAGGCTCGCGATGAGCCCGTCGAACTCGATCGATGTAAACGGTCCCATCTTGGGGTCATGGGTGCGCACCGCTCGACCCTTCACGGTGTCCTTGGTGCGCAGGCTCTCGAGTAACTCGACCGCCTCGGCTACGCCGGCGAGACCCATCAAATGCCATTTGCGCAAGATCGGCCGTACTCCGGTGCGCAGCCCGATAATTCAAGACGTCCGCACCCGTGATTTTCACAATGGCGCTGCGGCGCGAGGCTCTCACGAACCGGAAGAACGTACGCAGCCGATCGAAGTCCGTGTTAACGCCGCCCGTCGCTCGGTTCTCGACCACCCATAGCATCACGAGCTTGAACGAGTTGAGCATCGCGGGGCAGAGCATGGGCTCAAGACTCGTAAAATTCAGGGAGGCCCGCGTTACCGCGTCGCGCCAGACCCAGATCGCCTCCCGCGGATCGAACCGCTGCCCTGCGCGCGTTCGCACGCTGCTCGGTAGAGCAAGAGGCAATGAACCCGGTGGTGATCGAGCGGGACGCGCGCTACGTCTCGTCCTCGTCGCGTTTTCCCTCACCGGTCGTAGAGGGCGCGGATGAGTTCATCGGCCTCTCGTTCCACATGGCGACGCGTGTAGGTGGCCGCGGTGTTGGAGGTCTCACTCCATCCCATCGCGCGCGAGCGCACCTTCTTTTCCACCTCCGCAGAGAGTTTCCGTTTGTCCGCGAGTTCCGAGAAGCGCGTGTTCCAGCTGTGGCGACCCAGGACGTGCGGCATGAGATTGCGGGGTAATTCAGGCCGACTCCTCCGTAGGTCCGTAAATATCGCCGCGACTTGCGGGAGCGACAGGGGCGCCCCGGTGCCGTTCGCGACGAACAAGTAACCGTGTTTGCGCGCGTTCCCTTGAGCGGCCCGCTGCGTGCGCACGTATTCATGCGTCAGCGCCGTGAGCTTTGATCCGAGCGGCAGATCTCGGCCACGGGTTTTCACGCGCGGTTGATTCGGACGCGGGTCGCGCGCATCGTCGGGGCGGCGTTCGATCGTTACCCGCTCGGTCTGGAAGTCGATGTCGTCGATGCGCACGTTGAGCAGCTCGCCGCGTCGGATTCCGAGGGCGATAAGCCATTTGGCGATGAGGAAGTTGCGTTCCTTCGTGTGCTCGCCCTTCCATGGGTTAGTGGCCGACGCCGGGTCCATGACCGCAAGGATTGCGTCGATTTCCGTCTGCAAAAACCCTTTCCGATCGGTCACCCCATGACGGTTGGAGGCGACGGGAGCGAGCTCCGCGAGTACCCCGCGGACGAGGTCGGCACTGACTTTAAGCGCGGCGTACGCCCCGTCTCTGGGACTCATGGAGAACAATCGATTCGACGTCAGCCATTTGAGGTGGTCCCGGATGTAATGGATGCGGATCGCGGCCGTCGAGGGATCAATTTGCGCTGGCGCCAACGTTGTGGCCATCCGAACCCGTTCAGGGTTCCTCGGTCGTCGTAACGGCAACGGAGTGCTCGGTGCATCCGAGGATTCTCGAACGATGGTTTCCAACGGCAAGCGGCATGCGCGCGCAATCTCATCGATCTCGCCGCGGTCCAGCAGCCTTCCTTCAGCCATTCTCCCATCCAGATTGACGCCCAGTCGATTGAGAGTCAGCTGCAGCACCATGATCGAACGCAGAGCCTGGTGAATCGTCTCGGTCGCTCTGCCACGGGCACGCAGATGTGTCGTCGCATAGAGGGTCGGTTGAAACAGCGGCGCGCCTGTCGATCCATCGATCAACAAGGGAAAGCGTTCGCCGGAGGTACAGGTCACGATCCGGACGCAATAGGCGTTGCGCTGTTGACATGAAACACCACGCATATTGTATTGAGTCACTCACTTGGGAAGTGTCCACAGTCTAACCAACTCTAAGTCTCTGGCTCTGATGGATATTGATCGGATTTAAAGACATTCAGAAAAAGCCAGGCGTAAGGTGCCAGCGTGCACC
>JBBIUT010000076.1:2501-10578 GCA_037440085.1 Gammaproteobacteria bacterium
AGCTGGCTCTGCAGCGCAATTGCGCCGCGGTGATCGTCGCTCACAACCACCCTTCGGGCATTGCCGAGCCGAGCCGGGCGGACGAGTTGATCACCCAGCGGGTCAAGGAGGCGCTGGCGCTGGTGGACATCCGCCTGCTCGACCACATCATCGTCGGGGACGGCGCCAGCGTCTCGCTGGCGGAGCGGGGACTGCTCTGACGGCCGGCTTCATTGTTAGTCCATACAACGACTTAGCCGGGCCGGCGCGCATTGGCTCAGTGGCGCGCGGAGGACCCCCTGTGGATCGCCGGAGCGCGCCCGCCGGTTGCCCGGATGTGGCGCACCTGGTATAAAGCGCGGCTCGATCCTTGTCCTTCCGAAGGTTCACCTCATGTCGCGAGTCTGCCAAGTCACGGGTAAAGCCCCGAAAACGGGTAATACGGTTTCCCATGCGAACAATCGCAAGCGGCGCCGGTTTCTGCCGAATCTGCACACCCACCGGTTCTGGCTGGAGACCGAGAAGCGATTCGTGAGCCTGCGCGTCACGACGCGGGGCTTGCGCACCATCGAAAAGCGCGGCGTGGAAGCGGTGGTTGCCGATCTGCGCGCCCAGGGCGTCAAGGTTTAAGGAGCGTCATCCATGCGCGATAAAATCAAATTGGTCTCCTCCGCGGGCACCGGGCACTACTACACGACCACGAAGAACAAGCGTCTGCATCCCGATAAGATGGAGACCAAGAAATTCGATCCGGTCGTGCGCAAGCACGTCGCCTACAAAGAATCGAAGATCAAGTAGCTCCTGCCCGAGCTGCCTGAAGTAGAAACCACCCGGCGCGGCATAGCGCCCGCGCTGCGGGGGCGGCGCATCGTCGATGTGGTGGTGCGCGAGCGCCGCTTGCGCTGGCCGGTCCCCGCGAATTTCGAGGCGCTGCTTCGGCAGCAGACCGTGCGCCGCGTCGCGCGGCGCGCCAAATACATTTTGATCACGCTCGATGCCGGCACGCTGATCCTGCATCTCGGCATGTCGGGGAGCCTGCGCCTGCTCGCGGCCGGCGTGCCGCCGCGGACGCACGATCATTGGGACATCGAGCTCGACTCGGGCCGGCTCCTGCGCTTTCACGATCCGCGGCGCTTCGGCAGCGTGCTTTGGACCGATGGGGATCCGCTCGAACATCGGCTCCTCGCCAAACTCGCGCCCGAACCCTTGAGCGCCGCGTTCGACGCCGAATACCTGTATCGCGCCACGCGCCGGCGCACGGTGGCCATCAAACAGCTGGTCATGAACTCGCAGGCGGTCGTGGGCGTGGGCAACATCTACGCCAGCGAAGCGCTGTTTCGCGCCCGCATTTCGCCGCGCCGCGCCGCGCGGCGTTTGAGCCGCGCCCAGGCCGGGGCCCTGGTTGGCTCCATCAAAAGCGTGCTCGCGGAAGCCATCGAGATCGGCGGCACGACGCTGCGCGACTATGTCGACGCCGCGGGAACGCCCGGATATTTCGCGCAGCGGCTGTTCGTGTACGAACGCGCCGGAGAGCCGTGCCGGGTTTGCAAAACCCCGGTGCAGCAATTCGTACAAGGGCAGCGATCCACGTATTGGTGCCCGGCCTGCCAGCGCTGATCCGGCCGCAGCCGCTTAATAGATCAGCCCTTCGCCCTCGCCGCGCGGATCGGCGGCCGCTTCGACCTTGCCGCCGGCAAAATCCCAGGTGATCACCTGCATGTTGCCCCAGCGCCGGCTGCCTTCCTCGAGCTTGTGGCCCATGGCCTCGAGCCGGGAGATCTCGCTCTGCGCCAGCGCCCCCTTCTCGTACTCGATCACGTCCGGCAGGTATTGGTGATGGTAGCGGGGATCTTCGACGATCTCGGCGGCGCTCATGCCGTCGAGGTAGTCGAGCGTCCCGAGAATGACCATGCTGATGATGTAGCTGCCGCCGGGCGTGCCGAAAATCATCAGACCCTTCGGCGTTTCGACGAAACTCGGCGTCATGCTGGACAGCGGACGCTTGTTGGGCGCGATGGCGTTCTCGGCATTGCCCACCAAGCCGAACACATTCGGCGTGCCCGGTTTGATGGAGAAATCGTCCATGGTGTTGTTGAGCAGCACACCGGTTTTCGGAACGATCTCGCCGGTGCCGAAGAAGAGGTTGACCGAGAGCGTGCCCGCCACGCGATTGCCGGCGGCATCGAGGATCGAGAAATGCGTGGTGTGCAGCCCCAGCTGCTCCGTCTCGATGCCCGGCAACAGATCGCTCGGCATCGCCTTGTCGAGGCGAATGCTGGAGCGCTGTCCGGCGGCGTAGTCTTGACTGGTGAGCAGGGCGAGCGGCATGGCGACGAAATCCGGGTCCCCCAGGTACACCGCGCGGTCGCGAAAGGCGCGGCGCATCGCCTCGACGATCAGGTGTTTGCGGGTCCCTGCGTCGGTTTGCTTCAGATCGAAGCCCGCCAGAATATTGAGCGCGTCCAACAAGGCGACGCCTCCTGAGGAGGGCGGCGAGGCGGACACGATGCGTGCGCCGTGATAATTCCCCACCAGCGGCTTGCGCTCGATCACCCGATACGAGGCAAGGTCCTCGAGCGTCCAAATGCCGCCTCCGGCCCGAACGCCGTTCACCAGATCCTGGGCCACGCGGCCGCCGTAAAATCCCCTGGCGCCTTCGCCCGCCATGGCCTCGAGAGTGAGCGCCAAGTCGGGCTGCTTGATCGGGGCGCCGAGCTCCGGCACCCCGCCCTCGGCGGTCAGAAACACCTTGGCCGCATCGGGCGAGCGCAGCAACACTTCCCGCTTGTAGCGAATGGCTGCTTGCAAGCGCGGATAAAGGGGAAAGCCCTCGCGCGCCAGGCGAATCGCCGGCCGCAGGCTTTGCTTCAGCGCCAATTTGCCGAAGTGCCGGGCCAGGTATTCGAAGGCCGCGGGCTCCCCCGGAATTCCCGCCGCCAATGGCCCGGCGACCGAAGCCCGTGCAATGGGATTGCCTGCCGGGTCCAAATACATGTCGCGCGTAGCCGCACCGGGCGCCTTTTCGCGCGCATCGAGCATGGTCTCGAAGCCGTCGGACTGCCGATGCAGCAGGTAGAACCCGCCCCCGCCGAGGCCCGAGCTGGTGGGCTCGACCACCGCCAGCGCCGCCGACACCGCCACCGCCGCGTCGAACGCGTTGCCCCCTGCAGCCAGCATCTCCTGGCCCGCCTCACTCGCCAGCGGATAGGCACTCGCAATGGCTCCCTTGTGCGGCGGGAGCCGCGACAGCGGCCGGGCGCTTCGCGCCGCCGCCGCCTCATCGGCATACGACGGCAGCGACCAGGGGACAAGCGCCAGCAGCCAGGCGGCAAGCGCCACGATTCGGCAGGCGGTCACGTTCCTCAAGGTTTGCGGTGCCGTTTCAATTCTGTTTCGACGATGGGATGGACGAATTCGGACACATTGCCGCCGAGCACCGCGATTTCGCGAACCAGGGTCGACGAGATGAAGGTGTACTGTTCCTGCGGCGTCATGAACACGGACTCGATCTCGGGTGTCAGATGCCGGCTCATGTTGGCCAACTGAAACTCGAATTCGAAGTCCGACACGGCGCGCAAGCCGCGCACGATCACCGACAACCCGTTGCTCCTGGCAAACTCGACGGTGAGGCCCGCGTAGCCCTTCACTTCGACATTGGACACATCCGCGAGCACGCGGCGCGCCATGTCCACCCGCTGCTCGAGCGAAAACATCGGCGCCTTGTTCGGATTCGCGGCAATGGCGACCACCAAGCGATCGAAGATGCTGGCCGCGCGCCGCACCAGATCCTGGTGACCGTTGGTGATCGGATCGAAGGTTCCCGGATATACAGCGGTTCTTTTATTCATTGTCCAGGCCGAGGATTGACGCGCGCCAAATGATACCCCACCTCGCCGGCCGACTTCGCCTTGAGCAGCTCCCAATGCGGCGGCAACACGGGCACACCCGCCGTCCGTTCGCTTTCCAGGTACACCAAACCGCCGGCTTTCACCCAGCCGCCGGCATCGAGCCGGGGGACGTATTCCGCCAAGGCGCCGGCCCCGAATGGCGGATCGAGAAACACCACATCGAAGGGTTGGCCCGGGGTGCGCAAAAAGCGCGCCGCCCCCATTTCCATGACCCGCGCCTTGGCCGTGCCGCCCAAGCGCTGCAGCTCGGCTTGCAAGGCGCGCGCACACAGCTGCGCCTGCTCCACGAACACCACTTCCCGGGCGCCGCGGGAGAGCGCCTCGAGCCCGAGCGCACCCGACCCGGCAAACAAGTCCAGGCAGCGGCTGTCGACGATCGATGACTGCAGCCAATTGAACAGGGTCTCGCGTACCCGGTCGGGAGTCGGCCTGAGGCCGGGGGCGTCGGGAAAGTTCACGCGCCGGCCGCGCCAGCTGCCGCCGATGATGCGTATGCAGTTGCGGTTCCCCGGCAGCGGCTTGTCGAGCTTCAGTTTGTTCACGGCGCTGATCATACCTTGCGGGACGCGGCGGCCGTCGATCGGTGCGGCCGCTCTGCTAAGCTTTCGGGTCTATGACGAACGAAGCCGAAAAGCCCGGCGTCCGCGGCTTCTTCAAGCGCCTGCGCGCCAAATTGAACGTGGGGCCCGCGTGGCTCACCGCCGACATCGCCGAGCTGCTGCCGGGCCGCAAAATCGATGCGGACATCCTGGATGACCTCGAGACGCGGCTCATCACCGCCGACGTGGGGGCGGAGGCGACGACGCGCATCCTGGACGGTCTGCGCCGGCGGGTGGCGCGCAAGGAACTCGATGACGTCGATGCGCTCAAGAAGGCCTTGAGCGAGGCCATGGTGGACATACTGAAGCCGGTCGAGCGCGAACTCGCAATCGACCCCCTGATCAAGCCCTTCGTCATTCTGGTGGTCGGCATCAATGGCGCCGGCAAGACCACGACCATCGGCAAATTGGCGCATCGACTCCTGGCTGAAGGCCGCAGCGTGATGCTCGCCGCCGGCGACACCTTTCGCGCCGCGGCGCGCGAGCAGCTCACTCACTGGGCCGAGCGCAACCGGGTACCCATCACCGCCGGCCAGCCGGGCTCCGAACCGGCGGCGGTTGTTTTCGACGCCATGCAGGCGGCACGGGCGCGCCATGTGGACGTTTTGATTGCCGACACCGCAGGCCGGCTGCACACTCAAACGCATCTCATGGAAGAGCTCAAGAAGGTCAAACGGGTGCTCGGAAGACTCGACCCCGCGGCGCCGCATGAAGTGCTGTTGGTGCTCGACGGTACCATCGGACAAAACGCCGTCGCGCACAGGCCGAGCAGTTTCACAAAGGCGTGGGGATAACCGGTTTGGTCGTCACCAAACTCGACGGCACGGCCAAAGGCGGTATCGTGCTCGCCATCGCGCAAAAGTTACGGCTCCCCATTCGATTCATCGGCGTCGGCGAGCAGCGCGAGGATTTCGGCGTGTTCAACGCCGCGGAATTCGTCGCGGCGCTGCTGAGATCGGGACCCGACGACGACGCGAACGGGCGCGCCGCATGATTCGCTTCGAGCAGGTTCACAAGCGCTACTCGGACGCGCGCGAGGCCTTGGCCGGGGTGTCGTTCAAGATCGGTTCGGGCGAGCTCGCGTTCCTGACCGGCCACTCGGGCGCCGGCAAGAGCAGCATCCTCAAGCTGATCGCGCTCATCGAGCGCCCTACGCGCGGCCGGGTGTTCATCGGCAATCAAAACACCGCATCCATCAAAGCGCGCGGCATTCCGCAGTTTCGCCGGCAAATCGGCGTGGTTTTCCAGGATCATAAGCTGCTGCACGACCGGCCGGTCGCGGACAATGTCGCATTGCCGCTCATCATCGCCGGCTACCCCAAACGGGAGATCGACAAGCGTGTGCGCGCGGCTCTCGATCAGGTTGGACTGTTGTCCAAGGAGAAAAGCCGGCCGCTCGAATTGTCCTCCGGAGAACAGCAGCGGGTGGGCATCGCCCGCGCGGTGGTCGCGAAGCCGCCGCTGTTGATCGCGGATGAGCCGACCGGCAACTTGGATCCCGATCTCGCGGTTGAGATCATGGAGCTGTTCAAGCGGTTCAACGATGTCGGGGTGACGGTCGTGATCGCGACCCACGATGTGCATCTGATCGAGCGCTTCCGGGCGCGGCGCATCGTGCTCGATGACGGTCGGGTCATCGCCGAGACCGGCAGCCCCATCCCTCAAGGCGGCCCCGCCTCGAGTGCGGCCTCGAGTGCGGCCCCGTAAGATGCCCGGGGCGGTAAAAACCTGGCTCGCGCGCCATGCCCAGACTCTGGTGGGGTCTTTGGGCCGCATCGTGCAGCATCCGCTCGCGACCATGATGACGGTGGCGGTGATCGCCGTGGCGCTTGCGCTGCCGCTGTTTCTGAACGTGCTCCTGCAAAATGCCCGCACCGCCACGGCCAATTGGAATCAGGCGTTCGACTTGTCCGTTTACCTCGACAAGAAGGCCGGCTCGGAGCGGGCCCAGGCGTTGGCGAAGCAGCTGCGCACCCGCGCGGATGTGGCGGCGGTGCGCGTCGTTACCGCTGAGCAGGCGCTCAAGGATTTTCGCGATACCTCCGGATTCGGCAAGGCGCTCGACGCGCTCACCGACAACCCCTTGCCGAATACGCTCATCGTCACTCCGACCCTCGCGGCAAGCACGCCCGAAGGGACCCTCGCTCTGAAAACCGGCATTGGGGCGCTTGCGGACGTGGACACGGTGCAGCTGGACACCGAGTGGGTGCAGCGCCTGAACGCGATGATCGAGCTCTTGAGGCGCATCGTGTGGCTCACCGGCGGGCTGCTCGGACTCGGTGTCGCGCTGGTCGTGGGCAACACCATTCGCCTCGATATATTGAACCGACGCGCCGAAATCGAGGTCATGAAGTTGGTGGGCGCCACCGACGGTTTTGCCCGCCGGCCGTTTTTGTACGGCGCGGTTTGGTATGGATTGGGAGGCGGCTTGGGCGCCGTGATATTGGTCGCGGTCGCGGTCGCGGTGCTCGCGAATCCGGTCGAACATCTGGCCGGGCTTTACGGCAGTGCCGTTCGCCTGCGAGGGCTGGGGGTGCTGACCGCGGGGGGCGTGCTGGCGGTGGCGGTGGCCTTGAGCTGGCTCGGGTCCTGGATTGCGGCGACGCGGCATATCCGCGCTGTCGAGCCTTCATAAGTATTTGTTTTCAATAGATTTATAGGGCCTAAAAGCGGCATGGTCCGTTAGCACTCTAAGGGCAAGAGTGCTATTATCCGTACAGGGAATTGCTTAAGGGGGTTTCAAGAGATGGCTACCGCTTTAGTCGCTAAACAGAGTGCTCTGGTATTCGCGGGCCCCGTGGGGAGCCTCGATGCCTATATCGATCGGGTATCGCAGATCCCGGTGCTGTCGAAGGAAGACGAGGTGGCGCTGGCGATCCGATTCCGCACGCAAGCCGATTTGGATGCTGCGCGCCAACTGGTGCTGTCGCATCTGCGATTCGTGGTGCACATTGCGCGCGGCTACCTGGGCTATGGCCTGCCGATGGGCGATCTGGTGCAAGAGGGCAATGTGGGACTGATGAAGGCGGTCAAGCGCTTCGACCCGGCGGTCGGCGTGCGCCTGGTGTCCTTCGCGGTGCATTGGATTCGCGCCGAGATTCACGAGTACGTGCTGCGCAATTGGCGGCTGGTGAAGGTCGCGACCACCAAATCGCAGCGCAAGCTGTTCTTCAACCTGCGCCGCATGAAGAAGAATCTGACGTGGCTGACCGAAGAGGAAACCAAGGCGGTGGCCCGCGATCTCGGAGTCGAAGTGAGCGACGTCCGGGAAATGGAGCAGCGGCTTTCCGCGCGCGACATGTCCTTCGACCCGACTCCCGAGAGCGACGAAGAGGACAGCTATTCGCCGGCCATGTATTTGCCCGCGAGCCACGCCGATCCGGCGCTCGAAGTGGAGCGCGAGGAATGGGACGAGGATTCCAGCGAGCGCCTCAGCATCGCGCTCGAGAAGCTCGACGAGCGCAGCCGCAGCATCCTGAAGCGGCGCTGGATGACCGACGACAAGGCCACCTTGCACGAGCTCGCGGACGAGTACGGCATTTCGGCCGAGCGCGTGCGCCAGGTCGAGAGCAATGCCATCAGCAAGCTCAA
>JBBIUT010000077.1:0-10313 GCA_037440085.1 Gammaproteobacteria bacterium
GACCTTTCCTTCGAGCGCCTCCAGCGAGTTGGTCACCAAATTGTTGAGGATCTGCCGGATTCGGATCCGGTCGGCCGATATGTGCGGCAGGCTCGGGCTAAGCAGCAACTTGAGCTCAGCGGCACTGTCCTGGACCTTATACAGATCCACCACTTCGGTGATCAATTGGTTCAGATCGAAGCGCGAGAAGTGCATGTCAGGGGCCCTGGCGTATTCGCTGAAGGCATTGACCATCTGCTTCATCGCATCCACCTGGGCGATGATGGTGTGGGTCGCGCGTTCCAGCATTTGCGCGTCCTGCGCATTCATGCTGCCGAGAAATTTGCGCCGCATGCGCTCGGCGGAGAGCTGAATCGGCGTCAGCGGATTCTTGATTTCGTGCGCCAAGCGCCGCGCGACCTCGCCCCATGCCGCGTCGCGCTGCGCCTGCAGCAAGGTCGTAATGTCGTCGAATACCAGCACCACCCCCGGCGTGCCGCCGAGATCGTTCGGCAACGCCGTGCAGGCGCACATGAGCACGCGCTTGCCCGATTCGGACAACAGCTCGAGCTGCTCGCGCCAATCGAGCTGACCGGCGCCGAGGCGCAACTTGACCGCGTCGAGGAACTGGCCGAACAAGGCGCTGTCGCGGTCGCTTTCATCGAATCGCGAGCCCACCGCGGCTTCGAGGTCGACGCCGAGGATGGCGCTCGCCGCTTGATTGGCGGTCCGCACCGTGAGGTCCGGGGTGAGCGACACCACGCCCGTCGAAAGGCGCGCCAGAATCACCGCCAATCCCGCGCGTTCCGCTTCCACCGCCTGCTGGCTGCGCCTGGTCTCCTCGCGGGCCCTGCCGAGCCGCTTGGTCATTTCGTTGAACGAGGTCACCAAGAACCCGAGCTCATCTCGCGACGGCAGCGGCAGCTGTGTGTCGTAGTTGCCCTTGGCGACAGCGCGAGTTCCGGCGATCAGATCCTGCACCGGCTGGACCAGTCGCTGCGCGGCAAAGAATGCGCCGTAGACTGCGGCGATCAGCGACATCAGCACCACGAAGGTCAGAATCAGCACGAAGGTGGATTTCAGCGGCTGCCGCAGCTGCACCAAGTTCGCGTATTGGGTATAGGATCGCTGCACCGTGTCGGCGAGCTGACTTAGCTGCTGCGGCACCGGGTACAGCGCAATCAATACGCGTGTGCCCGAGTTAGAGGAGCCTTCGATCGGCGCGGCGGCTCGGATCACATATCCGCCCACCGCATCGGTGTCCAAGCTGACGTAAGGGCGCCCGCGGCGCATTTGCAGCATCATCTCGTCGGTCGCGGGAATCGGCAGGCTGTCCATGGGGCGATCGGAACTGGTCGCGATGATTTTCGTCTGCGCACCCACCACGGTGAATTCCAAGGCGGTGCTTTCGCGCCGCTCGCGGTCCAGTGTGCCAATCAGGTCGAAATCCGGACGGCTCGACAGCGTGCGCGCCACGACTTCGGTGTGCTGCAGGAACTCGCGCACGCGCACTTCGAGGGCCGCACGCGACAGCTCGCGCGTATCCTTCAAGCCCTGGCTTATCTCCAGCTCGAACCAACTGTCGATGCCGCGATTGAGGAATTGCAGCGAGAAGTAATACACCACCAGGATCGGCGCTACGGCCAATGCGCTGAAAATGGCGACCGTTCTCCCCTTGAGCCGCGAACCCGGCACGTGCCGGCGGTAGTCGCGCACCAGTTGCGAGAGCTTCGCGGCCAGCAGCACCACGAGGGTGAGCAGACCTGCGATGTTGACCAGCAGAATCCACGGCAGCCAGCGGTCGAATTTGGCGGAATTCTGGGCGGCGGAAGCCAGCATGAACAGCGCTGCCAGCCACAGCACCACGCCCAGTGCGCCGAGCACGGTCGAACCGTGTTTGCGGATTACGGCTGCAGCGTCCATGTATACCAGTCGCTGTCTCGATGCCATTCATTGACCCAGAACATCAGTACCCGCAGGCTGAACGGCACGCTGCCGTAATCGATCTTGGCGCGTACGCTCGCCTCGTAGCGGCGGCCCGGCGGCAGCAGCGACTTGTCGAGCACCGGCAGGTCGCGCACCTCGGACAGAAGTTCGAGCGCCGCCTCGACCGTGCCCAGCGACTCCTGTTGGCCGCTGTTCTCGTTGCGCAAGATGTAGCGTGCGCTCACGGCGTTGTATTGCAGGTGGTAGCGCTGGGTCAGTTCCGCGACCCGCGAGTTCGGCAAGAGCTGGCGCACTCGCTCGAGATCCAGATCGATCTCCACGGTGAGCGGTACCCCTTCGGCCAGGCCGCGCCTCACGGCATCACCGACCGGCAAATCGATACGAGCGTTCAAATGATAAACGCGGTCTCGCAGATCCAAATCGGCCGAACGGACCTCGAAACGCCCCTCGAGTCCTTCGGCGTGGCAAGACGCTGTCCACAGCCCCCCCGCGGCGGCCGCAAACAGCAGCACGCCGCACATCCGGCCGGCGGAAACCCTCCAGGGCGACCATGTTGAGCGCAGGGCGTTCATTGTTTGATCAGGGCAGCATAATAGAAGCCGTCGGCGCCCGCCTCCCCGGGGAGAATTTGCCGCCCGAATTCATCGGCCTCGCCGAAACCCGGCCAGCCAGGCCAATCCTCCACCGGCACGCCGCGCGCATCGCTCGTCGCGCGCAGGAATGCACCGATCAGGTCGCGATTTTCACTGCGCGTCAGGGTGCAGGTGGCGTACACCAGGCGCCCGCCGCGGGCCAGCATGCGCCATGCTCCCGCCAGGAGTCGCGCCTGGATCAACGGCAATTTGTCGATTTCCGACGGTGATTTGCGCAGCCGAATATCGGGATGGCGGCGGATCACGCCGAGCGCTGAACACGGCGCGTCGAGCAAAATGCGGTCGAAAGGCACCCCGTCCCACCAGGCGCCGGGATCGGCCGCATCGCCGCTCGCGAGATCCGCCTGCAGACGACCGCGCGCCAGGTTTTCCTCGACCCGCTTGAGACGCTGCGGGTCGATGTCGACGGCCACCAGCTTGCCGAGCTGCGGCGCGCGTTCGGCCATCAGCGCGGTCTTGCCGCCCGGCGCCGCACAGGCATCGAGCACCCGCTGACCCGCCGCAAGATTCAACGGAAACGCGACGCACTGGGCGCCGAGATCCTGTACCGACACGACGCCGTCGGCAAAGCCCGGCAGTTCATGCACGTCGCATGGCGAATCGAGCGCCACGGCCTGCGGCACGAGCGGCTCGGCGCGGGCCCCGATGCCCGCCGTGCGCAGGGTCTCGAGATATTCTCCGGTGGTGCTGCGCCGGCTGTTCACGCGCAGCCACATCGGTGCCTGCGTGTCGGCGGCCGCCAGAAGCTGCGTCCAACGCACCGGCCAGTCGGCGCGCAACCGGTCCGCCAGCCACACCGGCGATGCGTGGCGTGCGGCGGGGCTGCGCGCGATCTCGGCGTCGAGCGCCTTGCGTTCGCGCAAATAACGGCGCAGCACCGCATTGATCAATCCGCCGGCACGCACCGCGTCGGTCGCCTTTGCGGTCTCCACGGCGGCATCGACCACGGCATATTCCGGAGTGCGTGCATCCTCCAGCTCAAACAGGGCCACCGACAGCAAGGCGCGCACCAGGAAATCGAGAGACCTCACCGGCTGCGACAACAGCCGCGACAGTACTGCCTCGTGGCGGTAATAGCCGCGGACTGCCCCAAAACTCAACGAGCGCACCGACGGCGCGAGAGCGGGCGGCGCGGAGCCCAGAGCCGACTGCAAGGCCGCATCGAGCGTCACTCCCTCGCGCAGTACCCGCGCCACCGCGTGGCTTGCGAGGGAGCGCGCGCCGCCGGCCGCCGAGTTCATGAACTCGCCAATCTCGCGCCAAGGAGGCGCTGCGCCTGAATGAAGTCGCGAGCCGCCAGCGGCTTGCGGCCTGCGAGCTGCAGGCGTTCGATGCGCAGCCGGCCCCGGCCGCAGGCCACCTCGATCCCTTCGGGCGTCGCCCCGAGTACCGTGCCCGGGTCGGCGCTCATCGCCCCCGCGCCGGGCTCATCGGCAGCGATTCGCGCCTGCCAAATACGCAGCTGAACTCCATCGAGGCGCGTTTCGGCGACCGGCGAGGGATTCAGAGCCCGGATGCGGCGCAGTATCTGCGCCGCATCCTCCCGCCAGTCGATCAGCGCCTCGGCTTTGCTGATCTTGTCCGCATAGGTTTGGCCGATTTGCGCCTGCGGCACCTCCCGGGCGCGGCCGGCGGCCAGCGCATCCACGGTTCGGCAGATCATTTCGCCGCCGAGAACCGCGAGCCGATCATGCAGGCTGCCCGCGGTATCGAGCGGCGAGATGGCGATCTCGCGCACGTCCAATATAGGTCCGGTATCGAGCCCGGCGTCCATGTGCATGACGGTAACGCCGGTAACGGCGTCGCCGGCCAGGATCGCCCGCTGAATAGGCGCGGCTCCGCGCCAACGCGGCAGCAGCGAGGCATGAATGTTGAAGCAGCCGAGTCTTGGTGCAGCGAGCACTGCCGGCGGCAAAGCCAGGCCGTACGCGACCACGATAAGGGCATCCAGATTCATGGCGCGCAGCGTCTCACACGCCTCGTGGGTCTTGAGGCTCACGGGCTGACGAACCGGAATCTCGAGATCGAGCGCGCGCTGTTTGACGGGGCTGATTTGCATCAATCGGCCGCGCCCCGCCGGCCGATCCGGCTTGGTGAACACCGCCCGTATTGTGTGGGCAGAGCGCCTCAGGGCATCGAGCGCCGGAACCGCGAATGCCGACGTGCCGGCGAATCCCAGCGTCAAGGAGCTCTGCGGCGTATTCAAGACTCTACAGAGCCGGCGCCGAAGCGCGAATCGCGCTCCCCGTGAAACGTTGTCGACGCTCTTTTTCCAAACGCCGGCGTATCAGTTGGCGCTTGAGTTCGGACAGGTAATCGACGAATAGCTTGCCTTCCAGATGGTCCATCTCGTGCTGGATGCACACGGCCAATAAGCCTTCGGCGTCCATCTCGAAGCGTATGCCGTTACGGTCCAGCGCACGCACCCGGATGTGGGTCGCCCTCTGCAGCTTCTCGTATATCCCCGGCACCGACAAGCAGCCCTCCTCAACCGGCGCGCGGCCGTCGGCCGCCAATATTTCGGGATTGATGAGCACCAGGGGCTGATTACGCTCGTCGCTCGCGTCGAGCACCAGCAACCGCTTGTGCACATCGACCTGAGTGGCGGCCAGGCCGACGCCATTGGCCGCGTACATGGTCTCGAGCATGTCGTCCACCAAGCGGCGCACAGCCTCGTCCACGCCGGCGATCGGCTCGGCCTTGGTACGCAGGCGCGGGTCCGGGTACTCCAGAATTGCGAGCTTTGTCATGGGAGTTATGCGATGGATATCGTGTTTTTGGCCAAAGAATATTGCTAAAGTTCCGCCGCTGCTTAACTTAATGCCCTTTGCGGCGCCTTGGCGCGGGCAATCGGCAAAACCGGGCGATACGTCCGAAGTCTTTGGCGGCAGGCGGGCAGTATACCAGCCAGCCCGGCACCACAAGGCAGGCGACTCAAGGGAGCGAAACGAATGCAACGCCATCAAATAATTGCCCTACTACTCTCGATCGCGCTGATCGGGGGATGCCGAACGCAGCGGCCGCCGGCCGCGCCGGCGCCGGTACCGGCTGCCGACAACGGCATTCAAGGCACGGTCGTGGGCGATGAGCGGACGGCGATGGAAGCCGCGATCGATATGCCCGGAACCCCGGTTCCCCCGCCGCCTCCGGCGCAGGCGCCGCAGAACGGCGTGGTATTGGCCCCCAACGCCCCGGACAGCTACGTGGTAAAGCGCGGCGACACCCTGTGGGGCATCGCCAAGGTTTTCCTGCGCGATCCGTGGTACTGGCCCGAAATTTGGCAGATCAACCCTCAAATCAAGAATCCGCATTGGATTTACCCGGGCGACACCTTGCGCCTGGTCTACATCGACGGCCAGCCGAAAATAGTGCTGCAGCCCGGATTGCAGCGCGGTGATAGCGCTCGCGTGCTGCCGCGGGTGCGCAGCCAGCCGCTCGAGGCCGCGGTCACGACGATTCCCTACGAAACCGTTGCCGCGTTCATGTCCAAGCCCTCGGTGCTCGACAAGGATCAGATCAAGAACGCGCCCTACGTGCTTGCAACCCGCGATCAGCACGTCGTCATGTCCGACGGCGACACCCTGTATGCGCGCGGCTTCAGGAGACCGGCCGAACTCGGCATGCACTATAACGTGGTGCACGTGGGCACCGCGCTGCGCGATCCGGACGACAACACGGTCCTGGGATACAACGGCGTGTTCACCGGTGCCGGCCACGTGACCCGCATCGGGGACCCGGCAACCCTGGTCATGACCGAATCGACACGTGAAACCTATCCGGGCGATAAGCTGTTCCCGGGTGATGTCGATGTACCGCTGGATTTCGTCCCGAGCCCGCCGAAGACCAAGATCAATGGAAGCATCATTGCGGTTTCCGACGGGGTAAACATCATCGGCCAGTATCAGGTGGTCGTCATCAACCGCGGGGTGCGTGACGGCCTGGTACCCGGCAATGTGCTCGCGGTATTCACCAAAGGCGCGACCATTCGCGACACCGAGAGCAAGGGCTTCTTGACCGGCGTATCGGACGTCTTCGACAAGAAAGTGCGCCTCCCGGACGAGCGGACCGGCACCTTCATGGTGTTCAAGGCCTTCGACCGCATGAGCTACGGGCTGATAATGGAAGCCACCGACATCATTCAGGTGCTGGATCACGTCGAGAGTCCGTAATTCCCTTGCGCCTGAAGAGGCGATCCGCCCTGAGCCGTTAATCTTCACATTGACGAAGGTTACGCGGTGCACCGCGGGGGCGGGCCTGCACCATACTATGCGCCATGTTGCTCTGCGACGATGCGCTGGCCTGGATTACGCTCACCCGGGCGCCGGGGCTCGATGCCGCCACGGTCCTGGCGGCGCTAGAACGGCTCGAGTCCGCCCGCGGCATCGTGGAAGCATCCGAGGCCGCCGGCGAGCGCGCCGGAATGCCGGCCGCGGCCCGCGATTTTCTGCGCTGTGCCGCCGGTCGCCCGGGCGCGGCCGAATGCAAATGGCTGCAGAATGAGCGCCACCACCTGCTGCCGATCACGGATCCGCGCTATCCGAAGCTGCTTCGCTCGCTGCCCGATCGCCCCATAGCGCTCTACGTCGCAGGCAGCATCGATGCACTGAGCGATCCGCAGCTGGCGGTGGTCGGCAGCCGCAATCCCACCCCCCAAGGCCGCGATACCGCCTTCGATTTCGCGCACCATCTGGCGCAACGCGGGCTCGCAATCACCAGCGGACTCGCGCAGGGCATCGACGCCGCCGCCCACCGCGGCGCTCTGGCGGCGCAAGGCATCACGATCGCCGTCCTCGGCAGCGGCATCGACGTGGTGTATCCCCGCAGCAATGGCAATTTGAGCGAGATTATCGAGCGGCACGGCGCTCTCATCAGCGAATTTCCGTTGGGGGCTGCTCCGCGCCGCTCTAATTTTCCGAGGCGTAATCGCATCATCGCGGCCTTGAGTCTCGGGACTCTGGTGGTCGAAGCGGCATCCAGGAGCGGCTCAAGCATCACCGCGCGCGCGGCCAACGACTGGGGCAGAGAGGTCTTCGCCATTCCCGGGTCGATCCACAACCCCTTGAGCCGCGGCTGCCACGAGCTGATCAAACAGGGCGCAAAATTGGCCGAAACTCCGGATGACATATTGAGCGAATTGAACTTTTCCGCCTTTTTCGCCATCGACACCGGTGCCGGCGGCGGCGGCGCGGAGCGCAATTCAGGCGCATCTGGAATGGACAAGGAACACAAAATCTTGTTAGATGCGCTCGGCTTTGATCCCGCGGACCTCGATATGTTGGTCGTTCGTACCGGGTTCAAACCAGAAGCCGTGTCCTCGATGATGCTGATCCTCGAACTTGAAGGCCACGTTCAGGCCGCCCCCGGGGGCCGCTACTCCCGAGTGCCCAACAGGAGAGCCGGAGTTGAAGGATAACGTTCTCGATTTGCTCATATATCTTTTCGAGAATTACATGAGCGCCGATGATGAGCCGCGCCCGGATCGCAACACCTTGAAAATCGAGTTGGACAAGGCTGGATTCGCCGAAGCCGATATCGAGCGGTCGTTGGAATGGCTCGACGGCCTATCGGGCGAGCAATTGGGCAAGGTCGCGGAGGCCACCGCCCGCGCCGTGCGCGTGTTCAGCGGCCAGGAACTGCTGCGCCTCGACACGGACGTGCGCGGCTACCTGATGTATTTGGAGAATGTGCGGATACTGTCCGGCACGCAACGCGAGCTCGTGATCGATCGCTTGATGGCGCTCGAAGCCGATGAAATCGACATCGAACAGGTGAAATGGGTGGTGTTGATGGTGCTATTCAGCCAGCCTGGCCAAGAGTCCGCCTACGCTCAAATGGAAGACCTGGTCTTCGAAGAGCGCTCAGACGCCCTGCACTAGGCTCCTGAACATTGAGCAGCAACCTCGTTATCGTGGAATCGCCTGCGAAGGCGAAAACCATCAAGAAGTACCTCGGCAAGGACTACGAGGTGCTCGCCTCGTACGGTCACGTCCGGGATTTGGTGCCGAAGGAAGGCGCCGTCGACCCGAAACATCGTTTCGCGATGAAGTACCAGGTCGTCGAGCGCAATCAAAAGCACGTCGACGCCATTTCGCGGGCCCTCAAAAAGGCAAATTCGCTGTTTCTGGCGACCGACCCCGATCGCGAAGGCGAAGCCATTTCCTGGCACCTGCACGAGCTTCTGAAGGCCCAGGGCGCGCTCAAAGGCAAGGAAGTGCGGCGGGTCGTGTTCTACGAAATCACCAAGAACGCCGTCCGCGAGGCCATGTTGCAGCCGCGCGAGCTGTCGCTCGATTTGGTCAATGCACAGCAGGCCCGCCGTGCGCTCGACTATCTGGTCGGCTTCAATCTTTCGCCGCTCCTGTGGAAGAAAGTCCGGCCCGGGCTGTCCGCTGGCCGCGTGCAAAGTCCGGCGCTGCGCATGATTTGCGAGCGCGAGGACGAAATCGCCGCGTTCGCGGCGCGCGAATACTGGACCATCGACGCCGAGTTGCAGCATGCGGGCCAGAATTTTCCGGGCAAACTGATCGAATACCGCGGCGGCAAAGTCGAGCAATTCAGCTTCACCACGGCGGAGGCCGCCCATGAGGCGGAGCGCACGCTGCGCGATGCGGCGCGCGGCGAGCTTGGCGTACTGGTCGTCGATCGCAAGCAGCGCCGCCGCAATCCGGCGCCACCCTTCACGACCTCCACATTGCAGCAGGAAGCCGCGCGCAAGCTGGGTTTCAGCGCGCAAAAGACCATGCGCGTGGCCCAGCAATTGTACGAAGGCGTCGATTTCGGCGAAGGCGCGGTCGGCCTCATCACCTACATGCGCACCGACTCGCTCAATCTCGCCCAGGAGGCGATCGGCCAGATACGCGAAGTAATCGTGCAACTCTACGGTCAAGACGGGTTGGCCGAGGAGCCGCGCATCTACCGAACCAAGTCGAAAAATGCGCAGGAGGCGCACGAAGCGATCCGCCCGACCGCGGCGAGCATCTTGCCCGCCGGCCTCGAGAAAAAAATCGACGCCGATCAGTACCGCCTCTACTCGCTGATTTGGAAGCGCACGGTGGCCTGTCAAATGGCGCCGGCGGTATTCGACACCGTGGCGGTCGATTTGCTGGCCGGCCCCGATGGGCCGGAGCGCACCGTGCTGCGCGCCAACGGCTCGACGCTGATCAAGCCCGGGTACATATCGGTATATCAAGAAGGCACGGACGATGCGGTACAGGACGATTCGGATCACGTTCTGCCGCCGATGCAGCAGGGCGACCGCGTCAAACTCTTGGGCGTGGCTCCGGCACAGCATTTTACCGAGCCGCCCCCGCGTTTTTCGGAAGCCTCGCTCGTCAAGGCGTTGGAGGAATACGGCATCGGCCGCCCCTCGACCTATGCGTCCATCATCTCGACGCTGCGCGACCGAGGGTACGTGGATATCGAAGGGCGCCGCTTCACCGCGACCGATATCGGCAAGATCGTCAGCCGCTTCCTGACGCAGTATTTCGCGACCTACGTCGACTACGACTTCACGGCGAAGATGGAAGACTCTCTCGACGCAGTCGCGACCGGCGAGCAGGAATGGGTGCCGCTGCTCGAGAAGTTTTGGAAGCCTTTCATCGATCTCGTCAAGCACACCGAAACCTCGGTCAGCCGCGAGGAAGTGGCGCAGGCGCGCGAATTGGGGAAGGACCCCGCGAGCGGCAAGCCGATGACCGTGCGCATGGGCCGCTTCGGACCGTTCGTGCAGATCGG
>JBBIUT010000078.1:0-10089 GCA_037440085.1 Gammaproteobacteria bacterium
ATGGAAATCGGTTCCGCGTGCGCGAACGGCTGCGGGGGCGTTTGGTGCTAGTCTCGGGCTGCCGATGTCCGCCGCCGTTCCATCCACCGCGCCCGCCGCGCCCGCCGCGCCCGCCGCGCCCGCTGCGGAGGACGACGATCTGTTTCAAGAGGCGTCGTTCGAATTCACGCTGCCTCCCGGTGAACTCGACCGAATTTTTGTCGAATCCAGGCCGCGGAGGCTGCAGGCCACGCCCGCCGCAGCCGCACCAACACCTCCGACGCCGAGTACGGTCGAATCGGTTGAACCGCCGCCGACCCGCGCCGGCGGACCGGAAGTATCCGCGAAGACCAGGCGCGAGATGCTCGACGGATTCGAGGAATTGGCGCTGCCCGAAATCGTTGTGCGCAACCGGCGTGGTTTGCCAATTGCGGTTTGGGTTTGCGCCGCGATCTTTCTGGCATTGGGCCTGGGCGCGCAAATGATTCATGAAAATCGCGAATGGATCGCCGCACACGCCCCTCTCGCCTCTCGCCTCCGCAGCTTGTACGCGGTGCTGGGTGTTGCACCGCCCTCGGCCGCGAGTCTATCGGCGTATCAACTTCGCCAGTGGGGCGTCACCGGAGATCCGGGCGCCAACGGCACACTGCGCATGCGCGCCAGCATCCTGAATACGGCGGCGCAGGTGCAGCCCTACCCGCTGTTACGGGTCACCCTTGCCAATCGCTTCGGCTCACCGCTCGGCACCCGCGATTTCGAGCCCGCGGAATATGCGGGCAAGCCCGTCACGCGCATGCTCGCACCGGGAGAGCGCGTCGATGCAACGCTCGACATATTGGATCCGGGCAATGACGCCGAAGGATTCGAACTCGACGTATGCCTGCGCGGCGTCGATCAAAAAATTCGTTGCGCCGCCGATGCTGCGGCGCAGGCAAAGCCATGACGCTGCGGATTGGACCCTACGTATTGTCGTCCAACATCGTGCTTGCGCCCATGGCAGGCGTGACCGACCGTCCGTTTCGCAGCCTGTGCCGCAAATTCGGCGCCGGACTTGCCGCATCGGAAATGCTGACCGCGGATGTGCGGCTGTGGGACACGCCGAAATCGCGCCGGCGCATGGATTTCGCAGGCGAAGCGAGTCCGCGGGTGGTGCAAATCGCCGGCTTCGATCCGGCGATGATGGCGGAGGCCGCGCGGCGCAACGTCGATGCCGGCGCGCAAATCATTGATATCAATATGGGATGTCCCGCCAAAAAAGTATGCAACCGGCTCGCCGGATCGGCGCTCCTGCAAGATGAGGCGCTGGTGGCGCGCATCCTGCATGCCGTAGTGAACGCCGTTTCGGTGCCGGTGACCCTGAAGACGCGCACCGGCTGGGACCGCGGCAACAAGAATGGAGTGCGAATCGCTCGCATCGCCGAGGATTGCGGCATCCAGGCGCTGGCGATTCACGGCCGCACGCGAGCGGATATGTATCAGGGAATTGCTGAACACGAAACCGTACGTACGATCAAGGGCATGATCGGGATTCCAGTGCTCGCCAACGGCGACATCGATTCACCGATCCGCGCGCGCGAAATTTTGGCGGCCACCGGCTGCGACGGCATCATGATCGGCCGGGCCGCGCAAGGCCGGCCATGGATATTCGGCGATGTCAATTTTTTCCTTCGCACCGGTGAATTGCGCGGGGAGCTAGCGCCGGAAAATGTCCGTGATATCATGCGCGCCCACCTCGAAGACCTGTATGATTTCTACGGCGATGCGACCGGTGTTCGAGTGGCACGCAAACACTTGGGATGGTATTTACGGCAGAGTCTCGGTCATGAGGCATTGCGGAGTCGTCTGCTGCGAATAGAGACGCCGCGAGAGCAGCTGACCACGTTGCTGGAGCACTACGACGCTCGCGGGCATCTGGCAGCATGAGCGCGTCAAGTTGCAAAAAAGAACGCAATTCTGGGAATTTGAACGGCTATGGTCGCAAGAAAGAAACCGAAGGCACGCAAGGAAATCTCGCCGCCGTTCAACGGGCGAGACCTCAAGGTCAATGGCAAGGGCGTGCCGCTGCGTACCCAGGCGGAGGAAGCCTTGCAGTGCTACTTCGAGACTTTAAACGGTCACAAGCCCGCGCGTCTGTATGACCTCGTCATGCGCGAGGTGGAGGAGCCCCTGTTCAAGGTCGTGATGGGCCATGTGCAGGGCAACCAGAGCCGGGCAGCGACCATTCTCGGCATCAATCGCGGCACCTTGCGCAAGAAGCTCAAAGAGTTCGGGATCAGCGAGTAGAGGCAGGCATTGCTCACGCCCGTACGCCGCGCACTGCTCAGCGTTTCAGATAAAACTGGGATCGTCGAGTTTGCGCGCGAACTGAAAGAGCGCGGTATCGAGCTGCTGTCCACCGGCGGTACCGCCAAATTGTTGGTGCGGCACGGCATTTCGGTCAAAGAAGTCGCCGAGCACACCGGATTTCCCGAAATCATGGGCGGCAGAGTGAAAACTCTGCATCCGAAAATACACGGCGGATTGCTGGGACGCCGCGGCACCGATGATGCGGTGATGCGCGACTGCGGCATCGAACCGATCGATTTGCTCGCCGTCAATTTGTATCCGTTTGCCGCGACGGTGGCGCGCCCCGACTGCACTTATGAGGAAGCCGTCGAGAACATCGATGTCGGCGGCCCGGCAATGGTGCGCGCCGCGGCGAAGAATCACGCCTACGTCACCGTGGTGGTGGATCCCGGCGATTACCGCAGCCTGCTCGACGAATTGGCGGCCAACCAGGGAGCGACCCAGGTTGCCATGCGCCAAAGGCTTGCCGCAAAGGCCTTTGCGCATACCGCGCAATACGACGCGATGGTTTCGGCGTACTTCACCGGCGCCGTCGGCGGCGGCTCCCAGACCTTTCCGGAAGACCTGAACCTGTCGTTTCGCAAACGATCGGATCTTCGCTATGGGGAGAATCCGCACCAGCAAGCCGCCTACTACACGGATCCGCGCGCCATCGGCGCGTCGGTGACGCAGGCGCGGCAGATTCAAGGCAAGGAACTCTCGTACAACAACATCGCCGACAGCGATACCGCGCTCGAATGCGTGCGCCAGTTCGATCGGCCGGCATGCGTCATCGTGAAACACGCCAACCCCTGCGGTGTCGCGCTCGCCGGAACGATCGCGGAGGCCTATGCCCTCGCCTATCGAACCGATCCGACTTCCGCATTCGGCGGCATCATCGCCGTCAATCGCGAATTGGATGCCGCCGCGGTGCGCGCGATTCTGGAGCGGCAGTTCGTCGAAGTGATTCTGGCTCCCTCGGTGGAGCTCGCCGCGCGGGCGCTGCTCGCGGCCAAGGACGAGGTGCGCGTGCTTGAGGTCGGCGAGATCGGCAGGCCGGTTACCCGGCTGCTCGAATATCGGAGCGTTGCCGGCGGTTTGTTGGCGCAGACTACCGATGACGCCCGGGTGCGCGCCGAGGACCTGCGCGTGGTGACGGCTCGTGCGCCGACGCCCGCGGAGGTCGATGACTTGCTGTTTGCCTGGCGGGTCGCGAAATATGTCAAATCCAATGCCATCGTGTGCGTCAAGGGCGAGGCGACGTTGGGGGTGGGCGCCGGGCAAATGAGCCGTGTGGTCAGCAGCAAGATAGCGGCCCTGAAGGCTCGGGACGAGGGCTTGTCGCTGAAATCGGCGTCCGTGGCGTCCGACGCGTTTTTCCCGTTTCGCGACGGACTCGATGTCATCGCCGAGTTCGGCATCAAGTCGGTCATCCAACCCGGAGGCTCGAAACGCGATGCGGAAGTGATCGGCGCGGCGAACGAGCACGGCATCGCCATGGTGTTCACCGGGATGCGCCACTTTCGGCACTAGCTGCCCGGGTGTCCGCACGTCCATGAAGATCCTGATAGTCGGCGGCGGCGGACGCGAACACGCACTGGCTTGGAAATGCGCGGCATCGCCGCGCGTGCGGCAGGTGTTCGTGGCTCCCGGCAACGCCGGCACGGCGCTCGAAGCAAAGTCGAGCAACGTCGACATCGCGGCCGACGATATCGACGCATTGCTCGCGTTCGCCGCACGCGAAGACATTGCGCTCACCCTCGTCGGACCCGAAGGTCCGCTGGTGGCCGGTATCGTCGATCGTTTCGGCGCGGCGGGGCGCGCGTGCTTTGGACCGACCCGCGCGGCGGCCCGGCTGGAAGGATCGAAGGCTTTCGCCAAGGATTTTTTGCGGCGGCATCGCATACCCACGGCTAGCTACGCCGCGTTCACATCCGCGAATTTCGATCCCGGCTACGTACGGGCGCAGCGCCTGCCGCTGGTGGTCAAGGCCGACGGCCTCGCCGCCGGCAAGGGCGTGGTGATCTGCGAGACCCACGAGGCGGCGATGGCGGCCGCCGACGGCATGTTCGCCGGCAGCTTCGGTGCCGCCGGCAAGAGCATCGTCATCGAAGAATTCCTGCAGGGCGAGGAAGTGAGCTTCATCGTCATCGCATCCGGGGACCAAGTGGTGCCGCTCGCCACCTCGCAGGACCACAAGCGGCGCGACGACGGCGACCAGGGGCCCAACACGGGGGGCATGGGAGCGTATTCGCCGGCGCCCATCGTCACGCCCGAGGCGCACGCGCGCATCATGCGGGAGGTCATTGAACCCACCGTGCGCGGCTTGCGCCTCGACGGCATTCCCTATACGGGATTCCTGTACGCGGGCCTCATGATCGCACCGGACGGGACGCCGAATGTGCTCGAGTTCAATTGCCGGTTCGGCGATCCGGAAACCCAGCCGATTCTGATGCGGCTGAAGAGCGATCTGGTCGCGCTGTGCGAGTCGGCGCTCAACGGCTCGCTCGGTCGCATCGAGCCGGAATGGGACTCGCGCGCGGCGCTCGGTGTGGTGATGGCGGCGGGCGGCTATCCCGATCGCTACCGCAGCGGCGATTTGATCTCGGGGCTCGACGCCGCCGCGCGCCTGCCGGGGAAAATTTTCCACGCCGGAACCCGGGCGAGCGGCCCGCAGATCGTCACCGCGGGCGGCCGGGTGTTGTGCGCGGTCGGCATGGGATCGACCGTCGGCGCGGCGCAGCGCGAAGCTTACGCGCTGGTGCATGCGGTTCACTGGGATTTGGTGCAATACCGGCGCGACATCGGCTATCGCGCCATCGAGCGTGAACAAATTATTCGTTAGCCGCCGTTCCGCGGGGTCGCCGCCCCGCTTCCCTTGCGCCTGGCAACGTCCACGGCGGTATCCGGCACCAGGGGATTGCGACTACTTGGACATCAATAGCGTGAGTTCGGCTCGACGTTGATGTTTTGGAATCCGCTAAGATAGGCCATCAGTTGCCCGGTGACCTCCTCGACGGTGGCGCCTGTTACGGCCGACGGACGATAGACGCCGAACGCACTCGTGGAGGGTTTGAAGTGATGGCTCACCTCCCAGCCGTAACGCTCTTTCGGATCTGCATCCAGGCGTTCAACGATGCGGCCCCTGATGCCGTACTGCACGGCGTCGGTCCAGAGCACGTACTCTTGAATGACGCGCGAGATTCGTATGGTCATGCCGGGTTCCTCCCCGATTGAGTGAAGCGACGGCGCTCTACACGCAATTAACTCTCACGCCTGCGGATTAGGGGGATTCTTCCTGGCGATGCTGGTCGCCATGGTGACGACGGAAGCGAGATCCGTGAGATTCGCCGGCACCACCAAGGTGGTTCCGGACTGCGCCAATTTGCCGAACTGCTTGACGTATTCTTCGCCGATGCGCAATTGCATGGCCTCGATTCCGCCCCGATCGGAGAGCGCAATGCCGACCTGCCTCAGCCCTTCGGCGGTCGCGCTCGCCACCGCGAGAATCGCCTGCGCCTGGCCCTCGGCTTCGTTGATCTGTTGCTGCTTGTTGGCCTCGGATTGCTTGATCACCCGCTGCTTGTCGCCTTCCGCCGCATTGACCTTGGCGTCTCGCTCGCCCTCGGAGGCCAGCACCACGGCGCGCTTTTCGCGCTCCGCGCGCATCTGCTTCTCCATGGCCGAGAGCACGTCCTTGGGCGGCGTGATGTTTTTGATCTCGTAGCGCAGAACCTTGACGCCCCAGGCGACCGAGGCCTTGTCCAACTCGCCGACCACATTGGCATTGATGACGCCGCGCGCTTCGAAGGTGCGGTCAAGTTCGATTTTGCCGATCTCGCTGCGCAACGTCGTTTGCGCGAGCTGCGAGATTGCGAATCCGTAATTGGTGATGCCGTAGGAGGCGAGGTGCGGGTCGAGGACCTGCATGTACAGCACGGCATCGACCCCCACCTGAACGTTATCCCGCGTGATGCAGATCTGTTCGGCGATGTCGACCGCGATTTCCTTGAGATTGTGGCTATAGGCCACTTTCTCCATGAAGGGAATCAGAATATGAAACCCGGCGAACAAGGTCCGGCTGTACTTGCCCAAATACTCGACCACGAAGGCGCTTTGCTGCGGCACCACCGTCGCGGTCTTGGCCACCACGATGACCGCGATCACCGCGATCGCAATGACTCCGAAGCTCAAGGGAATCTCCAAGGGATCTCTCCTGGTGAAACTAAAGTTCTATGTCAGGCCTGACCGTCACCACGAATCACGAGCGTGAGGCCGTCGATGCGCTCGATGCGCGCACGCGCCCCGGCCGCGATGGCGGAATGCCCGGCGTTGACGGCGCTCCACGAGCTGCCCCGGTACTCGAGCCGGCAGGATTCGCCGGGAGCCAGCGCCGCCGGCAAGATCACGGTTTCACCCTTCGGACCGGCGTTCATGCCGGGCAGATGACCGCGCATGCGCTCGTAGACCCGCCGCCGAAAGCCGATCATCGACACCGCGGCGAGGGCGGCAAACAGAGTCCACTGCAGCCAAACGGCGAACTGCGGCGCCGCAAGATCCAAGAATCCGACCAGGAGCGCGGCCGAGCCGATGAACACCAGATAAAACTGCGCGTTGACGAAGGTCAACTCGGAGCCCAACAGTACGGCGCCGACCGCGATCCACGCCCACCATTGCATGATCTAGCCCCGTTCCCCTAACGCTTCATCGCGTCGAAGAAATCCGCGTTGGTCTTGGTGTCCTTCATCTTGTCGAGCAAGAACTCGATCGCGGCCAGCTCATCCATGGGATGCAGGAGCTTGCGCAATATCCACATCTTGGAAAGCTCCGCCGGATCCGTGATCAGCTCTTCCTTGCGCGTGCCGGAGCGGTTGATGTTGATCGAGGGGAAGGTTCGCTTCTCGGCAATGCGCCGGTCCAAATGGATTTCCGAATTGCCGGTGCCTTTGAATTCCTCGAAAATGACATCATCCATCTTCGAACCCGTATCGACCAGTGCGGTGGCCAGAATGGTCAGGCTGCCGCCCTCTTCGATATTGCGCGCGGCACCGAAAAATCGCTTCGGACGCTGCAGCGCATTTGCGTCCACGCCGCCCGTGAGCACCTTGCCCGAGCTCGGGACCACGGTGTTGTAGGCGCGCGCGAGGCGCGTGATCGAGTCGAGCAGTATCACCACGTCCTTCTTGTGCTCGACCAGGCGCTTGGCCTTTTCGATGACCATCTCGGCCACCTGAACGTGGCGGCTGGCGGGCTCATCGAACGTCGACGACACCACCTCGCCCTTCACGGTGCGCGCCATTTCAGTCACTTCTTCGGGCCGTTCGTCGATCAACAGCACGATCAAATAAACTTCAGGGTGATTGGCGGTAATGGCGGTGGCGATGTTCTGCAGCAGCATCGTCTTGCCGGCCTTGGGCGGCGAGACGATGAGGCCGCGCTGACCCTTGCCGATCGGCGCAACCAAATCGATGGCGCGCGCGGTCAGGTCTTCGGTCGAACCGTTGCCCCGTTCGAGCTTCAGCCGCTCGGTGGGGTGCAGCGGGGTGAGATTCTCGAACAGCACCTTGCCGCGCGAGCTCTCCGGGGAATCATAATTGATCTCGCCCACCTTGAGCAGCGCGAAATAGCGCTCGCCGTCCTTGGGCGGACGGATCAGGCCGGAAATCGAATCCCCGGTGCGCAGATTGAAGCGGCGAATCTGGCTCGGCGACACGTAGATGTCGTCCGGCCCCGCGAGGTAGCTGGAATCGGACGAGCGCAAGAAGCCGAATCCATCCTGCAGGATCTCGAGCACACCGTCGCCGTAGATATCCTCGCCCTTGCGGGCGTGCGCCTTGAGCACGCCAAAAATGATGTCCTGCTTGCGCGAGCGGCCCATGTTCTCGAGGCCCATGCTCTCGGCCAGCTTGACAAGATCGCTGATCGGACGCTTTTTGAGCTCCGTCAGGTTCATCGAACTGCGGCTGCGCGCCAGATCCGTCGGCGCAATGATCTCCAGGTCATCGCCGCCCTCGGGCAGATCGCCGTAATCCTCGTTCGAAGGCCGGCCGCCGTTGGTATTGCCGTTGCGGTTATCGTTGCGCTGCCGATTGGATCGGTTCGAGCGTCCGCCGCCCTGGCCACCGCCGCCCTGCTGCCCGCCTTGTCCGCCGCGGGACTGATTGCCTAAATAGCCTCTCACAGGTTGCTGTCCAGAAACGCCGCGAGCTGCGACTTGGTGACTGCTCCCACCTTCTGGGCCTCCACAGTGCCGTTCTTGAACAGGATCAGCGTCGGAATACCGCGAATATTGAACTTTGGCGGCGTCGCCGGATTATCGTCGATGTTGAGTTTGGCGATCCGTATCTTGTCTTTGTACTGATCGGCAATCTCATCGAGGATGGGGGCGATCATTTTGCAAGGTCCGCACCATTCCGCCCAAAAATCGAGCAGTACGGGCTTTTCGGACTTCAGCACGTCCTTGTCGAATGTGGCGTCGCTGGTGTGAACGATACTTGGGTTACTCACTGCGGATATACCTCCTTTTGGAGATTTGAGTTGATGTTGAGCGGGGTTATTCGTGGAAGAGCAAAGCCCAAGCTAGCGCGAAGTGACGATGCGCGGCCATTCGGGCACAATACAGCGACTTTAGCGGTCTTGATTACCTTACAAGGGTACCGATGATACGGTTGATGGGAGCGGATAGACCAGCTCCTGATATGCCGTATTGTTAACCGGTCCCCATCATTTTGCAAGTCTCTGCAATTCACAAAGCGAAAATGTCAGACACCCATCTCAGTCAGCTCACGTTCGAGTCCCTCAGCATCCCCGAGCCCGTGAAGCGGGGCATCGCCGAACTCGGTTACTCCCGATGTACGCCGATTCAGGCGCAGACCTTGCCCCTGGCGCTCGCCGGCCGGGACGTCGCCGGTCAGGCACAAACCGGCACGGGTAAGACGGCCGCGTTTCTCATCGCCCTGTTCAATCGGCTGTTGACCGACCCGGGCTCCGCCAGTCGGCCGCTCAACGCGCCCCGAGCCATCGTCATCGCGCCGACGCGCGAGCTCGCCGTGCAGATTCACTCCGACGCCGAGGGCCTCGGCAAATATACCGGCCTCAAGCTCGCCATCGTCTTCGGCGGAGTGGATTACGACAAGCAGCGGCGCATCTTGGAGCAGGGCGTCGACGTGCTCATCGGTACGCCGGGGCGCGTCATCGACTATTTCAAGCAACATGTGTTCGATCTGAAGCATATTCAAGTGGCGGTCATGGACGAAGCGGATCGCATGTTCGATTTGGGCTTCATCAAGGACATTCGCTTCATCCTGCGCCGTCTGCCGCATCCCACCCATCGCCTCAACATGATGTTCTCGGCCACCTTGTCCCACCGCGTGCTCGAACTCGCCTACGAGCACATGAACAACCCGGAATTGATCCGCATCGAACCGGACAAAATGACCGTCGATCGCGTCCGGCAGGTGCTGTACTTCCCCTCCACGGAGGAAAAAATTCCCTTGCTGATGGGTCTCTTGCGGCGGATCGACGCGCGCCGAACCATGGTGTTCGTCAATACTCGGCGAATTGCCGAGGTACTGGAACGCACCTTGACCGCGAATGGATTCGTGGCGCAAGCGATTTCGGGTGACGTACCCCAGACCAAGCGCCTGAAGATGATGCGCGACTTCCACAATGGCGACGTCGCCGTTTTGATTGCAACCGACGTGGCATCGCGGGGCTTGCATATTCCGGACGTCAGCCATGTGTTCAATTTCGATTTGCCGAACGACGCCGAGGACTACGTGCATC
>JBBIUT010000079.1:0-9963 GCA_037440085.1 Gammaproteobacteria bacterium
GCGACATGGATATCGATTGGCGTCACCGCTCAATCGGCCGAGCATTCCAACATGTCGCCCCTAACGGGGGTGCCGTGCCGCTGCTGCGCCGATTCTGTTCGCAGTGATTGGCGGCGCGGTGCCCGGCACAGGCGCGACCGGGCCGGCCACAGTTCATGGCATTGCGTCGCGCTCGAAGCGCCGCGCCTCATTGCGCGCGGCGCTGACGCTCTCGAGCGGGCGCTACGTCGACTTGATGATCGCCTTTATCTTCAAGCTGACCGGATCGACGACGGCAAGGAGCGGTCGCCCCCGGCCGGTCAACGGGATCGCATCGCGCTGATCCGTGGCAAGGCCGAGGGCGCGCATGCGTTGCTTGAGCACATTCTTTTGGTTGCGCGAAAAATAGCCGACGTCATCGACATTCTTCAGTTGGGCGCGCAGCGCCGGCAGCCCCTGTTCCCACTGCTTGTAATATCGCGGCATCGAGATCACGTCCTCGCCGCCATTAACCGCCGAGGATACGATTTTCGCACGCTCCGTGGGCTCCTCCGGCAGTGGTGCCCAGATCCAGCGCGGCACGCTGTACCAATGCGGCACCAACTCGACGTGCTGCTCGCGGGCGGCCTTCAACTCATCGGCATCCAGGTCGTAAGCCTGTATCATCTGCAGGACGTTTTCCGAGAATGCGTAGTACAAAGGCCGTCCTTCCCACAGTTGCGCCGTGCCGTAAATGAGCGCGACGAGCTGCGCGGCCACGATCATCGAGAGGTCGCGACGAAGCGTGCGCCGGGGCTTATTTGCGTTGGCAATGATCAATGTGAGCGTGGGACCGATGACGACATCGACCCCGGTCATTACCACGACCACCCGCGCGACATCGGAAAGATACCAGCCCGGCCAATAATACCAACCGTAGTAAAGAGTGCCGAGCGTGATCGATAGGACGAGCGCGCTGGCGAGCAAATGCAGTCCAAAAGCCTTAAGCCTGAATTTCATGTTGACCTCTGTTCGAACACGGCAATCGCAATTGCACCGCCGCCGCCCTATTTTTAATAAATTGGGCGGGCGGTGGAAGACCGCCGAGCCGCCGTCGCCGGATTCTGCAAATGCCGTCACAGCGCCTGATGGCGGCTGCCCGTCCGGCCGGCCGCTTAATTGAATCTATGATGATCTGACTCGCTGCAGCGCATTTCGCCAGCCGGCGATCCCCGCGTCGCGATCGGCGGCCGGCCCGGGTTCGTAGCGCGCCGCGGGCTTGGCCAGTGCGGCGATATCCCGCAAAGAGCCAAAGATGCCGCAACCGAGCCCGGCCAAGCAGGCGGCGCCGAACGCGGTCGACTCGGTGACCTGCGGCTTGTGAATCGGCACCAACAAGATATCTGCGAGCCGCTGCAGGAACAATCCGTTCTGCGCCATGCCGCCGTCGACTTTCAGCACCGGCGGCCGCACGCCGTCGGCCGTCATGGCCTCGATCAGGTCGTACGTTTGGTAGGCGACGCTGTCGATGGCGGCACGCGCGATTTCCCCTCGACCCGACGCTCGAGACAGTCCGATGATGGCGCCGCGCGCTTCGGGATCCCAGTACGGTGCCCCAAGGCCGGTAAATGCGGGCACCAAATATACGCCGCCGGTGTCGTGCACCGAGGCGGCCAGCGCTTCGACCTGCGATGCGTGGGCGATCAGGCCCAGTCCGTCGCGCAGCCATTGAATGGTGGTGCCGGCCGAGAGTATCGAGCCTTCGAGCGCGTAGGTCACTTCGCCCTTCAACCGGTAGGCAATCGTGCCGAGCAGTCGATTCTTACTGGACACCAGCTGTTGAGCGGTATTTTGCATCAGGAACGCCCCGGTACCGAACGTGCTCTTGACGTCGCCCGCCGTGAAGCAGGCCTGTCCAACCAGTGCCGCTTGTTGATCGCCGGCAATGCCCCGTATCGGCAGAGCCCCACCGAACATGTCCTTGTCGATGTGCCCGAAATCGCCCGCGCTGTCGCGCACCTCCGGAAGGCACGATCGCGGTACGTCGAACATTTCGCACAGCGCCTCGTCCCAACAGCCTTTGCGGATATCGTAGAGCGCGGTACGGCTAGCGTTGGTGGCGTCGGTTGCGTGCAACCGCCCGCGGCTCAGGCGCCACAGCAAAAAGCTGTCGATCGTGCCGAATGCCAGGTGACCGGCCTTTGCCGCTTCGCGTGCTCCGGGGACGCGATCCAGGATCCATGCGATCTTGGTTGCTGAGAAATACGGGTCGAGCAGCAGCCCGGTTTTGCGGCTCAGTTCGGGCTCGGCATTGCTCCGATTCAGTTCGCGGCAGCGCTGCGCGGTGCGGCGATCCTGCCAGACGATCGCGTTGTAAAGCGGCGCGCCGCTGCGCCGATCCCACACCACAGTCGTTTCCCGCTGGTTGGTGATCCCGACCGCGGACACGGTGCCGCCCGCGTCGCGCAAACGCTGCAAGACCTGGCGGGTGGTGGACAGCGTGGTGCTCCAGATCGCCTCGGGATCGTGTTCCACCCATCCGGAAGACGGATAGATCTGTTCGAACGCCTGCTGCTCGATTGCCAGCATGTCGCCCGCGGTGGAAAAGCCGATCGCGCGGCTGGAGCTTGTCCCTTGATCGATCGCGAGCAAAATATCCCGTGACACTTTAAGGCGCACCTCGTATCTGGCCGGGAGGGGATGCTAACACTGCGTGTCGTCCGGTAGGATTCGGCTGCCGCGGAAACAGGGTCAATCGAAATCCGCCGGCAAATCGGGCCGCTCGGCGTGTTCGAACATGCGCTCGATCTGCTGTGCGGTGGTTCGTCCGACCGACAGCGGCGGCAGCGCATCGCGCGCAAAGAACGCCGCTTCGCTGGTTTCAATGCTGGGTCGGGCGCTGCCGCCCACCAGCTCGCAGATGAAAAACATCTTGTAAATGGAATCGAGGTGCAAAGGGCGGTTGCGTTTGCGATAGTCGTAAACAGCGGCGAGCTTGACGGCCCGCACCAAGTAGCCGGATTCCTCTGCGACTTCCCGGACTACGCATTCGGCGGCCGATTGGTTGACGTCCGCCCAGCCCCCAGGCAGCGTCCACGCGCCATCGCTGATCTCTCTGACCAGGAGAACTTTCCCCTCGGCAAATGCCGCCGCCCGCACATCCACCTTCGGTGTCGCGTATCCGGTTTCACGCCGGAAGTAGTCGAGCATGGCGCCGCCTTCCAGCCCGGACCCTTGCGCAATCAGCGAAGCCGCCAATTCACGAATGCGCTCATACCGATGGCGGTCGTAGGGTTCCTGGCTGAAGGCGAGGCCAATTTGCGCAATGGCCTGAAGCTCCCGGCCGATGGTCAACCAGGAAGGTTCGACGTGCTGCGGGTCCTGCGTCGGCACAGTCGCTCAGGTCCCGGCAATCACGCAGGTCGAATCCAGCAACAACTCGCCGGCCCGGCCGGTACCGGCCAGCAATATGAATCCGGGTCCGCTCTCGAACTGCATGCCGGCGACCACGAGCGTGTATTCCCCCATTGCGTGCTTGGCGCGAGGCATCCGATCGGCCAACAGTTCAAACGGATTGGCGCCATTCAGGTCGTCAGCCTCGAGCCGCAGGGCATTGTAACCCGAGCCGCCAATCTCAATCGGCGACCAGGTGTTCGTAACGTGCGCGGCCGCCGCCTGCAACTGCGTGAAGACATCCGGGCGCAGGCATTCGAGGTGAATGTGCAATTGATCCTGGGTTCGCGCGCGCACCGGGTTCACCGCCAAACCAACGGCATTTCGAGGAAGCCTGCGACCCGCCGCCGCCGCCAGTCGGGTGCGCGCTTGCCAGGCCGCCGCAAAGTAATTCGGCGCACCCGGCTCCTCGAGCTCGGGACTCTCGATGCCGGGGATCGACCGGATGGGAATCAGCAGAAAGTGCGCCCCTCCCTTGCGATCGGCAAGCAGCGCATAGCCTCGCCCATCCTGTGCGGGGCCAAAAAGGTACACCTGCTCGCAGGGTGCCGGGTCATGTCTCTGCAGCCAATGCGCGAGGCACTGATCCTGCACGATCCGGCGCAGGGCGTCGCGGTTCGCGCCGAGCGCCTGCATGGCGAATACGGCCGCGGCGGCGATGATTGCCGCACACACGGTCACCGCACACAAGGTCAACGATTTTGCGCGCAATGTGTTCCCATCGGACCAACCCATACGAGCGGACATTAGAGCCGTATCATCATAAATCGGCGGCCTTGCGCCACCGGCGACCGTCCGCCAAGGGAAACGTGCCAAGGCAAACGTGAAATGACCGCCGAAGCCGCCTAGTATACGCGGCCTCATGCCCCTCGCTCGCCTCGACAAGGTCTCCTTGAGTTTTGGACTCAAGCCGTTACTCGACAAGGTCTCTTTGCAAATCCGCAAGGGCGAACGCGTCTGCTTGCTCGGACGCAATGGCGAGGGGAAATCCACGCTTCTGCGGGTGATTGCGCGCGAAATTGTGCCCGATGGCGGCGAGGTATGGGTTCGTCCCGGCGCCCGAGTCGCGAGCCTCGCCCAGGAGGTTGCCGGCGCAAGCGAGGACTCCGTGCTCGACGTGCTACGACAAGGCGTCGCAGGCGACGGCGCGGACGGCGATTGGCAAGCGGAGCTTCAGGTCGAACAACTCATATCGCGATTGCAGCTCGATCGCGCCGCGCCGCTCGGTTCCTTGTCCGGCGGCTGGCGCAGGCGCGTAATGCTGGGCCGGGCGCTCGCCTCGGCGCCGGATTTGCTGTTGCTGGACGAACCGACCAACCACCTCGATATCGACGCGATTTCCTGGCTCGAGGACCTGATGATCGGGTTCGAGGGCGCCTTGCTGTTCATCAGCCATGACCGCGCTTTCGTTCGCCGGTTCGCAACGCGCATCGTCGAACTGGATCGCGGGCAGCTGCGCGGCTGGCCCGGAAACTACGATGACTATGTCCTGCAAAAATGTGCCGCCCTCGAAGTCGAAGCCAAGCACGCGGCGCTGTTCGACAAGAAGCTCGCGCAGGAAGAGGCCTGGATTCGCCAGGGCGTGGAGGCGCGGCGCACTCGTAACGAAGGCCGCGTACGCGCGCTCAAGCAGCTGCGCCTGCAGCGTCGCGAACGGCGGGAGCGGATCGGCCAGGCCGATTTGAAGGCTCAGGAAGCGGCACCGTCCGGCAAACTGGTATTCGAGGCCCGGAACGTGTCGCTGAATTTCGGCGCAACGCCGCTGGTCGCGGATTTTTCCGCGCGCATCATGCGCGGCGATCGCATCGGCATCATCGGGCCCAACGGTTGCGGCAAGACGACGCTGATCAGGCTCCTGGTGGGCGACTTGGAGCCGACCGCGGGTTCGATCCACCGCGGCACCTCGCTTCTGCCGGCCTACTTCGATCAGCAACGCGAGCAGCTGGATGGCGCCGCGTCCATCATGGACAACGTCGCCGGCGGCGGCGAGACGGTCATGATCGCCGGTCGCGCGCGGCATGTGTCGGGCTACCTGCGCGATTTTCTATTTCCACCGGAACGATTGAACGCGCCGGTCAGCATGCTGTCGGGGGGCGAACGCAATCGGCTGCTGTTGGCAAAATTATTCGCCAGACCCAGCAATCTCTTGGTGATGGATGAACCCACCAACGATCTCGACGCGGAAACACTCGAACTTTTGGAGGAAATGGTGGGCGAATACGCGGGGACGCTGCTGTTGGTGAGCCACGACCGCGAATTTCTCGACAATGTCGTGACCAGTACTCTGGTGTTCGAGGGCCAAGGCCACATCCACGAGTACGTGGGCGGATACAGCGACTGGATGCGCCAGCGCCGAGCGGGCCCACCGGCGTCACCGGGTGCCGGCGTGGCGCCCTCGGGTCGGCCGAAGCCGATTGCGGCCGTAGCGGCCGGGCCAAAGCCTCGCAAGCGCTCGTACAAGGAGCAGCGCGAACTCGACTCGATGCCGCAAAGGATTCAAGCGTTGGAGACCTTGCAGGGGGAGCTGCAGGGAGCGCTCGCCGATCCGAAGTTCTTCCGGCAAAACCCGGCCGAGGCCAGTGCCGCATTGGAGCGATTGCAATCGCTCGTCGCTGAACTCGAGGCCGCGTACGAGCGCTGGGGTGCGCTGGAGTCCTTCGACCGGACCTAGCGCCGCGGACGGCCGCGGCCGAGCAAATCCCCGGGGTTTGGCAAAGCGCCGCCGGCGGCATCGGGAATGACCAGGGAGGATGCCTGTTCGCGCCGCATCTCCTGAAGCTCACGCATGGTCTGCTGCACCGCCTGTTCCGCGGCTTCGCCGAATTTTGCGATCGCAGCATCCAAGGCGGCCGCCTCCAGCTCGAAACTGATTGGCAAAGCGCCCATCGGCGTCATGACCTGGGCCTGGCCGAGGTAAATGACCGCCCGCGCCGAATCGGGCGCCCCGTCGGCACCGACCGGCGTCAATCGGCGGATGGTGCCGACCCTGCGATCGGTGAATGTCTCCTCGCGATAGATTTGGGTCGAATCCATGTTTGCCTGGCGGCCATCGTTGGCGGGACTCATGTGCGCGGCACCTTGATAATCGTGTGGGGATGATTCCAGACATAACCCTAACAGCTTCTGCAGGCGAAGTGGACCTGCGGCACGAGCGGGGGCCCTACGTACAGGGCACAGCACCCGCATCGCGGGCGCCCTGATACGATAGGTGGCTTGACAATTCCACACACAATTCGCAAGGTCCCGCCGTGGACGACGTTGCTTGGAGCCGCCCTTTTCGGGCTGGCGCTCGTTTGGCTGCATCACGTCCTAGGCCAATACCGATGGCAGGACATCCTGGCCCATATGCGGGCGATTCCCGCATCGCGGTTGCTGGGCGCCGTGCTTCTGACCGCGGCGGGATACGGCTGCCTGACACTGTACGATGCATTGGGTCTGCGATTCGCCGGCGCGCGAGTGGCCTATCCGAGGCTCGCTTTGATTTCCTTCATGGGTTACGCGATAGGCCACAACGTCGGCCTGAATACCTTGAGCGGCGGCGCCGTTCGCTACCGCGCCTATTCGGCGCTGGGCCTGAGTGCCAAACAAATCGCAACCGTGGTCGCACTCGGCACCTTGACTTTTTCCCTGGGCGCGGCGGCGCTGCTGGGGTTGTCGCTGCTGTGGGAACAGGGTTTGGCCGGATCGGTGCTGCATTTGCACCGCGCGCTGATCGCGCTCGCCGGATTGGTGCTGCTCGCGGCGGTGATTGCCTACCTTGCGCTGGCGTGCAACCGGCACGAGCCGCTGCGGTGGCGCAAAATCGTCATTCCGGTCCCGCGTCCGAGCATCGCCTTCGCGCAAGTCGCCGTCGCCTGCGGTGATCTGTTGTGCGCCGCCGGGGTTCTGTACGTACTGCTGCCGCCGCAGGCTTCGATAGGCTTCGCGGCATTCGCGGGATTGTTTCTCATTGCGATCGCCGCCGGCATCATCAGCACCGTGCCGGGCGGCGTGGGTGTGTTCGAATCGGTACTGCTGCTGCTGTTCCGTACGGTGCCGGCGGATGCGTTGCTGGGCGCGCTGCTGGCCTTTCGCATCATTTACTACCTTGCCCCGTTCGCCGCGGCGCTGACCTTGCTCGGTGCGCACGAGTTGTGGGCGCACCGGGCGCCCTTGGTGCGGATCGCGCAGCTGGGGCGCACCTGGCTGACCACCCTCACGCCCCAGGCGAGTGCGCTCGCCGTATTCGGCGCCGGAGCGGTGCTGCTCTTTTCCGACGCCACTCCCGGCGCCGGCAATCGCCTGGCGGTATTGCATCATGTGGTGCCGTTGCCGGTTCTCGAGCTCTCGCATCTGCTGGGCAGCGCGGTCGGCGTCGGCCTCCTGGTGCTCGCCCACGGTCTGTACCGCCGGCTCGATGCGGCCTGGTATTTGACCATGTGGCTGCTGTGCGCCGGCATTCTGCTGTCGCTTCTCAAGGGCTTCGATTACGAGGAGGCAGCCATACTCGGTGCGGTCGCGGTGGTGCTGGTTTCGGCACGGGCGCGCTTTCGCCGCCGCACCTCGCTGATCGAACAGCGCTTCTCCGCCTCCTGGGTCGTGGCGGTGCTGCTGGTGCTCGGCGCCGCGGCATGGCTGGTGATGTTCGCGTATCGGCACGTGCCGTACAGCAAGGAATTGTGGTGGGAATTCGCGTTCGAGGCGCCGGCGCCGCGCAGCCTGCGCGCGTTGCTGCTAGCGGCCATGACCGCCGCCGCCTATGCGTTATGGCGCTTGCTGCGCCCCTCCAAACCGCCGATTCTGCCCCCCAATCGGGTCGATCTCGAACGCGCGGCGGAGCTGATCGAGAATGCCCACGACGGCGCGGCGAATCTGGCATTGCTGGGCGACAAGAACTTGCTGTTCAACGCAGATCGCACCGCGTTCATCATGTACCAGGCATCGGGCAGCAGTTGGGTTTCCATGGGGGACCCGGTCGGCCCGACCGCGCTGCACGAGCCGTTGGTATGGACGTTCATCGAAAATTGCGACGGGATGGCCGTGTCGCCGGTGTTCTATCAGGTCACGCCCGACAACTTGCCGTTGTACATCGATCTGGGCCTGGCCTTGGGCAAGCTCGGCGAGGAGGCGCGGGTGCCCCTGGATACATTTTCCCTGGAAGGGGCCGCGCGCGCGGCTCTGCGCCATTCGCATCGCCGGGCATTGCGCGACGGCGCCGAGTTCGAAGTGGTGAGGCGCGAGAATCTCGGCGGTCTCATGGCGGAATTGCGCCGGGTGTCGGACGCCTGGCTGACTGCGAAGAACACCGCTGAGAAGCGCTTTTCCTTGGGTTACTTCGATGAGCGTTATCTCGCCCATTTCGACTGCGCCGTGGTTCGCCGCGCCGGTGCGATCGTGGCTTTCGCCAATATTTGGCGGGCCGGAGCCGACACCCAGTTATCGGTCGATCTCATGCGCTACAACGATGCGGCGCCGAAGGGCGTGATCGATTTCCTGCTTGCCGAGTGCATGCTGTGGGGAAAGACGCAGCACTACCAATGGTTCAGTTTAGGGATGGCGCCGCTTTCGGGGCTGGAGGAGCACGCCCTCGCACCGGCCTGGCACAAGCTTGGGCGCATGGTGCAGCGCTACGGCGAAACGTTTTATCCCTTCGAGGGCCTGCGAAAATACAAGGAGAAATTCGTGCCGGTTTGGCGCCCTCGCTATCTCGCGGCGCCCGGCGGTTTCGGCATGGCAGCCGCCCTGCTGGACGTGACATCGCTCATTTCGGGCGGCGTCAGCAAGGTATTGACCAAGTAATTCGCATCGCCGAAGCCGCGCCTCGCTCCCGGGATCGGCTTGGTGCGCGCAAGCCGCGCAAGTCCAGGGCCGTTTGCGGTTCTGGTACCGCAGACTTGGGCGTGTTCGGCTACAATCCGCCACCATATTTAAGCTGTACCTTCAGGAAACATCCTCATCATGTCGGAATCAATCCCAGGGTCGCCGGGCTCAGGCACAACGGTGCAAACGGTCATTATCGGCGCCGGTCCGGCCGGTCTATTTCAGATCTTCGAACTCGGTCTGCTTGGAATCAATGCGCACATCATCGATTCGCTGGCCCAGGTGGGCGGGCAGTGCACCGAGTTGTATCCGGACAAGCCGATCTACGATATCCCGGCGCTGCCGATTTGCGGCGCTCAGGAATTGGTCGATCGTTTGTTGGAACAGGCCAAGCCGTTCCACGCCACGTTTCATCTGGGCCAGGAGGTCACCGAGCTGCAGCCGCTGGCGAACGGCAATTTCCACGTGGCGACTTCCCTGGGCACGCGTCTGACGGCGGGGGCCGTGGTGATCGCGGCCGGCGTAGGCTCGTTTCAGCCGCGGCGCCTGGCGCTGCCCGGGGTCGAGGACTTCGAAAGCAAAAGCGTCCACTATCGGGTCAAATCGGCCGGCGATTTTTACGGCCGCGACCTTCTGATCTGCGGCGGCGGCGACTCCGCCCTGGATTGGACGGTGGCGCTGTGCGGCAAGGCTCGTTCGCTGACGCTGGTGCATCGGCGGGCGGAATTTCGCGCGGCGCCGGCGACCGTCGCG
>JBBIUT010000080.1:0-9304 GCA_037440085.1 Gammaproteobacteria bacterium
TATCTGCTGACCATGGCGATCGAATCCGAGGAATCGATTCGTCAGTACCGGATCGTGCAGGCCGCCGTCAATGCGTTCCGGATCGACGTCATCGTGTCCGCACCCGGGGAATCGCTGCGCTGGGGGGAACGGCTCTGCGGGGAACTGCGGGCAATCCTCGGCAGCGCAATCGCTGTCGCGGTGCGCGAAGTCGACGCGCTCCCGCGGGCGCCAAGCGGCAAACGCTCGGTGTTCCAGCGCGCCGCGCTCGAGGGGGGCTGAACGCATGTGCGGCATCGCGGGTATCTGGCACCGCGACGATCGGCCCGCCGATCGATCGCAGTTGATCGCAATGACGCAGGCGCTGCGGCACCGTGGCCCGGACGGCGCGGGACATCACGTCGAGGGTGGGATCGCTCTCGGGCACCGGCGCCTGAAGGTCATCGACCTGTCGGCGGGCGCCGCGCAGCCGATGTGGCTCCCGGACCGTTCGGTCTGCGTGGTCTTCAACGGTGAGATCCACAACTACGTGGAGCTGGCGGCGGAACTGCGCACCGCGGGGGTCCGATTGCGCGGCGCGAGCGACACTGAGGTTCTCTTGTGGGCCTACCGGCTCTGGGGCACAGAGTGCTTCGAACTCTTCAACGGTATGTGGGCTGCGGCGTTCTGGGAACCGGCGCGCCGGCGTCTCACGCTGACGCGCGACCGATTCGGCATCAAGCCGCTGCTCATCAGCGTGCGCGGCGCACGGGTCGCGTTCGCCTCCGAGGCCAAAGCGATCGTGACGGCTTTTGGCGAGGAGCGGCGCGCCGATCGGCGACTCGTCAGCGATTTCGCTGCAGGCGGCAGCCCGGATGGAGACGAATCGACGTTCTTCGAGAACATCCGCCAGGTACCTCCCGGGCACTGGCTGTCGATCGATCGCGACGCCGTCGCCGCGCACCGCTACTGGCGCTTCGAGCCGGGTACGGAGCGCCCGCGCGCGGATGCCGTCGATGCGTTCCGCGCGCTGCTCGAGGACGCAGTCCGCATCCGGATGCGCAGCGACGTCAGCATCGGCGTCTCATTGAGCGGCGGCCTCGACTCGAGCGCCATCGCGCGCCTCGCGGCGCGCATTGCGCAGGCGCCGCTCGAATGCTTCTCGCTGCGTCTGGAGAAGAAGCGGATCGATGAGAGCCGCTTCGCCGCACTCGTCGCCAACGACCCGGCGCGCTACCGAATTCACTGGGTCACCCCACGACCCGAGGACTTTCTCGCCACGCTGACCGCGCTCGTCTGGCACCACGATGCGCCGATGCCGCTCCGCGGCCGCTATTCGCAGTGGCATGTGCTGCGCGAGGCGGGCCGCCACGTCACGGTGATCCTAGGTGGACAGGGCGCCGACGAGATACTCGCCGGCTATTCGGGCTTCGTCCTGCCGTATGCGCTCGACCGGATGGATCCGCGACTGCCGTCGCGCGAGCCGCGGTACCGGCTGCCGCTCGAACTGCTGCAGCTCGCTCGCGTCTCGACCGGTGCGCATCGGCTGCTGCCGCGCCTGGTGCTGACGGCGCTGCGCCGGCGGCTGGCGCTCCCCGACGCGCGCGCCCTTAGCCGGGACTGGAATCTGGGACCGGTATCGTTGGACCGTTATCGCGGCGGGGAACTGCAGAATCCCGTCGAGCGCCCGTTCGCGAGCCGGCTCAACAACACGCTGTGGGCGGAATTGTGCCACGCCGGACTGCCCGAAACGCTGCACTCCGAAGACGCGATCAGCATGGCCTTTTCCCTCGAGTCGCGGCCGCCGTTCCTCGATCATCGGCTCGTCGAGTTCTGCTTCTCGCTGCCGTACGACTGGAAGATGGGCCGGGGCTGGACCAAGCGGCTGCTGCGCGAAGCCACGGCGGAGATCCTACCCGAGCCGGTGCGCTGGCGCCGCCGCAAGCTCGGCTTCCCGGGCGACTACGCGGGCTGGCTCGCCGGACCGGAGGGACTTTCGGTCTTTCGCGAGATTCTCCTGGATCCGCGCACGCGCGCGCGCGGCATGATCGACGATCCCTGGCTGCGCCGCCGCCTCGGTGGCACGGCCCCGGCCGCCGCGCGCTGGATCCGCGGGCACCTTCAGCTTGCCTGGGTGCTGTTGACGCTCGAGCTCTGGTGCCGCCAGTTCCTCGACGCCGACTTATCCGTGCAGCCGCCGGCCGCGGCCGCGCCGCGCGGGGAGGCCGCATGATCGTAAACCGCCGGCGAATCGACGATTTCCTCGACCGGGACTTGAAGCGCGCCGCAAAGGCAATCTACCAGCCGCCGTTGATCGAACTCGCGAGGCGCTGGCGCCCTTGGCTCGCGCACACCCGGTTCATCGGCGTGACCGGCAGCGCCGGCAAGACGACGACGAAGGACCTGCTGCACGCAGCGCTTGCGCGGCGGCACCGCACCGTCAAGAGCGCGGATTCGAACAACCAGCTCTACAACGTCGCCCGAACGCTGCTCTCGGTCGGCCCGCGCACCGAATTCTGCGTTCAGGAAGTGGGCCTCAATCGACCGGGCGTGATCCGCGAAATGGCCGAACTGCTGCGGCCTCATGTGGGCATCGTCACCATCATCGGCACCGATCATGTCTCGCACTTTCTCTCCCGAGAGGCGATCGCGGCCGAGAAGGGTCAGCTGATCGAGCGGCTCGAGCCCTCGGGAATCGCCGTGCTCAACGCCGACGACCAACTGGTCGCCGCGATGGCGCTGCGCACGGCTGCGCCGATTGTGACGTTCGGATTTGGCGCGGACGCGGATTTCCGGGGCGAGGTGCGCGAGGCCCGATATCCCGCGCGTCTAGCGCTCGAGGTCCGGCATCGCGGCGGCGCGACGCGGATCGATTCGCGCCTGTACGGGGAACATCACGCCGTCAGTGCGTTGGCGGCCTTCGCCGCCGCCGTCTCAGTCGGCGTTGACGCGCAGGATGCGGCGGCCGGGATTGGGGCCTGCGAGCCGATGCTCGGACGGCTCAGCCTGCAGCAGACCCGGCGCGGCGTCACTTTCATACGCGATGACTTCAAGGCGCCCGCATGGTCCTTGGGAGCCGCGCTGAAGTTCATGGCCGAGGCCGAAGCAAACCGCAAGATCGTGGTGATCGGCACCCTCTCCGATCGCTCCGAGTCCTCGCGACGCGTGTACCGAGACGCGGCGACGCAGGCCCTCGGAGCGGCCGATCAGCTCGTCATCGTCGGAAATTCAGCTCCCGAGCGCGCGCGGCGCCTGCAAGACGCCGGCCCGGGGCGATTGCACGGGTTCACCACCGCGAGGGAAGCCGCCGATTGGCTGCGGTCCTTCGCCGAAGCCGGGGATCTCGTGCTGCTCAAGGGTTCGCTGGCTGATCATCTCGCGAGAATCGCCTTGTCTTTCGATCGCGAGGTCGGATGCTGGCGCTCGCGCTGCGGGCGCGGCGTGTTCTGCGATCACTGCCGGCTGCTCGCACATCCGGCCGACCCGTAGCGGCCTCGATGGCATGAAGGTCTTAGTCACGAACTGCACGCGTCACGGCGCGCTTGCCGCAATGAGCGCGAGCCGATGATCCGCCGCGTGTGGTACCTTGCTCAGATGCTGCGCAACGAGCGCCTGGCGCCCCGCCTGTTCGCGGCGCGCCAGGACCAGCTGGTGCGCGATTTGATCGGGCACTCGGTCGACCAGGTGCCGTTCTACCGCGATTTGTACGCCGGCATCGACACGAGTTCGATCCGCGGCTGCGCCGATCTCGTGAACCTGCCAATCATCGACAAGCGCCATCTGCGTGCCGCGGGCGCGAGCTGGAGATCGACGAGCGCCCAGGAGCCGCTCGTCCGCATCCGCACCTCCGGATCGACCGGCATGCCGCTTCGCTTCGAGATCGATCCGATCTACAACCAGTGGCGCAAGGCGCAATACGTCCGGCCGTATTTGACCAACGGCCGGCGTCTGACCGAGCCGGTCATGCGGCTACGCTCACTGAGCCTCGCTTCCCCAAATCGTCCGTTGTTCAAGCGTCTCGGCCTCTTGTCGGAATTGCTCGTCGATCTTGCCGCCGACCCCGAGGAGGTGCGGCGAGCCTGGCGGTTGCAGCGGCCCCGGATCCTGCAAGGCTATCCGTCTGCGCTGCGACTTCTGGCGCAATCCTGTCTCGAGCGCAACCGTGCGCTCGAGCCCGCGCCGCGCCTCGTGTTCACGGACTCCGAACTCCTGCTGCCGGAGACGCGCGAACTCCTCGAACGTGCCTTTCGGGCTCCGGTCATCGACGTTTTCGGCACGTTCGAGACCGACAACATCGCCTATCAGTGCGGCCGGCGCGCCGGCTATCACGTGACGCCGGATTCGGTGATCCTCGAGATCGTCCGCGACGGCGTACCACTCGGGCCCGGCGAAATCGGCGAACTCGTCGTAACGGTACTGCGTAACCGGACGACGCCGTTCATCCGCTACAACCTGCACGACCTCGCCGCCTGGGCCACCGAGCCCTGTGGCTGCGGCCGCACTGCACCGCTGCTCAAGGTGCTCGCCGGCCGCGCGAACGATCTGCTCACCTATCCCGACGGGCGACAGCTCACGCCAATGGGCATCTCCGCGCTCTTTTCCGAGCGAGCGCACCTCCTGCGCCAGTACCAGATGCGCCAGACCGGCCCGGCGCGATTCGATCTTTCGATCGTGCCGACGGCCGCCTTCACGGCGGCCGAAGGCGAGTTGCTGGTCCGCGAGCTGGGCGAGAGGCTCGGGCCCGTGCGGATCGAATTTCGAGTCACCGACCGGATCGCAGCCGATCCATCAGGCAAGCTCCGTGCATTCATCCGCGAGCCGTTCGAGGCGATCGATGAGTAACGAGCGACGCATTCTCGTCAATACCGGCACGTTCGCGATCGGCGAAGCGATTGGCCAGATTGCTAACTTCGCCTTTCTGGCGTTTTTCGCCCGGCTGTTCGGTGCCGGCATGCTGGCGCAATACTCGATCGGCATGTCGGTCGGCGCGCTGCTCGCGCTGTTCGTCGACCTTGGCAGCATCGGGTTCGTCACGCGCGAATCCGCCCGCAGACGTGCCCGGGGACGCATGCTGATCGGTACGCTGCTGCCGTTGCAGTTGCCGCTCGCACTGCTGCTCTGGGGAATCGGCATCCTCATCGGCGCCGCACTGTCGGGCCGACAGCCGGGCCTCGCCGTATTGGCGAGCGCTTGCGGCTATCAAATCCTGGTGTCCATCGCCGGACTGATCTTCGCGCCGTTCATCGCGAGCGAGCAATTCGGCTGGGCGGCTCTCGCCGGTGCCGCGTATCGGGTGCTCGCCCTGCCGCTCGGCGCACTTGCGGTGCTCGCCGGCGCCGGACCCGGACTAACGTCCGCATCCCTGCTCGTCAGTGTCAGCGCCGTTCTGCTCGGGGGGCTCACGTTGTTCGCTCGCCGCTTCGGCATGCCGCGCTGGCGCGCCTCGCCGCGGCGTGCCGCCGCAATCCTGTACCGCGGCTCCGCCTTTTTCGGGCTGAAGATGCTGAACGTCGTCTACTCGCGCGCCGGCCTGATCATTCTTGGCGCGCTGGCCTCGCCCGTCACGGTCGGTCTGTTCGCCGTCGCCGACCGGATCATCGTCGCCCCGAGCCTGCTGCCGATCATGTTCGTCAACGTGGTCTATCCGACCCTGTCGCGGCTCGCGAACGTTTCGGCCCACGAGGTTCGCGCATTGACGATCCGCTGCGGGCGCCTGCTATTGATCGGCACGATCCCGCTCGCCACGCTCCTCACGCTGTCGGCGTCCGAGATTGTCGAATGGCTGTTCGGCAGCCGCTTTGGCCCGGCCGCGGTTGTATTGCAAATCTTCGCGTGGTCGCTGCCGCTCGCCAGCACGAGACAACTGCTCGGTGCGCAACTGCTCGCGCTCGATCGGGGCACATCGCTCGTGCGTACACGGGCGGTCGGGGTGAGCGTGTTGCTCGTGAGCTGTCCAATGCTGATCATTTCGGGCGCCGGATTCAAAGGTCCGGCCTGGGCGCTGTTGATCGCCGAGTCGCTCGAGCTCGCGACCTGCCTTGCGCTGCTGCGCGGCTCCGGCATTCCGCGCGCGCTCGCGCGAACTATGCTCGCACCCCTCCTGGCGGCCGCCGCGACGTTTGCGATTGCGGCGACCGTATGGATACCCGCCCCGGGGCTCAGGCGCTCGCTCATCCTCTGCGTCGTCATGCTGCTCGCGCTGCTGATGTCGGGCTCGGTGCGCGCGCACGATCTGCGCTTCTTGCGGCAAATATTGGCTCGGGACTGATCTTTTGCGGATAGGGGACGACAACGATTTGCAGTTCGTAACCGGCGTGCCTTCGATCGCGGCGTGGGCCGTGACCCTGCCGTCAGTTAGATGCAGCCGCACGCAGTGGTGGGGCAAAAAGCCCATAGCGGTCTTGCTGATGGCCGGCATCTGAGCGCCCCGCGGCGGCGGGGCGCCGAACTGGCGATATCGGCTCCGAGACACAACCATTCCATTTAAAAACCGTGGTATCTAGGGGGGGCGGGTGGCCTTGCGGCCAATTTTAAAGGTATCGGCCCCGACCTATTGGCCGCTCACTCGATACGAGTCAGGATTATTGGCCAAATTGCAACCTAGGTCGCTTTTTTTGCAAAAGGCAGCCCGCTGTATACCTACGCGACCGTGCTGTTTACGATGTTGATCAGCGCAGGTATCGGCAGCGCGGCCTCCGAGCAGTTTGACATCGCGGCGCACCGGCTAGCGGCGGACAATGAACTGATGCCAATCACAAAAGTGGCTAAGATGCCGTAATGATGGCTTTACGCGCATGCCCGCTAGTTGCGGGTTTGGCACTGTTCGCTGTTTCTCCACTGTTCGCGCAGAGTACCGCTGTGGGCGTTGCCGATGGGGCTTCGCAAGCAACCGAACCCGTTGCGGAACGGGCCGCCGTGGTTCGGGCCGGTCACGCCCGTTTCACGGTGCTCACGCCGCAGCTCATCCGCATGGAATGGGCTGCAGATGACCAATTTGAGGACCACGCCTCGTTTGTTTTTCTGAATCGCAGACTGCCTGTGCCGCAGTTCACGAAGAAGCTCTCGGGCTATGCGGTCACGATCGACACCGGTAAGTTGCATCTGGTCTACCGACCCACCGGTAAGGGCCCGGGCTTCACAGCCGCCGATCTGGCAATCACGCTTCAGGTAAACGGTAAGGCTGTCACCTGGCGCCCGGGCACGCACTCGACCGGCAATCTTCAGGGGACGACGCGTACGTTGGACGGCGCGCAGGGCGCTTTGCACCTGGCAGAGCCTATCGGGGAGGGACTGATCTCACGGGACGGATGGGTCCTGGTGAATGACGCCGGGCCGATTTTCGATTCCTCCGATTTCAACTTCAGCCACGGAGACCCAACGACCCAGCCGTGGGCGCTTCCACGGCCCTCGGGCCCGCGGCAGGACCTGTACTTCTTCGGCTACGGCCATGATTACAAGCAGGCCTTGGGCGACTATGTGCGCCTCGCGGGGCGCATCCCGTTGCCGCCGCGCTATGCATTCGGAGCCTGGTGGTCGCGGTACTGGGCTTACAGTGATCAGGAGCTGCGCGATCTCGTCACTCACTTTCATCAGAACAGCGTTCCACTCGATGTCTTCGTGATCGATATGGACTGGCATAAGACCTTTGGGAAGCACTTCGAGATTCAGGATGCCTCCGGTCATCCCAAAGGGTGGAGCGGTTACTCATGGGACACGGCGCTCTTTCCCGATCCCACGGACTTCCTGACTGAATTGCACAGGGAAGGGCTGCAAGTGACGCTCAATCTCCATCCCGCGAGCGGCGTGCAGCCCTGGGAAGACGCATACCCACAGTTCGCGCGCAACATGGGAATCGATCCGGCGACCCAGCAGTATGTTCCCTTTGACCTGACCAACCGCAAGTTTGCGCAAAACTATGTGGATCTGCTGCTTCACCCATTGGAAGCACAGGGTGTCGATTTCTGGTGGCTTGACTGGCAGCAGGGGAACAATACGCAGGTCGCCGGCGTCAACCCGACCTGGTGGCTTAATTACATTCACTTCACCGACCAAGAGCACGAGGGCAAACGCCCGCTTCTCTTGCATCGCTGGGGCGGCCTCGGCAATCACCGTTACCAAATCGGCTTTTCGGGAGACACAATCTCATCTTGGGATTCCCTGGCCTTCCAACCATGGTTCACCGCAACGGCTGCCAACGTCGGATACGCCTTTTGGTCGCACGACATTGGCGGACACCTACCCGGCGTCATCGAACCAGAGCTCTATTTGCGCTGGATCCAGTTCGGCGCCTTCAGCCCGATTCTGCGAACGCACACCAGCAAGAACGCTGGAGGTGAGCGCCGCATCTGGGCCTATCCAGAACCCTATAGCGATATAATGCGCGCCAGCTTCCAGCTTCGGTACGCCATGGAGCCGTACGTCTATACGGAAGCACGGCGTACCTTTGATACCGGCGTCGCCTTTATGCGTCCGCTCTACTACGAGTCCCCCGAGGCTCCGGAAGCTTACACGGCGAAGAACGAATATCTGTTTGGCGAGGACATGCTCGTCGCGCCCGTGGTTCATCCTGTCGATGCCGCGACCGGACTAGCAACCGAACAGCTCTGGCTGCCTGCAGGCGACTGGATTGAATGGTCGAGCGGCAAGCACATCCATGGTCCCCTAACGCTCGATCGACACTACGCGATCGATCAAGTGCCGGTGTTTCTCAAAGCAGGCTCGATCGTACCCATGCAGCCGCCGATGCTCTACACCGGTGAGCGCCCGGTGAATCCATTGATTCTCACGATCTTTCCCTTGGCGGACGGCCAAACCTCGCACTACACCGTCTATGAGGATTCCGGCCACGCAGAGGACTATCAGCGAAATGTCGGCACCGCGTGGACCGATGTTACCGCCGCGCAGTCCGGCGAAGAACTGACCGTCACGGTCGCCCCGATTCGCGGCGGCTATCCTGGGATGCCGCCGGTGCGTGGATACGAGTTACGCCTCCCGGCGGATTGGCCACCCGCCTCCGTCACGGCCAACGGAGTACCTCTTCAGTTCACGTTGGATTCAAGGCAGTCCGGCTGGCGTTTTGAGGGCAATACGCTGACCACGATCGTGCCCATCGCCCCGGCCGATGTGCACCAGGCGACCACGATCGTGGTGCGCCGATCGCCGGGCTCCCTCAGTTCCCGCAACCTGCTGGAGGGCTTCACCGGACGCATGCACCGTCTGCGCGAAGCCTACGACACGCTCTCGGCGGACTACTCCGCGACTCCCGGAGTTCCAGACGATCTCACGATCTCCATGCAGACGGGCAACCGCATTGGGTATCGCCCGCAAACGGCTCGCGCCGAAATAG
>JBBIUT010000081.1:0-8355 GCA_037440085.1 Gammaproteobacteria bacterium
GGGCCGGTACGACGGTGGAAATGGCGTGCTTGTAGACCATCTGGCTGACGCTGTTCCTAAGCAGGACGACGAACTGGTCGAACGAATCGATCTGTCCTTGGAGTTTGATGCCGTTCACCAGATAAATTGAGACCGGCACACGTTCCTTGCGAAGGGCATTCAAGAAAGGGTCTTGAAGAGACTGGCCACGGGCCATGGGAGAGCTCCTTGTTTTTTGTTTCATTGACGCTGCTTTTCACTTCCTTGCGTCAGGCAAATACCGGTTGAATCCTAGCACAGGGGCGCCCGGACGCGTTAAATGGTTGGTCACCCGGCGAATCCGCTCCTGAACAGTGCGCTCATGACATTCGCTGCCACATCAGGACGCGTGGAATCGAACCATAGCAGGCGTTCGCGCCCTCGCAGCCACGTCAGCTGACGTTTGGCCAGTTGTCGCGTTGCGACAACTGCACGTTCCTTCGCCTCCTCCAAACCGCACTGCCCCGCCAAATAACTCCACAACTGCCGGTATCCGACCGCGCGCATCGACGGATGTTCCGCGCTCAGGTCATTTCTCGCGCGCAATGCGCTCACCTCGTCCAACAGGCCCGCCTCCAGCATCGCCAGGAATCGCGATTTGATCTTGCGGTGAAGGGCGGCTCGCTCGAGCGGCGCCACCGCGATCTCCGTGACTTCCACCCCGGCGAAGGCCGATGTCCGGCTTTGCTGCAAATGTGTGATCGGCTGGCCGGTTACCCTAAACACCTCGAGTGCGCGCTGTATGCGCTGCGGGTCATTGACATGAATGCGGGCCGCCGCCGCCGGATCCACCCGTGCGAGTTCCGCATGCACTGACGCCCATCCGGCCGCCGCCGCCTGCGCATCGATTTGGGCGCGCACGCGCGGGTCCGCCTCGGGCAACTCCGCCAGCCCGAGCGTGAGCGCGTGGAAGTACAACATGGTGCCGCCGATCAGCAACGGCTGCCGGCCCCGCCGCCAGATATCCTGCATGGCTTGGTTCGCATCGCGCACGAACTCGCCCGCCGAATAGTTCATCGCCGGATCGCGTATGTCGATCAAGTGGTGCGCAATGGCTCGGCGCGCATCGAAATCCGGTTTGGCGGTCCCAATATCCATGCCGCGATACACCTGAGCCGAGTCGACGCTGACGATTTCCAACGGCAGCCGGCTCGCAAGCCGAAGCGCCAGATCCGATTTTCCGGCGCCGGTCGGACCCATCAGCAGGAGCGCACGACGGCGTTCCGGCGACCGCTGCTTCGAGGCTTCGCCCATTAGCGTCCGCGCAGGAACAGCCGGTCGAGATCAGAGAGCGACAGGCGCACCCAGGTCGGGCGGCCGTGATTGCATTGATCGGCACGCTCGGTGCGTTCCATTTGGCGCAGCAACGCGTTCATTTCGGGGATGCTCATATTGCGCTGTGCCCGCACTGCCGCGTGGCAGGCGGCGGTGCCCAGCAAGTGATTGATGGACTCCTCGACGCGCCGCGAATGTCCCGTTTCCACCAGATCCGAGAGCACGTCGCGCACCACGCCGCCCGGATCGCGACCCGCCAACAGGCTCGGAATCGCCCGCAATGCCAATTGGTCCGGCGCCCACCGGGTAATGGCGAAGCCGAGCGCCACGAATTCCGCCGCATGCAGCTCGGCGGCTTCGGCCTGCGCCGGCGTGACGTGCAGGATATCCGGCATCAGCAGCTGCTGCTGCGCCGTGTTCCCGGCCAGCAGTTTCTTCATGTCCTCGTACATGACGCGCTCGTGCGCCGCATGCATGTCCACCAAGACCATGCCGTCCGCGGTCTGGGACAATATGTAGGCCCCGTGCAGCTGGGCCACCGCGAAGCCGAGCGGCGCCTCGCGCTCGTCACGCGGCCCGTCCTCACGAAGTGGAGTCGTCTGCGCAACCGCCTCGCCGACGAAGCTGCGGTATGCGTCGGCGGCGCGGGCGGCCCGCCCCTCTGGCAGCAAGAAGCGCGCCTGATTCGGCGCAGTGTCCGCATACCTCGTACCGCCGGTCAGCCAATCGAGAGGGGCGCTCCCCGAGGATTCCGCGGTCGGGTGAGTGCCGGCGAGCGCACGCTCCAGGGTGCGAAACACAAAATCGTGCACGCGGCGCGAATCGCGAAATCGCACCTCGAGCTTCTGCGGATGGGCATTCACGTCGACCAGCGTCGGATCCAATTCCAGGTACAGCAAATAGGCACAGAAGCGGCCGCCGAACAGCACGTCCTGATAGGCGAGGCGCGCGGCGCCGGCAATGAGCTTGTCGCGCACGTAGCGCCCGTTGAGGAAGGCGAATTGCAGATCCGATTGGCTGCGGGAAAAGGTCGGCAGCGCCAACCAGCCCGACAAGCGCAGGCTCTCCGTGTCGTGGCGCAGTTCGAGCACATGCGCGGCAAATTCCTCGCCGCAGAACCTCGATACTCGCGCCAAACGCTGGGCATGGGCGGCGGCCGGCGGCAAACTCCATACCGTCTTGCCATTGTGCACCAGAGCGAAGCCGACCTCGAAGCGCGACAGCGCCAAGCGCTCCAACATGCGCAGCACATGTTGGTACTCGGTCGCCTCGCTGCGCAGGAATTTGCGCCGCGCCGGCACGTTGAAGAACAGATCGCGGACTTCGACGCATGTGCCCGGCGGATGCGAGGCGGGCGCGGACGAGCCGATCTCGCCATCCCGCGCCTCCACGGTCCACGCGTGCTCGGCGTGGCGCGATCGCGATGTCAAGGTCAGGCGCGAGACCGACGCGATGCTCGGCAGCGCCTCGCCGCGAAATCCGAGCGTGGCAACTCGCTCCAATTCCTGCAGCGAGGAGATCTTGCTGGTTGCGTGTCGCGCCAGTGCGAGACGCAATTCAGCGGGTTCGATCCCGATGCCGTCGTCGCGCACCCGGATCAGGGCGCACCCGCCGCGCTCGAGTTCCACCTCGATGCGCAGCGCGCCCGCATCGAGGGCGTTTTCCACCAGCTCCTTGACCACGGACGCCGGTCGCTCGACCACCTCGCCGGCCGCGATCTGATTGATTAGTTCATCGCGAAGAATCTGAATCGGCAAGGGCCACCTCGGGAATGGCGCATTTTCGCACAGCGCGCCCGAGGGTGGGGACCACAGACGGTCTTCGGCTATTCAACCGCCGGCGTCGCCCGCGGTGGCCAGCGCCTGGCGCGGCGTCACCGCGGCGAGTTGCGCGATTCGCGTGCCGGCGGGCGGGTCGGCATAGAAATAAGCGCGCAATCCCTGGTGGATGGCGCCGGCGAGCGTGGCCTGATGGGCGAGGCCGCGCAGCCGCTGCTCCTCCGCCGGATTCGAGATATAGGCCGTTTCGACCAGCATGGAGGGAATATCGGGGGATTTCAGCACCACAAAACGGGCTTGCTGAACCATCGGCTTGCGGACCTCCCCCACCATATTCAGCCGGTGCAGCACGTGTTCGGCAGCGGATTGGCTCGCGCTCAACGACGCCGACTGCGACAAATCCACGAGACGCCGCCGATCAAGTCCGATGCGTTCTCGCGCTCGGCGAGCCAGCGTGCGGCCTCGTCGGTCGCGCCGCGCTGCGAAAGTATGTACACGGACGAGCCGTCGATGCTGCGATCGCGAATCGAATCGGCATGGATCGAGACGAACAGATCGGCCTGCTGCGCGCGGGCGCGCCGCATGCGGTCGCGAAGCGGCACGAAGTAGTCCCCGTTGCGGGTCAAGTAGGACTTCATTCCCGGCTCCGCATCGACGCGCTGCGCCAGTGCGCGCGCGATGGCGAGCACCACGTCCTTCTCACGCGTGCCGCTCTTGCCGATGGCGCCGGGATCCTCACCCCCATGGCCGGCATCGATGGCGATGATGAGGTCGCGGGCATCCGGGCGGGCGTGCGGCGCCTTGACCGGCGTATCGGCGCTCGCCGCGTTGGCCAGGTCGATGACCAGTCGATAGCCGTATTGGTTGTTGGGCGGCGCCACAAAGCTCTTCGCGTGCATCGATCTCGACAGATCGAACACGAGCCGCAGCTCGCCGGACGGCCGGCGCGCCATGCGCACCTGCCTGACCACCCCGGCAGCCGGCGGCGCACGCGAACCGCTCGCGAGGCGCGCTCCGGCGAGATCGAGCACGATCCGATTCGGATTGGTGAGCACCGACAGGTTGTGCCGGGCGCTACCCGACAGGTCCAGAACGATCCGGGTGCTCTCGGGTTCAGCCCACAGACGAACCGCACGAACCTCGACCGCGCGCGCCGGGGCTCCGATCGCAGTACCGAGCAACAACAAGACGGCAAGCACGGCCGGCGCAGATCTCATGCAACATAACTTAACCTGCAACTGCTATATTTTTCAAGTTAAATTAGATACATAGGAAACTAATCTAGTGTTATGCCGAAGAAGATCGAGCCACTCGATTCCAAGCGCCGTGCGGGCGTGCAGCCTGGCCCGACGTCCGCCGTTCGCATACTCGAGCGTCAAATCGAGATCGGCGGCGGGCAGCGCGTCCCCGCCCTTCTCCGGCCACTCGATCAGCATCAGGCAACCCGGATTCAAGTGCTCGCGCAAACCGAGCTCGTCCACTTCGACCGGGGAATGCAGCCGGTACAGGTCCACATGGATGCAGGTCACTGCTCCCAGCCGGTACGATTCGAGCAGCGTAAAGGTCGGGCTGCGGATCAGGCCGCCGACCCCAAGGGTGCGCAATAAGCTGCGGGCGCAGCTGGTTTTCCCCGCACCCAGCTCGCCGCGCAGGTACAGCAGCGCACATCCGCGCAGCGCACCGGGAAAGGCGCGAGCGAGCTCCTCGCCCAAGGTATCGGTGGCCTCGGCATCCGCCAGATTGAGTTCGATTTCGGGTGCCGACATGCGGTCGTCCACTGGCGCAGGGAATGGCCGTGAGTGGCCATTATACCGGCGCGGCGCGTAGCCTTGTCGCATGAGCGCTGGCCGCATTCCAGACCAACCCCCCGCCGGACGCCCCGCCGCGGAGCCCGCTGCCCCGGGCCAGCCCTTGGCATTAGACCCGGCGGCGCTGGCGGCCGACATCAAACGCTGGGGGCTCGAGTTGGGGTTCGCTCGGACCGGAGTCGCCAATATCGATTTGGCGCAGGACGAGGCGCATTTTCTCGATTGGCTGCGCGCCGGCTTCGACGGCGAACTGCGCTACATGTCCCGCCACGGCCGCAAACGATCGCGTCCGGCGGAACTCGTGCCGGGGACGGTCAGCTGCATCAGCGCGCGCCTGAACTATTGGCCCGCGGATGCAAAGGAGGCGCAGGCGACGCTCGCCGACGGCGCCGGCGCCTACGTGTCCCGCTATGCGCTCGGCCGCGACTACCACAAACTCATTCGCCGGCGCCTGCAAAGGCTCTGCGATCGCATCGGCGATCGCATCGGGCCGTTTGGCTACCGCGCATTTGCCGATAGCGCACCGGTTTTGGAGAAGGCCCTGGCACGCAATGCCGGATTGGGGTGGATCGGCAAACACACCAATCTGATCGACCGCGATACCGGCTCCTATTTTTTTCTCGGCGAGATTTACCTGAACATCGCTTTGCCCGCCGATGAATCGAGCAGCGCGCATTGCGGCTCCTGCAACGCCTGTCTGCCGGCCTGCCCCACCGGTGCGATAGTCGCCCCCTACCGCTTGGATGCACGCCGCTGCATTTCATATCTGACGATCGAATTGGCCGGATCGATTCCGCTCGAGTGGCGGCGCGCCATCGGCAATCGGATCTACGGCTGCGACGACTGTCAGCTGGTATGCCCTTGGAACAAGTTTGCACGCCCGACCGTGGAACCCGACTTCAGGGTGCGCCACGGCCTCGACCGTGCGCAGCTGGTGGCGCTTTTCGAATGGAGCGAAGCGGAATTCCGCGAAAAGACGCGCGGCAGCGCCATACGTCGCATCGGCTGGGAGCGCTGGCTGCGTAATGTGGCAGTCGCGCTCGGTAACGCGCCGAGCTCTCAGGCGGTGCTCGCCGTCCTGCGCCGGCGCGCGCACGACGCGTCGCCCTTGGTGCGCGAGCACGTGCAATGGGCCCTCGCGCAGCACGCGTCCGCGCCGACCGATGCGTCAATGCCGACCGACAAAGGAGATCCAACCCGCTAAATGCTCGGCAGCAGCGTGCGCCCGGCTGGATTGAAGAAATGCCGGCCGCGTCGCGTCTTGCAGATCTCCGAGAACAGCAATCGATAGTCGGTGTCGTTGCTCACCGGATCGATGGCCGCGGAATTGACGATCAGCAACGGAGAGGCGTCGTAGCTGTGGAAAAATCGAGCGTATGCCTGAGCCAGCTTTTCGAGATAGCCGCGCTCTATGTGCTGTTCGTAGCGAATCCCGCGCTTGGCGATGCGATCCATCAACGCATCCGCGGGCGCCTGCAAATACACCACCAGATCCGGCTTCGGCGCGTCCACCACCACGCGCTCGTACACGCGCTCATATAAGGCATATTCCGCGTCATCGAGCGTCACTCGAGCAAACAAGCGGTCCTTTTCCAGAAGATAGTCCGCCACCCGCACCGCGCCGAACAGATCCTGCTGGCGGACCTCTTCGAGCTGGCGAGCGCGCTGGAACAAAAAGAATAATTGCGTCTGAAACGCGGCCGCGCGCGGATTCTTGTAAAACCGCTCCAGAAACGGATTTTGATCCGCTTGTTCCAGCACCGCCTGGCCGGCGAGGGAATCCGCGAGCCGCCTTGCGAGGCTGGTCTTGCCCACGCCGATCGGCCCTTCGACGACGATGAATCGGTGCGGCGTTGCGCTCACGTGCTCAGCTCTCGGGCTCCAAAACACTAATTCCATCCGCCCCCGCAAGCCGCATGAGATCCATGACGCGGCCGTGTCCTGGAATATCGAGCGTTGGGGCAATATCGTTCAAAGGATACAGGACGAAGTTGCGGGTCGACACCCCGGGGTGCGGAAGGGTCGGCCCCGACTCCTCGCTCGGCGCACCGACCATCCACACGAGGTCCAAATCTATCAGGCGCGGCCCCCAGCGCTCGTGCCGCTCGCGCCCCATCGCCCGCTCGATGCCGAGCAGCGCGTCGAGCAATGCACGGGCGCTCTGTCGAGTGACCAGACCCACCACGGCATTGACGAAGTCCGGCTGATCCTGGGGGCCCATGGGGCGCGCGAGATACAGGCGCGATCGCAATTCGAGCTGCGTCTCGGGCAGGGTGCGGATTCGTTCGAATGCCTCTTGCACCCGCTCGCGCGGGTTATTCAAATTACCGCCGATCGCGACGTAGGCGGGACGCCATATCGCTTCCATCAGCTTCGAGACGCTCCGCCTCGCCGCCGGCGTCGGCGCCGCCGCCCCGGCGCCGCCGACGCGCCCTGCGCAGCCGCCTCCGCCGGCCGCGCCTGCACCAGGGCAACGCGCTCCTCCTGCGGCAGTAACTGGATGTTGGTCCACCAAGCCGCCAATTCAGGGTCCGCGACACCAACTTGAGCACGCAACAACAAGAAATCATAGGCGGCGCGAAACCGCGGATGCTGCAGCAGGCTCAGCGATTTGACGCCGCCGCGGCGATTGAATCGGGGCTGCAGCATCAACAGCTCGCGCATAGGCACGGCGAAGCGGCGCGGGATAGCGACGCGCGACTGCTGCGCCCTCAAGACCGCATCGCAGGCCTGCATGAGTTGCGTCAGATCCGGCGCCGGACCCGCTTGCCGCTCATTGAGTTCGCGCAGCACCGCGCTCCACAGCAGAACGGCGAACAGGAACGTGGGAGTGACGGGCTTGTCTTCGAGAATGCGCGCGTCGGTGTTGGCAAGGCCCAATTGGAGCATTTCCCGCGCATACGCGTAGGGAGGCTGGTCGAAAGCCGCGGCCGACATCGGAAACAAATGCTCGAAAAGTCCGTATCTTTGCAGCAGCCCGAACGACTTGGCGCCGAACCCGGAGAGGAATAATTTCAAGACTTCATCGAACAATCGCGCTGGCGGCACCCCATCGAGCAGGTAGGCGAGTTCGCGGATGGGCTGCTCGGTGCCGGGTTCGATCGAGAAGTCGAGCTTGGCGGCGAAACGCACGGCCCGCAACATGCGCACCGGATCCTCGCGATAACGGGTCTCCGGATCGCCGATCAGTTTCAGGCGTCGCGCGTGGATATCGGCCGCACCGCCGACGAAATCCGAAATCGAGAAATCCTCGATGTTGTAGTAAAGGCCGTTGACGGCGAAATCCCGCCGCCACACGTCTTCCTCGATCGTACCGTAGATGTTGTCGCGCAAAATGCGGCCCGTCGTGTCGAACGCGCGATGCTCGGAGGCATCGGTCGAGCCGGCCTCGGTGTCCGCCTCCGATTCCTCCGCATCCTCCCGCTCGGGCGCGGCCGCGGCGCGGAAGGTCGCCACCTCGATGATCTCGCTGCCGA
>JBBIUT010000082.1:0-8197 GCA_037440085.1 Gammaproteobacteria bacterium
GGGCTGCTGCACTTACGTGAGATTGCTCAATCCCCTGACTTACCTGTCGCGAGGTCCGTATGCCTACGTGACCGCTTCGTTGCCGGCGGCCGCGATCGCGGCAATGGTCTATTACCTGGCGAGTCTATGGGTCATTCGCGCGGGTCGCGGCGGGTACAACCAGGATTAACGGGCATCACATGAGCGACAAAATTCTGCCGGAGCAAGCGCGCGTCGTCATCATCGGCGGCGGGGTCATCGGCTGTTCGATCGCGTATCACCTCACCAAGCTTGGATGCCGCGACGTCATTTTGCTGGAGCAGGCGCAGCTCACGGCGGGCACCACCTGGCATGCGGCGGGACTTCTGACTTCCCTGCGCGACACCGAAACGCAGACTCGGCTTGCCAAATATTCACAGGACCTTTACCGCAAGCTCGAGTCGGAGACCGGGCAGGCGACCGGGATCATCGGCTGCGGCTCCATTCAGCTGGCGATGACGGCGGCCAAGGCCGAAGAGATGCGCCGCGGCCTTCACATGGCCAATTGTTTCGGCGTCGAAGCGCACGAAATCACCGCCGCCGAGGTCAAGAACATGTGGCCGCTGGCCGAAGTTGGGGATCTCGAGGCGGCGTTCTTTTTTCCGAAGGACGCGCGCGTCAATCCGACGGACGTGACGCAGGCGCTCGCCAAAGGTGCCCGGCTCGGCGGCGCTCGATTTTTTGAGAATACGCGCGTTGCCGGAATCCTGACCCATCAGGGCCGCGCCGCCGGTGTAAGGACAGCGGGCGGCGACATCAGGGCCGAGATCGTGGTCAACTGCGCCGGCATGTGGGCCCGGGAGGTCGGTCGAATGGCCGGAGTCAACGTGCCGCTGCAGGCGGCTGAGCATTATTACCTCATCTCGGAACCGGTGCCGGGGGTGCATCCGACGCTGCCGATTCTGAGGGATCCCGGAAACTCGGCCTATATACGCGAAGAGGCCGGCAAAATCATGGTCGGACTGTTCGAAGTCGAGGCGCGGCCCTGGGCCACGGGCGGGGTGCCGCAGGATTTTCGCTTCGGCGAGATACCGCCCGACTGGGAGCGCATGTATCCATATATTGAAAGGGCGATGCGGCGTGTGCCTTGTCTGCTCGAGACCGGGATCAAACTCTTGTTTTGCGGGCCCGAGTCGTTCACTGCGGATCACAATTATCTGATGGGCGAGGCGCCGAACCTCAAGAACTTCTTTGTCGCCGCGGGGTTCAATTCGCTCGGCATCCTTTCGGGCGGCGGAGCCGGATTCGTGATGGCGCAGTGGATCCTCGAGGGGCAGGCTCCCATGGATGTGTGGTCGGTGAATCTGCGGCGCATGCATCCCTGGCAGGATAACAACCGGTATTTGCAGGATCGGATCGTCGAGTCGCTCGGCATCGGCTATCAAGACCACTGGCCGTTTCGCCAGTGGACCAGCGCGCGCGGCGTCAAAAAGGGCATCCTTCACGACCGGCTCGCGGCGGCCGGCGCGTGCTTCGGCGAGTCGGCGGGCTGGGAGCGTCCGAATTGGTACGCACGGACCGGCCAGGCGCCCTCCTACGTTTACGGTTGGGGCCGCCAAAACTGGTTTTCAAACAATGCCGAGGAACACGCGGCGGTGCGCGAGCGCGTCGGCGTGTTCGAGCAATCCTCGTTCGCCAAGTTGTTGGTGCAGGGCCGGGATGCGGTCGGCGTGCTAAATCGCATCGCGACGGCCAATGTCGATGTGGCCATCGGCCGTTGCGTATACACGCAGTTTCTCAACGACGCAGGCGGCATCGAAGCGGATTTGACGGTCACCCGCCTCGCCGCCGAGCGGTTCCTGGTGGTCACGGCGGCGTTCACGCAAACGCACGTGGACGCGTGGATTCGAAATCACATTCCCGATGGCTCGTATTGCACGGTGAGCGATTCGTCGGACGCGTACGCGATGCTCAATGTCCAAGGGCCCGCCGCTCGCGCGCTGCTCGGCGCGCTGTCGACCGACGATTTTTCGCACTCCGGTTTTCCATTCGCGACCTGCCGGGAGGTGCGCATCGGCTATCAGACCGCGCTCGCCATACGGCTCACCTACGTCGGCGAACTCGGCTGGGAGCTTTACATACCGACTCCCTTCGCACTGCCGGTGTACGACGCGTTGATCGAAGCCGGCAAGGCACACGGGCTGCGCCACTGCGGTTATCACACGCTGAATTCCCTGCGGATCGAGAAGGCCTATCGCGATTGGTCGCATGACATGGGGCCCGCGGACACGCCGCTCGAGGCGGGTTTGGGATTCACCTGCGATTGGACCAAACCGGGCGGGTTCATCGGGCGCGAGGCGCTCGCGGCGCAGCGCGATGCCGGATTGCTCCGGCGGCGATTGGTCCAGTTCCTGTTGGAAGACCCGCAGCTCATGGTTTATCACAATGAACCCATTTATCGCGACGGCGAACGGGTCGGCTTCGTCACTTCGGCCATGTACGGTCATACCCTGGGCGCGGCGGTTGCGCTCGGCTATGTGGCGATCCCGGGCGGCTGCGGCGATGAGTACCTCAACGCCGGCCGATATCAAATTGAGCTTGCCAACGGGCGAGTGAGTGCGCGCGCATCGCTCACGCCGCTCTACGATCCGAAGAATCTGCGCATCCGCGCCTGAACCTTAAGGAGCCAATGGCGTTGCGCACCGACTTCGACGTCGTGATCGCGGGGGGCGGCGTGATGGGTTCGGCGTGCGCCTACTTTTTGCAATCCACTCCCGAATTCCGCGGTTCCATTTTGGTCGTGGAGCCCGATCCGAGCTACCGCGAGGCCGCGAGCACGCGCTCCGCGAGCTCCATCCGTCAGCAGTTCTCCACGCCGCTCAACATCGCCCTGTCGTCATTCGGCATGCAATTCCTGCGCGATGCGCCGCGACGCTGGGCGCACTCCGGGCTGGGCCGGGACCTGGGGCTGGTCGAATCGAGCTATCTGTTCCTCGCCACCGCGCAAGGCCGGGACGCGCTCGCGGAGCGGGTGGCGATTCAACGGTCGGTCTCGGTCCCGGTAACGCTGCACGAGCAAACTGCGCTTGCGCGGCGCTACCCGTGGCTCAACACCGCGGATCTCGCAGCCGGATCCGACACGGTCGGCGCGGAGGGCTGGTTCGACGGTCATGCGCTGCTCGCGGCGCTGCGCGGCGCGAATGAGTGCGGCGGCGTGCACTATGTGCGTGACCGAGTGGTCGGATTCGAGCAGTCTGCCGCTCGGCGAATCCTTGCGGTGAATTTGCAGGAAGGCGGCCGCATCGCCTGCCGCTACGCCGTGAACACCAGCGGCACGCGCTCCCGCGAATTGGCGGCGAGCGCTGGAGTCGATCTGCCGGTGTTTCCGCGCAAGCGCAGCGTATTCGTATTCACCTGCCCCGTGTCGATCCCAAACTGCCCACTGGTCATCGATCCCTCGGGGGTTTGGTTTCGCTCCGAGCGCGATCGATTCCTGTGCGGGCCTCCCACGTATCCCGATCCCGATGTGGCGCCGGACGATTTCGAGGTGGATCTTGCATTATTCGAAAGCCGTGCGTGGCCGGTGTTGGCGCACCGCGTGCCGGCGTTCGAGGCGGTGCGCATGACCTCCGCCTGGGCCGGACACTATGATTACAACACCTTCGACCAAAATGCGTTCGTCGGGCCGGTCCCCGGCATTCCGAATCTGCTGTTGGCGAGCGGTTTCAGCGGCCATGGCTTGCAGCAGGCGCCCGGCATCGGCCGCGGGCTCGCCGAATACATCTGTTTCGGCCGCTACCGTTCACTCGATCTCGCTCCCCTGTCCTATGCGCGCTTCCCGGCGAATGAGCCGCTGCCCGAAGTCAATGTGATCTAATGCGCCGACTGCGGTGAATTTTCAGGGATTTCAGATGATACAGCTCGATGCCGGCGAACTCGCCCGCCGCCTGGATCGGCGGACCCTCATAGATGCGCTCGACGCCGCGTTTCGCAGACCGTGCTCGGCGCCGGCACGCTGGCGACATCATGTGGAGTCCGTGGTCCCGGGTGAAAGCGGCGGGACATTGCTGATGATGCCGGCGTGGAAACCGGGCGGCGCGCTCGGGATCAAGATCGCCAGCGTTTATCCCGATAACCCGCGCAAGGGTTTGCCGGCAGTATGCGCCATCTACTTGCTGCTCGATGCCGCGACCGGTCAACCGCGCGCCATACTCGATGGCGAGGAATTGACTCTGCGCCGTACCGGCGCCGCCTCCGCGCTCGCATCCCGGCACTTGTCGTCACCCGATTCGTCTCGACTGTTGATGGTGGGCACCGGCAGGCTCGCTCCGCATCTCATCGAAAGCCACCTGCTGGTGCGGCCAATTCGCGAGGTGCGCCTATGGGGGCGGCATGCGGACCGCGCCCGTGCACTGGTGCAGTCCCTGGCGAGAGCCCACGTCGCCATCGAAAGTACGGAGGATCTCGAGGAGGCCGTGCGCTGGGCCGACGTGATCAGTTGCGCCACCCTCTCGCGCCAACCGCTCGTCCATGGCGCCTGGCTCAAGGCCGGGCAGCACCTGGATTTGGTCGGCGCCTATACCGCCGACATGTGCGAGACCGACGACGAGGCGATCGCACGTGCCGAGCTGTATGTCGACACCCGCTCCGGAGCGCTCGGAGAATCCGGTGAAATCATGGGCGCCATCGCACGCGGCGTCATCAATCAAAGCGCCGTTCGCGGGGAATTATCCGAGCTCGACTCGGGATCGTTCAGGCGATCGAGTCCGCAATCCATCACCATTTTCAAAAGCGTCGGCACCGCGCTCGAGGATCTGGTCGCCGCCGAACTCGCATTGGTTTGAGTCGTACGCGCCACCCCCGGCATCAGCGCATTCCTGCCCCGCTCGTCAAATACACGGCAAACGTGCCGAGCCAGTGACCGCCCTCGTAATGCTCCCCGGTCACGGCGGGAAGCGCCGCATTCCGGTGCAGTTCGGCGGCGGAGAGCAGCGCGCGAATCCGGCGGTCGCCCGGCGCGAGACCATGGGCGATGCCTTGGAGCATCCAGGCGCGACTGAGGTTCAGCCCATCGATGTGCGCCAGCTTCGGATCGGCGCGGTCGGTCACGACGGCGGGCTCGAGCCAGGCGTGCTTTGCGTGTGCCGGTATTCCGGGAAGAAAACTGGAAAGCCAGCGGCCGAATGCCTCCGGGTCGAGAACCCGGCGCATGAAGTCCGCTTCCGCAAGGCAGGGCGAGAGGAAATCCTCGCCGGACGGTTCGTAATTGAGCGGGCAGTTGCGGTCCTCTAGATAGAACCGCCGCGCCGCCTGCGCCAGCACGTCGCGCATTTGCCGATCGCCGGCGACACCGGCCCAATCCCAGATCAGGCCGAAGGAAAACGCGGTCTGATCGTGTTCGCCGACGCGGATGGGATAGTGGAGCTTCGGCACCCATTTCTTGAGTCTCGATGCAGCTTCGGTCTCGAGCGGCAGCAGTTCGACGGCCCACTGCCGCGCCTGCGGATCATTCCAGGCGCGCAGCTCCGCGGATAGCAGCAGCAGCCACGCAAGACCGTAGGGCCGCTCGAACGAGGCTCGATCGGCGGGCTTGAGATAGTCGAGCTCAGCGGCAATGTTCTGCGCGGTCAAGCTGCGGGCGACAGCGGCCCGCGCCGCGGGCGCGAACGGCGCGTCCGGAAACAAATGCAGGAGGCGCACCAGCAGCCAATGTCCGTGCACGTCCGAATGCCAGTCGTAGCAACCGTAGAAGGCTGGAGTCAGTTCATGCGGGGGATGAAGGTCTGCGCCGCTGTCGATCGTGAGCGAGAGATGATTCGGGTACTCATCGTGCAGGCATTTCAGCGCCAGACCGGCAAAGCGCGCGGCCGTGACCTCATCTAACGGAGCTGCCGCGGCAACCCTCGCCGACGCCGCGACGCACACCGCCCAATGCATCGACAAAAGCATCGCCGCGAGACTGGCCGCTTCACGCATTGCGCATCATCCGGCGGCGAGCGCCGCGCCGACCGCGCGGGCCAACTTCGATGCGATCTCCTCCAGTTCCCCGTCGCTCGCGTTGTAGGGCGGCGCCAGGATGATGGTATCGCCGGCCGCGCCGTCGACATTGCCCGAACACGGATAGCATATGAGTCCGTCGGCGAATGCGCGCCGGCCCACGTCGTAGCTAAAGCCCCTGGCCTGCGGAAACGGCGCACGCGTCTTGCGGTTCTGCACGAACTCGATTCCGACGAAAAAGCCGCGGCCGCGCACGTCGCCGACCTCATTGAATTTGGAGAGCGAGGCCCGCACGGCGTTTTGGAATGCCGCACCCGCCGTACGAACCCGCTCGAGCAATCGATCGCGCACGATGATGCGCTGTACGGCAAGTCCGGCCGCGCAAGCGGCCGTATGACCGGAGAACGTGTGGCCGGTCATGAACGCGCCATGTTCGCTGAAAATGGGAGCCGATACGCCCGCGGTGACCAGAGTCGCTCCCAGCGGAATGTAGCCGCCCGCCAATCCCTTGGCGACGCACATGATATCGGGCACCACGCCGTCATGCTCCAAGGCCCGCCACGTGCCGCTGCGGCCGGCGCCGCACATCACTTCGTCGGCAATCAACAATACATCGTATTTGCGGCATACGGCCTGGATGGCGGCCGCATATCCGGGAGGCGCCGGCACCACCCCGCCGGCGGCTCCCACGATGGGTTCGAACACGAATGCCGCCACCGTATCCGGGCCCAGTGCTAGCACGGTTCGTTCCAGCTCGGCCGCCAGAAAATCGGCCAGCGAAGCCGCGGAACATCCCTCGGGCAGCCGGTAGGAGTTCGCGGCGGAAACGAATGCGACGTCGAGCAGGCTGCCCTCGAACGCGCGGCGGCGCGCGGCGAAGCCCGAGATCGACAGCGCCCCGAGCGTGTCGCCGTGCCACGATCGGTCGCGCGCGATGAAGCGGCGCTTCTTCATCAGGCCGCGCGCCGCGAAATGCTGCAGGGCCACCTTGAGCGCGGATTCGACCGCTTCGGAACCATCACCTCCGTACACAATATCGGTGAAGCAGTTTCCGGAAACTCGCAGCATCACTTCGCTTAAGTCTTCGAGGGCCGAGCTCGTGAATAGATACCGGTAGCCGTAGGCGACCGCATCCATCTGGCGTGCGACCGCCTCATTGACCTCCGGATGACCATGCCCGACGCTGAACACAGCCGGTCCCCCGGAACCGTCGATGTAGCGCTTGCCCGATTCATCGTAGAGATACGATCCCTTGCCGTGGGATATTCTCGGCAAATCCTGAAGTCCAAATCCGCTGCCTCCGCCTCTTGCCATGTGATGCAATATCCTTCAGTTTGCTTAGCAGTAATTTCTCAGTGTACTTAATACTGGTTGGCGCACCTTGCTTTAGGAGCAGCGAAAGTGAGCCTCGAAGCGGCGCACGCACTAATTAATGACATTAACTTATATCTATAAGTAATTAATTATAAATATATTATTAAATAGGTCCAATTGCCAATTGCGCTTGCCGGCGATCAAGTACGCGGGCGCAGCGGCATCAAGGAGTTTCGGCCATGGCGATCGATGAAGAGAACTTGAAGAAAATCCAGGCGGCGGTGGCAACCTCGCTGCAAGAGCATTGGGGACTTTTCTTAAGTGAGGGCATCATTCTCGTCATTTTGGGATTTATCGCGTTGGTGCTTCCGGCCGTTGCCACCTTCGCGGTTGAGATCGTCATAGGTTGGGTCGTGTTGTTGAGCGGTATCGTCGGTTTGATCAGCACGTTTCGCATGCGCAGCGCGCCCGGGTTTTGGTGGTCGCTGTTCTCCGCCGCCCTCGGTATCGCCGCCGGGGTCATACTTGTGAGTTGGCCCTTGTCGGGCGTCTTCTCGCTCACACTCATACTGACCGTGTTTCTGTTGTTCGAGGGAATCGCATCGATCATGTTGGCTCTGCATCACCGCCGCCGTGCCACCGGAAATTGGGGCATGTTGCTTGCGAGCGGGATCATCGATCTCATGTTGGCGGCGTTCATATTTCTTGGCCTCCCGGGCACTGCGGTATGGATCCTCGGCCTGGTGGTGGGCGTCAATATGCTGTTCGGCGGCGCGGCGCTCATCTCGATGGCTTGGCACGCCAGGGCCGCCGCGCCGCGGGCCGGCTAACTAACTGCCGGCCGCCGTGAAACTCGTGGTCCGGGCAGCCGCTTCGAAAGCACGAAGCCAGGTCAATGTCGGCAATCCGACAACCGGCCTGATTTTGG
>JBBIUT010000083.1:0-7998 GCA_037440085.1 Gammaproteobacteria bacterium
CCCCGTTCAGCGACCTCATCGAGACCTACACCAGCAAGGTGCTTGCGTTTCCGCCGCCGCGACTCTAGCGGCGAAGATGCTATGCTTTGGGCTGCGGCCCCACGGTAACTGTGCCTTGACGATCGACCTCGTTGGCTAACCGGATCACAAGAATGATGTCGCGATGCCGCTAATCCTTTTCGGGGGCCTCAGGCCAGTGGAACCCAAGCGTGCGCTGCGCGATCTGCTCGCGGGCGTGAACCTGGCATCGATAAACATCCCCCAGGTCCTCGGCTATTCGCGCATCGCCGGCACACCCATGGTAGCCGGACTTTACACCTTGCTGCTGCCGCTGATCGCATTCGCAATATTCGGTTCCTCGCGCCATCTGGTGGTGGCCGCCGATTCGGCAACCGCCGCTATCTTCTCCAGTTCCTTGTCCCGCACCGCGGTGCCGGCGAGCGAGCAATACATGGCGCTGGTCTGCATGGTGGCGCTGCTGACTGCCGCATTGCTGCTCGTGGCGCGTATATTCAAATTGGGTTTTCTGGCCGATTTTCTCTCGCGCACGGTGTTGACGGGATTTCTCGCCGGCGTCGGGTTGCAGGTCAGCATCGCGATGCTGAGCGACATGTTCGGCGTCTCCGCCGATTCACGTTATTCGTTGGTTCGCGTCTGGCAAATCATGAACGGCCTGCCGCACCTGCATTATCCGACCTTCATACTGTCAACGCTGGTCGCGGGCAGCATCCTGCTCGGCAATCGGTTTGCGCCGCGACTGCCGCTGCCCCTGATTGCCGTGATCGCGGCGATCGCGGCAAGCACGGCGTTTCACTTCGCGGAGCAAGGCATCGCGCTCGTCGGCCCGATCGCCGGCGGCTTGCCGCCGATCCGCCTGCCCAAGGTGACTTTGAGCGAGATTCTCGAGCTTATGCCGGTGTCCATGTCGTGCGTAGTGATGATCATCGCGCAGAGCGCGGCAACGTCGAGGGCGTTCGGGGTGCGTTATCACGAGAGCGTGGATGAGGACGCGGATATTCTCGGTCTGTCCGCCGCGAATGCCGTTGCCGCCCTGAGCGGGGCGTTCGTGGTCAACGGCAGTCCCACCCAGACCGCGATGGCCGATCGAGTGGGAGCGCGCAGCCAGATCGCACAATTGGCATTGGCCGCCGTGGTGGTGCTGGTGCTGTTGGTGTTGAGCGGGCCTCTGCAGTCCCTGCCGCGTTGCGTATTGGCGGCCATCGTATTCAACATAGCGCTCGGCATGATAGACATGAAATGCCTGCGCGACATACGCCGCGAAAGCCCCGGGGAGTTTTATCTCGCGATCGCCACCGCGACCACCGTGGTCGCGTTCGGCGTCGAGCAGGGGATCCTGCTGGCGATGGCCTTGTCGCTGTTCAGGCACGTGCGTCACAGCTATCGCCCGCACACGATGATGCTGTTGCCGGATTCAATGGGGCGTTGGCTGCCGGTACCCGCGACTCCGGGCAGGGTGACCGAACCGGGGCTCATCCTCTATCGATTCGGCGCGGATTTGTTTTACGCCAATCAAAATCGATTTACCGACGAGGTGCGCGCGCTCGTCAAACAGGCGCCGCCGCCGCTTCGCTGGTTCATCATCGATGCGGGCGCGATTACCGATATCGACTACAGTGCGGCGCAATCCATACGGGACCTGCTGCAGGAATTGGCGAGACGGAAGATCGGCACGAGTTTCGGGCGAGTCAATGCCTATTTACGCGCCGACATGGACCGCCACGGCATCACGGCAGTCCTCGGGCCGGAGCGCATATTCCAGACGCTCCACGAAGCCGTTGCTGCGGCGCGAAGCTGCATGCCGTCGGCAGATTGAACCGGCGATGCTGCCGCGCGCCCTTGCGCTCCCAGCCACTTCAGCTGCCCGCGCATTTTGATCATTAGCCGCCGCCTCGACGGCTTGTTGCACGGACCGGGGCAAATAGAGACCTATTCCGCCGCGATCCGGTCGAGGCTGCGGTGCGCAATTGGGCCTATACCATGGCCGCCCCGCTCGCGGGCTGCGGCTTCGGTCACAGAACCGGGGTTCGCGGCCTCAGTGCGCCGGCACGCAGCACGATGGCTGCCGTGGGCAAGCGCCGCTCCTGGGGCAAATGACGCTGGCCTGCGAGTCGAGCGCATCGGCGATCCACGCAATATTGAGCACCTGCGAGGCGGCACGAATGTTCGCGGCGGCCTCGGCGGGGATGGTGCCGTCGCCGCCGCCGCGGCGGCAGGAATCGGCGACCGCGGCCACCACCGCTTCGCCGTCAAATCCCTGCGCATCGAGCGCCGGCAGCAGATCGACTCCCACGGACAGCACGTGCAATTCATCGAGTGCATCGCGCGTCAGCATCGAATGGCAGCAATACAGGCGCGCGCCCTTGCCGTCCTGCATCACGGAGATCTGCGACTTGGGTTTCTGCGGGTGGTGCATCGCCTCCGGCGACTGCTGCAATAGCCGGAACACCGCCCAACGCGGGCACGGATCGGACACCAGGCTCATGTTACCCCACGGCAACGGAATGCCGTTTCCGCGATATACCGCGCGCAGGTAGCCGGGCGCGTAGGCATCGAAGAAATGCCAATGACGGTACGGCGCGACGGCGGTCATGCGCCGCATGACCAGCGCCGGCGTCACGCCGATTTTGTGGCAGGCGGCCACGCGGTGAGCCTCGCGAATCAAGAAGCGCCGGAACGGAATTCGCGGGCACAATAGCGCGCCCGCGAAAAAACTGCATTCGAAATCCCGCCATGCGTACAGCACGTCCTGCGCTCCCATGCCGGCCGCCGAGGTGGGCGCATCCCCCTCGCCGGCGTGCATGGCGCTGTGCGGCGATATGACCCCATCGCCATTGTGCAAAACCTTGTGGCCTATGAAGAACGCCAGTTCGTACTTGAGCCGCTCCTCCTGGTTGCGCAGGCGCCTATTGATGAGCACCATGCCCGGCGCCTCGAATCGAGAGCGCACCAGCGCACCGCTCGGCTTGCGGCCGTCGCCGTCGAACCAACGAATCTCCAACCCATGGCCTTTGCACAGGTCGAGGAGCGCGTTCAACGTAAGCGGCATCTGCCGCTTGCCACCCTCCTCCGCGGCGCGCTCGATGTCCGGAAAGCTATTGTGGCGGGTTTCCTGCCAGACGCGGATCAACAGCTGCGCGAATTGGCGCCCCGTCGTGCCGGTCTGCGACAGCAACTCGGGCAGCGCGTTCTGCAGCAACTCGTGCGAAAACAGAAACGCCGGCTCCAATGGCATGGCCTCGAGCCCTCCCCTGTCGCGCGGCTGCGGAGCGGCTTCCACCGCCGTATTTTCGTCGAGAAACCAGCGGGCGTCCTTGCTGAAAATGCCGGCCAACATCTCGAGCAGTGTGGGGGACGGCATGCGTTTGCCGGTCTCAACCATGCTGAGATAGGACACCGACGGGGCACCCTCGGCGTCGATTTGCACGCAGCGCGCCGACAGTTCATCCAGGGTCAGGCCGTTGCGTTTACGCAAGGAGCGCAGCTTCGCGCCCAGGAAATGGCCCTGCCGGATCAATCCCGCCATACCCACCTCGCCCGCCGATTCTCAGACATTAAAGTGAAATTCACATTGTTAAATTTCTATTGTGTAAATACGCCTTCATTGCACTCTAATCTTGACTGGCACCCCGATGCAAGCCCGCATACGGGCAGGCAGGGGTGTCCCCTGCGGAATACATCGACCAGGAGTAACGAGAATGAGCGAAAAGACATCCACAAACCCCCGCTGGCATGGCATTGAACGACCGTACTCTGCGGCCGATGTCGCCCGGCTGCGCGGTTCCGTTCGCATCGAACACTCGCTGGCGCGGCTCGGCGCCGAGAAATTCTGGCGCTTGTTGGCGAGTGAGCCGGTGGTCGGCGCGCTCGGTTGCATGACGGGTAACCAGGCCGTGCAAGTCATCCAGGCGGGCCACAAGGCGATCTATTGCTCGGGCTGGCAGGTGGCGGGTGACGCCAACACCGCCGGCGAGATGTATCCCGATCAGAGCCTGTATCCGGTCGACTCCGTGCCGCGCATGGTCGAGCGGATCAACAACGCCTTGCTGCGCACCGATCAAATTCACCACATGGAAGGCAAAACGGATATCGACTGGATGGCACCGATCATCGCCGACGCCGAGGCGGGCTTTGGCGGCAACTTGAACGCATTCGAACTGACCAAGGCGCTGATTCGCGCCGGCGCCGCGGCCGTACATTTTGAGGATCAGCTCTCCTCCGCCAAGAAATGCGGCCATTTGGGCGGCAAGGTGCTGGTGTCGACCAGCGAGGCGATCAACAAATTGGTAGCGGCGCGCCTCGCCGCCGACATCCTCGACGTGCCCACCGTCGTCATCGCACGCACCGATGCGGATGCGGCCAATTTGCTGCTCACCGATAATGATTCCCGCGACAGGCCCTTTCTCACGGGCGAACGCTCGAGCGAGGGATTCTTTCATGTACGCTGTGGAATCGACCAGGCCATCGCCCGCGGCTTGGCCTACGCTCCCCATGCGGATCTGATCTGGTGCGAGACCTCGAAGCCGGATCTCCAGGAGGCGCGTCATTTCGCCGCCGCGATTCATGAACGCTATCCGCAGAAGCTGCTGGCGTACAACTGCTCCCCCTCCTTCAACTGGCAGGGCAAGCTCAATCAGGCGAGCATGAAGAGTTGGCGCGAAGATCTGGCGGCCATGGGTTATCGGTTTCAATTCATCACCCTTGCAGGCTGGCATGCCCTGAATTTGTCGATGTTCGAGCTGGCATCCGCCTATCGGCAGGACGGAATGCTCGGGTATTCGCAAATGCAACAGCGCGAGTTCAGCCAGGAGCGGGCCGGGTATCGCGCCGCCAAACACCAGGCGTTCGTCGGCACCGGATATTTCGACGCGCTTCAGACCGCCATCACCGCCGGGGCCCACTCGACCGGCGCGATGGACGGCAGCACCGAGACCGAGCAATTCGCCTCGGCCGCACGGCGTTCCGAGCCGAAGCGTGTGGTCGCCTAAGGATTTTGCGGCGGCGATCGCCGAGCATTTCCGCGCATACAACGAGGAATTCGGCCGCATCACCCGCCGCGCGGCGCTTAATTTCCTCGCGGAGGATTGGCACGCCGCGCAGCGCGATGCGGTCGAGCGCATCGAGCTGTACGAGCAGCGCGTGAGCCGCTGCGCGCGGGCGGTCGGCCGCGCATTGACCTCGCCCGCCGCCGACTCGGCGCTGTGGGCCGAGATCAAACGGGCTTACGAGATGCTGGTGGCGCGGCGGCCCGACAGCGACTTCTACCGCACGTTTTTCAATTCGGTCACTCGCGACCTGTTCGGCACGGTCGGCGTCAATCCGGATTTGGAATTTTGTGCCACCAGCGTCGGCCGCGCCTCCGGCGCCGTGCCGATTCGCGTGTACCGCATCGGCGGCTCGCTGCCCGCCGCGGTGCGCGAAATCATCGCCGACTTGCCGTTCGGAGCGGCGATACTCGACCAGGATGCGGCGGTGCATCGCATCAGCGCGCAGATCGGCCGATATTTCGATACCGGGCGACAAAGCGGCGCACCCGAATCCGTCGAATTGATCGAACCGGTGTTCTACCGCGGCTTGCTCGCGTTTGTCGTCGGCCGCCTCATCGGCGACAGCTCGATCACGCCCCTGGTGGTCGCTTTCAGCAACTCGCCGCACGGCGTGCAAGTCGATGCCGTGATGCTGTCGCGGGCCGAAGTCGGCTCGCTGTTCGGCTACGCCCGCTCCTATTTTCATGTGGATTTGCCGGTGGTCAGCGCCGCCATCACGTTGCTGCGCTCGTTCATGCCGCGCAAATCCATCGACGAGTTGTACACCGTCCTGGGCCGCGCCAAGCAGGGCAAGACCGAGCGCTACTTCGCCCTGCATCGGCATCTCGACACCTCCATCGACAGCTTCGTGCATGCCCCGGGGGACCGCGGCCTGGTCATGATCGTCTTCACGCTGCCCTCGCACGATCTGGTCTTCAAGGTTATTCGCGACCACTTCGGCGCGCCGAAGACCAGCACACGCGCGGACGTCATGGAGCGCTATCAATTCGTGTTCCGTCACGACCGCGCGGGCCGCCTGGTCGACGCACAGGAATTCCGTCGGCTGCGCCTGCCGCGCGCGCGCTTCATGCCGGCGCTCGCCGATGAATTGCTGCGCGATGCGAGCGAGAGCTGTCGCATCGAGGGCGAAGATCTGATCATCGAGCATTGCTACATCGAGCGGCGCCTGCGTCCGCTCAACCTATTTGTGCGCGAGGCCGACCCGGCCGCGGCGGAGGCCGCGATCATCGACTACGGCAATGCGCTGCGCGAATTGGCCGCGAGCGATGTATTTCCGGGCGATCTGCTGCTCAAGAATTTCGGCGTGACCAGCCACGGTCGCGTGATATTTTACGACTACGACGAAGTGTGCCTGGTGTCCGACTGCGTATTTCGCGATCTGCCGCAGCCGCGCTACGAAGAGGAAGAGACCAGCGCCGAGCCCTGGTTTCACTGCGGACCGCGCGATGTCTTCCCAGAGCAATGGCTGCAGTTTCTGTCGATTCCGCCGGCGCTGCGCGAGGTGTTCATCGGCCATCACGCGGAGCTGTTGACGGCGGCGTGGTGGCGTACCCGGGCCGCGCGCTCATCCGATGCGTCGGCGGCGTATGCGTTGCCGGAATCGCTGCGCGCGCCGGCGGCGTAGCGAATCGCCTTCATGGCGGGACATTGGCCGCGGACCCCGCCGCCTCCGGAACACCGGTCGGCATCCCCGATGGCTGATTCGGAATCAATGTGCGGCCGGGGTCGATCTTCAGCCAGAGCCATGCGCCGATCAGGAGCAACGCCGCCATGGGGATGAAGGGCAGGTCGTAGCTGCCGTAGCGATCCACCAGAAAGCCGAACGCGACCGAGGACACCAACGAGGCGGTTTGCGCTGCGGTGTTCATCGCTCCGACCACCGCCCCCGCATACTCGCCGCCGATGTCGAGGCACGCCGCGAACATCGTCGGCTGCTGAAAGCAGATGCCGCCATAAACGACCGACAGCAGAATCAGCGCCCCGAGCCATTGCTGCGTGAACATGACCGCGATGCTGCAAACGGCCGCGGCTCCCATCCCCAGCACACCGATCGTGCGGCGAGCGCACCTGAGCCCCCGTCTTTTCACCAGCGCCTGACTGGCGAGCCCTCCGCCGAAGTTTGCGCACGCGCCGATGAGGAAAGGCAGCGACGACAACAGCAGATCCGCCTCGCTGTATCCGCGCGCCTTCACCAAGTAGGTGTGGAACCACGATTGAAAAAAGTAGTAGGTGTACACGTAGCAACCCGCCACCGCCATCACCGCCCACAGATTGGCTGAGCGAAGGGCGATCCTCCACGGAAGGCCACCGTGCGCCTTGGCCACCATGTCGCGAGTCTCCGCCAGCTCCGCCTGACTGACGCCTGGCTTCTCCGCCGGCGAGTCGCGAAACCACCGGTACCACACCAGGCTCCAGGCGACTCCGAGGATTCCGAACAGAAGGAACGATGCGCGCCATCCGTAGCGAATTTGGATGGGCACCACCAGCACGGGCGCGAACGCGCCGCCGAGTTGGCTGGCCATCAATGAGATTCCAAAGACCCGGCCGCGCTCATGAACCGGAAACCAGCGCGCCACCGCTATCGAGGCATTGGGAAACGCGCCCGCCTCGCCCGCTCCAAAGAAAAACCGGGTCAATAGCAGGGGAACATAACCCGTGACCGCGCCCGTCAAGGATGTGAATGCGGACCACCACAGCACGATCCGCGTGAGCACGCGGCGCGGACCGATTCGGTCCCCGAGTGCGCCACAGGGAATTTCAAATAGGGCGTAGGAAAGCGTGAAGATTCCGGTCACCCAACCCCAGGCAAGCGGCCCGATTTGCAGGGTCTCCTGCATCCGCGGCCCGGCCACGGAAATACAGACCCGATCCAGGTAAGTGATGACCAGCAGCAGGGATAAGAGCCCAAGAACTCGATGACGGAATTTCGTAG
>JBBIUT010000084.1:0-7755 GCA_037440085.1 Gammaproteobacteria bacterium
CGCCGCGCGCGTTGGAGTGGCGATTGAACCGGCGCTGAGTACCGACACGGCCACCCTGAATTGGAAGCAGGCCTAACGTCCAACATTCAATCGGCTCGAATGGGCGTAAAAGGGATGCTCTCAGATGGGGGAGCGGCCCGTGATAGCGGTAGTCGATGACGAGGATTCGGTTCGCAAGGCGGTGCTTCGCGTCCTGCGTGCGGCAGGGTTCTGCGCGCGCGGCTTCGCCTCGGGCGCCGAATTCTTGGATTCCTGGCACTTTGATCGGCCGGATTGTCTCGTGCTCGATTTGCAGATGCCGGGCCTTTCCGGCATGGAGGTGCAGAAATCGCTCAATTCGGCGGGCGCGCACTTTCCCGTCGTCATCATCACGGCGCACGACGCGCCCAGTCTGCGCGAGGAGTGCATGCGCCAGGGTGCCGCCGCCTATCTGTGCAAGCCCCTGGATATTGGCACCTTGCTGCAAGCGGTCACGCGGGTCTCCAGTTCGCAGGGGTCTGTTTCGGGGTTGCCGCATTGACGGCAGGGTGCGCTCGACCATTGGACCATGGTCCAATCGCTTATGGCGCGACGCGTTTACTCATCGACATGAGCGCCGAGCGACTTCCGTCTGGCCATAATACTCAGCATCATGTCGATCGTATTCGGCATGGCGCGGCTGACCACGCGGCGTGAGGCCACCTTCCTGTTCCGCAGCCTCGCGCTGATTCTGCACCTGATCGTGGGTGCCGTTGCCTCGCCGCCCTGAGTAAAATGGCGCAAGCGGCAGCACCAGGGGACTTTGGTCGTATAGACGGTTTCCGAGTATCCTCGCTAAATTCGGGGCCAGCTCCATCAACAACGGTCATGCCCTGGCGGAACAATCCATGAAGACACAATTGCTCAAGATTTTGCCGATGGCGGCGGTGGCGTTGGTCGCCGGCTGCAATACCACCCCGCTCAACGTCTCGAAGTCGGACGAGGCGGTCAAAACTGCGCTCACGCGCGCCCGATTTGAGATGAACTGCCCGGCGGCGACGGGTTCGGTCCTCTCGAGCGAGGTGATGCAGGGCCCGGCCACCTTTGGTCCCATGGTCCAGACGGTGCAGCGCGCGCAATTCACGGTCGGCGTCACGGGCTGCGGCCAGCGCGCGACCTACGTTGTGATCTGCGCCGAAGGCGGCAACGGGTGCGTCGCGGGCACCGGCCAGTAGCGCTCACCGGGCGAGCCCGACGCTTGTGGGCCTCGACGACTTTCCGAACCCATTGAGTCATGCCGGAGACTGGTGCCGAATCGGCGCTAGCACAACCGGCACGTGAACCGGGAGGGTCATGAGCGCGACGCAAGAGCCGAGCGGCCGATTCGAGGTGCGGGCCACCTCGGACAGCCATTTTGCCTGGATTCGCACCCGCCTGGCGCTCGAACGCACACTCATGGCCTGGGTGCGCACCGCCGTGGCCCTGATCGGCTTCGGGTTCACCATCGTGCAATTCTTCCAGCGGCTGCAGGACATGGAGGGCGTGGCTCCGGCGGTTCGGCCTCAAGCGCCGCGTCATCTGGGCTTGGCGCTGATCGGCGCCGGCGTGTTGGCGCTGGTGATTTCGGCGCAGCAGTATCGGCGTGTGGTGCGCTATCTTTGGAGCGATCCATACCGGCCGATTGCCGGTATGGAAGGCAAACCCATGGCTCCGATCATCACGCAGACGCCGGTCCTGGCGGTCGTGATCGGCATACTCGTGATCGGATTGTTCGCCTTTTTTTCCGTGCTGCTGCGCATGGTCTAGCGGCGGGCGGCGCGAGTTCGCGCCGTGCTATTCGCCAACCTGACTCCATCCGTCAGCGGGGTCGTAGCGGCTGATCTTGGCGGCAACCGCCGCGGTGTTCGCACCCAAGTCCCTTTCGTACACCAAGCCATTTTGGTTCACGATGAAGCTCATCACGCCGCTGACACCGTACTCCGCCGGATAGGCAATGAGCGCGAAGCCCTTGCGCATCTGCCCGTTGACGATGTAGCTGCGGGGATTTGCCGCGGAGCCCTCGGCGGTGAGGATACGGTAGAGATAGCCATGAAAGGGGACCGGGCCTGCCGCGGGCTGGCCCCGGGCCCGGCGATAGCCTTCCGCGGCCGCGTCCGCCGCGAATTGGCCGAGCGGACTCTGTTCCTCCAGTCCTTCGGATCGCCAATACAGGCCGTCGTGCTTGCCGAAAGAGCTGACAAATCTTTGCGCATAGGCGCCGCTCGGCTGGAAGTCATGGGGCGCGGCCGCATATTCGTTCTGCGCGTCGACGTAGACCTGGCAAACCTTGATGGTCGATAGCTCGTTGCGCCCGATGCGCCGCACCAGGATCTCTTGAGCGCCCGCGGCGGTGTCGAAACGCCACGTTTGGCCCTCCTTCACCAGTGGAATGGGGAACGGCCAGTCTTCGTTTCCGATGTAAAGCACCCTGCGTGTCGGACCGTCTTCCATCAGGGAGCCGCGCTCGCCGTAGGCCACCAGAAACACCTCGCGGCTCCTTTGATCCATGACCGGATCGCCCGACTGGATGAGTTTGTCTCCGCCGGGCCCGAATATGGCGCGAAGCTGGTCGGTGTTGGAGGTCGCGGCGGCGTCCACCAGCGCGACGACGGCGTCTTCCGGAGTCGCGAAGGTTTTCTGCGGCGCAACTTGTGCGAGGGCGGATTGCCCGAAGCACAGCGCCGCCGCGGCGAATACATGGATGACCGATGTGATTTTCATGTGCTTGGGTTCCCTAGCGCTTGGTGCCTGGATTGCTGCCCCTGGGGCTGGGCGCGCTGCCCTGTCTGCGGGACACGCTGCCTTGCCCGCGCTGGCTGGCGGCGCGCTCCGCGCTTCCGCTCTGGTAGCCCGTAAACGCATTGGAGCTGGTCTGAGCTCGCTCGGATGGTTTGATGTTCGAGGGGGCGCCGTAGCCGCGCGAGCCATAATCCGCCGGTCTCGTATTGGAGGAGGCCGGGCGCTGCGGCGGAGCGGCCGGCTGTACGGGCCGCTGACCCTGAGCCGCACCCGAGCCCGATGGGTAGGTCGTCGGCCGCGGCGGGGCCGTGGTTCCGGGCGGGCGCGTAACGGCGGTTGGCGGCGTGCCGGCGGAAGGGCGTCCCGCGGGCGGCGCGGCCGGGGGACGTGCCGCCGGCTGGTAGGGAATGGGGCGGGGGGTCACGCCGCCCGGATAGCCGGGATATCCCGAACGGTTGACGGTGGTTCTATTGACGTTGATCGTCGTCGGCGCATAGACATACGGCCGCGGATGATAGCCGCCACCGTAGGGCACGGGTACGGGCCGAACGTAGGGATAGCGCGCATACGGCGGCGGCACCCAAGGCCGGCCGACGCAAACGACGGTATGACTGTGCCAGCCCATGCCCCACGCGCCCCAACCATAGGGAGCGTAGTAGGCATTGTTGCTAATCGCCGCGCCGATCGCGATTCCCAGGCCAAACGAGAACAGAACTGCTCCGGGAGGCGGTGGCCAATATACGACCTGGGGGTTGTATACCGGTACATAAACCACTTGCGGGTTGGCGGGCTGAATTACGATGATTGGCTGCCCGTTCTGGGTTTCCGTGTTGACCACCTGCTGCGGCGTGGTCTGCAGATTGCCGGCCGCCTGTGCCTGCGCACGCAGTCTTTGCACCGCGTCCATCACGCCCTTCGGGTCGCTCAAGAAAGCGGTGCCGAGTTCGGTGGTCCAGTCGATCTGGGAGGCGAGCTGGTTGAGCACGTCCGGAAAGAGCGCAAGGGCCACGAAACTCGCGTCATAGCCCCGGGCTTGCGCGGCATCCTGCAGCGCCGTTCCATGCAGCTGAGAGTTCTGCTGCACCCAGCTATTCATTTCCGTGACCTGTCCCGGACTCGCGGCGCAGGTCAACACTTGCGCGAGCAGCGCATCGGGATAGAGCGCGACCGGCGCGACCAGCTGATCGAGCGGCGGAAGCGGCGGATTCGGTGCAGGCGTCTGCGCTGCCGCCGTCGCAAATACCGCGCAAAACGCCAGAACACTGCCGATCCATATTGGCTTCATCATGGAAACTTCACTCCGTTGTCTGCCGCGGTCGTGTGTGAGGCGTCGAAGGCGATCTGCTCATGCTAACAATTATAGAATGACTTCGATGGCGATGGAGACGAGCTGATCGAAATGGCGCATGGCCCGGATCAGGGACTCGAGCCTTCACGGGGCTCTCGTAGCATCCCGCGAGGCATCGAGTACGATCTGGTCGCGCTGCCAGAGCCGTTCGAAAAACTGCACGGCGCGCTCTTCGTCGTTCGCCGCGGCGCTTGCGACGATTTCCCCGAGGGTTCTCACGCCGACCGGCTGCAACGGCCGGTCCTCCGCCGAATCGATGGGATGTACGAGATCGGTAAACCCGTGCGTCGGATTCGGCAACACCGGCTTCCCGCAAATTTCCGGGCGACGTTAGCCTTCGCCTGGCGGAGCAACGGAGGCCAAGGTCCCATGGGTCGCGGAGTAGGTCTTTACCGCATCGGCCAGATTGAAGAACATCCGCTTGGGTCCCAATGCCGAACCCAACGGCGAGCGCCTGACGACCTCGAGGGCCTGCGGGTTCAAGGCGCAGAGCCACAACGAGATCCCCGCCTGCCGGAGCGCCTCTTCGGCCTGCCTCAGGGCTTGCAGCGCCGTGTACTCAAAGTCGGGAATCGCGCTGCATTCCAGGATCACCACTTGGGGATGCACTTCGCTGACCAATGCCGAGATCCGTTCGCCGGCTCGCGGTGCGCTGGCAAAGGTCATGCGGCCTTCGGTCTTGATGATCAGCAGGCCCGGTATGGCTTCATCTTCCGGGTGCTCCGCCGACGGCGGGCGAAACACGTCGGTGCCGGGTTTGCGCCGCAACGTGTACACCGGGGGATGATTGGCCTGGTAGAAAAGCGTGAGCAACGAGATCCCGATGGCAATTGTGATGCCTTGCAAGGTTCCGAGCACGACGACGCCGGCGAAGGCGGCGACGGCCCACAGGAATTCCAAGCGCCGAATACGCAGGATGGCGCGAAAATCAGCCGTGCTGAGCAGCGGCAGCGTGGTGACGATCACGACGGCGGCGAGCGTGGCCTGCGGCAGCAGGCTGATGAGCGGCGCCAGAAACAGGAGTGTCGCCACGACCACCGCCACCGTCACCAATTCGGCCGCCTGGGAGCGCGCTCCGGCCCGTGAGTTCACCGCTGTCTGCGACGTGCCGCCGCCGGCGGGGAAGCTCTGAAACAAACTCCCCGCCAAATTGGCGGCTCCGAGCGCAATTAGCTCGCGGTTGGGCGAGGGACGCGGATCGTCGTGCCGGGCAAAGGCACGGCCGGCGGCAATCGATTCGGTGAAGGACATGAGCGCCATTCCCAACGCACTCGGCCACAGACTGCCGAGGAGCCGCAAGTCCGGAAGCACCGGTGCCGGGATTCGCGCCGGAATCGCACCGGTCAACACCACACCCATCTGCTTCAGCCCCAGAAATGCGGCGGCCGCAATACCGAGCGTGACCGCCGCAAGCGGAGCGGGAAAATTCGGACGAAACCGCTTCATGGCGAGCAGGACCGCGAGGGTGGCTCCGGCAACCATCAGGGTCGCGCGGCTCGTCTCCGGCAAATGCTGAAGAATGGAGAGGACCCGTTGGAAGAAGCGAGCGCGCTCGATGTGCACGCCCAGCAGCTTTGGCACCTGGTCGACGACGATCACGAGACAGATCCCGGCTTTGAAGCCGGCGAGGACCGGATCGGAGATGAAGTTGGCGAGAAAACCGAGCCGCAGTAGCCCGGCGATGGTCAGGAATCCGCCGACCAGCAGCGCCAGCGCGGATGCAGCGCCCATGAGCTGCGCAGAATCCGCACCCGGCGCGGCGAGTGCCAATGCCGAGGAGGTCAGGATCGCGAGCGTGCTGGTGCTGCTCACGCTCAGCGGTCGCGAGGTTCCCAAAAACGCGTAGACGGCCATGGGTACGAGCGCCACGTACAACCCGGCATGCACCGGCAGGCCCGCGATGCTCGCATACGCCATGGCTTGCGGAATCACCACAGCCGCGCTCGTAAGGCCGGCTACGGCATCGGAGCGCAGCCAGCCCTTTTGGTACCCCGACAGCAGGGTCGTCATGTGCCGGCGGCCGCGGCTGCGGCGCGCCCGAATGCGCCGCCGCCGTTGTGCATCATCCCGGATGCGCGGCGAGGCGCAGGGCCTCGGCGTTCTTTTTGAGTTTCTCCATCATCTGTTCGCGCGTCCAACTCTCCGGACTCTGACGCGGCGGAAGCTCCAGCATGTTGGCGGTTCGATACCCCATGATCCCGTGGCCGTACGCGCTGATGTTGAACCCGCCGATGTCATCGCCCCAGATGGTCAGGTTACTGGGTTTCTTGGCAGCCATGAATCGCACCCTTTCAATTGTTGATTACGCCGGGGCCACGGGTGCGGCTCGCGAGACTGGGCACGGCAGTGTCCCGCTCGTCGCGCGCCAACCGGTTGCCATGACAAAAACGAAATTTCTGGCCGCCGCCGCAGGGGCAGGGTTGATAAGGTCCGCGCTTCGCGTCAGCGTCAGCGATCGCCGCCATCAAATCGGCGGGCGCGCGGCCCTGCTGGATCAGTCTGGCCATTGCGCTGAATGCCGGGCCCGTATGCATGAAAAACAGTTCCAGACCCGCGCACAGGTAATTCTGCCCGGGTTCGCCGTCGCGCGAGAGCGCGAAGCGGTCCTTCGGGCAGCCGCCGTTGCACCAGTTCCTGACCCGGCAATTGCGGCATTGAGCGGTGAGCGTATCGCGCTTGTCCTCGCCGAACTTGCGCTGCTCGGGCGAGGCAACGAGTTTCAACATATGCGTTTGGTGGATGTTGCCGAGCTTGAAACGCGGCTCGACGAAATGATCGCAGGAGTACAGATCGCCGTTGTACTCGAGCGCCGGGCCGTAGCCGCAGGTGGGCGCGTGAATGCACAGCAGGTGACGGCCGAAAAAAGCCTCTAGGGTCACATCGAAGAGCTGGACGTAGACTTCGCCCACATCGTGGCGCACCCATTCTTCGAAGACGTCGATGAGAAATTGGCCATATTGCAGGGCGCCCACCGTTCGCTCGGTGACCAAGTTGCCGGTCTGCGTATACAGCAGGCGTTTGCCGCTCGCGGGCTCGCTCCAGCCCTGGTTGGCGATCGCCAGCGTTTCTTGGGTGGCCCGCTCGACGATTGGTATGAACTGCACCCACTTGGCGCCCAACTCGTCGCGGAAGAAGCGGTACACGTCGCGCCCGTGTTTCTGGTTGGCGGCGTTGACCGTGCACAGGATGTTGAACTCGACTCCGTGCTTGCGCAGTTGCCGCCATCCTTGCATGACGCGATCGAAGGTGCCCTTCTTGCGGCGGTCGACACGATAGGTGTCGTGCAGCTCGCGCGGCCCATCGACGCTAAGTCCCACCAGAAAATCATGTTTCTTGAAGAAGGCGCACCACTCGCCATTCAGCAGGATGCCGTTGGTCTGAAAGGTGTGCCGCACGACTTGCCCCGGTCGTCGATACTTTTCGACCAGCTCGACCGAGTGCCTGAAGAACTCGGGTTTCATCAGCGCCGGCTCTCCGCCCTGCCAAGCCACCGTGACTTCCGGCGCGCTATGCGATTCGAGCAGCTGGCGGATATAGGCCTCGAGCGTGGCCGCCGACATCCGGTGCCTTTGGTCGGGGTAGAGCGCGTCCTTGGACAAGAAAAAGCAATAAGTGCAATCGATGTTGCAGGTCGAACCGCTCGGCTTCACCAGCAGGTGAAAGCCCGGCGG
>JBBIUT010000085.1:0-7722 GCA_037440085.1 Gammaproteobacteria bacterium
GAGGACAGCGTATGGCGCTGAAAATGCAGCTCGCGCACGACTTTGCCGAACGGCGCGTCGGTGATGTCCAGAAGCCTATTCATCTCGGGCGTCAAGCGGGCGGGTACGTACCAATTCTCCGCCTCCGACAATACCAAGGCGCCGCACCGTAGCCGCACCCTGCGATAACGGAGCGGTTCGGCCGCGGTAACCCCGAGCTCCCGGCGCTGCTCGGGCGACGCCTGCTTATCCGGGCCGGGAACTCGTACGGCCACAATGAGCGGCGGGGAGGCGAGCCGATGCGCGCCGCACCAACGCTCCAGGGTCAATGTCGCGCTGTCGTGGCTCAGCAGATCGGCATTCAGCGTCTCGAGCAGTGCGAGTGCCGCGACGCGCGCCGCGTAGCTGCCCGGCCAAGAGGAGGAGGCCTCCCGCACCGGGTCGTCCGCGGGCAATGCGTTGCCCGCGCTAACCGCCCACAGCAGCAGCGCGCCGCAGACGCGGAACGCTCCGCGGGTGCGGTGCCGATCAGGGCTCCCAGCTGAGAATTTCACCGTTTTCAATCGACCTCCCCGTTAGCGCCAGAATGAACGCCCAGTGGCTGACCAAGAGGGTCGTGGCGCTGTCATCGCGCGCGGTCATCCAGGCACGGAAGGCGTTCGCCCGCGCCTTGGTCGCCGCGGCCGATTCGATGCCCTCATGCCACCATTGCCGCGGCAAATGCGCGAAATCATGATGCGGAAATCGCGCCGCCAGCAATTCGGGCGGGCTGCCGACGTCGCAGACGAAAGCCGCACGCTCGCGGACCTCGTGCATAATGTCGACCGGTACCCGGTGAATGGCGAGCACCGGCTGCGCGGTCTGCAGTGCGCGCGTGTAGGGCGAAACGATGATCCGGGTCAGAGCGGCACCGGCGAGCCGTCGCGCCGCGGCCGCCGCCTGCTCGGCGCCGAGCGGCGTCAATTCCGGATCTTCGATGCCCGGATCCACCCGGGTTTCGCTGAAATGCAGGTTGAAGTAGCTTTGACCATGGCGGAGCAAAAACATGCAGTGTCCTTCGTTAATCGTCTGGCAGCCATCGTGAACGAGCCGCTGACACCGTTCCACATCGCCGTGCAGGTGCGCGACATCGCCGAGGCGCGCCATTTCTACAAGGATATCCTAGGTTGTGCCGAGGGCCGCAGCGATACGTGCTGGGTGGACTTCAATCTCTATGGACACCAGTTCGTCTGCCATCTGAACCCCGGACTGGGCGCATCCGGCAAACTCGCGAGCCATTTCAACTTCGTGGACGGGCACGGCGTACCCGTGCCCCACTGCGGCGTCGTGCTCCGGCCGGGCCAATGGCTCGAATTGGCGGAGCGGCTGCGGCGGGAAGGCGTCGAGTTCGTGATCGAGCCGTGCACGCGCTTCCGGGGTCAAGCCGGCGAACAATCCACGATGTTTCTTCTGGACCCAACCGGAAACGCGCTCGAGTTCAAGGCATTTCAGGACATGGAAAGACAGCTGTTCGCAGTGGATCACGCGGCCCGCTAATTCCGGCTGCGATCCTGCCGCAATGACGATTCCCCTCGACAGCATTCCGCGCTTCACCGCGGCACAGGCGGCAGCGGTCGCCCTCGAGGATTACCGCATCGAGGGGCGGGCGAGCGCGCTGCCGAGCGAGCGAGATCAAAATTTTCTCATCGTCGATGCACGAGGCGCAAAGTTTGTCCTTAAGATCGCCAACCGGAACGAGGCGCCCGAGTTGTTGGATTTCCAGCATCGAGCCATGCGCCGCGTGGCCGCTGCCGGGTGCGATTGTCGAGTGCAGGAAATCGTGCCTACGCGCGACGGCGCGGATTTCTGCGAGATTTGCGATCGGGCAGCCGATGTCCGCTACTGCGTGCGCGTAACGACATGGCTGGCGGGGGAGGTATTTGCGAAGTGCGCGTCGCGCGGCGCCGCCCTGCTCGAATCCGTCGGGGCGTGCATGGCGAGGATCGATGCAGCGCTTTGCGATTTCACGCACCCGGCCATGCATCGTGTCCTGCAGTGGGATCTGCGTCACGCGGGACTCGCGCGCGAACATGCACATCTCCTGCCTCCGGCCCGCCGCACCCGGGTGGAGCAGGTATTCGCCGAGTGGGAGACCGTCGACTGGACGCGTCTGCGTCACAGCGTGATCCACAACGATGCCAACGACTACAACGTGCTCATCGAGGACGGCCGCATGAGCGGACTGCTCGATTTCGGCGACCTGGTTCATTCGGCCACCGTTTGCGACCTGGCCATTGCACTCGCGTACGCAATGCTCCGTGACAAGGAACCACTGGGCGCCGCCCAAGCCGTGATTCGCGCCTATCACCGGCACAATCCGCTGACCGAACTCGAGCGGCGGGTGCTGTATCCATTGATATTGGCGAGGCTTGCGTCGAGCGTCTGCTATGCGGCCCACAACAGGGCGCGCAATCCCCGCGACGCATACCAGGTCGTGACCGAGGCGGCAGCCTGGGAATTGCTGGACGTTCTCGAACGCTATCCGCCCGGTGCCGCTCCTGCGGTGATCCGGGACGCCTGCGCCTGATCATGTGAACGTGGTTGCGAATGCTTGTATCATGCCGCGCATGAAGCTCTATTGCTGGAACGTGAACGGCATTCGCGCCGTGTACCGCAAGGGCGTGTTTCAGAAGTTTCTTCAGGCGCATTCGCCCGACATTCTGTGCCTGCAGGAAACCAAGGCGGAGCGCAATCAAGTCGAGATCGACCTGCCGGATTACCGCGAATATTGGAACTCGGCGGTCAAGAAAGGCTATTCGGGTACCGCGATTTTTTCAAAGCCGGAACCCAAGCGCGTGATCAACGGATTCCCGAACGATTTTTCGAAGCGCTTTACCTTCGCGGACGAATTGCAGCGCGACAGCGCCGAAGAGGGTCGGTTGATAACCGCCGAATACGACGAGTTCTACGTGGTGACGGTATATACGCCGAACGCCAAGGAGGATTTGAGCCGTTTGGCGCTGCGATTCAAGCACTGGGATCCGGCATTCCTGGCCTATTGCCGGCAACTCGACAAGACCAAGCCCGTCATATTGTGCGGCGATCTCAATGTCGCGCACACGGAACTCGATCTCGCCAATCCGCAATCGAATCGCGGTAAGAAAGGCTTCACGGACGAGGAGCGCAAGGGATTCCAGAATTTCATGGACGCGGGATTCGTCGATACGTTTCGACTCTTCAAGCAGGGCAACGGGTACTATTCGTGGTGGAGCCATTTTGCCAATTCACGAGCGCGCAATATCGGATGGAGAATCGATTACTTCCTGGTATCGGCGAGTCTTCGCGACCGGGTGGTGGGCGCGGACATTCACCCGGACGTCATGGGAAGCGACCATTGCCCGGTCAGCATCACGCTTGCCTGATCGCGTTCGCCGCGATCCTGCTGGTTGCGAAACCGGTGACCGCGGCTGATCCGCCGAGCCGCTACGGCATCGATGCGCCCGAGCTCGCAAGCCTCGGGCCATTCGCGGTGGGCGTGAGGACGCTGCATTTTCGCGAGGCCGCGCAGGCGGATGTGCTGGCTTTCGACCCGGCAAGTGGTTCGGCGCCGTTGCGCGATCGGGAGCTCGGCGTGGAGCTGTGGTATCCCGCGCGGCCGAAGCCGGGCGCCTCGCCCGTCGTGTACACGGCGAGCATGCCGGCCGAGCCGCCCGCGCCCCCGGCGGGCTTCAGCATACCCGGTATCGCAATCCGCGATGCGCCGCCGGCGGGCGAAGGCTTTCCGCTCATCGTCGTGTCCCACGGCTGGAGCAACGATCCGGTGGCGATGACATGGTTGACCGAAAATCTCGCCTCCAAGGGCTATGTGGTGGCCGCCATCCGGCACGACGATCCGACCATCAACGACATGCGCAATCTTGCGCAATGGCTGCTGCGTCGGCCGCTCGACATCGTGTACATAACGCGCACGCTGCAGCGTGCGCTTTCGTCGGAGCGCCTGATCGATGCGGCGCGCACCGCGCTCATCGGCTATTCGGCGGGTGGATACGGAGTACTGACCGCGGCCGGCGCCACCCTGGATCCCGCGGGTCCGATGACCCAGATGATTCCGGGCGGTTTGCTTCTGCCCTACGTGCGCGGCGGCGCGATGCAGGACAGGGCCGAGCTCAAGGGGCTGCGTGCGGTGGTTGCGATTTCCCCGGCCGGCGGGGGCGCGCTGGCCGCATGGGGAGACGGACTCCGTTCACTCACGACGCCGCTGCTGCTCATTTCAGGCGACCACGATCATCGGGTGAATTATTTCACGGGGGCGCGCGCAATTTTCGACGGCGCCGTCAATGCGCGGCGCTATCTGTTGACCTTCAAGTACGGCGGGCACACGCTTGGACTTAATCCGGCGCCCGATGCGATGCGGGGACGGCTCTGGGATCAGGACTGGTTCGAGGACCCGGTGTGGAGCAAGCGGCGGATCAACTCGATCAATTCGCATTTCATCACCGCCTTTCTGGATCGCTATGTGAAAGGCGAGGAAGGGCGGGCGGCCTATCTCGACGTACCGGTTGCGCAATCCTCGGATGGCGTGTGGCCGGATACGATCGGGCCCAAGGCTTACGATGCCTACAGTCCCGGTGCGCCGAACGTCACGGTCTGGAAGGGCTTCCAACGCAAGCACGCCGAGGGGCTTGAATTACTGCAGGCGCCGCCGGCAGATACGGCTGCGCACACCGGCAGTTGATCGCCGGCGGCGCCCGAACCGGTTCGACCGGGGAATGCTCCGCAGGCGCCCCGGTTTGGGTTGCCGTGATCAGCCAGCGGGCGGCCGGTAAACGGCTCGAACTTGCTTCGCGATCGGCATGGCCTTCTTGATGTCGGCCCACGTATAGAGCGGAATGGTCTTGTAGGATTCAAACGTGCCGCTGCTGATCGCCGGCGCGACTGCGCCGATGTACTCGGCGTGGCTTGGCGCTTCGACGATCATCGCCAAGCCGTATTCCTGCCCGAACATCCCATAGAATCCATGCAGCTTTCCGCCCGCGGTCTCAATAGCCTGACGGGCGGCCGCTTCGCGGTCGCTGCCCGATTCCATAATCGCTTTCAATGCGGCCGGCGAATACTTCGCCATCAGCATGTACATAGCCATGATTGATTTCCCCCTTTTGTGTTTACGCGTCGCGAGTGGGTGTGCGGAATGCTTGTTCCCGCGAACTCGACGGCCAATATGATAGTACGCTCAAAGTGCCCGCCCGGCGCGATGGAAGGCGCTCCGTAAAAAGGCCGCCCAAAGCATTGGGCGGCCCACCGGATCGAGAGTCGCGCGGCCCCTTACATTTTTATGGTCGAGTCTTGAGTGGCGACGCACTGCCACTTCCCGTCAGGCATCTTCACCCAGGTATCGGTCCAGCGCGAATGATGGTCGATGGGCTTGCCCGATGAATCAGTGCCCTTGCCTTTGAAGCCGCCGGTCGCAATGGCGGTATCGCCGAACACCCTGATCTGTACGTCTTCGTTCTCGACGCTGGTCCATTTGGTCGCTTTCGCATCAGCCAGCAGCGCGGCCTTACCGCTCACTTTTCCGTCGGACGAGGTGGACACGAACTTCTCCGCCAGCAGCGGAGCGACCAGGTCGGGATTATTGGTCTTTTGGGACTGAAGCCACTGATTTTCGAGCGCAGCGACCGCCTTCTCGACTCCGGCGGTCTGCGGAGCCTGCGACCATGCGGCGCCCCCGATTGAAAGCAATCCAAGCAAATACCACATTCGCGTGATTTTCATAAACTCCCCCTATTTTTCGAGTTTTATTAAGAACCTGGCGTACAGCCGAGAAGGTTTACGTGCCGGCGGATTACATGCGCAATCTCGATAAAAGTCCACTAGCCGCAGCTATTCATGAACGAAAGGTATTCTCGTGGCCGAGGGCCATTTGCCAAGGAGGACGGCGAACTCGTGATCGATTTGAGCGGAAAGCGCAGCACGGCGTCCGGATCCTCGAGCCGCTAAAGCGGCGCGGCGGGCTGGTCGCGGACGGCGTAAATTTCGAATCCGGCCCGCTCGTACACTCGAACCGCCGCGGGATGATCCCATGTGTCCGTATGCAGCCAAATCCGATAGGGGATGCTTTGCCACTCTTGGTGCAGCGCAACGGCCAACAGCCGCGGCCCAATCCCGCGGCCCTGCGCCTCGGGCACCATCCCGAAATTCTTCAGCTCGATGGACGGGAACTCACGGCGGTCGAACTCGCAGAAGCCGAGAGCGTTGCCCTGGATATCGCGCGCGACGTAGATACGGCAGCTCTCGCCGATGAGCATTGCGTCGAGCTCGGGGTCCGACATGGATAAGCGCTGATCCCAGCGCACCGGTGCGCCGACCTTGCGATACAGGGCGAGGTAGGCCTCGCGCGTCAGACGCTCGAGTCCCATGGTCTCGGATCCGGCCGCATCTGCCGGTACGGACGGCGCCTCAAGCAGCTGCATGTAGGTAACTGACAGGTTCACGTCGCCTCAAGGCGCCGTTCCGCTGCATTTTTCCGTGCTGATCGCCGGCAACAGGCGGTTCACCAAGTCGCCTGTTGGCGCGGCGTCGCGCACGATCTCCCAGCCGGTGAATGTGACGATCAAATCTTCCCGCGGAAATACCATCAATCTCTGGCCGCCGAAGCCGCGGGCCATCCAGATGTATTGCCCGGCTTGCGTGCGCGGATAGAGCCACCATTTGAAACCGTACTTGAAGGGGGCGGTCGCGTCGACATAGGGCGTCAGCGATTTGGTCACCCACTCCTTCGAAACGATCCGCCGGCCGTCCCACACGCCGTCGTGCAGAAAGAGATACCCGATCTTCGCGAGATCGGCGCCGTCGAGATATAGGCCGCCTTCGGTGTCCACCACGCCGAGATAGGTGCGCTTCCAATGGTGTTTAATGCCGAGCGGCGCGAAAAGATGCGCCTCGCCGTATGCGTCGATGTCCTGGCCGGTCTCCTTCTGGAAGATGTAGGCGAGCAGTTCCGTGGCGCCGCTGCTGTAGTTGAATATCGTTCCCGGGTCCGCGGCCATGGGCTTGTCGATGACGTATTGAACCCAGTCGTCGGTGGCTTCCATCAGGCTCGAATCGCTTCGAGGGTCGTCGTAAGGAACGTCCTCTTCGTTCCATGCCAGCCCGGTGGTCATGGTCAGCACATCCTTGAGACTCATGCGGCGTTTGCGCTCATCCACATTCTTGACCTTGGACGCATCGAAATACTTCAGTACCGGGGTGTTCAGACCGGCCTTGAAGTCGCCGCGCGTCATGGCGATGCCATAGATCACGGAGGTCACCGTCTTGCTGACCGATTGCATGCTGTGCAAATCGGTGCCGTGGAAATAGGGATGCCAATAAGGATCGAAGTAGTTGTAAGGTCCGGTGAGCCGGGCGTTCAGCGGTCCCTTGGTTACCGCCTCGGTTGCATAGATCTTCGAATAGTCGTGGGCGTACTTGCGTGCGAAGACCTCCTTGCCGCAGCGAAAAACTTGAAAACTGTCCACCAGCGCATATTTGCCGGCAGCGAGATCGGCGTCGAACTCCGCGAGCTTTTTGGCGTCGAGCCCAGCGTCCGCCGGCGCTCCTTTCGGCCAACCCCGCGTCGGCCATGCGACGGCGGGGCCGGCCTCGATGCGGCCGAGACCAGCCAGGGTCATCAAGGCGGCCAGCGCCGTGCCGGCCATGCGGCCGAGCGGTTTCGATTGTCTCATCGGTGTGCTCTCCTGCAGGTAATCGTGAATTTTGGCCATCTAG
>JBBIUT010000086.1:0-7389 GCA_037440085.1 Gammaproteobacteria bacterium
GCGCAGCCGCTTTACCGCGGCCTGCAGTTCGAAGCCTCAAAAGCTCCGCGCAATGCTCGCGACCGGCTCAAGCTTGCGGCGTTCCTCGGCCGCGGAGTTGCGCTTCGGATACTGCCCATCAATCCTCAATCCTGTCATGGACCGCCGCGGCGCCGCGCTTCCAATAGCCCGCCGCCTTCACCCATTCACGAGAGGCCCCGCGCTCCTCCACCAGGAGGCGTCGGATGGCTCGAGCCACATCGGATTCAGCCGCAGCCCAAGCAAAGAATTCGCCCCGCGGCCATCCGGCATTGCGCAATGCCGCGAGCAGCCGCGCGCTGACGCCCGGCGATCGGCCGCTTCGATGAATCCACTGCGTCTGAATGTCGGCCTTGCTCGTAAAGCGCTGCTCTTCCGCGGCATCCTCGACTTCTACAATTACCAGGGCTCTCGCGCCGCCCGGAAGCTCTTCCAGCCGCCGTCCGATCGCGGGCAGTGCAACTTCGTCGCCGATGAGCAAGTGCCAGTCGAAGTCCATAGGAATGATCGCTGAGCCGCGCGGACCGCCGATGCGCAATTGCTGCCCCGGCTTGGCTGAGCTCGCCCAGTCGCTGGCAGGGCCGGCGCCATGGATTGCAAAGTCAATGTGGAGAACCCCGGCATCGGCATCGTACCGGGGTGTGAAGTCGCGTTTGACTTCTTGATCTTCGGGTCCGCCTTCGTTTGGAAAAAAGATCTTAACGTGGTCATCAAAACCGGGACTCGTGAATCCTGCAAGGTCGGCGCCGACGAGCGACACCCGGCGCATTCTAGGGGTAAGGTCCGACGCTTGTGCGACGCTCAAGAGACGCCGTCTGGTCTCGTGACGAATCCGCCGAATTTCGCGGTGAGAATTGTCCATGCTCTCATCCTTCCCTTGCGACCAGAGTGTTCTTGAGCGTTCCAATGGAGCTGATCTCGACTTCGACCGTGTCTCCGACGCACAGGTCTTCAGCCACGCCCTCAGTTCCCATCCAGATGACGTCGCCCGGGTGCAGCGTAATGTACCGGCTGATGGCCGCAATATGGCTCGCGATCCCAAAAATCATGTCGTTGGTTGCAAATGTGATTTTCGCCGTTCCGTTGACGCGCACCGTCGTGCGCAAGGAACCAAGATCGACGTCGGTTTCGATACAGGGGCCCATGGGCTTGAACGTGTCGCTGTTCTTACTGCGCCAGAACGTACGATCGATTTTCTGCCAGTTGCGTTCGCTGATGTCGTTTCCGATGGTGTATCCGAGCACGCAGGATAGCGCCTCTGACTCGGTTACGTTCTTCGTCTTCTTGCCGATGACAACCACCAATTCGCCTTCGTACTGGACACTCGTGGCGTCGGGCGGCAGCACGATGTCCTCTTCATGTGCAATCAACGCGTTGTTGGACCGGTATCCGGGTTCCGGACGAGTCGGGAAGACCGGTTCGATCCCGAGGGTTTGGGCCCGATGGCGCACGTGTTCGCGATAATTCAGTCCCACCGCGTAAAAGTTCGGCGGCACTACCGGAACCAGAAGTCTTACCCGATCCAGAGGCATCCTGATGTCGGTGCGCGTCCATGCATCAAAGGGTGTCCCCTCGATGGGTACCAGCATGTGTCCTTCAACCAGCCCGTAAGCTGGCCGGCCGTTTAGATTGAACCGGACGAATTTCATTCGAGGCCCCGGTCGTGACGCACGAAGCGCTGGGCGAGGGCGGGCAACACCAGCAGGTTGAGCAGCGTCGAGGAAAGCAGCCCGCCGAGCACGGTGACGGCCATGGGTCCTTCGATTTCCTGACCCGGGCGGTGCAAGCCGAAGGCGAGCGGCGCAAGTCCGAGGGCCGTGACCGCGGCGGTCATCAAGATCGGCACGAGGCGCTCGTTGGCGCCGCGCACCACGAGATCCAGGCTCCAGGGATGGCCCTCGACCTCGACCAGGTGCTCGTAGTGGGCGAGCTGCAGGATGGCATTGCGGGCGCTCACGCCGAACACCGTGACCAAGCCGACCACGGTGCCCAGGGATATGCCGACGCCGGTCACGGCAATCGCAAACACACTGCCGATCAAGCTGAACGGTAGGTTGGCGAGCACCAGCCAGCCATTGGCGCGCCAGTGAAAGGAGACGAACAGGATCATCACGATGAGCGCGAGGGCGAACCCTGAGTAGAGCAGGAGTTCGTTGCGCGTCTGGCGCTCGGCCTCGGCGGCGCCGGTGTACTCGAGGAATACGCCGGCGGGTAGGACGACCGATTGAGCGATGGTGCGCTGAGCTTCTGCGACCACGTTTTGCAGCGAGCCCGAGCCGACGTTGAATGTGACGCTCACGCGCCGTTGTCCGCCATCGTGCTCGATGCTGTAGCGCTCTTCGGCCAGCCTCACCTCGGCCACTTGCGACAGCGGCACCGGGCCCATCGGGCTCGCGATCATGAGGTGCGCGAGCTGCGCCGGTTGGTGGCGCAGGGCTTCGGGCAGCAAGACCGCGACCTCGACGGTTCGGATTCCCTGGTATGTCTTGCCGACCCTCGCGCCCGCGTAAGCGGTCCCGATGGTATCGAGCACGTCCTGCACCTTCAGGCCGGCGGCCGCCAGCGCCTCGGGAATCAGTCGAATCGCGATCGCCGGCGTGCCGGTTTGCCGATTGAACCGTAAATCGACGATGCCCTTGATGCGGCCCAAGGCGGCCATGATTTCATTGCCCGCCGCATCGAGCGCATCCAGGTCGTCGCCGAACACCTTGACCGCCACTTGCGCGGTTTCCCCGCTCAAGCTCTCGCTGATGCGATCGCCCAAGAAGGTGACGACTTCGCTTTGGATGCCCGGGTAGTGATCGACGATGTCGCGCAATTGGGCCTGCGCGGCGCCTTGATCGACGCCGTCGCCCGGCTTCAATTCGACATGAAATTCACTGCGTTGCGGACCCCAGGTGTCTTCGCCCAACTCGGCGCGCCCGACCTGCTGCGAGATGCTTTTTACATAGGGTAAGGCGAGAACGTCGGCGCTGATATGCCGGCCGAGACTCAGCATTTGCTCGATCGAGGTGCCGGGAATCGAACTGGACACCTGCATCACGAAATGCCCTTCGCGAAAATCCGGCATGAATATTCCACCCATGAACGGCAGCGCCGATACCGCTGCCGCCACCAGCCCCATCAACACCACGATGGTCAATTTGATATGACCGCCCACACCGTGGACCGCGGAGCGCTGCCATGCCTTGAGGCGGCTCAGCCAGCGTGCTTGCGGCCGCGCATCATGCTGGCGCAGCAACAGCGCGCACAATGCCGGGGTCGAGGTCATCGCGACCAGCAACGAAGCGAGGACCGCGAATATGAAGGCGAGCGCAAGCGGACCCACGAAGCGCCCCTGCACGCTCGAGGTGAACAATTCCGGCAGAAACACCGCGATGACGACCGCGGTTGCATAAATCACCGGTCCTCGCACCTCGAGCGAAGCCTCGCGGAGCACCTCGAGCCGCGCCTTCGGTTCGGGCAGCAGGGCATTTTCGCGCATGCGCCGCAATATGTTCTCGATGCCGATGATGGCATCGTCGACCAGGACGCCGAGCGCAACGGCGAATCCGCCGAGCGTCATGGTGTTGAGCGTGAGTCCCATGCGATCGAGTACCGCGACGGCGGCGAGCAGCGACAGCGGAATGGCCGCAAAGGCGATCAGCGCCGCCCGGAAGTCGCGCAAGAAAAGATAAAGGACCGCCAGGATCAAAATTGCGGCAATGATGAGCGAATCCTTGAGATTTTCGAGCGCGCGCTCGATGAAATTCGCAGGCCGGTGCAAGCTCTTAAAGAGCGTGATGCCCTGTGCCTTGAGCGCGGGTTCCAAATCGGCGAGCGCTCGTTCGAGCGCGAGCGTCGTCGAGAGCGTATTGGCGCCGTACTGGCTGGCGAGCGAGAGCAGCACTCCGGGCTTGCCCATGATCAGCGCATCGCCGAAGCGAAGCGCCGGCGCCATCTTGACTTCGGCCAAGTCGCGCAGGCGAATGGGGATTGCGCTGCGCATCGCGACCACTGCTTGACCGATGGCATCGATGTCCGGCTGCGGGGTCGGCGATTGAATCAAAACCCGCTGCGCCGCAAGATCGATGAAGCCGGCGCCGCGCAGCGGCAGGGCCGCACGGGCCGCATTGGCAATTTCGTTCAAGGTTATCCCGAAGCTCGCGAGCTTGCGGGTGTCGGGCAGAATTTGAATCTGCCTCACGTCGCCGCCAAAAACGATGGCATGGGCTACACCGGGCACCGCCAGCAGCCGCGGTTTGATCACCCAATCGGCGGCATCGCGCAGCGTGTAGGCATCGACCTGGTCGGACACGAGCCCGACCTTGAGCAAATCCATGGTGCTCGAGACCAAGGGCGAGAGCTTCGGGGCGCCGACACCCTCCGGCAGAACACCGCCGATCTCGGACAGGCGCTCGGAGATGCCTTGGCGCGCCACATGGACGTCGACGCCCTCGGCAAACGTGATCGTCACCACGGACAGGCCGGGAATCGACTGGGATCGCAGTGTCGCCAAGCCGGCCGCACCGTTCACGCTGTTCTCGATTGGCTTGGTGACCAGTTCTTCGACTTGGCCGGGCGCGAAACCCGGGGCTTCGGTCTGTATTTCGACTTGCGAGGGCACGAATTCCGGAAATACATCGAGAGGCGAGCGCAGCGCCGACCAAGTGCCGAGCACCAGCGCGAGCAGCGTCAGCGCGCTGATCGCGCCGTAGCGTCGCACGCTGAGTGCGACCAGTGCACGCATCATGGCTAGTCCGCCGTACCGGGGTTCAATTCACGGGCGAGCAGCAATCCGGCCGCCTCGGTGACGATCTTGTCGCGGACGCTGATGCCCTTGCTCATGAAATACCCGTCCGCGAGCGGCTGGCGGGTGTCGATTTCAACGCGCGTGAATACACCGGGCTTGCGCTCGAGATAGCACCAGTACTTGTTGTTGCTGATGATCGCGGCTGACGCGGGGATCAAGACTCCCGCTTCGGGCGCGCCGATGGGCGTCCAGGCGAGCAGCCTCTCCCCTTCGCCCGCATCGGTGCCTTTGAGCAGGGCGAAGAAGCTGCGCCCCGGTACGTTTGCATCGGCCGGCGCCTCCCATAGCGTCGTCGCCTTCCAACTCTTGTTGCCCGCTCGGCTCGCGTTGAGGTGCGCCAATCGCACGCTCGCGGGTGGACCGCCCTCGAGTTCGCCCAACGGAAAGGTCACCCGCACGAGTTTGATCTCGCCGCTCGCCACGGATTCGAGCGGCGCGCGGTCAGTGTCCTTCCACGGCGGATGTTGACCGAACAGTGCCGAGAGCCGCCGGCGAGCGAGCGCGAGCGAGGCTTGATCGACCGCGGCCTGCCGCGTGGCGGCTTCTTGGGCATCGGCGGGGAGCGCTCCGGGCGTGCCGGCCAGATGTTCGATGCGCACGAGCGCCGCCCGGCTCTGCTGCTCCCCTGCCTGCGCCGTGATCAAATCGGCCACTCCCTGCGCGAGCGCCTCGTGAGCCATGACCATGGCATACCCCGCCGCCTCCGGCGTATAGCTCGCGGCTTGCGCCTCGCTCGTCGCGATGCCCATCTTTTGCACCTGCTCGGCGCTCAGCGCCACCCCCTCGGCCTCCTTATCCGCCGCCGCTGCTATTGGCTCCGCCTCGGGCGCGCCACCCGCCGCGGGTTTCGCCGCCCGGCTCGCGGCGGCCGCCGCCGGCTGCTTCGTGGCGCCCTCCGGCGCATCCGCCGGCGGCGCCTTGTGGCATCCGCCGAGCACGAGCACGCAGGCGCCGAGAGCGGCGGATCGCAAGCGGGCCCGGACGAGTGTGTTCATCGGTTCATTCCCCAAGATTGCATGAGCGGTTACGATGCCGGCGCGGTCGGGGCGGGGCGTGCGGTGGCCGGCGCCGGCCCCCCCTGCCAGCCGCCGCCGAGCGCCTTGCACAGGCTTACCAGAGTCTGCAGGCGCGCGAGCTTGTATTGCATCTCATGATCGCGTGCGGCGTACATCGTGCGCTGCGCCTCCAGCAGAATGAGAAAATCCCCAGAACCCGCTTGGTAGCGCAGCTTGGCGCCCTCGAACGCACGCTCGCTCTGCCTGAGGTTCTCCTGCTCGAAGGACTGCTGCTCATTCAAGTGCTGCAGCGCCGAGAGCGTGTTCTCAACGTCGCGCAGCGCCGCTAAAATCGCCGCCCGATAGGCCGCCAAGAGTTCCTCGTCCTTCGCCTCGGCCTCTGCCTGTACCGCTCGCAAGCGTCCATGATTGAAGATTGCCTGGATCACCGAAGCGCCCAGATTCACCGTCGGGCCGGTCCCCGGCAGACTCAGGACCGCCGCATTCAGCGCCGGATTTTGGACACCTGCCTGCGCGGTGAGACTGATGCTCGGATACAGCGCCGCGCGTGCCGCTGCCACATCCGCATGCGCCGATTGCAAGTTCGCCTCGGCCATCGCAATGTCCGGACGGCGCGTCAGAAGCTCGGACGGTAATCCGGCCCCAACCCGTGGCTCTCGCAGTTCCGCGAGCGACTGCTCCTCGACCTTAAAGCCCTCCGGTGCGCGTCCGAGCAGCAGTGCCAGAGCTGCCAGAGCCTCGAATTGCCGCTGCTCGAGATCCGGAATGACCATCTCGGCGCTCGCCAACGCTGTCTTTTGCGTGGCCAGCTCCACCGGACTCGCGAGACCGGCCGAGAAACGCGCCTGGACCACCTCGAGCAGACGCCGTGCCGCCTCCAGGTTCGAGCGCGCAATCGCAAGCCGCTCGCGCAGCGCCAGCACCTCGAAATACCCGTTCGCCACGCCCGCCAGGGTGGTGAGCGCCACCGTGTCGCGCTCCGCGCGCGAGGCCGCCGCCGCAAAGCCCGCGGCATTCACTGCGGCTCGGTTCTTGCCCCAAAAATCAATCTCGTAGCTCGCCGACAACAGCGCCGACCAGTCCGTCTCGTGCCCCGAACCGCTCGACGCCGAATGCCCGGCCAGAAAATTGGCATTCCCCACCGCATCGACAGCGGGGAGAATCGCCGCCCCGGCCTGCCGGGCACGTGCGTCCGCCTGCTTGACCCGCGCTCGCGCTTCGCTCAGATCCAAATTATCGTTCGCTGCCGCCTCCACCAGCGCCGTCAGCTCATCGCTCGAAAACTCCCGATACCATTGCTCGCTCGGCCACGATGTTCCCGCCGCCGCCGCGCTATCAAAGCTCGCGGGAACATCGGCGGTGGGCGGCTTGAGAGGTGCGCGCACGCATGATGCGCAGAACATTGCAGCGGCGAGCCAGGGAAAAGCCAGCCTTTTCGCTCGAGTCAATCCATTACTCCCGTGGCCGGTACCGGCGCGCAAGACCAAGCAGGCATTCTCCCACGTCCTGGCTACTTGGCCACCATGACGTTCACGATTGCCGAGGCACCCTCATTCACCGTGC
>JBBIUT010000087.1:0-7174 GCA_037440085.1 Gammaproteobacteria bacterium
ATGAGAGCGGACAGCAGCAGCCAGCGGGCGCAGCGGCCGTGATTGTCGCTCATCGTCATGCGAATCTGCGCTCCTCACCGGGCCCCTCGACATTGACGATACAGCGCGCGCAAAGTTCCGGATGGCGCGGATCGGCGCCGACGTCGCTGCGCAGGTGCCAGCAGCGCACGCACTTCGGCTGCGCGGTCGGCGTGACCTCGATCCACACGCCCTCGGCTTGAGTCTGCACCGCATCGGCGGGCGGCGCATCCGTTTCGATCACACGTGCTTGGCTGGTGATCAGCAGGAATCGCAATTCATCCTGCAGTGCCGCATAGCGCTGCGCCTGACCGGCCGGCGCGAAAACCGCCACCTCGGCCTCGAGCGGTGCGCCGATCGCGCCCGCCGAGCGCAATCGCTCGAGTTCTCGGGCCACATCCGCCTTCAATGCGATGAGCGCCGGCCAATCGATGTCCGCTGCACGCTCCGCCCCGGCCGGAAACCGGTGCCAATCGTTCAAGAAAACCGACTCGTTGCGGGCGCCGGGCAGGAAGCTCCAGACTTCCTCAGCGGTAAAACTCAAAATCGGAGCGAGCCAGCGCACCATGGCTTCGGCCACGTGGTACATCGCGGTTTGCGCGGAGCGCCGCGGCGAACTTCCGGCGCCGGTGGTGTAGAGGCGATCCTTGATGATGTCGAGATAGAAGCCGCCGAGTTCGACCACACAAAAATTGTGGACCTTCTGGTAGATGTCGTGGAACTCGTAATTTCGAAACGCCGTCACCACGTCGTTTTGCAGCGCGAAAGACTTGCTGATTGCCCATTGATCGATCGCCACCAGCGAATGCCAGGGAACCGCGTGCCGCTCGGGATCGAAACCGTGCAGATTCCCCAGCAGGAATCGTAGCGTGTTGCGCATGCGACGGTACGAATCCGCCATGCGCTTCAAGATCTCATCCGACACGCTGATCTCGTTGGCATAGTCGGTGGCCGCGATCCACAGCCGCAGCACATCGGCGCCCAAGGTACTCGTCAATTTTTGCGGAGCCAGGATGTTGCCGAGTGACTTGGACATCTTGCGGCCCTTTTCGTCCACCGTGAACCCGTGCGTGAGCACCGCGCGATAAGGCGCACGGCCGTGCATCGCCACCGAGGTCAGAAGCGAGCTGTGGAACCAGCCGCGGTGCTGATCGGATCCTTCCAGATAAAGGTCGGCGGGCACCGCGATCTCGGGGCGCAATTGCCCGACGCAGTGATGGGCCACCCCGGAATCGAACCACACGTCCATGACGTCGTCCGCCTTGTCGTATTGCGCGGCATCCGCGCCCAACAGGCTCGCCGCATCGAGATCGAACCAGGCGTCGATCCCCTCGCGCTCGACTAGCACGGCGACTTCCTCGATCAATTCGGCCGTTCTTGGATGCAGCTCGCCGGAGATCTTGTCGACGAACAGCGGGATCGGCACGCCCCAGGTGCGTTGGCGCGAAACGCACCAATCCGGGCGGCCCGCGATCATGCTGCTGATGCGCTGCTCGCCCCAATCCGGCATCCAGTCGACGTGTGAAATCGCCTCGAGCGCGCCCTTGCGCAAACCCGCCTGATCCATGCTGATGAACCACTGCGGCGTGGCGCGGAATATCACCGGAGTCTTGTGGCGCCAGCAATGCGGATAGGAATGATGGTACGGCTCGCCCTTCAGAAGCCGGCCGCGCTCCCCCAATGCCTCGATCACGTGCGCATTCGCATCGAACACCTGTTCGCCGGCGAAGAGTGGTGTCCCGGGCAGAAAGCGGCCGTCGGCGCCCACCGGATTGGCGACTTCCAAATTGTAGCGGCGGCCGACCACATAGTCGTCGAGCCCATGCCCCGGCGCGGTGTGCACCGCACCGGTACCGGCATCGAGCGTGACATGATCGCCCAGGATCACGGGCACCTCGCGATCGTAGATCGGGTGCTTGAGCCGCAGATGCTCGAGAGCCGCGCCCTTGATCTCGGCGAGCACGGTCCACTCGGTAATTCCGAGCGTATGCATGATGGATTTGACGAGTTCGTTGGCCACCAGCAGCCGTTCGCGGATGCGGTCCAATTCGAATTCCACCAGCGCGTAGTCGAATTGCGGATGCACCGCGACCGCACGGTTCGCCGGCAGCGTCCAGGGAGTCGTGGTCCAGATCGCGACCGCGGTCGGCACGTCCAAAAAAAGATCGCTTTGCTCCGCGAGCGCATCGGCGAAGCGCAGCGCAAGATCCGCGCGGTCGATCACTGCGAAGCGCACGTAGACGCTGGGGGAGGTCTTGTCCTCGTACTCGACCTCGGCTTCGGCAAGCGCCGAGCGGCAATTCAGGCACCAATGCACCGGCTTATAGCCTTTGTACACATGCCCGTTCTTGATGATGACGGCGAAAGCGCGCAGCTGTTCGGCTTCGTAGCGCGGCATCATGGTCAGGTACGGATGATCCCAGTCTCCGAGGACCCCCAGCCGCTTGAAATCTGCGCGCTGCGCATCCATCTGCTTGTGGGCGTACTCGCGGCAGGCGGCGCGAAACGCCTTAGGCTGGATCTTCTGCCCCACCCGGCCGTGGGTCTTCTCCACCTGCATCTCGATCGGGAGCCCGTGGCAATCCCAGCCGGGCACGTAGGGCGCATCGTAGCCATCGAACGTGCGCGACTTGATGATGATGTCCTTGAGAACCTTGTTGACCGCATGGCCCAAGTGGATGGCGCCGTTCGCGTACGGTGGCCCGTCGGTCAATATGAACGGCGGCCGGCCTTTGGAGGCGGCGCGAATCTTTTGATAGACGCCGATCTCCTCCCACTGCACCAGCATCTTCGGCTCGCGGTTCGCCAAGTCCGCCTTCATGGGAAAACCGGTGTTCGGCAAATTGATCGTGTTTTTGTAATCAGCCACTATCCACCCTCGACAACAGCTCGCGCGCCACTTCGGCGTCGATCTTCATTTGCTCGACCATCGAACCCAAGGAATCGAATTTGACCTCATCGCGCAACTTGGCGATGAACTCAACCTCGATCAGGCGTCCATACAGGTCGCCGGAAAAATCGAAAACATGCACTTCGAGCAGCGGCTCGATGCCGTTCACCGTCGGCCGGGTGCCTAGGCTGGCGACGCCGCCGAGCGGCTCGGGCTCGATGCCGTGCACGCGCACCGCGAGCACTCCCCACATCGGGGACTTGCGGCGCATGAGCCGCAAATTCGCGGTGGGGAACCCCAAGGTTCGCCCCAGCCGCTTGCCCTGGGCGACACGGCCGGTCATTCGATAGCGGCGCCCCAGAAGGCGCGCCGCGCCGAAGTAGTCCGCTCGCTCCAATCGTTCACGCACCGCGGTGCTGCTCACCCGCACGCCTTCGATCTCGAATGGCGGTATCTGTTCGACCCCGAAGCCTCTCACCCGCCCCGCCGCGCGCAGCGTCTCGATGGTACCGCCGGCATTGCTGCCGTAGCGAAAATCACCTCCCGCCACCACGTGCCGGGCGCCCAAACCGCCGACGATGAGCTCATCGACAAAGGCTTCCGGGGTCATCGCACGCATGTGCTCGTTGAATCGCAGAGTCACCAGGCGGTCGACCCCGAGCCTAGCCAGAACATTGAATTTCTCGCGCCATCGGGTCAGCCGCGGCGGCGCGGCGTCGGGATCTATGAATTCCTTGGAACTCGGCTCGAAGACAAGCACCGTCGCCGGTGCCTGCAGCTCGAGTGCTCGGCGCTTCAGCACACCAATCATTTGCTGGTGGCCGAGATGCACGCCGTCGTAGTTGCCCACGGTCAATACGCAGCCGCGGGCAGCTTTCGATATGTTTTGCAGACCTCGCACTAGTTGCATGGCGAAAGTTGTGAATTATACGCAACTGGCCGATGCCGGCTGGCGCATTGACAAGCGAGTACCGAATCCCCACACTATGCGGCTCTTTTTAGGAGTCCTCGCTTGGCGAATACGAAATCTGCTGAAAAAGCTGCCCGACAGTCGACCGCGCATCGCGCCCGCAACGATGCCCTGACTTCGCGGCTGCGCAGCGCCATCCGCAAGGCCACCCTGGCCCTCAAGGCGGGCAAGCAGGACGCCGCGGCCGCCGCGCTCGCCGCCGCGACGCCGATCATCGACGGCATGGTCAACAAGGGCATCATTCATCGCAACAAGGCCGCGCGGCACAAGAGCCGCCTGACCAAGCAGGTGCGGGCGCTCGCGAAGTAATTCATGCGCTGCCTGCGTTCGCGCCTTGCGAGGCGCTCCGCGGATGCTCTTCGAGGTAGCGCATCACCGCTTGTTTGAGTTCTTGGGTTCCGGCACCCGTGGCGCCGGAAATCATGAATACCGGCCCCTTCCAGCGCAGCCGCCGCACGATGTCCTTGGCGCGCCGCCCGGCTTCCTTCGGTTCCAACAGATCGATTTTGTTGATGAGCAGCCAGCGCTCCTTGGCGGCGAGATCCGCTGCGAATTTCCGCAATTCGGTAACGATGGTACGCGCGTCCTTCACCGGATCGGCTTCGCTGTCCGGCGGAGCAACATCGATCAGATGCAGCAGCACCCGGGTGCGCTGCAGATGCTTCAAAAACCGGATGCCGAGGCCCGCGCCATCGGCGGCGCCCTCGATCAGGCCGGGAATATCGGCCATGACGAAGCTGCGGCCGGGTCCCGCGGTCACCACACCGAGGTTCGGATGCAGGGTCGTGAAGGGATAATCGGCCACCTTGGGTCGTGCGGCCGATACCGCGCGGATCAAGGTGGACTTGCCCGCGTTCGGTAGACCGAGCAGCCCCACGTCCGCGATCAGTTTCAATTCGAGCGCGAGTTCGCGCTTCTCCCCGGGCAGCCCGAGACCGGCCTTGCGCGGGGTTCGATTGGTGCTCGATTTGAAGCGGGTGTTGCCCCAGCCGCCCTTGCCGCCCTTGGCCACCAGCAGAATCCCGCCTTCCACGGTCAAATCGCCCAATTGTTCGCCGGTTTCAAGATCCGAAACCACCGTACCGACGGGCACCGGCACATAGACATCGTCGCCGCCGTGCCCGGTGCAGTCGTTGCCGCTGCCGCCCTCCCCGTTCTGACCCTTGTAGGTGCGCGAGATCCGAAAATCGGCGAGCGTGTTCATGCCCTCGACCGCCTTTAGATACACGCTGCCGCCGAGCCCGCCGTCGCCCCCGTCCGGCCCGCCGAAAGGCACGAACTTTTCGCGCCGGAAGCTCACGCAGCCGCGTCCGCCGTTACCCCCCTGCACCTTGAGCTTGGCTTCGTCGATGAATTTCATTGAAGGCGAGACCCGTAATTAAAAAGGGGGCCAGGTGTTGCCCTGTCCCCCTTTTCTTGAGCGACGGCGAGCGCAAGCGCCCGCAGCGATTGTCTATTTGGAAATTACGCTGACGTAGGTGTGCTGATTCGCGCCCTTGACGCGAAACTCAACCACCCCGTGGGCGGTTGCGAACAGGGTATGGTCGGTTCCGATTCCGACGTTGACGCCCGGGCGGTACACGGTCCCGCGCTGACGAATCAGGATATTGCCGGCGAGCACATCTTCACCGCCGAACTTCTTGACGCCCAAGCGCTTCGAGTGCGAATCACGGCCATTGCGTGTACTGCCGCCCGCTTTTTTGTGTGCCATTTCAGTATCTCCTGAGAACCTTAAGCAACGATCTGCGTGATCTTCACATCGGTATACGGTTGCCGATGCGTCTTCTCGCGCTTGTAGTGCTTGCGCCGACGAAATTTAACGATGCGAACCTTGTCGCCCTTGCCGTGGCTCTCGACGGTCGCCACCACCTTCGCCGTGCCCACATAGGGCGCGCCGATCGTCACGGACGAGCCGGCGCCAACCAGCAGCACCTGATTGAATTCGACGCTCGCTCCCTGGTCTGCGTCGAGCTTCTCGATACGCACCACAGCACCTTCTTGAACGCGGTACTGTTTACCGCCCGTGGCAATCACGGCATACATGCTTGACAACTCCAGCTAGGCGAGCCCTCAAGGGTCCGCAAAAGAGCCGCGAATTGTACGGCGCCGGGGCAAAGAGGTCAAACCGGTCTTCCCAGCCCGGACTGCCAGCTCTCCGCCGCGGATTGGGCGGCGCCCCAGCCAGCGCATTCTTAGGTACCATGGCCTATTCGGCTGAGCGCTTCATGACACTAGAACAGATTCGCGAGTTGGTAACCGCTGATTTCCAGGCCGTCGACCGGGTCGTCAAACGCCGTTTGCACAGCCAGGTGACCCTGGTCGACCAGGTCGCCACCTACATCATCCACGCCGGCGGCAAGCGATTACGCCCCCTTTTGGTGCTGCTGGCAGCGCGCGCCTGCGGCCACCGGGGCGAACAACACATCGAAGCCGCCGCCATCGTCGAGTTCATTCACACCGCCACCCTCCTGCACGACGACGTGGTGGACGGCTCGTCGCTGCGCCGCGGGCGCGACACGGCCAACGAAGTGTTCGGCAATGCCACCAGCGTTCTCGTGGGCGATTTCCTGTACTCGCGCGCTTTTCAGATGATGGTAGCTCTCGGCCGCATGCCCGTCATGCAAATCATGGCCGATGCGACCAACGCCATCGCCGAGGGTGAGGTGCTGCAGCTCATGAACGCGCACGACCCGAATACCAGCGAGGAACGATACACCGACGTGATTCGCCGTAAGACCGCCCGGCTGTTTCAAGCGGGAGCCCAGATCGGTGCGGTGCTCGCCGATGCTTCTCCCGCCATCGAGGACTCCCTCGCCCGCTACGGCAAACACATCGGCACCGCATTTCAGCTGGTCGACGATGCGCTCGACTATCAGGCCGACGAAGCCAGCCTCGGCAAACACCTGGGCGATGATCTGGCGGAGGGCAAACCCACTCTGCCGCTGATCTACGCAATGCAGCACGGTAGCGATGATCAGCGCAGAATGATCCGGCACGCCATCGAAGAGGGCGGCCTCGGAAATCTCGGGGAAATCACCCGCGCCGTTGCAAGCCTGGGAGGGCTTGCGTACACTGCGCGCCTCGCTCAATGCGAGGTGGATCAGGCGCTTGCTGCGCTGGTTCCCCTTCCCGAAAGCGTTTTCAAAGAAGGTTTGAGCGAATTGGCCAAATTCGCCGTGGCGCGCAGGAACTGATTTTCCGCCATCGATTCGGGGTGTAGCTCAGCCTGGTAGAGCACTACGTTCGGGACGTAGGAGTCGCAGGTTCAAATCCTGTCACCCCGACCATTTGAATCA
>JBBIUT010000088.1:0-7081 GCA_037440085.1 Gammaproteobacteria bacterium
AGTCGGAGCAATTCCTTGCGCGTTATCTGCACCGTTTGCTGCGAATTGATGTCCTCGATGACCGGAAATTCCGTGGCCGGCAGAGTCGACAAGCTGAAGCGGCTGCGGCCCCCCCTGATCACCAGCTTTTCGCCTTCCACGGTTATGGCTATCCCGGTCTTCTCGGGCAGGGCGCGCAAGATATCCAGGAATTTTCGCCCCGGTACGGTGATGTCGCCGCCCGCCTGCACGGCAACCTCGGTGGTCGCCACCAGTTCCACCTCCAGATCCGTGGCCGTAATCGACAGCCGGCCCTCGCCGACACCGAGCAATACGTTCGCCAATACCGGCATCGTCTGCCGGCGTTCCACCACGCCGATAACCGCCTGCAAAGGCCCCAATAATTTTTCCCGTTCGGCCGTCAATTTCATACGCTTGCCCGTCCAGCTATCTTAGATTTAGATTCTTAAAAGAGATTATTACTATGATTATGAAGACTCGCCCATCTTGTGGATAACGTTAAATTTAATTCAATAATCAATAAGTTACAAAGAAATTAAACATGCTCAAAATCCGCTCGGATCATCGCCCCAAGCTGTTATTGAACAGTGGATAACCTTATCCACAAGTTTCCGCACAGCTTGTCCCAAGCTAACCTGCCAGGGTTCTCAACAGATTCATATAGTCCTCGCCAATCCGCCTTTCGGACTCGCGCAACTCTTTGACTCGGCGGCAAGCGTGCAGCACAGTCGTATGATCCCGGCCGCCGAACGCATCGCCGATTTCCGGCAAGCTGTGATTGGTCAATTCCTTGGCCAAGGCCATCGCCACCTGCCGCGGCCGTGCGATTGAACGGCTGCGCCGCTTCGACAACAAATCCGCGATGCGAATTTTGTAGTATTCGGCCACGGTTTTTTGGATATTTTCGACCGTCACCAACCTTTCCTGAAGCGCCAGCAGATCGCGCAGCGCCTCTTTGGCAAACTCGAGAGTGATGGGGCGGCCGGTGAAATGCGAGGTCGCGACCACGCGGCGCAGCGCGCCCTCCAATTCGCGAACGTTGGAGCGGATCCGCTTGGCGATGAAGAATGCCACTTCCTCCGGCAGGTCCACGTTCGAAATCGCCGCCTTGCTCATCAGGATGGCGACGCAGGTCTCGAGTTCCGGCGGCTCTATCGCCACCGTCAGTCCCCAGCCGAATCGCGACTTCAATCGCTCCTCGAGACCGTCCACCTCCTTCGGATACCGATCACAGGTCAGAATCACCTGCTGCTGGCTTTCCAGGAGCGCATTGAAGGTGTGGAAGAATTCTTCCTGCGAGCGGTCTTTTCCCGCAAAAAACTGAATATCGTCGATCATGAGCGCATCGAGCGTTCGATAAGCCGTCTTGAAATCATTGATGGTGTTGTGCTGCAAGGCCTTCACCATGTCGCTGACGAAGCGCTCGCTGTGGACGTACGCGAGCCTCGCGTCGGGATTGCGTTCCTTGAGCTTATTGGCCACCGCGTGCATCAAATGCGTCTTGCCCAATCCGACGCCGCCATAGATGAACAACGGGTTGTATGCCTTGCCGGGATTGTCGGCCACTTGAATGGCGGCCGCCTTGGCGAGCTGATTGCTCTTGCCTTCGACGAAGGTATCAAAGGTGAAATCGGCATTAATTCGGCTGCCGAGGACGGCCGGCGCCAAACGCCGCGCCTTGGCGGCCGCCTGGGCCGGGGCATCGTTCGAGCCATTGGCCGGGGTCGCGCCGGGCGCCGGGACAGCGCCGGCTCGCGTGCCGACATCGAGCACCACGTCCGGCACCGCGCCCTCGGTGAATTCGCAGATCAACTCCTTGATCCGGGACAGGGAGTTGTCGCCCAGCCAATCGATCACATAGCGATTCGGAGCGAGCAGCTTCAGCTCGCCCACGCTTTCGATGGCTTGCAGGGGCCGCACCCAGGTATTGAACTGCTGCATCGGGAGCTCACTCTCGAGTATGCGCAGACAGCGATTCCACAGCGACTCCGTCAAGAGCGCTCTCCTACGATGCGGCATTGGGGCAAATCAAACGAAAGGGCAGGGAGTCTAGCTCCAACTTGCCGGTGCGTCTATTGACACGTCCCCGCCCCCTTGAGTACCCTTGCCGCCTTTCGCAAATCCGCCGGCCCGCCGATTCGCCCGGCGGCCATTGATCAAGTTGTGCTATGAAACGTACCTTCAATCCAAGTAACTTGCACCGCGCCCGCACCCACGGGTTTCGTGCGCGGATGGCTACCAAGAGCGGTCGGCGGCTGCTTGCTCGGCGCCGTGCGAAGGGCCGCAAGCGCCTCTGCCCCTGAGGCTTTCGCCGCAGGCTGTCCAGCCATCCGTAAACTGAAGTTCGAGCCGCGCAAGCGTCTGCACCAGCCGGCCGAATTTCGCCAAGTCAGACAGCGCGGCAGGCGACTTTCCGACGCATATTTTAGCTTGTCCGTTCTGCCCAATCATGAAACATATCCTCGGCTGGGACTGGCGATCGCGACCCGCTCCTGCGCCACCGCGGTTGCCCGAAATCGCATCAAGCGCCTGACCAGAGAATCCTTTCGATTGAACCAGCATATCCTGCCGCCCGTCGACGTTACCGTTGCAGTAAGCGCAAGCGCGCGGCTCGCGCCGCCCGGCGATCTGCGCGCCAGCCTGGCCAAGCATTGGCACAGCATTGCAAAAAAGTGTTAGAGCCATGCGCCACGTCATGATGGGGATCATTCGGATTTACCAGCTCGCCGTGAGCCCGCTGTTGGGACCGCGCTGCCGCTTCTATCCAAGCTGTTCTTGCTACGCGCACACGGCGATCGAACGCCATGGAGCGCTGCGTGGCGGCTGGCTCGGCATAAAACGCCTACTTCGCTGCCATCCGCTTTCGGAGGGCGGTTACGACCCGGTGCCGGACAAGGGACCCCACCCGGACAAGAGACCCATCAATGCCTAATACGCGCGTCATGCTCATGGTCGCATTCGCGGCGATCCTGTACCTCAATTACGAAGCGTGGATGCGCGATTATCACGAACCGGTGGCGGGCGCAGCGTCGCAGCCCGCCCCTGCCGCACCAGGCGCCTCGAAATTGCTGGCCGATTCGGTGCCGAAGGCCGAGACCGCGAGTCCGGGCGTTGCCGCGCAAGTTCCCGCCGCCCCCGCGGGCGCGGCGCCGCCGGCGGCCACACCGCCCAGCGAGGCTGCGGCGCCGGAGGGCGCGTCGCCGATGCTGCACGTGGTGACCGACGTGCTCGATGTCTCCATCAATTTGAAGGGTGGCGAAATCGACCGGGCCGATCTCACGCAATATCCGGTGCACAAGGACACGCCCAACATCCCGGTGCGGCTCGAGAACCGCGACCCCGAGGCGCTCTATTTGCTGCAGAGCGGGCTCATCGGCAAGGCGGGCGAGGCCGCACCCACGCATTTGGCCACCTGGACCGCCGCGCAGACCTCCTACGTGCTGCCCGCGGGCGCCAACGAATTGCGCGTGCCGATGACCTGGACGGATGGTCAGGGCTTGACGGTCACGAAGACATTCGTATTCGCGCGCGGCTGGTACGCCATCGGCCTCGACTATGAGGTCAAGAATGCGGGTGCGGAGCCGCGCAGCATCGCGTCGTACACACAAATCCTGCGCCGCTGGGAACATCCGTCCCGCTCCTACTTCGACGTCGAGACCTACTCGTTCAAGGGGCCTGCCATATACGACGGCACCAAAGCCCGCGATCTCAAAGTGGAGAACGAGGCGGACAGCAAGTTCTCCGAGCTCGTCACCAGCGGCTGGCTGGCGTCGCTGCAGCACCATTTCGTGTCCGCGGTCGTGCCGCCGGCGAATCAACCGTACCGGTATCAGCTGCAGGTAAAGGACCGCGAATACCTGCTGAGTGCGACCGGGCCGTCCGCCCGGATTCCGGCCGGCGCCCAGGCACAATTCCACGAGAAGCTGTTCATCGGACCGAAGCTGCAGGCGCAGCTGGCGGCAACGGGCCCTCGCCTCGAGCGCGCCGCCGACTACGGCCTGCTCACCGTGATCGCGCAGCCGCTGTTCGCGGCGCTCAACTGGATTCACGCGCGCATCGGCAATTGGGGCTGGGCGATCATCATCGTCACCGCCTTGATCAAGCTCATGTTCTACCCCTTGAGCCAAGCGAGCGGACGGTCCATGGCCAAGATGCGCGCGGTGGCGCCCCGCATGAAGCAGATCCAGGAGTCGTTCAAGGACGATCGCGAAAAGCTCGGTCGCGCCATGATGGAATTGTATAAGCGGGAAAAAATCAACCCGCTTGCGGGCTGTCTGCCGATGGTGGTTCAAATCCCTGTTTTCATCTCGTTCTATTGGGTGCTGCTCGAGAGCGTGGAAATGCGCCAGGCGCCATTCCTGCTGTGGATCAACGACCTGTCCGCGCGCGACCCGTATTTCGTGCTGCCGTTATTGATGGGCGGTGCGATGTTCGCCCAGTTCAAACTGAATCCCGCGCCGCCGGATCCGATGCAGGCCAAGATCATGCAGTTCATGCCCCTGGTCATGACCGGAATGATGGCCTGGTTTCCGTCCGGATTGGTGCTCTATTGGTTGACCAATACGGTGCTGTCGATCGCGCAGCAGTGGCGTGTGAACCAAGTGGTACAGGCCGAGGCCAACAAAGCGCGCGCCTGAGACGGCAATCGGGTCCCTTCGCTCGTAGACTATCGCGGTGACCTCGCCTGAGACCATAGTCGCCGTCGCCAGTCCCCCGGGGCGGGGGGCCGTGGCAATGGTGCGGATATCCGGCGCCGAGGTGCCGCGGGTTGCGTGCGCGATTCTCGGGTTCATGCCGCCCCTGCGGCATGCGCGACTGGCAAGTTTTCTCGATGCCGAGGGCAATTGCCTCGACCAAGGCCTCGCCCTCTATTTCCCCGCTCCCGCCTCGTTCACCGGCGAACACGTATTGGAGCTGCAGGGTCATGGCGGGCCGCTGGTGACGGATCTGGTGCTGAAGCGGGTTCTCGAGCTCGGATGCCGGATGGCCCGGCCGGGCGAATTCAGCGAGCGCGCCTTTTGCAACGGCAAAATCGATATCGCGCAGGCTGAAGCAGTCGCCGATTTGATCGACGCGGGCACCGCGGCGGCGGCCAAGGCGGCGGTGCGCTCGATGCGGGGAGAATTCTCGGCGCGCATCGCCGATCTTCAGGCGCAGCTCACCGAATTGCGCGTCCACGTCGAGGCTGCGATCGATTTTCCCGACGAGGAGGTTGCTTTTCTGCCGGGCGCGGCTCTTGCCGCGGCGCTGGCCCAAGTGTTCCACAGCTTCGATTCGATCATCGCTGCGGCTCGCCAAGGGAGCCTGCTGCGCGAGGGGTTGACGGTGGTGATCGCCGGCAAGCCGAACGCCGGAAAGTCGAGTTTGCTCAATCGGTTGGTAGGCGATGAGGTCGCCATAGTCACGGCCGCGCCGGGCACCACGCGCGACGTGCTGCGCGAGCACCTGGCGCTCGACGGGCTGCCGCTGAATTTGATCGACACCGCGGGCTTGCGGGCCGCGAGCGACGCGGCGGAAGAGGAGGGCGTGCGCCGCGCCAGAACCGAAATGCGGCGTGCGGACCGCGTGCTATACGTTCTGGATGCCACCCGGGCCGGCGAGCAATCCGCGGCCGAGCTGGCAGCGGAACTCGAAGCATTGCCGCCGGACGTGCCGGTGACGTTGGTGGTCAACAAGATCGATCTGACCGGTGTCGCCGCGCACGCGATCCAAGGCGCCCCCACCCAAATTTTCCTGAGCGCCAAGAGCGGCGCGGGACTCGATCTGCTGCGTACTCACTTGAAAGAGAGCGCCGGATACCGCGATTCGGAATCCGGAGCGCTCGCGGCCCGCCGCCGGCATCTCGATGCCCTGAAGCGCGCCCAGGCTCTGGTACAAAGCGCCGCCGAGGTGCTGCAACGGCCCCAAACTTTTGAATTGTTTGCCGAAGACCTGCGGCTCGCGCAGCATGCGCTCGGCGAGATCACCGGCGAGTTCACCAGCGAGGATCTGCTCGGCGCCATTTTCAGCAGCTTCTGCATCGGAAAATAGTGGGACGTCCGAGGATGTCCTAGCGTATCCACAGACTGCTGAAAAATTGCTTATTTTCTCGATCTTTTCGTCCAATACCGTCGATTGCCTTCCGCGGGTAGCCTTGCTAAGGTGCCCCCATAGATGTCCCCATGCCGAGGGTCTGAAGCACCCCGTGGGGCACTGCCCGATTTCCCATGGGGGCACGTATGGCGCTCACCGACACCAAACTCCTGCGATTGCAGCCTCGCGAGAGGCCATATCAGTCTGCAGACGGTGGTGGGCTCTATGTCGAAGTGCAGCCGACCGGCAAGAAAGTCTGGCGCATGCAGTACCGGCTCGGCGGACGCGACTCGCGCAAAGAGCGCGTGACGCTGGGCGAGTACCCCGCGCATACCATCGCTCAGGCTCGCCTATGGCGCGAGCAGTGCCGGGCGATGGTCGCCCACGGCCGGTCGCCGGCCTCGGCCAAGCAGGCCGAGAAGGAAGCCAAAGCGGCACGCGCCACTGACTCAGTCGCAGCATTCGCGGACCTCTGGTATGCGGACGTCGTTAGCCGCACCAACAGCAAGCCGCGCAATATCCGCCACGTCATCGACAAGGACGTGCTCCCCACTATTGGCGAAAAGCCCGTAGCCGACGTGAGCATCCAGGACATCCTCGCGATCACCGACGCCGTGAAGGCCCGTGGCGCCGACCAGATGGCGCTCCAGACCCGCAACGTCATCAAACGCCTGTTCGCCTACGCCATCGCGCGAGGCAAGACGCGGTTCAATCCGGCCGCCGCCATCGAAGCGCGATTCATCGCGACAGCCCGCAGCCGGGACGTGGCGCTGACGCAGCCCGAGATCGGCCAGCTCCTGCGCGCCATCTACCAGTCGTCCATCCGCCGACAGTACAAGCTGGCCCTGCACCTGCTCATCCTGTGCATGGTCCGCAAGGGCGAGCTGATCGGCGCCCGCTGGGAAGAGATCGACATCGAGAGGGCGGAATGGCTGATCCCGGCCGAGCGGATGAAGAAGGCCAAGCCGCACCTGGTGCCGCTGTCGAAGCAAGCGGTCGCGATGTTCGA
>JBBIUT010000089.1:0-7075 GCA_037440085.1 Gammaproteobacteria bacterium
GCGATGTTCTTCAGCAATATGCGGTTGCGCACGCCGTCGAAGTTTTCATTCACCATTTTCGCCAGCGGCACGCCGATGACCGTGATGTCGCCGCGCTGCAATAGCGCACTGCGCGGCCAGGTCGCGTCGTAGATCAGATAGCCGCCGGAGGCGACTTCACGCACGTCTTTCGTGTACGTCTCGGCGTTCATCGCCACCATGATGTCGACCCGGCCGGCGCGGGCGGCATAGCCATGGCGGGTCACGCGAATTTCGTACCAGGTCGGCAGACCCTGAATGTTCGACGGAAAGTAATTCTTTCCGGTCACCGGCACGCCCATGCGGAAAATGGTCTTCATGATCAGCGAATTCGCGCTCGCGGAGCCCGTGCCATTGACGTTCGCGAACTTGACGACGAAGTCGTTCACTCTATCCGGCGCCGCTAGCTTCGGCATGTCTTTCCCTCATCCTCGGCCAGAGGAACCTTGATCGTGGATTTCTGCATGTCCCAGGCCGCGGTCGGACAGCGCTCGGCGCACAGGCCGCAATGCACGCAGACGTCCTCGTCTTTGACCATGACGCGCCCGGTGTGCGGCAGCGGGCTCGACACGTACAGGGCCTGCTCGACGTTCAGCGCCGGCGCCTTGAGTTTCGAGCGCAGTTCCGCCTCGGTGCCGTTCGGCGCAATGGTGAGGCAGTCGACCGGGCAGATGTCGATGCAGGCATCGCACTCGATGCACAGCTTGGCCGCAAACACCGTTTGCACATCGCAGTTCAGGCAGCGCTGCACCTCGAGCGCGGCCTGCTCGGCCGTGAACCCCAATTCGACCTCCACGTTGATCTTCTTGAATCTCTCGACCAGTCCGACATGCGGCACCAGGCGGCGCTCGGCGCCGTTGTACTCGTTCTTGTACGACCATTCGTGCATGCCCATCTTGCGGCTTTCCAGCGTCACCCTGCGCGGCACGCGGGCCGAAACCGGCTCGCCCCTGCAGTATAGGTGCACCGAGATGGCGGCCTGGTGGCCGTGCTCCACGGACCAGATGATGTTTTTAGGACCGAACGCAGCATCGCCCCCGAAAAACACCTCGGGGCGCGTCGACTGAAAGGTAAATTTATCCACCGCCGGGAGGTCCCAGCGGCCGAACTCTATCCCGATGTCGCGCTCGATCCACGGGAAGGCGTTCTCCTGACCGATGGCGAGGATCACGTCGTCGCAGGGATAGAACTCTTCGCCGAGTACGCGGGTCCCGCTGATATCCCCGTCCCGCAGTTCATACTCGAGGTGCTCGAACAGCATCCCCTTGAGCTCGCCGTTCTCGATCACGAATCTCTTCGGCGCCCGATTGACCACGATCTGAACGGTCTCCTGTTCGGCGTCCTCGAGTTCCCACGCCGACGCCTTGAAGAACTGCCGCGGCTTGCGCGCCATGACTTTGACGTCCTTGGCGCCGAGGCGCAGCGAGGTGCGGCAGCAATCCATGGCCGTGTTGCCCACGCCGATGATGAGCACCCGCGCGCCGATGGTCTCGACATGCTTGAAGGCAACCGATTCCAGCCAGGCGATGCCGATGTGAATGCGCTTGCTGTCATGGCGGCCGGGCAAATCGAGCTCCTTGCCCTTTGGCGCGCCGGTGCCGACGAATACCGCGTCGAATTCTCGGGATTCGAGCAGCTGACTCATGCTTGCGACGGGTGAGTTCAGGCGCAGGTCGGCGCCCATGCTGGTGATGTAGCCGATTTCTTCGTCGAGCACCTGGGCCGGCAGGCGGAAGGCCGGGATATTGGTGCGCATCAATCCGCCGGCGACGGCGAATTGCTCGTAAATGGTCACCTGATACCCTAACGGCAACAGATCGTTCGCCACGGTGAGCGATGCCGGCCCCGCGCCGATGCAGGCGACGTGTTTGCCGTTCTTCTGCTCCGGTGCGCGCGGCAGCAGAGCGCTGATGTCGTCCCGATGATCTGCCGCGACCCGCTTCAGCCGGCAGATGGCCACCGGCTTGTTCTCGATCCGCCTGCGTCTGCAGGCGGGTTCACACGGGCGGTCGCAGACTCGGCCCAGAATTCCTGGAAACACGTTGGAGGCGCGATTCACCATATACGCGTCGGTGAAGCGGCCTTGAGCGATCAGGCGGATGTATTCGGGGACATCGGTGTGCGCCGGACAGGCCCACTGGCAGTCAACCACCTTGTGGAAATAATCAGCGTGCCCGGTATCGGTCGGTTCCATGTGTCCTCATTTTGAGATCGCGCTCCTAAAGCCTTTTAAATTATAGGCGCACGGCGTTTGGGCGTGGGTGAGATAGCGCACATAAATCCCTTGCACGCTAGTTTCTGAAGGCACGCCCGCGCAACACGCGACCGGGCAGCGCACTGGTCGCCGCGCCGTCGGCGACGACCGGCACCCCGTTCACCAGCACCCATTGCATGCCGACCGAGAGCTGATTCGGTGCGGAAAAGGTCGAGCGGTCGGTGATCGCCTCGGGATCGAACACGACGACGTCGGCCCACATGCCGGCCTTGAGCACGCCGCGATCGTCGAGGCGCATTCGCGACGCCGGCAGGCTGGTGAACTTGCGGATGGCCTCCTCCAAACGCATGCGCCGCTCCTCGCGGACGTACTTGCGCAGCACTCGCGGAAAGGTCCCGTAGGCGCGCGGATGCGGGAACTCCTTGCCGAGCAGTCCGTCCGGTGCCGTACCCTCGCTGTCGTTGCAGAAGGACACCCAGGGTTGCACCGCAGCCAACGCAATGTCCGGCTCGCTCATGGCAAACACCGCCACGTAGGTGTGCGCCTCGTCCTCGACCAGGATGTCGAATAACGTATCCATCGGATCCGTGCCGCGCGCCTTGGCGATGTCGGCCAGCGTGTGGCCCTGGATTCCGAGCAGCTTCGGATTGAGCACGGTCGAAATGCGGATCGCATCCGGGCCCGCAACCGACTGCCATTCGTTGTCCCAATCCGCGGATACGACGGCGAGTTCTTTTTTCAGTCGCGCGCGGACCGCCGGGTCCTTCAGCCGCTCGACCAGCTTGGCATTGCCGCCATCGTGCGCCCAGGGCGGAATGAACGCCGACATTTCATTGGCCCAGGCGGGATAGGCGTAGGTATCCGCCGCGATGTCGACACCGGCGGCGCGGGCGCGCTCGATGCGCGCGACGATTTCCGGCATCAATCCAAAATTATTGACCCCGCCCGCCTTCAGGTGCCAGATCTCGACCGGGATATGCGCATCGCGTCCGATGCGGATGGTCTCCTCGAGTGCGGCCATGATCGCCTCTTGCTCCGAGCGCATATGCGTCGCATAGATACCGCCAAATTCGGCCGCCGTGCGCGCGAGTGCGATCAATTCCTCGGTGCTCGCGTACGGGGCCGGGGCGTATTCCAGCGAACTCGAGACTCCGACAGCGCCCTGGCGCATGGCATCGGCCACGAGGCCCTGCATGCGCCTTAGCTCGCTCGGTGTGGCGGCCCGATCCTCGAAGCCGACCACCATCTCGCGCACCGTGGTGGCGCCCACGTACGAGCCCATGTTGATGCCGATACCCTGGTGTTCGAGGCGCGCGAAGTAGTGCGCGAAATCCGACCAGTCCTGCTTGATTTGATAGTGCGCGAATCTTGCCGCGTCCTGCTTCGCGATCGCTTCGTTGACCGGCGCCACCGAGTCGCCCTCGCCGGTGATTTCGGTGGTGATGCCCTGGAACACCTTCGAGGGCACGTGCGGATTGACGAGCACCGTGAGTTCCGACTGGCCCAGCATGTCGATGAATCCCGGCGCCACGACCCGCCCCGCCGCGTCGATGCGCTGCTTGGCCCGGGCCTGGTCGAGGCGGCCGATGGCCGCGATACGCCCGCCGCGAATGCCCAAGTCCGCCGCATACCACGGCGCGCCGGTGCCGTCGATGATTCGACCGTGCTCGATGATCAGATCGTATTCGGACGACGGCGTCTCACCCGCCGACGCAGACGACGCAGACGAGGAGCATATCGCGAGCACCAGCGCGAACAGCGATGAACCGATGGCAGTTTGAATCGCCCGCGGATTTTCTCCCGGCATGGCGGCCGCTACCGATTTCGAAACAATTTCATGGCGATGATTGTACTATAAATTGTTTAAATATAGTTAGTTACAACATTTTTATGATATTGTTTCGATAAGCGATCCGCACGCCCGCCGGGAGCCTGGCTGGTTGCGTGCGGGCGGCGACGGACGCTCAAACGGCGCTCAGAGCTCCCGGGGAATAACCTGCTCGATGATACGCGCCATGTTAATCGAGGTGCCGCCTCGCTTGGGGTGCGATATCAGGTATTCCGAAATCACCAGATACTTTAAAACGTCCATGAATTTCAAGTCGCGGTCCGTCGGCCAGGTAGCAAAACTGGCCTCCGCGCGCTGCAGAATCACTCGAGCGGCAGATGCCTCGAGCGCGTTGCGGTCGCACACGAAGACCTCATAGAGCGCTCGGCCGGTGAGCTCCGGCCGTTCGGATCGCAGCCCTTGATAACGGTCCAGCGCCTGGCGCGCCGCCTTTTTCGAATACCGCAGCTCGCGCCAGGCGCCGATGAATTGCCAGGGATGCCGCAAAAATTGCAGCAGACTGAATCGCTCGGGGCTCTCCGAGTCCGCCCCGGCAACGATATCCTCGGGATCGGTCAACATGCCCTCGCCGCCAGACAATGACGGTGGACATTAGGAACTCTGTGCTCGGCGGTTCGATCGCGCGTTGGCATCGCGTGGCTTCCGTTGCTGGCCTCTCCCGGTAGTGTCGCATGATTGACTCCGGAGGACGAGAGACGCCCTGGCTGTCGTCGATGGACGACACACCGGTCAGCGCAGCGTCACGGCCACCCGCTGGCTGATTCCGCACAGCAGTTCGTACGGGATGGTATCCGCCCACACCGCGATCTCCTCCACCGGCAATCCGCTGCCCCACAGAATTACCGGATCACCCAAGCGGGGCAGTCGTTTGAGATCGGTGACGTCGATGCCGGTCATGTCCATCGAGACGCGGCCGGCGAGCGACGCGCGTTCGCCGTTGACCAGCACCGGCGAGCCTTCGGCCAGGCTGCGCGGGTAGCCGTCGCCGTAGCCGACCGCGGCCACCGCCAGGCGCGTGGGGCGGCGGGCGGTCCAATCGCCGCCGTAGCCCACCTGCTCGCCCGGCGCGAGGTCCTTCAGAGCGATCACGCGGGAATGAAGCGTCATCACCGGCTCAAGCCCGTGGTCTGCGCCGATCGAGCCGGCGAACGGGGAAACGCCGTACAACAACAAACCCGGCCGCACCCAATCCGCCTGCGCCTGCGGAAAACTCAGCATGCCGGCCGAATTGGCGATGCTGCGTTCGCCGGGCAGCGAGCCGGCGGCGCGGGCAAAGCGGTCGAGCTGTTCCGTTGTAGCCGATAGTTCCGGCGAGTCGGCGCAGGCCAGGTGCGTGAATAGATTGACCGGGGATTTGACCGCGGGCAGCGCGCTCAGGGCAGCGAGCGCCGCGTCGAACGCCGCACCTTTGAAGCCGAGGCGATTCATGCCGCTGTCGAACTTCAACCAAATGCTGAAGTTCGCTGCAGCCGGCGCCGCGCGCAGCAAGTCGACTTGCTCGATGGTGTGCACCACCAGTTCGAAGCCGGCGGCGGCGGCGGCGTCCAATTGTTCGCGGTCGAAGACCCCCTCCAGCAGCACCGTGCGCTTGCCGATGCCGGCGTTTCGCAGCGTGAGCCCCTCGTCGACCCGCGCTACGGCGAACGAGTCCGCCGCTTGCAGCGCGCGCGCAACCTCGACCAGCCCATGTCCATAGGCATTCGCCTTGATCACCGCCATGACGCGCGATCGCGGCGCCCAACGCCGCACCGCCTGTAAATTGTGTTTGAGTGCGGCGGTATCGACCGTCGCACCCACCATTGGAGTCACCGGGGCCTCACCGGCGCCTCACCGAAATACGCCCTCGGCGTACGACTCCGGCGCGTAGTTCTCGAACTTGGTGTACTGCCCGAGGAAGGTGAGCTGCACATCGCCCGTGGGGCCGTTGCGCTGCTTGGCGACGATGATGTCGGCGATGCCCTTGCGCGTGGTGTTGGGGTCGTAGACTTCTTCGCGGTAGATGAGCAAGATCAAATCTGCATCTTGTTCGATCGCTCCCGACTCTCTCAGATCCGACATCACCGGCTTCTTCTCGACGCGCTGTTCGACGCCGCGATTCAACTGCGATAATGCGATCACCGGCACCTTCAATTCCTTCGCAAGGGCCTTGAGCGAGCGCGAGATCTCGGAGATCTCGGTGGCGCGATTTTCCTTGGTTCCCGAGACCTGCATGAGCTGCAGATAGTCGACCACGATCAAGTCGAGCCCGCGCTCGCGCTTCAATCGCCGCGACCGCGCGCGCACTTCGGTCGGAGTCAGCGCCGGCGTCTCGTCCACGTGGATGTTGGCGCTGCCGAGCTGCGTCATCGCCGAATCGATGCGCGGCCAATCGTCCTCGTGCAGACGGCCGGAGCGCAGGTGGCTTTGGTTGATTCTTCCCAGCGAGGAAATCATGCGCAAGGTCAGCGATTCCGCCGACATTTCCATACTGAAAATCGCGGCGGACTTGTTCGATCCGAGCGCGGCGTTCTCCGCGATGTTGACAGCGAGCGCGGTCTTGCCCATGGAGGGGCGGCCGGCGACAACGATCAGATCGCCCGGCTGCAGTCCGCTCGTCATTTCATCGAGCTTTTTGAAGCCGGTGGAGATGCCGGTGAGCTTCCCGTCGGAATGATAGAGCTCGTCGATGCGGTTGACGACATCCGGCAGGATGATCTTGACGCTCCTGAATCCGATTTTGCCGCGCGACCCTCGTTCGGCGATTTCGAATACCGCGCGTTCCGCATCGTCGACGATTTCACGCGCTTCCCGGCCTTCCGGCTCGAGCGCGCTGCCGACGATGAGATTTCCCGCGGTGATCAGCTGCCGGAGGACGGATCGTTCGCGGACGATGTCCGCGTAGGCGCGGATGTTGGCGGCGGTCGGCGTGTCGCGCGCCAACGATCCGAGATAGGACAGACCACCCACTTGATCGAGCAGTCCTTGCGCATCCAAATGCCCCGACAGGGTGACCG
>JBBIUT010000090.1:0-6920 GCA_037440085.1 Gammaproteobacteria bacterium
AACGCCATCGTATCCGCCGCCGCCGCAACAGATGCCCCAACAGATGCCGCAACAAATGCCGCAGCAGCCGATGGCGCCGCCGCAGCCCGGTGTTCCGCAACAACAACCCTATCCCACAACGCCGGCTGCGCCTCCGGGGACCTACCAGCAACCGGCTTACCCGCCGCCGACGAACGGCATGCCACAGCAGCAGCCGTACCAGCCGGCGTACCAGCAGCCCCAGGGCTACCCGCAGCAACCCCAGGGCTACCCGCAACCGCAGGCTTACCCGCCCGCGGGTGGTGCGCCGTCGGCCTATCCGCTGCACATCGCCCAGTACATATTCGATGGCACGGTGTCGGAGTTCAACGGCGGCGATACCCAAAAACAAGGTACGGTCAATATGGGGGGCTTGAATGTCGGCAATTCGAAAAACCAGGATGCGCTCGCGATCGACGTACGCATCCTCGACGGTCAGACGGGCGACATTCTCGATTCGGTCAGTGTGCGCGAAGCGATCAAATCCACCAATACCAGTCTCTCCGGCACCGCGGCGGTGGCGAGCACCTTGTCGAGCCTGTTCGGACGGACCCCGAGTCCGATGACCCCGGACGTGAATTACCAAACCGCTCACAAGGGCAATGTCGACAAGGCGCTGCGCAGTTGCATCGACCTGGCGGTACTGCAACTCATTCAACGCATGGGCCTCGCGCCGGCCGCGACCGGCCGCGCGAAATGATGGGTGAGCTTCGGGCTGCGCAGGGTTGACCGAGTATAACGCCGTGCCACTGACCGAAGCCGAATACGCAGATATTGGCTCCAGGCGTGACCCGCGCGAACAATGGATCGGCTGGAGTCTCAGTATCGGGTTTGCCGCCGTGATCAATTGGGTGGCGTTCGGGCCGGCGCTGCTGGGGTTTCCAGCCGGCCTGTTCGTCGGCGCCATCGCCGTCGCGCTGGATCTGTTGTTGCTGTTTGTGCTGATGTGGGAGTTCGTGCGCCGGCGCCACGGCGGCGCCGCGGCGATGGCATCGACGGCGCCGCGCCACGTGCGTCGCGCCCGAAGCGCGAGTCCAAGCGCGTGGCGATGGTTCGTCATCACGTACCCCGTCGGCATCGCGGTGACCGCAGCGAATCTCGCCATGCTCGCAAAGGCCATGAACGCATGCCACGCCTGCGGATTGTTGTCGGCCGCCGGAATCTGGTTGTTCTGGGTCGGCGCGAGCGCGGCGCCCATCGCGGTCGGCCTAGCGCTCGTCACGCGTGCACCCCACGCCGTCGCCCCGGGTTCGACCGGCGCGGCCTCATCCGCACGTGGCGATTGGTCGGTGCGTCTCTTCACCCGGACGGCCGCGCTCGCCGCGCGGATTTCGCGCGTGCTGGATGCCGCGGCCGTGCTGCTCGGGGTGCTCGCGGCGCTCGGCTTGGTGTGCATGATGGCCGTACTCGCGGCCGGGTATTTTTCGTGATGCCGATACCCATCCGCAGCCGGGCCGGCACGCAGATCCGTGTCGGGTGTTTGCATGACATGCGTCCGATCCGATGTGCAATAGACTCGATTTGGAAATTATTTCGCAGGGGGACGCGCCATGCGTCGAACACACGCACTCATTGAACTAGGCGTCGTCCTGGCGGTAGGCTGCATGCCGCTGCGCGCGGTGCAGGCGCAAGCGCAGCCCAACTGCCAGTTGTATACCGGCGTACAGCAAACACTGTGCTTGGCCTATCACCGCACGGAAGGTCAATTCCTCAAGAACGGCAATATGACCGACGCGCCCAATCAAGTGACCGAATCGAGCGCGGGGAATGTCGATACCTGGACGATCATCGATCCACCGATCAGTACACCATCGACCGCCTATCCGCAGATCGTGTTGACCGGCGGCGACTCCGTGTCGGTAAGCGCTGTCGGATGCGGAAACCACGGCGGGAACTCCGATACCTGGGCGGACTCCATGGGGACTTCAGGCGGCCTGGAGAATCTCGTTGGACAGGCCAACGGGTTTTTCCCGGGAGTCATGGAATTCAATATCCCGAACAGCATCGGCAATTATCGCGACCCGAGTGGACAAGGAATGAAATCTTGGTGGTATTTGGGAACCGCTGTCGTCCCCGGCAACGGCCCGGATGGTGTGCTATCGCTCGGATTTACGGACAACGACTACCACGACAACGGCTACTACCAACAATATCCAGGGTACTTTCAGGAATGCACCGGCTGGTACGGCTTCGCCGTGACCGTAAAGATCACGCACAACGGCGCAGGATCGGCGAGCAACCTAGGCTCCACCGGGAATTCCTTGCCGACTTTCCAGCAACAACATCTCGGCACGATCGCACAACTCGCGCCCCAGCAATCGACCGGCACTGTGAATCCGACGATGGTCACGTCCCCGGTGGTGGGTGGCGGAGGGTCATCCGTCGGCGCCCTACAGGTGCTCGGAGCGCGCATGACGGTGGTGCCGTTGGTCGCCGCAACGACCTGCCCGGCGACGATCAGCTTTCACGCACTCGTCGGCGTGCGTGGTATCGGCGAGATCGCCTATCGCTGGGTGCGCAGCGATGGCGCATCGACGCAGATCGTTCAGGTTCCGGTGCGCGGTCCGAGCGCGCAGTTGACGACGACGTGGACGCTCGGGGTTTCCTATTCCGGGTGGGAAGAACTCCAGATCGTTTCGCCGCAAGTGGTTCATTCGCGCTCGCGAACGTTCCAGTTGACCTGTATTTCGAATAACGCCAGAAATGCCGGAATTGCCGGAATTGCCGGGAACGCCGGGAATGCTGCGAGCGCCAGGAATGCTGGGAGTCTGGGAAATTCGGTCAGCGCATCTTACGGTGTGGCGACCGCCGTGAAGAGCATGCCGGACGTGCCGCACGCCCCCGGCACGTCCGCGGCCTCGATCGTGATCTCGAGGCCCGCGGTGCCCACGGGCCTCGTCACCTGTCCGTTTGCGCTGCGCGAGTCCGCGTCGGTGGTGATGGGCGGTGCGCCGCGGCCGGTGACGGTGCGTTGGGTCCACGTCGGCGGTGCACCGGTCGCCCCGCAGCGTCTGAATTTCAACGGACGCAATCCGGTCTATACGACAGATGAATGGCTGGTGGGACAGCCGCACACCGCGGTGCGCGGTGCGTTCGTTCTACAGGCTTGGACGCCGCAGCCCGTGCAAAGCGCTACGGCGCCGTTCGCGTTTCGTTGCCGCTGAGCGGGTGCGGCGCCGGGAGTTGCGTCATGATGCCATTCGTCACCAATGCGCTTCTGTGCAACAGCCGCACCAGAACCCGATCAGCCAGAGAATCGTCACCGCGGTCAAGACCCAGAGCCAGTGTCGAGCGAGGCCGTACGCGATGTAGGCGGCACTGGAAGCCATGAACAGTGCGAATCGCCGCGCTTGCGGCCCGCGCGTGGGTTCCGGTAATAACGGGGCGCGGTCGGTCATCCAATTGGATCATGTATCGACATCCCACAGTCAATGAAGAATCTCGCGCGTCATTACAGCCCGATAAAGCGCGACTGAAGCTCCGAAGTCGGTCGGACGATCGACCGACAGGCGGTGAAAACGCGGACAGCAGGGCGTTGTCCCGAATTGCAGGCTTTACGGGATGGCCACGGACAGCCGCAGGCGGGTTTCTCCCGGGCGCGAGCTGATTGCCAATGAACCGCCGATCTTCGTCGCACGGCCTTTCATATTCGCGAGGCCTTCACCCAATGCGTGCAGCGCGGGATCGAAGCCGCGGCCGTCGTCCTCGATGACGATCTCGAGCGAGTGGCCGTCGATGGTTTGCGCACTGAACTTCACACGGGAAGCGAACGCGTGTTTCAGCACGTTGGTGAAGGCTTCCTGGACTATCCGGGTGATCTGGGTGACTTGAGACGGGATGAGCTTTTCGAGTCCGACGCAGTCCCCAACCTCCCAGGCGAGCGCCAACCCGGCGGCATGCATCCGTGGCTCGATGCGGTAGCGCAGGTTGCCGAGCATCACCAACAAATCTTGCGCGGAGGGCTTCGCCGAGTCGATTGCGATGCGCAGTTCGTCCATCACTTCGCCGAGGAGTTCGCCCATCTGTGAGGGCGAGAGATCCTTCTTCTCGATCAGGCGGATGGAGGAGATCAGTTGCAAGCCGACGCCGTCATGCATATCCCGCAGGATCCGTTCGCGTTCGATGCGGATGGCTTGTTGGCGCTCCAATTCGGCCGCTTTCCGGTAATGAGCGGCGAGTTCCATCTCCCGTGCCCCCACCCGCGCCTCGAGTTCGCCGTTCAATCGCTCCAGCTTGCGGTGAGTCAGGATGAATTGATCGACCAGCGCCCAACCGACGGTTCCGGCAAAGAACAGCGAACTGTACGGCATCAGAAAGGCGCCCTGCCACGGAAGGAGATTCGCCATCAACAGAAAGTCATAGGCGCCCAACAACGTGGTGACGACCGCGGCAAGCCACAACAGTCCGAGCAAGGCGGTACGCTGCCGCCAGGTGACACGGGACAAATAGGCGATGAATAGCGCGCTTCCGGGGAAGATCATCACGTAGAATGCGGCGGTCACCCGCCATTTGTGTTCTGCGCCGGCAAGCGACATGGCGATGGTGGCCGCCGTCGCATAGGCGTACATCGCCCCTTCTATCCGCGGGCGACGTTGACCGGCGATGCGGAAGCACAGCGTGACCAGCACCGCCACGAGCCAGAACAGCGCGGCGTCCGTGATCACCTCGTTGGCCAGTGATGACATGCCCGTATGGACCAGAAAAAACTGTGTGTTGCGGACGATCCAGATGCCGCAACTCAACGCAAACAGGCCGAAAATCTCGTCGTCCTTTCGGCGGATCCATAACAACAAGGCGAACAGGCCGATCACGCCGACGAGCAGGCTCACGACCTCCACGCCGAGGACCTTCAACCAGAGAAGCCGCTCGAATCGCGGATACAGCGCGTCTTCGGGGCCGACCCACACCGTGCCCAAGTCCGCACTTTCGCCGCCGTAGTCCCGGATCTCGACCCACAGTAGATTCTGCTTCGCCCGCAACAACGCGGCCGGCATCGGCAAGTACAGTGGGTAGTTCCAACTTTCGCTATCGGTCTCGGTGAAGCCCTCGCTCTCGCCTAGGTGTACGCCGTTCAGATAGACGGCGGCGTTGGGTGACACATCGGACAGGAAAATGGCGGCGGCGGGGTCCGTCGATAGGGAGTCGGGCGGCGCGATCCGAAACCAGCGCTCGATTGGCGGCTGGTCAGGGCGCGGTCCGCGCAGGTGCAGGGGCAATGCCCGCCGAGCGCAGTCCTGCGGCGTCGGCGGCGGTAGCGCGCCGGTGTAGCCTTGCGCGAGGCACACGGAGGCCACGCGCACGCCGACGTCGTCCCAAGCCACCGGGCGTGCCGCGAGCATCGTCCAGGCGAGGCTCGCGAACACGCCCACAAGCGCCGCACGCTGGGCGTCTCGGCGGGCGATTCCCTTGAATGCGATGTCCGCGATGGCCTGTCCCCTCCGTCACGGGCCGGCGATCGACGCCGGATGACGCCGGCGTGTGGATACGATTAGGCGTTCGATGCCGATTTCTGTCAGTCGGGCATTCGGATGACACGGTCCGGTCCGCGGTGGTCTAATCTGGTGGTCTCTAGATCGAAATTGAGGCGCGCGACCGGCGCCGGGGCCACATCCATGACGATTCGAGTCGCGGCGCTGGAGGATGATGCGGTGTTACGCGACCGGTATGTCGAGCTGGTGGCGTCCGCGCCGGACATGCGTCTGCTGTGGGTTGCCGCGAATCTGCGGGACGCGCGTGGCGCCCTCGTCGGGGGCACGCCGGACGTCCTGCTGGTCGACCTCGGTCTGCCGGACGGCAACGGTCTCGACATCATCCGGGAGGTCAAAGGGCAGGCGTCCTTTTGCGAGGTGATGGTGGTGAGCGTTTTCGGCGACGAAGAGAACGTCGTCACCGCGATCGAGGCGGGTGCCAGCGGCTACCTGCTCAAGGATGCGCTGGCCGACTCGTTCCTGAGAACGATCCGCGAATTGCACGCCGGCGGTTCACCGATCAGCCCCAGCATCGCGCGCATTCTGCTGTCGCTCGCGCGGCCGCGACCGCCGGCCGCCGGCAAGCCGCTGCCCGACGGGGCGGAACTCGGCGAGCGCGAGGCCGAAATTCTGGGACTGGTCGCCAAAGGGTTCAATTTCGGCGAAATCAGCCGTTTGCTCGGCATCTCGACGAGCACCGTGAAAACGCATATCTACCGGATCTATCGTAAACTCTCGGTTCATTCTCGTGGCGAGGCCGTCTTTGAGGCGAAGAAACTCGGCCTGCTGGATTTTTGAACTGCTGCTGGTTTTGGCTGCGGTCGCCCCGCGGCCGGGTCATGCCGTGTCGGATGAACCGGCTTCCTTGGCGCGATATCAAGTCGCCGCAGCCGAGTATTTGTCCGGTTACCTGGCGGCGATGCCGCCGCCTCCGACGCGCCACGGTCCCCTGCTCGCGTTTCCAATCCGGCTGCGGGCGCCGCGCGGTCCGCACGCCGCGCGGTGCACGTGGTTTCGCATTTCATTTCGCGCCCCGGCCGACGAGTCCGTTCGTTACAGCGCCTACCTCCGCTATGTCTCGCCGAACGCGAACATTTATTTGAACGGCGCCCTGATCGGTTCGAGCCGGGCTTACGAAGACGCCTATAGCCAGCCCTGGAACTATCCGATCGATCTGGAATTGCCCGCCGCGTTGATGCACCCCGGCGAAAACGAACTGCTGCTTCAGATCGATTGCCGCTTCTTCGAGTTCTTGGAGCTTGGTCCGGTGTTCGTCGGTCCGGAGGAGGCGCTATACCCCGCCTACCAACGCCAGCTTTGGGCGCAGGTGACCGGCGTGGAGATCGTGAGCGTGCTGGTCGGGCTCATCGGTGCGTTCACCGCGATGCTCTGGCTGCGACGGCGTAGCGAGCCAATCTTCGGCCTGTTCGCGTT
>JBBIUT010000091.1:0-3606 GCA_037440085.1 Gammaproteobacteria bacterium
TCGCCCAAAGACTCGCCGCAGGCGGCGACCGACTGCACGGTCCATTTCTCCCCGGCCTGCAGCGCCCGGCAGTCGATTGCGCCTGATTTGCCGGTACCCCGGTTGTCCATCAACACCACGTCGCGCGAGTTGCGCAGCGGCTTGAACAAGGCTAGGTAATCCTCGCGCGAGCCGGTCGCGGGGTAGCCGGGGCCGCCCTCGGTCGCCACCAGGGTTGATGCGGATTCGCCCCGCCCGGTGCGCGGATAGAATTCGAAATAAATGGAAATCCTGCCTGGAATGCCGCCGGTGGGATCGAGCGGCCGCTCGAGGCGACCACAGTACGCGGCCACCTGCGCACAGCGCTCGAGCACCATCGAACCGACCCGGGTTGTGGCAGTCGCCGTCGCCGAGGCGGCCGGCATCGAGGAGGCCGAACCGCACAGCGCCGCGGCGCCGATCAGAGTGAGGGCGAGGAAGCCGAGGAATTCAGCGGATCGCGACTGGCGCAATGGGGCCGGCATCGGGCTATAAGGTGGCAAACATCGCCACCACAGTGATCGCCATGACGGCCGTCGCGGCCCAACCAAGCTGGCGAAGCCTGAAACGGATGACGAACCGGCCCATGATGTCCTCGCGTGCGGCAAGCAGCATCATGACAACCATGATGGGCACGGCAATGACGCCGTTGATCACGGCGCTCCAAATCAGTGCCCGCATCGGATCCAGCCGGGTGAAATTGAGGACTACTCCACCAATCGTCGCAACCGCGATGATGCCGTAGAATTCCATGGCCTCCAGCATTTTCTTGTCGAGACCGGAGCGCCATTCGAAGCTTTCTGCGACGGCGTAGGCGGCCGACCCCGCCAACACCGGCACCGCGAGCATGCCGGTGCCGATGATGCCGAGACTGAACAACAAGAATGTCGTCTCGCCGCCCAGCGGCCGCAGCGCCTCGGCGGCTTGCCCCGAGGTTTGTATGTTGACGATGCCTGCCGCGTGCAATGTCGCCGCCGTGCTCAGGATGATGAAGAACGCGATCAGATTGGAAAAGCCCATCCCGAGGTAGGTGTCCCAGCGAATGCGGCGCAAGTGTTGGCGCGCCACTTCCTCGGCATGCGGAAGCAAGTGACCGCCGTTTGTGGCCGATAGCGCGCGCAGATCCTCCATTTCTTGCGCCGCCTGCCAGAAGAATAGATAGGGACTGATGGTCGTGCCGAACACCGCGACGATGATGGTGATGGTGTCGTGATCGAGCACGAGCCGTGGAATCGCGATGTCTCGAAGCACTTGGCCCCATGGAACATGGATGGTGAATACCACCGCCACATAGGAGAGCAGGGCCAGGGTCAGCCACTTGAGATAGCGAACATAGGTCTCGTAGCGCAAAAATACCTGCAGCACCAGACACGCGAGGCCGAACGTGACCGAATACACATGTGCCGACCCCCCGAGCAGCAAGCGCAGCGCTTCGCCCATCGCGGCAATGTCGGCGGCGATATTGATCGTATTGGCGACCAGCAGCAATCCGACAATGGCCAGCAGCACCGAGCGTGGGTAGGCCAATTTCACGTTCGCAGCGAGCCCGCGGCCGGTGATGCAACCGAGGCGCGCACTGACCATCTGGATGCCGACCATCAGGGGATAGGTGAACAGAACGGTCCACAACATGCTGAAGCCGAATTGCGCGCCCGCCTGGGAATAGGTCGCGATGCCGCTCGGATCATCGTCCGCCGCCCCGGTGATCAGCCCCGGACCGAGTTGCTTGACGCGCGGATGTTCCGCGATGCTCTTGAGCAGATTGACCATTGACTCACTCCCCCGACAACGAGCGGCCACCGCCGGCAGCGGGCGCGCAGCTGGCTGCGCGCCGGTTCGGGTACCGAACCCAGGATGGAGTCAGAGGAGGAACAATGGCCTGTGCGATCGAGATCTCGCGCACCAAGCGTCCCCCGCAGCCGGCGGGAACGCGCTTAGGAACGTGCCTTGAGCGTTATCGAGCCAAGCTGCGGCCGCGTTTCACGCGGCCAAAACCACCACTCATGCAACTGCCCACAGGGACGCCTTTTGTGACCGATAACCGGCGGCACGATAATCGCGCGCGGCACCCGTGTAAAGCCGTTGTCGACGAGCAACCGTCCATGATCGGCTCGTGCCGAGCGCAGCGCGGCGATTGCGCCCGGACCCGCGCGGCGGCGCTCATCCAGTACGGCGGGATAAATATTCGTCACATATTTTACTAAAATAAACAATGAGTCATGTATTATATATAATGTCAGTTATAGATTATGCCGCACCCAGCGGCGACCGGCGCTGCGCCGATCACCGGGACAGCCTGGCAAACCGCGTGCGCGAAAAGTTTGTACACTTTGGGCATGAGTTGCACCCGCTTGCATGCTGATTGACACGCCCATCCGCCCGTTAGGATTCGTCGACGGCCGCAAGCTCACCGACAGAGTTCTGGCGGCCGACGAGAGGGCCTGGCATGCAGATACCCGTCGTCAGAACGACTATGAGGTTCACGTCGAAACCCAATCCATCATATTGGTGTTTTTCGACGGCTGGCCCACGGTCAACGTCGCTCATGGCAGCGGCTGGGATGGCTTCGGCGATCTCGCCATGCCGATAATGGAAGAAATAGTGGCGAAGCATTACCCGCCGGGCGGGATGGTGCTGCGCGTGGTGCTGGCGCGCTTACCGCCCGCGTGCCAAATCGAGGCGCACGTCGACAAACATCCTTCGTTTTCGATTGCCCATCGCATTCATGTTCCGCTGCTGACCAATCCGGACGTGGAATTCATCGTGGGTACGGATCGGATAGCGACCAGGCCGTGCCATGCATTCGAACTCAACAACAAGTTGCCCCACAGCGTAGCCAATCGCGGCGACACTGCACGCATCCATCTCATCTTTGACTACGCCCCCAACCAGGAGTGAGCGCCCTTTGGGCAGGCTGCCGACGCTGATCGCCTCCTCGGTGATCCGCGGCACGCAACTCGGCGAAAGCCATGGCGGGCTCTATTTGATTGATCTCGATCGCGGTGTGGTCGAATTGAAATTGGATTGGAACCGTTCCGACATCGACGTCGCCGGACGCGGCGGCGACCGCGGCCTGCGCGGCATCGCGTTTTACCGGGAACACGTCCTGGTCGCCGCGAATTCGCAGCTGTTGATTCTCGATCAGGATTTTTCATTGATCGAGTCGTTCACCAGTCCTTATCTGCGGCATTGCCACGAAATCTGCGTCGCGGATGACCTGGCGTTCCTCACCTCCACCGGCATCGACAGCGTACTGACTTTCAATCTCGAGAAGAAGCGATTCGTCGGCGGCTGGCACTTGGGCGTAACCGGCAATTCGCTCGCCCTTCGCCCCTTCGATCCCGCGAGCTCGGCCGGCCCGAACGAGAGCAATCGATTTCATCTGAATTCGGTGACCGCGTCGAGGGCGGGCATTTGGATCAGCGGTCTCAATACGCCCGGTCTTCTGTACGCGGATTCGGACGGCCTGACCCTGGTGACCGAATTGCCGCGCGGCACCCACAACGCGCAACCGCTGAACGGCGGAGCGCTTTACAACGACACGGCGGCGGATCGGGTTTGCTATGCACGAAACGGTGCGACGACCGC
>JBBIUT010000091.1:3617-6905 GCA_037440085.1 Gammaproteobacteria bacterium
GGAGTTCGATCCGAACGACATCATCGGCGCGGATCGCTATTCATCCGACCTGGCGCGCCCGAAATTCGCGCGCGGACTCTGTGTGTTGGGCGAGGGGCTGATCGCAGCCGGATCGTCTCCGTCGACGATCTCCATTTATGATTTGAGCAACGGCCGGCGTGTGCTGCAGCAGAATCTGTCGATGGATGTGCGAAATGCCGTACATGGTCTGACCGTGTGGCCTTACTCTTAGCGGCTCGGCCTTGGAAGTTGCGCCGCTCTCGGACAGAATGAACGTATGTTGGAACTGCCAGGGCAACCGGTCTTGGACAAGCTCGCCTTGATCGGGGCGTGCCTGCGGCTGCAGGTGCAATTCGACGCGGTACGTCTGGCGAGCGAGGTCGATGCGCTGCCGGTCGGTGCGTGGGGCACGACCGGCGGCCGAGTCGGTGTGCACCTGGTTGCGGAAAGCGTCTTTTTGCGCGGGCATGCACCGGCCGAGGGCAACCTCCCAATCAAGGACCGCCCGGCACTCTCGCTCCTGCCGTACGTGCGCGAGATCATCGAGTCCGGGATTCCGGCGCCGGTCATGCGCTGCCTGCTGGCGCGGCTGCCGCCCGGCGCCTGCATCGCTCCGCATGTCGATCGGGCGCCGTATTTTTCGCAGACAGTGCGCCTGCATATCGCCGTCACGAGCCACGAGCGGGTGTTCATGCTGTGCGCCGGCCAGTGCTACGTGATGCGCCCCGGGGAATTATGGGCGCTCAACAACAGCGTGTTCCACGGCGTATGGAACGCCGACCCGGGCGTCTCGCGCACTCATTTGATTTGCGACTTTCTACCGACGCCGGAGCTCGAAGCGCTGCTGCGGGCGGGCGAGCGCAACTTGGGCGTGCAGCGCCGCGATGTCGAGGAACAGCTGGCGGGCCTGGCGCATCGGCGCTCGATCAATTGAACCGGCGCGCCGATGATCGCGACGGACCGCTTCGTGTTCCTTCACTTGCACAAATCCGGCGGCAGCTTCGTGAACGAATTCTTGCTGCGCTTCGTGCCCGGCGCCCGCGCCGTGGGTTATCACCTGCCGCGCGCGCTGCTGCCGGCGGAGTACCGGGCATTGCCGGCGCTCGGCTTCGTGCGAAACCCGTGGAGTTACTACGTCTCCTGGTACAGCTTCCAAGCCCAGCGCCGGATGCCGAACGCATTGTTCAGAATCTTATCGGATAACGGCCGGCTGGATTTTTCGGCGACGGTACGCAACATGCTCGAACTCGGCTCGGGCAGCGGCAGGCTCGATGCCGTGATCGAGGCATTGCCCGCCGCCTACGGCAACAGCGGCCTCAATCTCCCGAATTTCGCGTTGGCGCCGATCCGCAATTCGCGTCTCGGATTCTACTCATTTCTATACCGCTACCTCTATGGCGAAGCCGACCGACTGCTCAGCATCGAGCGCGCCGAGCAATTGCGGGTGACGCTCGTTGACCACTTGCAGGACCTCGGCGTACCGCTGAGCAGCGCGATGCGCGACTACATCCGCGATACGCCGCCGCGCAACGCATCGGCGCATGGTCCCTATGTCGATTACTACAGCGATGAGCTTCGGGAGCTCGTGGCCGAGCGCGATCGGCTCGTCATCGGCCGTCATGGCTACCGCTTCGGCGATCAAGGGGCCGGCGGCTGACCGAGCCCGAGCGGGGCAGCATCGGGCCCCCGGTCGCTCGGCGAATAGAAACCTGCGGCCGCATGATCCCGGATGAACGCCGCCGCGCGGTCGTGCATCGGCAGGTCGCGATCTCCCGGCATGGGGTCGTTGAAGGGCAAGGCGCTGCGAAACGCCGTCCACACCGCCGTGGCGGCGGGTCCGAAATTGCGCGATGAATTCTCGTTCTTGCGCAGATCCAGCCAATAGGTGCCCGTCAGCAGGTCTTCGGCCAGCAGATCGATCGTATCCTCGACCAGCGTTCGGGCGCGCATCACTTTGAGCCTCGTTTGAGTCTGCAGATCCTCGACCGTCTTGACCAGGGCATTGCCTTCGGGAGGCACGGGATTGATCAGCCCTTGAATCTCCTGCATCAGCGCCGCGGCATTGAATTCGCTGCCCGGAGCGGCGCCGGCGCGCGCGAGCTCCCCGGAATCCTCGCCGGCGGGGGATATCACCGTGAAGAAGGCATTGGTGAATCGCAGCATCCTTTGTGCGATCACGACATCCATATTGGCGAGCGCAACGGAAAATGCCTCGATGTCGTTGGCCATCGGGTATGGATCCCAGTTGGCATTCGAGAGGATAAACCCGTGTTTGCCGTTGCTGCGCGGTCCGCCCTTGACGTAGAACTGCGCCATCTGGGGCGTACCGAGCTCCCAAGAATCGGAGGGCGAGGCATTCAACCGCACGGCCGGGTTGTGATCCGACGAATTCATTTGAATGAGCACGTCGTCGCGCAGCGCCCCCCAGGCCTGCCACGCCGATCCCTGGCGGATTGACGAGGCCCGTAGACTTTCAGGATCCTGGATGATGCGCCGGTCGTCCGACTCGAACAGATAGCTGCCCTTCAGCATCCCGAGCACGCGCGCCGCATGCCAGTTGAGCCAGGGAAACGGCCGGTTGGCTTGCACCGGCTGGGACAGCGGCGAGATGCTGCTGTTCATGCCGTTCAAATCGACCGCGTAGATCAGATCCGCCCAGGACAGCGCTTCTTGCGCATCATGGAGCAGCAGTGCCGCCTGGCCCGTGGCGTAGGCGTTGCTGCTTTGCAGCTCGCTATCGTCGGCGGCGACAGGCACCAAAGGCTCGAGGCCCGATGCCTCGAGCGCTCGCGCGGCCGTCATGCGAACCCCTCGTAGATACGCCGCGCCGGAGCCGACCATGGCGGCACCGATATTGGCCAAGGGCCCCAAGTCAGCCTCGCCGACCGTGCCGCGCGACCGCACCACCGGCGTGATTCCGTGGTTCAACAAATCGAGCAGCTGCTGCGTCAGCAGCGGGCTGGCCGCGTCGAAGGTCATGCTGTTGGCGCGCACCACCATCATCGCCCGGACGATTTCTTCGTCGGCGACTTCGGGTCCCAATCCTTCGACGGCGCCGTGCCTGAAAATCGCCAGTTGGCGTGCTTCCAGGAGCTTCTTGTTTTGCGGCGATAGGGGATCTCCCTTGAAGATGTATTTCTCCCGGCCCGACCCGGATCCGCGATTGAACCAATATACGGGTACCCCTTCGGCAGCCGCTTCCAGCAGCAGGCCGTAGGCATCCGCCGAGCGCTGGCGCGCCTCGGGACTCAACGCCACTTTCGCGCCGTAGCGCGCCACGTGCACCAC
>JBBIUT010000092.1:0-4387 GCA_037440085.1 Gammaproteobacteria bacterium
ATGCTTGGTCTCGGCAATTACTTGTACATGGTCTGATTTTTGGTGCCGGGCGCATATTCGCGCGGATCGACCCAGATGTTCACCACCGCCGAGCGGCGCAGCTTGCGAACCGATTCGCGCGCGCGCGCGAGCGCCGGCGCGATCTGCGCGGGATCACGCACTTCTTCGCCATAGCCGCCCAACATCTCGGCAAACTTGCCGAATGGCACATCGCCCAGCAGGTTGCCGACGTTGCCGCGCTGCTCGCCGTATTTCGCGAGCTGGCCGTAGCGAATCTGGTTCATCGCGGAATTATTGCCGATGACCGCGAGATACGGGACCCCAAAGCGGTTGGCTGTCTCCATGTCGAAGGCGGTCATGCCAAACGCACCGTCGCCGTAGTAGCAAAGAACCTCCTTGGTAGGATTCGCAAGACCGGCCGCGATCGCAAATCCAGTGCCCACACCGAGCGAGCCGAGCGCGCCGGGGTCCATCCATTGTCCAGGACCGCGCGGCCGCACCGCTTGGGCGGAAATCGTCACTACGTCGCCGCCGTCGCCGATGTAAATGGTGTTGTCGGCCAGGAACTCGTTCAATTCCCACGCCACGCGATACGGGTTAATCGGCATGTTGTTCGACTTGAACAAGGGCATGAGCTTCTCGGCGGCGGCGGTTTCGCCTTCGCTCAATTGCTTCAGCCATTGCTGGCGCGCCTGGCGCTTGTCGCCCTTGATGCGCCCGGACGCCGCCTGCAGCACCGCGCCCAAGATCGCGCCCGGATCGCCGACCAGGCCTAAATCGATGTCCCGATTCTTGCCGACGGTCCGATAGTCCATGTCGATCTGCACCAGCTTCAGAGTCTTGCTGATGCGCTTGCCGTACCCCATTCGAAAATCGAACGGCGTACCGACGATCACCAGCACATCCGCGTTGGCGAACGCCTGGGTGCGGGTGCGGTCGAAGTGATGCGGATCGCCCGGCGGGAGCAGGCCGCGGCTGGCGCCGTTGAAGTACCCGGGAATGTCCAGGCCCCGCAGCAGCGAGATCGCCTCCTTCTGGCCCCGCCCGGTCCACACCTGTTGCCCGTAAAGGATGGCCGGCCTCTCCGCGCCGACCAGAATATCGGCCAGCTTTTCGATATCCCGGGGATCGCCAATGGAGCGCGTCGACGCGCGGTACATGCCCGGTTGGGGAATGACCGCCTTCGTGATATCGACCTCTCGGTCGAGCACGTCGCGCGGGATTTCGAGGTACACCGGCCCGGGAGCGCCGTTGAATGCTTCGCGCGCCGCCATCGAAATCATGTCCGCGACACGCTCAGTCGAGGGAACGGATGCCGCGAACTTTGTGATGGGAGTCATCAGATCGACGTGCGGCAAATCCTGCAGGGATCCCATCTTGTGCTGCGTCAGCGCACCTTGGCCGCCGATGTGCAGTATGGGGCTCTCGGAACGAAACGCGGTCGCGATACCGGTCACCGCATTGGTGCATCCCGGACCCGCGGTCGTGACCACGCAGCCGAGCTTACCCGTCTGGCGCGCGTATCCGTCGGCGGCATGCGCGGCAACCTGCTCGTGGCGCACGTCGATGATGCGGATGCCCTCGTCCACGCAGCCGTCATAGATATCGATGATGTGGCCGCCGCAAAGAGTGAATATGGTATCGACACCTTCGTTCTTGAGTGCCTTGGCCACCAAATGGCCTCCGGACACGACGCCGGCCTCACGGCTTTTTTTCTGGAGCGTGTCTTCAGCAGTGGTCGATTCCCTGCCCTGGATCTTGACGGACGCATTCGACATAGCTCTCCCCATCACTCTTGGTTAATCGGCGCGGCTCGTTGGGAGCGATCCTTGCACCGGCCGCCGGACGTTTTGGTCTCGTGCGACGGCGGTCGGTGCATGCACCCCGGTGCGCTACCGTCTGGCCGCACCCGCATCAGCTGCCGCAACCTTGGCGGTATAGCGTGCCCGCAGCGGCTTCAGCACCGCGATCGCCAACACAGCCGCGGCGATATTCATCGCGGCCGAGATCATGAACACCATGAACCAGCTGCCGGTGGCCTTCGCCAGTACATTGCCGTACGGCACGAGGATGGCCGCGGTGCCCTTGGCGGTGTACATCAAGCCGGTATTCGTCGTAGCGAACTTGGCGCCGAAGGTATCGGTGACCGTGGCTGGGAACAAACTATAGATTTCGCCCCACGCGAAGAACACCATACCGCTCAGGATCACGAACATTACCGGGTCGTTGCCGAGTTTCGCCAAGGCGAAGATCCCGACCCCTTCGAGTGCGAAGGCGATGAACATGGTGTTCTCGCGGCCGATTTGATCGGACACCCAGCCGAAGAATGGGCGAGTCAGGCCGTTCAAGATCCGGTCGAGGGCCAGCGCAAAAGTCAGCGCCGGCATGGTAAGACCGATGAGGCTCACCGGTACTTCCGCAATCTTGAAGTCCTTGGCGATGGGCGCCAGTTGCGCGACCGCCATCAGCCCGCCGGCCCCCATCATGACGAACATCGCGTACATCACCCAAAATACCGGCGTCTTGACCATTTCGCCCGGAGTCGCCTGATGACGATTGGCGCCCGGCGCGATTTTCGGTGCACTCGCGGTCAGGCTCGGGGGCGCCACGAGCAGGCCGAATCCGAGAATCATCACCACGATGCCCTGCATCAGGCCGAAGGTCAGAAACGTGTGTTCGTAGCCGCCGCTCTTGATCATCGAGGCGATCGGGATGATGGTCAGCGCCGAGCCCGCGCCGAAGCCGGCTGCGGTGAGGCCCGCCGCGAGGCCCCGCCGGCCCGGAAACCATTTCACCGCATTGCCGATGCAAGTGCCGTACACAGCGCCGGCGCCAATGCCGCCGATCGCCGCCGCGAAATAAAACATCGGCAGGGAGTCCGCTATCGAATTCATCGCCCAGGCAATCCCGCACAATGCGCCGCCGATGACCACGATCCATCGCGGACCAAACCGGTCCACCAGGTAGCCTTCGACCGGGACCAGCCAGGTCTCGAGTAATACGAATATGGTAAACGCCACCTGAATCGAGGCGCGGCCAAAGTGGTACTTGGCGTCGATTGGATTGACGAACAGCGTCCAGCCGTATTGCAGATTGGCGATCATCGCCATGCATATGATGCCGATGATGAGCTGAATCCATGGATTCCCCAGCGGGGACGCGTTTGCCTGAGATGTGCTTGCTGGAATCGAAGTCGCGTTCATGTAGTAGTTCTCCTTAGGTCGCGTTGATCGAGAGCAAGTCGGAGATTATGCGCGCGTCCTGGTCATCACTGCGCCCAACTTGCGGCACAATGCCGTTGGCAGCGATCGGCGGTGCTTGAGGCCCAATCGATGAAAATGCGGATGTCTCGAGATAGACCCACACATAAAACCCCCCAAAGGTCCGGACGCGGCGTCCGAACATGTCGTCGAACTTATCTTTTTTCTTGGTATACCATATATGAAGGCATTTCGGACTGTCAAGCGATGCCATTGGCGGGGAAACTCGGGCGCCATCGTTGCGCGGCGCGCAAGCCGATGAATTAGGCCCACAGGCGATCAGTGGGGCCGGTGGCAAGGTTCATTATTTATTTATTTGGGCCGGCAATAACCGCCCTAGAATATTTCGGGTCACGGCCTGATTCGTGAGGTGAATGGCAATGAGCAACATCGCAAAACTGGTACAACGCGCCGCGCCCGCGGCACCGCTCACCTTGGGCCCGTTGAACGCCACCAGCCTGCGTGATCAGGCCTACGCGCTGCTGAAGAATGCGATCGCGGACACCGACATCTACGACCCGCAGCAGGAGCTGCGCCTCGACGAGCGCCAGCTGACGCCCGCGCTCGGCGTCAGCAGGACCCCCATCCGTGAAGCATTGTCGCTTCTCGAGCAGGAGGGGTTCATTCGAACCGTGCCGCGGCGTGGCATCTACATCATTCGCAAATCGAAGCGTGAAATGATCGAGATGATTCAGATGTGGGCGGCACTCGAATCCATGGCGGCACGTCTGGCGACGCTGCATGCCTCGGACGCGAGCATCGCTACGCTCCGGCATTTATTCGACGAATTCCAAAACTCGCCGCCGTCACTGCATTTGCCGGAATATTCGGATGCGAACATCGCCTTCCATACGGCGGTAATCGCTCTCGGTGAGTCCCAGACCATCGTCGACGCGACCCGCAACCTCCTTATCCATGTACGCGCCATACGCCGGGCAACGATCGCACAGGACGACCGCGCGGACCGCTCGATCATCGATCATCTGAATATCATCGAGGCGCTGGAGAAGCGGGACACTGAGCTGGCGGAGCGGCTCACACGTCAACACACACTCGACCTGGCCTCGCACGTGGATCGATATTGCGATTTTCTCGGTTAGGCTCCGGCCGAATCTCCCCACGCCCCG
>JBBIUT010000092.1:4397-6665 GCA_037440085.1 Gammaproteobacteria bacterium
GGCGTCGCGCTCAAGCCGTCATTGGCTCCGCCGCGGTCATATCGACGCAGGTACCGCGGCGGATCGGCCGGCGCGACATCGCCATCTAGCGCTCGCGGCGCCACCGCCCGAATCCCGGCCAATGTATCGAAATCTTTCACCGCCGTCTGGAACGGCACCGGATCCCGCGTCACCGGGTTGCCGGATTCAATGGTCAGGTAAATTCGCCCGCTCGCTTGATCGGCGAAGTTGACCACGCGGAATGCCTCGACACAGTGCTTCAAGAACCCGGCGTTGCGCTCGGCAGCCAACAGCTCGCGATCCGGATACAGCTCCTCGGGGCTGGTGGCGTCGACCGATATGCGCCCGTAGCGTTCGACGGCCAGCATTTTATTCACGTCGAGCACGTTAACTGCGTCGTTGTCGCCGAACGCCACCGTGCGCGGCCGCTCGCCCAGAGGCACCGTGTTGTCCAGGAGCTCGAAATGGAACCGCTTGTCGCTGCGCCGAGCCCAGGTAAAGAGCACATTGGGAATCCCGGTATAGGCCTCCACGGCATGCGCCAGCGTATCGTCCACCGCCTTATAGCGTCCGAACTCCAGACCTCGCTTCCACGCACGTTCCACCAGCTGCTCGGGCGGAGTGATGACGAAAAACAAATACACGTCTTGACCGAAGCGGGTCAGCAGATTGCTCCCCTCCTCGTCCGAATCCGGGGCGAAGCTGTCGAATCGGAATCGATCGATCAAGAGATGAGTCATGCGGCCGGATTGGTGTTTTCGCGCCATATAGCGGTCCAATTTCCGGTCGACGATCTGCAGCTCGTCCCCCGTAAACGTTCCGGCATATTTGTAGGCCGCACCCAGCGAACCATAGTCGAGCAGCTGCTTGCGCCAGATGTCGGGGCTGATCAGGGCGAAATCGCTCCAGCGCATGCCGAGGTCGCCCGCGAGCTTCTTCTGCAGGGGCCGCAGCGTGCTCTTGCCGGAGGCGGAAGCTCCTTTGGTGTTGATGACGACCGGCCGGTTCTGGCACGGCAGCAGGCCATAACCCTCCTGCCGCGCCGCGCGCAGAAGGATGGGCTCGATGGCGCGGCCGACCTCGTCGCTGGCGAAGGTATTGCACGCGATGGCCTGCGCCAATTGCCCGATGAACGTTCGGGTGCCCCAGGCGTGGCCGTGGGCTGTGAACAATGCCGACAGGACCCGGGCCAGCGAGTGGTACGCGAGCTTGTGCAGCTCGTCCGCCGCCGCCCTCCCGCGGCGCTCCAATTCAGCGATCTCGACCGGGCCCCAGCCTCGCTCGCCGAGCGGAACCGCGCCACTGCGGCGCGGTTTGCCCCGAGCAAACAGCCGGCGCGCCGGCTGTTGCGACGATGGCGCGGCGGGCGGTGCGAGTCCGGGCACTGCGGCGCCGAGAGCGGCCTCGATGGCATCCGCCATGTCGGAGCGGGCCCGTTCGAACACGTCGATGATGAGATCCATCTCCGGATCGAGATATTGGGTGAGAATTTGCCCGGCAATTCGCCGGAAGTTGATGCCGAGATCCCCTATTTGCAATCCGTCCGGCACCGTAAAATCCGCCGTGACCCGGATCAGCAGCTCGTGCAGCGCGAGTCGCTGAGGCCTAAACACCACCAGTTCGCTCAAGGCGAATCCTGTCATGGCGTGCAGCTCCTCGGCGGAGATGATGCTGGTCAGGACATTTTCAGGTCGAAAAATCGTGCATAGCGGCAGCAGCTCCCTCGGGATTTGCGACTGTATGCCGGGGTTCCACGGTCCGGCGGGTATTTGATCTGCGTCCATTCCACCTTCCGGAAAAGCGACCGCGGCGGCGGCCGCAACCATATCCGATGAAGCGCGCGCCTAGAGCGACGGCCCGGGCTTCGGTTCGGCGTTCATACGCGAGCTGCCGCTCGCTCCTCGGCGAACCGCGCGCGCCTGGGCGCCGCGCAGCGCATTTTCAGCCGCTCGCGACCTCGGTTCCGAGCCTGCTGCTGTCCGGGTAAATCTGCAGACCCGGCACCTCGCCGCAAAGCAATTTTTGCTGCACGTCCTGCCAATACTCGACGGTCAACAAATCGGCGTTTTCCTCGCGAAAGCAGCGGCGCGCATGCCGGTTCATGAGCTGCATGCCGTGTTCGAGCTCTTCGGGCAAAAAGACGATTCCTTCCTCGAAAAACCAATCCGGCACGGCTTCCTCGCCCGGTTCACGGTATGAATTGGTACGGATCTTGACCTCGGTCAATTTCTCGACGGCGTCGTAATCGAACAGAAATACCCGGCCGTA
>JBBIUT010000093.1:0-6622 GCA_037440085.1 Gammaproteobacteria bacterium
CCCCCGCCGCCGAAACCCCCGCCAAAGCCCCCCAGGCCGCCGATGCCGCCGCCCCATCCGCCGCCGCCCGCCGACCAAGCGCGAGTCGATCCAAGCAGCATCGCAAACAGGAATGCAAGAAGACCGGCACCGATACCGACGAACAGCACGTGACTCAAGAGCCAGGCAATGCCGCCGGCGAGGCCGGCGGTGGCAATCGAACCGAACAGCCGGCCGAACATCGCCCGCAGCACGCCGCTTGCGACGAATACCGCGACCAGCATAAACGGCAGCAGATTGCCGATGCCGCCGCGGTGCTCCCACTTTTCGTCCGGCGCGGGCAGCGGCTCGCCGTTGACCACGGAAATCATTTGATCGACGCCGGCCTCGACGCCGCCGTCATAGTCGCCCTGCTTGAAATGCGGCGTGATGGTTTCATCGATGATGCGCTTCGCGATCGCATCGGGCAGCGCACCTTCCAAACCATAGCCGACCTCGATGCGCGCCCGCCGGTCGTTTTTCGCAACCAGCAAGATCGCGCCGTCGTCGACCCCCTTGCGCCCCAGCTTCCATTGTTCGGCCACGCGGATGCCGTATTGCTCGATCTCTTCGGGCTGCGTCGTCGGCACCATCAGCACGGCGATTTGGCTGCCCTTCTTGGCCTCGAGGTCCGCAAGCCGGGTCTCGATGCGATTGACCGCCCCGCCGGACAGGGTGCCGGTGAGATCCACCACGCGGGCCGTGAGCGGCGGCACGGCGACGTCGGCGCTCGCCAGCGTTGCCGCGAGGCTCGCCACCACGCCCAGCGCGAACCGGTGCAACCGGGGAGCCTGTCCGAGAATTCTCAGACCGGCTCCTAATGCGCCGGCGCGGCGGCCGGCGGCCCCGAGAAATCCACGCTGGGCGGCTTGGAGATCGCCGCTTCGTTCTCGACCGTGAAATTCGGCTTCGGCTTGTAGCCGAAAGCCATTGCGGTCAAATTGCCGGGGAACGAACGCACCGTCACGTTGTAGTTCTGCACCGCCTGGATGTAGCGATTGCGCGCCACGGTGATGCGGTTCTCCGTTCCTTCGAGTTGAGCCTGCAGATCGCGGAAGTTCTGGTCGGACTTCAACTGCGGATAATTCTCCGTCACCACCATCAAACGCGACAATGCGCCGGACAACTCGCCCTGCGCCGCCTGAAACTTCGCGAACGCTTCGGGATTGTTCACCAACTCGGGCGTCACTTGCAGGGAGCCGACCTTTGCCCGGGCCTGGGTCACGCCCAATAGGACTTGCTGCTCCTGTGCCGCGTACCCCTTGACCGTATTGACCAAATTGGGGATGAGGTCGGTGCGGCGCTGGTATTGGTTGATGACTTCCGCCCAGGCCGACTTGACCTGCTCGTCTTGCGACTGCATGGTGTTGTAACCGCATCCCGACAACAACCATGCTGCGGCTGCAGCCAAACCGATAGTGGATCTACGCATCGCTTTCCCCTTCGTTGGCCCCTGGGCGGGTACGCCCTCGATATGGGGACGCCGCTTCAGTTTACCACCGCCATAAAAAAAGCCCCGAGGGATGAGCTCGGGGCGGAGGTGCGGACTTCAATGAAGGGAAGTAAAGCCCGCTAGGGGATTCAGTGCAGCTGGTCCCATTGCAGCACTTGGATGTCGGTTTCCTCGAGATCAAAGCTGCGCGCCAGCATCTTGGCGATCTCGCGATCGCCTCGTACGGACCCGCACTGCCCGAGCAGTTCGACCACGCCGCGGTACTCGCTGTACTCGATGGCGCCGTCCGATTGCGCAATGAAGTGGGTGTAATATTTAGCGCTCATGGGCAGCAAGCTTAGGGACATTGGACGCTTGATTTCTGTGACCAAGCGCTCAGTCGGCCGGGCAAGCCCAAGAACCGGTTCACGTCTCTAAAAACAGCGGGGTTTATTGCACCGTGTCAAGATACCGGGCGCCCACGCCGCCCGCCTCGAAGTACATCACCCCGGAGGGAGCCGAGCGCCTGCGCGATGAATTGCATGATCTGTGGCACCTGGAGAGGCCGCGGGTCACCGCCGCCGTAGCCGAGGCTGCGGCGCAAGGCGATCGATCCGAGAACGCCGAATACACCTACGGTAAAAAGCGTCTGCACGAAATCGATCGCCGCGTGCGGTTTCTGCGCAAGCGGTTGGAAGGCATGACCGTTGTCGACGTCGAGGCGGCGCACGGGCGGCGCGACCCGCAGCGGATACACTTCGGCGCGTGGATACGGCTCGAACAGACCGGCGCACCGGCGCGCTGGTACCGGCTGGTCGGGCCGGATGAATTCGACATGGCAAGCGAGTACATCAGCATGGACTCGCCCCTCGGTCGCAGCTTGCTCGGCAAACGCCAGGGCGACGAGATAACCGCCGCCCTGCCCTCCGGATCGCAGTCCTTTATCGTGGTCGAGATCCGCTACCAGCTCAAACGACCCGAATGTTCTTGAACTGCCAGGGATCCGTGCTATCGAGATCCTCGGCAAACAGCTCGCCGCGCTGATGGAGGGGCGTCCAGCCGGTGTACGCGCCGACCACGGTGCCGAGATAAGGCATGCAGATATCCAAGGGGCGCTTGTAGTCCATCTCGTCCGGTTCAACGATCCCGCATTTGGGATTTTCCATCGCCCAGATCATCCCGGAGAGCGCCGCCACGGTGACCTGCAAGCTGGTCGCGCTGTTGTAGGGAACCAATGCGCGCGCTTCCTCGATCGACAGCTGCGAGCCGTACCAGTAGGCATTCTTCTTGTGTCCGGCGAGCAATACCCCGAGTTCGTCGATGCCCGCGGTGATCTCGTTGAGCAGGATTCGTTTTTTCTTCTGCAGATGCCAGTTGCGCCCGGCAAGCTCGTGTACCGACATCACCGCGCTGTCGCTCGGATGGTAGGCATAGTGCGTGGTGGGGCGGTACACGACCCGCTCGCCCTCGCGCACGGTGTAGTAGTCGGCGAGCGAAATCGCCTCCGAATGCGTGATCAGGAAGCCGTGAAAATGTCCGGCCTTGGGAGTCCAGGTTCGCACCCGGGTGCTCGCGCCCGGGCGATTCAAGTAGATCGCGCAGCCCGAGCCCTCCTTATGCCGGCCGCCGTCCGCGGGGAAATGTTTCTCGTGCGTGCCCCAGCCTAATTCGGCGGGCTGCGCACCCTCGCTGACGAAGCCGTCCACCGACCAGGTATTGACGAACTCGTCCACCTGCTTCGGCACGTTGGTGATCTGGGTGTCGCGCTCGGCGACATGAATCACCTTGATGCCCAAGGACTGGGCCAGCTTGGCCCATTGCTCCCGGCTCGCGGGCTCGCCCGCCTCCACCCCCAAGTCCTTGGCGATGTTGAGCAGCGCCTGTTTGACCAGGTGCGACACCAAGCCCGGATTGGCGCCGTGGGTCAGCACCGCCGTCGGGGCGCTCTTGGCCGGATCGCGCAAGGCGAGCGCCTCCAGGCGCATGTGGTAATTGCTGCGTGCCTCGACCGCGAGCTTGCCGTCGACGTAGCCGCCGGCCCACGGCTCGATGCAGCTGTCGAGATACAGCGCGCCCCGCTCCTGCGCCAGCCGGACGAGCGCGACGCTCGACACGTCCACCGCCAGGTTCAGCAAGAAATCGCCGGCGCCCAGCAGCGGCTGCAGCACCTGCCGGTAGTTGTCGCGGGTCAAAGCGGACTTGTGGAATTTGACGCCGAATTTCTCGGCTTCGGACCGGCCGGCATCCTCCGGCGTGACGATGGTGATGCGATCCGCCGAAATGCCTATGTGACGCAGGATGAGCGGCAAGACTCCCTGTCCGATGCTGCCAAAACCCACAAAGATGATCCTGCCCGCAAAATTCACATGCACTGCGTGTTTGCTCATCAATGGTTTCCTGTGTTGACTCATGCGTGGCCGCGACTCCCCTCCCCCAGCCTACCTGGCGGCCCGCGAAATGCTCAAGTTTCGCCGCCGCGGCCGGGATTCTCGCGCCAGTGCGGCGGATAGGTCCGCTCGTAGCCGGGCAGGGATTCGATGCGGCGGATCCAGCGCGCCAATGCCGGGTAGTTGCGTTCCATCGGCAGGAAGCGCTTGCCGAGTTCGGCGGCGGCGCGCTTATCCATCGCGCGCCGCAACAGCTGGATCCACGGGAAAATGACCATGTCGGCCGCGGAGTAGTCCGCTCCGACGATCCAGTCCTCCTTGCTCAATCGACCTTCGATGGTGCGCGCCTCGCGCCCCGCCACATGCATCGCGTCGCTCAGTTCATCGATCGCGCCGGCCACCTGGCCGGTGAATACGGCGTTCACGATCTTCGACAGGGCCGGCTCGGCGTAGGCCTGAAATTCGCAGATCACGCGCATGATGACCCCGGCCTCCTCGGGATTCGCCCCGAAGATCGGCGCCTGCGGATATTTCACTTCGAGGTAGTAGAGCACGGCGAGCGATTCGAACACCACATAGTCGCCGTCCTTCAACACCGGCACCCGGCCGCGCGGGTTGAGTTTCAACATCTGCGGCGACTGATGCTCTTGCTTGTCGAAGTGCAGGAGCTGCGACTCGTAGGGCAGGCGCTTGTGCTCCAGCGCCAGCAACACGCGCCACGAAAACGGACTGCCGCTGCCCCAATAAAGAGTAAGTGCCATGGAAGCCGATTGTAGCGGATGCAGTTGGATCGGCGGCGCGCTAAGCTCGAAACATGGATTTCACGACCATCATCGATGCCGCCTCCCTGATGTCGTTGATTGGCGATCCCGGGGTCGCGATCCTCGATTGCCGTTTCGATCTGGCGGCGCCCGAGGCCGGCAGGCAGGGGTATTTGCGCGGGCACATTCGCGGCGCTCGCTACGCGGACCTGAACCGCGATCTGTCGGGGCCGGTTGCCTTGAGCAGCGGCCGCCATCCCCTGCCCGCGCCCGAATTCATCGCCGCCCGGTTGAGCGAGCTTGGCGTCGGCGATGCCTCGCAGGTCATCGCCTACGATGAAGCCAACGGTGCCTTCGCCGCGCGGGCCTGGTGGCTGCTGCGCTGGCTGGGGCATGCCAGGGCCGCGGTGCTCGACGGCGGACTCAAGGCCTGGCTCGCCGCCGGCGGCGCGCTCGACTCCGGCGAGCCCGTGGGCGGCGCTGCCCGGAGGTTCACCCCGCGACTCGACCCCGAGGCCGTGCTCGGCACCGCCGAGCTGATCGAAGCGCTCAAGGATCGGCGCCGCTTGCTGGTGGACGCACGCGCCGAGGAGCGCTTTACCGGCGCCGTGGAACCCTTGGACCCGGTGGCCGGCCATGTGCCCGGAGCGGTCAATCATCCATTCGCCGGCAATTTGAGCGCCGATGGGCGCTTCCTGCCGCCCGGCGAACTCAAGCGCCGCTGGCTCGCGCGCCTCGCCGGCGCCGAGCCCGGCAACGTCATCGCCATGTGCGGCTCGGGCGTCACCGCCTGCCACAATTTGCTGGCGCTGGAACTCGCGGGATTAAACGGCGCCAAGCTCTATGCCGGCTCGTGGAGCGAATGGATACGAGATCCCAAGCGTCCGGTGGCCCGCGGCAAGTGAACGCGCGGGGCGATCGCGCCCGCCCTCATTGACCCGCCGTCATTGACCCTAGGTCATTTACATAGGGCCCCAATTTGCTATGGTGCGCGCACGTGAGCACACCCGCCAAACCGCTGCCCGCCAATCACCATTGGAACATCGAGGAGTCGCTCGATCTGTATCAGGTCGAGGCCTGGGGCAAGGGCTACTTTTCGATCAATGCGGGCGGCCATGTGGTGATCCGGCCGAGCATGGACCCGGGCCGCGAGATCGATTTGCACGAAGTCGTGCAGGGGCTCAAGGCGCGCGACCTGCACACCCCGGTGGTCATTCGATTCTCCGACATCCTCGCCCACCGGCTTCGCCATCTCGCGGAAGCCTTCGGCACCGCCATTGCGGAGAACGAGTACCGCAACCGCTATGCGGCGGTATTTCCGATCAAGGTCAATCAGCAGCGTCTGGTGGTCGAAGAGGTCTACCGTTACGGCAAGGAATTCGGCTTCGGCCTGGAGGTCGGCTCCAAACCGGAGCTGCTCGCCGTCATGTCCATCACCGAGGACGCGCCGGACCGCATCGTGGTGTGCAACGGCTTCAAGGACGACAGCTACATCGAAGCCGTCATCCTGGCCACCAAGCTCGGCCGCACCATCATTCCGGTGGTCGAGAATTACGAAGAAATTCATTTGATCCTGAAGCACGCGCAAAACTATGCGGTGCGTCCGAAAATCGGGGTGCGGGTGAAGCTCGCCAGCGAGGGCGCCGGCCGCTGGCGCGAATCCGCGGGCGAAAAATCCAAATTCGGCCTCTTCATCAGCGAGATTCTCGATCTGTATGCGCTGCTCAAGGAGCGCAACATGCTCGATTGCCTGCAGCTCGTGCACTGTCATCCCGGAAGCCAGCTGCAGGACATCCGGCGGGTGAAAGACGCCATCAACGAGCTGGCGCACGTGTACGCGGAGCTCAAGATCATGGGCGCGGGCCTTCAGTACATCGACATCGGCGGCGGGCTCGGCATCGACTACGACGGCAGCGGCACCAACTACGAGTCGTCGATGAATTACACGCTGAACGAATACGCGAGCGATGTCGTGTACCGCATCAAGAGCGTGTGCGACGCGCGCGACGTGCCGCATCCGATGA
>JBBIUT010000094.1:0-6210 GCA_037440085.1 Gammaproteobacteria bacterium
ATCCAGGCTACTTCTGTCATCGGATATTCCATGTATAGAAGTAATGTTGGTTTCGGCATTTTTCGAGCTTTTAATTATAGGGGTATTTGAAGAATACTCAACAGGTTTTTCAGAAACAGCCTTCATTTCAGTTTTTGAGGCTAAAGAAATGCCCACCTTATCGCTGTTGACAGGTAGGAAAATAATAAACTCCGCGCCCAGTCCGGTGTCGCTAATAAGTTTTATTTCGCCACCCAGTAACCTGGTAAGTTCGCGTGTTATTGACAAACCCAAACCTGTTCCGCCGTATTTGCGTGATATTCCGCCATCGGCCTGAAGAAATATTTTCCCGCCCTGGATATCGAGGTGCGGCCGCATGCGCCCTCCTTGGCGCCGGCGCCGCCCGTGGCGGCCTCCCCGCGCGCCAAGACCGTGCGCGTCGGCTTGATCGGCGCGATCGGCGGACACAAGGGCTATCAAGTGCTGCTCGAATGCGCACGAGACGCGGCCGCGCGTCGCCTGCCGCTCGAATTCGTGGTGATCGGTTACACCGAGGATGACAAGCCGCTGCTCAAGACGCGAAAGGTTTCTATCACCGGCCGCTACAGCGACATCGAAGCTTCGCATTTGCTCCGGCGCGAGCGGCCCGATATCGTTTTTTTGCCGTCCGTGTGGCCTGAAACTTGGTGCTACACTCTGGATTACGCGCTGGCCGCCGGATTACCGGTCGTTTCATTCGATCTGGGGGCCATCGCCGAGCGCCTGCGCGCTGCCGGAACGGGCGACTTGCTGCCGCTGAACTTGAGTTCGCGACATATTAATGACCGCCTTCTGGGGCGCGTCACAGACCTGGGAATTCCGGCGCCTTATGTCCAAACGTCTCGATCGCGCGGCCGCCATGAGGCTAAGATCGAGAAAATTGAGGGAAAAAAGATGATGAAGCCTGCCGACGAGCCTGTACACGAAGAAGGCCTGAGTGCCTCGGTGCAGGTCCTGCCGCTTCCGGCGGGACTCTACCTCTTCTCCGTCAAGGCGGCTGCCCCGCGCGCCGAGCCCGCCGCGGGACAATTGAAATTGCCCGCGATGCACGTGGGCTTGGGTCCCGGCGTGCGCTCCGATCAGGTCGAATTCGTCGCGGGGCCGGGCACCGACGGGACGTGGCTATTCGCGCAAGGCGACGTACTCGTCGCCAAAGTCAGCGCCGGTGCCACCCTGATTCTGACCTCGGTTCGCTCCTCGATTGGGGAAGTCCTGTCGATCGCGGTGGAACGGCTGGAAGCTCGCGCGCAGGCCGCGGCGCCAACCGAATCCGCGGACCGACCCGTCAAATTGGCCGCTGCGGCTGCTGAAGCCGCCGCGCCGACGGCGGCATCGGCCGCTGCACCCGAGGGCGACTCTCTCGCCGTGCCGCTTCAGATCAAAACCCACATCCGTTCGCGGGGCGATGTGAACTTTGCCGATGCGCCGTGGGCGGGACGCGTGGCTCCCGGGCTTTGGATCGAATCGTTTTCGGTCCAGCCGCTCAAGAACCTCACCGCGGCCGACATCGAGTACAAGGGACTCACCGGCACCGGTTTTGAAACCCCGTGGTTGAGCGACGATCAGATCTGCGGCACCAAAGGCATGTCGGTGCCTTTGGTGGGATTTGCGATGCGGCTGAAGCCGGGCGCGGCCACCGCCGCTTACGACTGCGAATATTCCGGCTACTATCGGTCGGGTGTTACCGTGGGGCCGCTGCGAAACGGGGCTCCCTGCCGATCGACGGTGGCGAACGATCCGCTCGAGGGCATTCAGATCCGCATCGTCAGACGTCAGAAAACGGCCGCCATTTCAGCAAAAGCGGCCGCGGCGCCGGCCAAGGGCGAGCCGCCGGGCCGTGGCACCAAGTCACCCTCGTTTGGCCGATATCGCGACGCCGAAGCCGCGCCCGTCAACGGAGCAGCCAAAGAATCACGCGGCGCGCCGAAAGCCGCCACCCCGGTCAAGTCGGGCGCCGGCAAACCCGACCGCGGCACGCGCTCTACGCAGCGCTCCTAAACTTTTGCTTTTCGTGAGCCGGCCGCCAAGCCAACCCCTCCTGGCGCATGCAGGTCGTGGTTCGCTTGAGCCGGGCAGCGAGGCGGCAGCCGAGCGATGAACTATTTGTTCATACATCAGAACTTCCCGGCGCAGTACCTGCACCTTTTGAGGCACCTGGCGAGCCAACCCGGCAATCAGCTCCACTACATTACTCAACCGAACGCCAACGCCATGACGGGCGTTCATAAGATCACCTATCCCAAAGACCAGCGCGGGAACATCAACTGCCATGCGTATTCGGTCGAAATCGACCGTGCGATCTATGCCGCCGCCGCGGTGGCCGACAAGTGCCGGGATCTGCGCAGCCAGGGATTTCGCCCCGATCTGATCGTCGGTCACAGCGGCTGGGGCGAAACCATGTTCGTCAAGGACGTGTTTCCGGAGGTGCCGCTCCTGGCCAATTTCGAGTTCTACTATCACTCGAGCGGCGCGGACGTGGGCTTCGATCCCGAATTCGTGTCGGTCTTCCAAGACCCCTCGCGTCTTCGCGTGCGCAACGCCACCAATCTCCTGGCCTTCGAGGGCGCCGACTGGGGCCACTCCGCCACGCGCTGGCAACGGAGCCTCTATCCGCCCGAGATGCGGGCCCGGATCAGCGCCCTTCATGAGGGGGTCGATACCGACATCGCCCGCCCCAATCGGGCTGCCCAGTTCAAAGTGCCCGGATCGGAACGGGTACTGACCCGCGGCGACGAAGTGGTCACCTATGTGTCGCGCAACCTCGAGCCCTATCGCGGTTTTCACACCTTCATGCGCGCGCTGCCCCAGTTGCTGCGCCGGCGCAAGCGCGCCGAGATCGTGATCGTCGGCGGCGATGGCGTGAGTTACGGCACGCCGCCGCCGCCGCGCTCCACGTTCAGAAAAATGATGCTGCAGGAGCTCGGCGCCAAATTCGATCTCACGCGCGTGCATTTCGTCGGCATGCTCGAGTATCACGATTACCTGAACTTGCTGCAGGTCTCCTCGGTTCACGTGTATTTGACCTACCCGTTCGTGCTGTCCTGGTCGTTCATCGAAGCGATGGCGTGCGGCTGCCTCATCGTGGGTTCGCGGACCCCGCCGGTGCTCGAGGTGCTGCGCGATGGCGTCAACGGATTGACGGTCGATTTCTTTTCGCCCAAGGCGCTCGCCAACCGCATCGAGTCGGCGCTTGCGCAGCCGGAGAAGATGCAGGCCTTGCGCAGCGCGGCTCGCAGGACGGCGGTCAAACATTACGATTTGAAAAAGGTGCTGTTGCCGCGCTGGACTGGGCTGTTCGACGATTTGATCAACGGCCGCCGGCCGCCGTGCTTTGAAGAGGCGCCTGCGCCCGTCAAACCATAACGGGTCAGCGCATGAAGGGCTGGCTCTCGACCTCACGGGCCTCTTGATTGCGCCCCTGGGCGCGCAAGGCATCAACCAGCAGCTGACCGGCTTGCTTCTGCGTGCCGCGATCGCCGCTCGCGAGCGCGAGTGCCTTGCGGCCGCAGACCTCCGCCTGGTGCGCATCGCTCTCCGTGAGCCGCAGACGACCGAGTTCAATCCAGATCAAGGCGTTATTCGGTTCGATGCGCAGCGCCCGATCGAGCGTCGAGGAGGCGGCCGGCAGATCCCCGTGCGCGGCCTGGGCTTGCGCCTGCGTGACGAGCGAGCGGGTGGCGGGCGAGAGATGAATCTCGCGGGGCGGCGGCTCGGGGGGGCGAGGCGCCAGCGGTGCCGGCGCAGGCGGCGCCGCCGGCTGCACGGGCGGCGGTTGAGGCAGCGGCTGCATCGACGGCTCAGCCGGAGGCCGTGAAGCGCAAGCGCCGAGCACAACCGCAGCGGCGACCAGGGCTGCGCGAGTTCTCAGTGAATGATCTTTTTGACCCATGACTCGATCTTGTCACCCAGCGTGCCGGTTGGCGAGGGGCCGCAGCCGGGCTTCGCCGGCAGCACGGTGCCCTTGGGCACTGCGATGACGACCGCATCTTGGCTGCAGGCCGGCGTCGTCTCCAGTCCGTCCCCGAATCCGATCCAGCGATCCTCGGTGAGCTCCGGCGCCACCGGCTGAAATGACGCGGACTTCAAGCTCGCGAGCGTGTCCGTCCAGATCGGCAAGGCGCCGGCGGCGCCGGTGAGCCCGGTGACGCGATTGTCGTCGTAGCCGACCCACACCACCGCCAGGTAGCTCCCGGTGAATCCGGCGAACCAGCTGTCGCGGGTGTCGGAGGAGGTGCCGGTCTTGCCGGCGACGACCATTCCCGGCGGAAGGCGTGCGGATGCGCCGCGGCCGGTGCCGCGCGTGGTGACCAGCGTCAGCATCCGGTCGAGCTGGTACACCGCGGACGGCGCCGCCGCGGTCTCGACCTGCACCTTGAAGCTCTTGAGCGGCTGACCGTGCTCGTCGAGCACCGCGCGCACCGCACGCAGCCGCGCCTGAAAGCCGCCGTTGGCGAGCGCCGTGTAGACCCCCACCACCTCGAGCGGCGTCATCTCCACCGCACCCAGCAGCAGCGAGGGATTGAGGATGGGGCGCTTCTCGAGCCCGAGGTGCTGCAGCGTGTCGGCGATGCGTGGCAGGCCGACGTCGAGCCCGAGGCGCACGGTCGCGAGGTTCATCGACTCCGCGAGCGCGCGCGCCATGGGCACCTGGCCATAGGTCTCGTGCGTGAAATTCTGCGGCGCCCAGATGCTGCCGTCGCCGAGCTTGACCTCGATCGGCGCGTCCAGGAGCATGGTGGCGGCGTTGTAGCGGCCGGTCTCGAGTGCCGCCAAGTACACCGCGGGCTTCACCAGCGAGCCGATCGGCCGGTGCGCGTCGAGCGCGCGATTGAAGCCGTCGGCGCCCACCTCGCGCCCGCCGACCACGGCGACCACGTCGCCGCTGTTGGGCTCGGCGACGATCACGGCACCTTCGAGGTGCGCATCGCGCACGCGGCTCGCCGCATCGAGGCGATTCAAGTGCCGCGCCAGCGACCGCTCGGCCGCGGCCTGCGCGCGCGGGTCGAGGGTCGTGTACACGGCGAGCCCTGCGGCGGCGAGATCCGCCTCGGCGTAGTCGCGCTTCAAGTGCCGGCGCACGAGATCGAGATAGGCCGGCACGTAGCTGCCGCCCGGCGGCTTGAGGCCGAGAGGCTCCGCGGCCGCGCGCTTCGCGGCCGCCGCGTCGATCAACTTGGCGTCCGCGAGTTCCTGCAGTACCACGTTGCGGCGCGCGCGTGCGCGGTCGGGATGCTTGCGCGGATCGTAGTAGGACGGCCCCTTCACCAGCCCGATCAGCAGCGCAAGTTCACCGGCATCGAGTTCGGCCAGCGGCTTGGCGAAGTAGTATTCGCTGCCGAGCCCGAAGCCGTGGACCGCGCGCGCGCCGTCCTGGCCGAGATACACTTCGTTCAGGTAGGCGACCAGAATATCCTCCTTGGAAAAGTGCGCCTCGAGCCGCAGCGCCATCACCGCCTCGGTGGCCTTGCGGCCGAGGGTCTGTTCGTCCGACAGGAAGTAATTCTTGACCAGCTGCTGGGTCAGGGTGCTGCCGCCTTGAACCACATGACCGGCCCGCAGGTTGGCCCACACAGCGCGCAAGATGCCCAACGGGTCGACGCCGTGGTGCTCGTCGAAACGCCGGTCCTCGACCCACTTGATCGCCGAGCGCAGCAGCGGCGGCACGTCCGCCGGCGCGAGCACGATGCGATCCTCGCCATGGACGGGAAACACGCTCCCCACCAGGAGCGGATCGAGGCGGAACACCGGCAGCTCCCGTCCATCCGCAGATTTCAAGTCGGTGATCGAGTCGCTGCCGGCGCGGATCGACACCAGCTCGGGCTCGCGCAGCTCATCCACGAAGCGCACGCGGCGCGCATGAAGATCGAAGCCGCCGCCATGCCGGCGGTACACGCCCGGCCCGGCCGCGGGATCGCCGCTGCGGTAGTGCAGGCGCCGCAGCTCCAGTTCCAGGTCCTCGGCTCCCATCGGGGCCCCGACATACAGATCGATCGGCTCGGCGTAGACCCGCGCCGGCACGGACCATAGGCGGCCGCGGAACTCGCGGGTCACGACTCGATCGAGGTGCACGACCCACCCGGCGACCGCGGCGATGACGGCGATCAGCGCGCATAGCCCACCCGCGACGAGAAGCAGCCGGCGCCGGCGGCGTGATTTGGAGCGCGCCATTTAGGGTCGGTCAAGCCCGCCGCA
>JBBIUT010000095.1:0-5877 GCA_037440085.1 Gammaproteobacteria bacterium
TGCTGCTCGTGCGACAGGAATTCACTGCCGGCTTCCTGGCGGCGCTTGGTGAACATGATTTGCCCCACCTGTTCATCCGACAGGTCCTTCAACTCGTAAAGGCGCCGCCCAAGCTCGGTATCGGGCACGGTCTCAATGTCGAAAACCAGCGTATTCACGGCGCCCCGGTCACGCCGCCGCGCCCGCGGGGCGGCGCATCAGCACCGCGACCGCCACCACCAAGCCCGCCTCATCGCTCAGCGTGACGTGCCCCTCGCCGATGCCGAGACCGTCGCGAACCTTGGCGCCGCGCGCCGAATACACCACTTCCGGCCTGCCCCAGGAGTTCTGCACGATGCCGACGTCGCGGATCCACACGCCGTGCGAAAATCCGGTGCCCATCCCTTTGACTATGGCTTCTTTGGCGGCAAACCGCATTGCGAGAAATCGGACTGGGCGCGCCGTGCGCTCGAGCTGCGCGCGCTCTTCCGGCATCAATAGGTGGGAAACGAACCGTTCACCGTGCCTCTTGAACACACGCTCGACGCGGTCCACCTTGAGCACGTCGATGCCGATGCCGTAGATCATCGCGCCGCGCGCATCAACTCTTTCATGTCGCGCACGGCCTTGGCAAGGCCGTCGAATACGGCGCGCGCCACGATCGAATGACCGATGTTCAACTCCACGATTTCCCGAATCGCCGCGATGGGCTGAACGTTGTGATAGTTGAGGCCGTGACCCGCATTGACCGTCAGGCCGAGTGACGCGGCATGCTGCGCGGCTGAGCGCACCCTTTCGAACTCGATTGCCCGACGAGCGCCGGCGGCGTCGGCATACGCCCCGGTGTGCAATTCGACCACCGGCGCGCCCGCGCGCTGCGCCGCCTCGACCTGGGACGCATCAGGATCGATGAACAGGGACACGCGGATTCCCGATGCGCCGAGCGCTTTACAGGCATCGCCGACCCGCGACAGTTGCGCGACGACGTCGAGACCGCCTTCGGTGGTCACCTCGTGGCGCGATTCCGGCACCAGGCAGCAATCCTGCGGCTTCACTTCACGCGCAATCCGGATCATCTCCTCGGTCAGCGCCATCTCCAGATTCATACGGGTCTCGAGCACCTGGCGCATGAGGATTACATCGCGGTCCTGGATGTGGCGACGATCCTCGCGCAGGTGCAGCGTGATGCTGTCCGCGCCGGATTGTTCGGCGAGCAGCGCGGCATGTATTGGATCCGGGTATTGAACGCGCCGCGCTTGGCGCAGCGTCGCCACATGATCGATGTTCACGCCCAACGCAATGCCGGCGGATTCCGGCCGCCGCGAGATCACGGCCGCTCCCGTGGGCTCGCGGTATCGCGCCGCCGCATTGCCAGCATGACCTGCCGCGACTTCAACTCCCGGCCGCCGAGGCAGGCATCGAGCGCCGCGCGCAATACGCGCTTGGCATCGCGCAAGGAACGCTCATCGCTGAATGTTTCAGCCTGCAGATCGGCCAAGGATCTGCCGTAAACGGCGCCGGGCTCCTCGGCCACACAAGGCCGCGGACCGCGCTCCGCGGCATATCGGTAGTATCGATCCGCCTCGACCGGCCGGCCCTCGTCCGTGCGCGACAACTCCAATCCATATCCCAAATCACCCAGCAAGCGCTTCTCGAAGCGGCGCAGACTTGGCTCCTCGGGCTGCCCGCCGCACAACGCCTCCACGCACGACGCATACGAGTCGAAGATCTCCGGATGCGGATCGCAGCGCTCGGTCAGCTTGAGCAGCAGCTCGTTCAGGTAAAAGCCGCTCATCAACCGGTCCTTACCCAGGCGCGTGAGGTTTCCATCGATCTCCGCCGTCACCAGCTGGCACGCCTCGGTTTTGCCGGCCCAAGAGACGAGCAATCGTTGAAACGGCCGCAACACGCCCCGCAGGCTGGATTTCGGGCCATTGGCGCCGCGTGCGAACAAGGTGAGCCGCCCGTGATCGCCGGTGAACACCTCGACGATACGGCTGGTGTCGCGGTAGGCGAATTGATGCAAGACATACGCCGGCGCCAGCCAGACTCGCCGCCCGGACGGCCGGCCCGGGCCGTTCACAGGGTGTCGTACCCGAACTGGCGCAATGCCATTTCGCTGTCCGCCCAATTTTCCTTGACCTTGACCCACAGCTCCAGATGCACCGGGCGCTGCCACAAATCATTGAGCTCGATTCGGGCCAACCGACCGACTTCCTTGAGCCGTTCGCCGCCCTGTCCGATCACGATGGCCTTTTGTCCCGCGCGCTCCACCCAGATCACCGCGTGAATCACGATGCGCCCCTCCTCTTCCACGAAACGCTCGATTTGTACGTTGATTCCGTACGGCAGCTCTTCGCGCAGTTTCAGCGTCAGCTTCTCGCGGACGATTTCCGCGGCGTGAAACGGTTCGTCGCGATCGGTGAGCACGTCGGGGGCGAACAGCGGCGGCGCCACCGGCAGCCGGGACCCGACCAAATCGACCAATCGCTGCAGGTTGTCGCCGTCCAAGGCCGAAATCGGCACCACGCCCGAGGCGGGAATGCGCTGGGTCATGTCCTCGAGAAACGGCAGTAATTGGTCCTTCGGATGGACCCGATCCATTTTGTTCACCACCAGGAATAGCGGCTGCTTCAGGCCGCGCACCCGCTCCCACACCCAGACATCCTCTTCGGTGAAGCGCATGGCTTCGACCACGAATAAGATGACATCCGCGTCCTGGGAGGATGAAATCGCGACGCGATTCATGTATTGATTCATCACTCTGCGCGCGGACTCGTGCAGTCCCGGCGTGTCGACCAACACCAGCTGGGCTTCCGGCCGATTGACCACACCGAGGATCCGGTGCCTGGTGGTTTGCGGTTTGGCGGTGACGATGCTCACCTTGCGGCCGACCAGCGCGTTCACCAGCGTCGATTTGCCGACGTTGGGCCGGCCGACGATGGCCACCATGCCCGCGCGAAATGCAGAGTCGTTCGCGGTCATTGGCCTATCCGGGAGCCGTGCATTTCCGGCGGCAACAGGTCCAACAGTTTGCGGGCCGCCAATTGTTCGGCCCGGCGCCGGCTGCCCGCCTCGCCCACCGCGACCAGACCGAACGAGGGCACTTCACACGTGACGCTGAAGGATTGGGCATGCGGTTCGCCCGCCACGGCGGTCAGCGTGTAGACCGGAAGCGCGATTCCGCGCGCCTGCAGCGATTCCTGCAAACGGGTTTTCGCATCCTTCAGGGTCTCGGCCGCCGGCAAATCCGACATGCGCGCGCCTATGACGCGTTTGACGACCGCCGCCGCCGCATCGAATCCGGCATCCAGGAAAATCGCGCCCAATATCGCCTCCAACGCGTCCGCCAAGATCGAAGCCCGGCGAAATCCGCCGGATTTCAATTCACCGGGCCCAAGCCGCAGGTGCTCGCCGAGGTCCAGCTCGGCGGCGATCTGGGCCAGCGTATCACCGCTCACCAATGTGGCCCGCAACCGCGACAAGGCGCCCTCGTCTGCTTGCGGATGCGCATCGTATAGCAACCGAGCCACGCAGCAATTGAGAATCGAATCACCGAGAAATTCCAGCCGCTCATTGTGTTCATTGCCGGCGCTGCGGTGAGTCAGGGCGGCATGACAGAGCGCGGGCCGGCGGAAGGCATAACCAAACCGGCGCTCGGCCCAAATCAGGAGTTCGTCCGAATTTGCGAGATCGTCCGATTCCGTGAGCCCGCCCGACTTGCGCTTATGATTCACTGCACCTTCGCGGTTTTGTCGAAGTGCACCGAAAGCGACACGTTGGCGATGTACGGCACCGAATCATCGTAGACCGCATGCAGCGTGACCGTTCCTTCGTCCTTGACGATTTCGACGTCCTTGACGTCGATGCCTGTTATATCCTCGATTTGCCAGTGCCTATCCAACGAGCGGCGGATCGCCGCCGGATCGGGGTTCTCGCTCTTGAATTCCGCGGCCGTTGCATCCAGGGTACGCGCGACCTTCATGTAATTTAGATACACCGTGGACAAGCGAATTCCCGCGTATCCGATCAGGCCGACCAACGCCAGGATGCAGAGTAACCCGATGAATGTCATGCCCTGTTGATTCCGCCGCATAGAGTCCTCCCGATTGGCCCCCTTATTGAATCGCATCGCCGATCCGTTTCCAGAGAGGTCCGTCACGAGTATCAAGATTAAGCCAAATCCGCACCGCCTTACCGACCAGATTCTGCACCGGCACGAAGCCCGGCGCATCCGGATCGTCCTGCCAGCGGCTGTCCTTGCTGTTATTGCGATTGTCCCCCATGAAGAAATAATGGCCGGCGGGAACCACCCATTCGCCGGCCGTCACGCCGCCCTTGGCAAACATGATGAGGTGGCGCTTGGCTCCGAGTTGCTCGTGGGCGGTGGGTACCCCCGCGTAATTCCACATGTTCTGCTTCGGCCCGGTGTAAATCGGGCCGGGCTGCTGCGGCATGAGCACGCCGTTCACGTACAGCAGGTTGTTCTCGTCGACTCTGATCCGGTCGCCCGGCAATCCAACCAAGCGCTTGATGTAGTTGATCTTCGGATTCGGCGGCAGCCGGAATACGATCACATCGCCGCGTTGCGGAGTACCGGTCGGAACCAGCAGGGTGTTGAGCACCGGCAGGCGCAGCCCGTAGGCGTACTTGCTGACGAAGATGAAATCCCCGTCGAACAGGGTCGGCATCATCGAATCGGAGGGGATGCGGAACGGCTCGAAGAGAAATGAGCGAATCACCAATACCAGGAAAATGACCGGGAAAAAGGAGCGCGCATATTCCACGGCGACCGGTTCGCGCACCCGCTCCGCCGGCGTTCCGGCCGCGGCGGCCGCCCGCAGCCGGCGGCCCGCGAAGAATGCCTTGTCCAAGCCCCAAACGGCGCCGGCCAGGGCGCCCACCACGACCAGCATGAAACTGAAGTCGACCGCCTCGTAGCGAAATAGCCGCCATAGCATCGCCAGCGCGAGGACCACCAGAGCGTAGCCCGCCAGCCGCGGCAGCAGCGGCTCGTTCTCGCCGGTCGCGCCCGGATCGCGCTGCGGCCGCAGGAACCAGCCGTCGATCACAATAACCAGCACGCAGGCCAGGCTTACGCACAAAAGGCCGATGAATAGGCTGTCGCCGTCAGTCACAAAGGACCCCCAATGTTTGCAATTCCCAAGGTTTGCGCGTCATGAGTCAAGTGCCTTTCTTGCCGACTTGCAATACCGCCAGAAACGCCTCTTGCGGTATCTCGACCTGGCCGACTTGCTTCATGCGCTTCTTGCCGGCCTTCTGCTTTTCGAGGAGCTTGCGTTTGCGCGTGATGTCGCCGCCGTAGCATTTGGCGAGGACGTTCTTGCGCATTGCCTTGACGCTGGCGCGCGCGATGATGTGGCTGCCGATCGCCGCCTGCACCGCGACCTCGAACATCTGGCGCGGGATCAGCTGTTGCATCTTGTCGACCAATTCGCGCCCGCGATTGTAGGAGTTATCCCGATGCACTATGAGCGACAGCGCGTCGACCGGATCGCCGTTTATCAGGACATCGAGCTTGACCAGCGGCGCCGTCTGGAAATGGCTGAATTCGTAGTCGAAGGAGGCGTAACCGCGGCTCGCCGACTTGAGCCGGTCGAAGAAATCGAGCACCACCTCGGCGAGCGGCAATTCATATTGCAGCGACACCTGGCTGCCCAGGAACAGCATCTTCTTTTGCACCCCGCGCTTTTCGCTGCACAGCGTGAGCACCGCACCGACGTGATCGGGCGGCACCAAGATATTGGCGGTGATGATCGGCTCGCGCAGTTCCGCGATCCTGTCCTGAGGCGGCAATTTGGTCGGGTTGTCGACATTGACCACGGAGCCGTCCGTCAGCAGGACCTCGTAGATGACCGTCGGCGCACTGGTGATCAA
>JBBIUT010000096.1:0-5796 GCA_037440085.1 Gammaproteobacteria bacterium
GCTTCCGCCTCGATCTGCGGGGCTCGCACGCCTGCTTCGGCTTCGAGCCCGATCTGATCTGTTTCTGCAAGGCGATCGCCAATGGCCACGCCCTGTCCGCCGCGCTCGGGCGCAAGGAGCTGCGCGTCGCCGCCAGCCGGGTTTTTTTGACCGGCAGTTATTGGAACAGCCCGCCCGCGATGGCGGCAGCCTTGGCGTGCTTGCAGACTCTCGATCAGCAGGGGATCGTTTCGACCCTGCGCCGGACCGGGGAAATGCTGATGCAGGGTTTGCTCAAGGCCGGCGCGAAACACGGCTATGCGATGCTCGCCTCCGGGCCTCCAGCAGTGCCGTTTCTCTGCTTCATCGACGATCCGAGCTCGCGCCGGCAGCAATATTTCTGCGCCGAGGTGGCGCGGCGCGGCGCGTTTTTTCATCCGCACCATAATTGGTTCCTATGCGCGGCGCACACGCCCGAGGATATCAGCGCCACGCTCGGCATGGCCGATGACGCTTTCGCAGCCATGCGCAATGAGGGGCTTTAGCTAGGGTCGACGCTTCAGTCCGTAATAGGCGAGCAGTCCCCACTGCACCCAGGCGCGCGGCACGAGGCGGGTCAGCAAGGGCGCAATGCGGGCCTGGAAGATATCGCCGACCGCGACCACGGGGCGGCGGATATCTCCCTCGATGATTCTCACCAGCGTGTCCGCCACTTTTTTCGGATCCGGCGCACGGTTCATATTGCGCTCGATCGCAGCCCAGGCGCGTTCCAGATTGGGCGAATAGGCGTGCGCGAGTTCCCCGCCGATACGGCGCGTGGACGCATGAAACCGGGTGGCAAAGTCGCCGGGCCGCAGGTCGACGACGCGAATGCCGGTGCGGGCCAGCTCCAAGGCCAGGCCTTCGCTCATGGCGCTCAAAGCCGCCTTGCACAGGCTGTAAGGCGCCATGAAAGGCAGCGGAAATTCGGCGGCGAGCGACGAGACATTGACCAGAAGCCCGGCTCGGCGCGCCCGCATGCCCGGCAGCGCAAGGCGGATCAGCTGCAGCGGCCCCCGCAGCAGGGTGTCGAGCTGGGCGTTGAATTCCTGATCGGAAAAACCCTCGAGCGGTCCGAAGACGCCGGCTCCCGCATTGTTGACCAGCATATCGAAGTGACCGGCCTCGGCGAGCGCCTTGTCGAAGCCGCCCGTGATGGAATCCGGGTCATTCAAGTCGAGGACGATGGGATGGAAGCGCTCGATCACCGGGAGACTTGCCAGCGTGCGGCTGGTGCCCCAGACCTCATGGCCACGCCCGCACAGCTCGCGGGCCGTCAGCAGACCGATTCCCGAGCTCGCGCCGGTGATGAAAATGCGCTGCACGGGTTAGCCGGAACTATTCATGAATTAAGGGAAAGCGCCCTTCGTCCACGAGAATACCTTTCGTTCATGAATAGTTCCGGTTAGGTCAATTGCAAGCGTGACGTCAGAAACGCCTGCCACTGCGGCAGAATCGATTCGCAGGCGTAGCGCTGCGAGACGATGGCGCCCTTCGCCACGAGCTCGTCGCGGCGCGCGGGGCGCGCGGGGTCTATGACATCCCGGATGGCGCGCGCGAGATCTTGACTCGAATAGGGATTGCAATACTCTGCCGCGTCCGCATAGATTTCCCGATGAACGGCGATATCGGAGGCGACCACGGCGCCGCCCGACTTCATCGCCTCCACTCCGGGCAAATCGAATCCCTCGCCGAAGCTCGGGCAGACGGTCGCGCGTGCATGCTTGTAGAGCAGCCGCAGGTCCGGCGACGGCACGTCCTCCAGTAAATAAACATCCCCGCGCTCCATCCACGGGCGGAGTTTCCGCACGATGGGTTCATGATGCCATCCGGTCTCGCCGACCACGAGCAGCTTGAGTGCGGGGAAGATCTCGACGCGCAGCCTTTCCCAGGCGGATAGCAGCGTCAGATGATTCTTGCGCGGTTCGATGGTCGCGACGACCAGCAGGTATTGAAGCGGTTCGGGCTCTGCGTCGTCCGCGAACAGCCGGCGCTTGAAATAGCGATCAAGGGGCGGCTCGATTTTGGCATTCAGCCGGGTCTTGATGACCTCCCGGACGCGATGCGCGCCGGAGTCTTCGTCGAAATAATCGTGCGAGACCATGTTGTGAATCGTCAGCGAGCGCGACTCGGCCTGCGGAAAAATCGACAGCAGATCGCCGCGGGTGGCGTCGGAGACGCAGACGAACCAGGCGCCGTGGCTCACATTGTGGCGCAGCGCCCGATAATGCGAGGCCTGGTGGTAGCTGCGATCAGAAATCGTATGCGGCATCAACAGCGGGATGGCGTCATGGTAGCGGATCACCAATGTCGTCCGCCGCGATACCGTCGCCGGGTAGGGCGTTTCGGCGATCATCATGTCGAAGTCGGACGTGTCGAGCCGCGGATACATGGGAGGACCGAAGTGGCGGGTAAACAGCGCACAGAGATGCATCGCACTCCACGGGATCCTCGCAATCCTGAACCCGGCACGGGTGACGAGATCGAAGTCCGCGGGCGGCAGCGTGCGCGCGAAGAACCGGCGCCAAATATAATCCCTGAAGTGCTGTGCGTCGAAACGCCCGAGCCTCTGCCTGCCGCCGAGCGCATTCCAGAAGGCCATGCCGATCGTATGCGCGACGGCGTTCAGGTACCCCTGCCAGGTCCCTTGCTCGAGCGTGATCACGAGCCGCCCGAGGCGGTTCAATTGCTGGTCCGTCGATAAGGGTCCCGCCCACCCCTTCCCGCCCGGCGGCAAACCGGGCGCCAGCAGGCGCTCACTGCTTTGCAACAAACCTTCGATGCGAACGTTGTCCAGCAAGCAAAGACCGCGAAACAACAAGCGGGTCTCCTGCGGAATGCCCGCATGCCCCGCGAGCGCCGGTCGCATCTCGAGCAGGACCTTGAGCGATGCGTCGGCGCTGATCATGGTGAAACGCGGGTCGACGAGGCGGCCTGGTCGAGCGCGCGCTCAACAATCTCGAAGTGAGCCGGCCACGTTGGCGATTGCCAGTGCCCCAGGCGCTGCATTTGCGCGGCCCTCCGGGCGGACCCGGGCCGCGAATAATCGACCACTTGATCCTGCCATGCCATCAGGTCGAGCGGGTCGGCATAGTCTGGCACGTTGCGGCCGATCTCGCGAAATTCCGGGATATCGCTGCAGATCACCGGCACACCCGAGGCGAGCGCTTCGGCCAGCGGCAAGCCAAAGCCCTCGACGAAAGACGGCACCAGCACGGCTCGGGCCTGGGTGAGCAACGCGCCGACGCCTAAGTCGTCCAAGCGGTTGTGCTCTTCGACGAGGCCGTGCAGACGGTGCGAACGCTCGAGCATGTCGACGACTTGTTCGTTCTCCCAGCCGCGCGCGCCGATCACGAGCAATCGCGGCGGATTCGTCATGGTGGTTGCCAGCCGACCCCATAGATTGAGCAGCAGCATGTGGTTCTTTCTCGGTTCGATCGTTCCCAGCACGATGAAGTATGGCACTGAATGCGGCACGTCGGGCGTGCGAGCCGGGCGCGGAAAGGGGGCCACGCCGGGCGGCGCGACGTGGATGTGAGCCGCCGGAATTATTCGTTCAGGCGCAGACGACACAGGTTGGGCCGATAGGAAATGTCGGAACGAATCGGCGGTCGCCTGGGAGTTGACGATCACGGCGTCGAAGCACCGGGTGATCGTCTCAGTGACCCGCCGGTGCTCCTGCTCCTTACCGGGATGGAAGTATTCCGGGTAATCAATCGGAATGAGATCGTGCAGGAAGCACACACAACGTGCGCCGAAAGAACGCCTGATGCGGCGTATCGTGCGTTCGCGCGAGAGATGGTGGTGAGATACGACGAGAAAGATCGGCGGCTCGTCATGCTTCTTCAATCGCCGCCGCAGCTGAAAGCCGGCGCTCCAGTGGCCCGACAACAGCGTGGCGTACTGGGCAAACAGGCCGAATGCCCGGCTCCCGCCAGCCAATGCGCCGCCTTGCCAGCGAGCGGTGAGCCTCTCTATGAACCGTCGTGCGCCCAAGGGGTTGACCCCGAACAGCCATCCGAACAAGTGAACCACGGCGTATGCGGGCCGGCTTGCGTCCGCGGCCAGAAAGTGCTGAGCGTAGGCGAGTTCGACACGGTCGATGCCGCTCGGACTCCTTCGATGCGCGCGCCCGATCAAGCGCGAAATATCCAACAACACCGGGGCTGGGGCCGAGTCCGTAGCCGCGAAAGCTCGAGTGCGCGGCCGCAATGCTTACCTAGATGCGCGGTCCGGACGCGCGCGGCCCGGCCGCGGGTCCTCGACCGACAGGGTGCGGCCCTCGCGAACGGCCAGCGCGGGAATCAGCCCCACCGCAATCAGGGCCAGGATCGAGATCCCGATGTCATAGGTCGTGATTGGACCGAACCGCTCAAGTAGTGCAATCCGCGGATGCAGGTAGAAGATGCCGAAGGCAAGGACAAGCAGGTTGCCAACCAAGAGAAGCGCCCGTATTTCCGTGGGACCAAACCCACCATAGGTGATGCGCATGGTGCCGCGCGTGTGGGCGCCGATCAGCGTGTAGGAGAAGCCGATCAAGAAAGCGATCAGACCCAGGCAGGCCACCGCGAAGTGGGCGCACGGCGACAGGCCGACCGAGAGCAGAATCATGCTATGGGAAAACAGGTCGCTGGTGCTGTCCACGAAAAACCCGTAACGCGGCCGCTCGATATGCCGATGCCGCGCCAGCGTTCCGTCGGAAGAGTCGCCGATCCAGTTGATCACGAGGCCCAGACAGGCGAGCCACAGCCAATGTAATGACCCATTGCTTAATATGTACCCCGTCGCCGTCAGCAGTGCGCCGGCGACACCAAAAGCGGTGAGGTGATCCGGCAGGATCCACCGCGGCATCCGCGCCGCCATCCATGCGAGCGCCGGCCTCTCGAGCGGGCCCAGAACGCTTGCGTTGAGTCGTGTTAAGGCCATCCGTGCAGCCTTCGGCTTGGCGATTCGAGCGTGCAGGGTACAGAAAGGCCCCTCGCCCCTCAAGGCCGCCCGAAGCCGGGCGCGTGCGTGCCGGCGGCGTGTGATCCGATCCGCGAGTCCGTGTTAGTGTTTGCCCACATGGCTGCCGTACCTCACTTCGCCGATCCCGGCCCGATATCCGGGATGAGTTTGGCCGAATTGCGAGACATCAGTCTCTATCGGGTGATGCGCTCGCTGCCGGTCCCGCTGGTATCGCGCATCGGCGCCCGCTTGGGCCAGATTCTGGGCCGCCGCACGCATCCCGAGGCTGCCGTCCGCGCAGCTGCGGCCATCCAGCATCTGCGCCCCGATTTCGCGCGAGACCCCCGCATGCTCGAAGCAGCGCAGACCCGGCTGTGGGCCAATGTCGGCCGGGTTTATGCGGAATTTTGCGTACTCGACAAAATCGTCCGCGAGCGGCGGGCGACCGTCGGAGACCCGGAAACTCTTGATGCGGTGCTCGCCGACGGGCGGCCGGTCATCGTTGCCTTCGCGCATTTGGGCAATTGGGAAACCATCACCAGCCAGATCGTCGATCGAGCGCCCGGCCGTTTGGCCGCTTTGGCCAATCCCCTGCCCCGCAATCGTGTTCAAGCGCACATCGCCGCCGCGCAGCGCGGGCGACAAGGCTTCACCGTCATGACCATCGACGGCAATGTTTGGCGTCGCGCCGTGCGCCATCTGGAGCGGCCCGGCGGCATTCTGATGGTTGCGGCAGATGAACAGGTGGCGGGGCGAGTCTCGGCACCGTCCTTCGGGCGTGCGCTCGACTCCCGGGTGAATCTCGCCAAGATCGTGCGCATGGCGGCCCGC
>JBBIUT010000097.1:0-5513 GCA_037440085.1 Gammaproteobacteria bacterium
GCCCGGCAGGAATCGAACCTGCAACCGCCGGCTTAGAAGGCCGGTGCTCTATCCGATTGAGCTACGGGCGCTTTTAAAAACAAGTACTTATCGCGCCAAACGTATTTCGCAGGACGGTGCTCGGGTCTTAAAGCACACCGAAGTCGGGAATGCGCGCGGATTATATAGGACTTTGCGAAAACATTGCCATTGAAGGCGATGACTGTTACCCATGTGCCCGGCATGAAATGTCACCTATGTGACCGGAATGGACCCTTTGAGTTTGGTCGGGGCAGAGGGATTCGAACCCCCGACCCTCTGCTCCCAAAGCAGATGCGCTACCAGACTGCGCCATGCCCCGTGCCTACCCCCGCGCGTTCGCGCGGGGGCGGCAATCCTAACAGGTCGGCGGGGTGGTGCAAACGAGGTCATGCCATTAACCGCGCGGGATGCGCGAACCGAGCAGCGCAAATGCGGCGCCCTGCGGATCCCTGGCCTGCACGATCCAGCCGCCGCCCGGCACCTGTTGCGGACCGTGCATGATCGTGCCCCCGATATCGCCGATCCGCCCCGCCGCGGCATCGATGTCCTCGACGTTGAAATAGAAGAGCCAGAAACACCCAGATTGCGCCGCGGGACTGTTGAACATTCCGCCGACCGCCACATCTCCTATGGTGAACAGCTGATAGGTGCCCATCGCCCCCATGTCCATGGCATCGCCCTTCCGCCAGCCGAACATCGCGCTATAGAACTCGAACGCATTGGCCCAATCGGTGGTATGCAATTCGTGCCATCCAATGTCTCCGGGTGTGCGCGAAAAAACGCGCTCGCCGGGTTGAGAAGGCTTGAACATCAGAAGATTCGCACCCTGCCGGTCCGAGACCGCCGTGAACCGGCCGACATTGGGAATGTCGGTGGGTTCACGATGAATCTTGCCTCCCAGCTGCCGCACCTTGGCCGCCGCAGCATCGACGTCGGCAACGCCCACATGTGCTGCCCAGCAGGGCTTCAATCCCGCATCGCGCAGGCGCTCCGGTATCGCCATCATCCCGCCGATCTGCCGCTCACCCGCACTCAGTAGCGTGTACGTCATGCCCGATACCGGCACATCCTCAAACTTCCATCCCACCACCGCGCCGTAGAACGTCTTCGCGGCGGCGACATCGGAACTCATCAGTTCGTACCAGACAAAGGGGTTCTGTGCGTTGGTCATTGGGTTCTTCCTGTAAATCGCAACGGGTCCAGATATTCCTCAATACACGATGCTGCCGACGGACGTTCCGCCGCAGACGAACAGCGTCTGGCCGGTGACGAACGAAGCCCTCGCATCCGCGAAAAACAGGACCGCGCGCGCCACATCGGCGGGTGTGCCAAAGCGTCCCGCGGGGATTTGGCGCGCCGCCGTGCTCATTTTGGGACTGTCCGGCGGGATGATTTCCTCGAACATCTCGGTCTCGGCGATGGGTCCGGGTGCGACCACGTTGACGGTCACGCCATGGGGAGCGAGTTCCAGCGCCCAAGTGCGTGCAAGGCCCAGCATGCCCGCTTTCGTCGAGGAATACGCGGTGCGCTTCGCGAGCCCCAATACCGCTCGGCTGGAAATCAATACGATGCGGCCGTAATGCGCCTGCTTCATCGCCGGTAGATTGGCCTGGACCAGCGACAAAGCCGCGGCCAAATGCAGGCTGGCGAGCGCCGCGAGATCCGCAACGCTGGTCTCCTCGATCGGTTTTTCCCGGATGGCGCCCGCACAATGAATCACTGTGGTGGCCGGCGCTTCGGCGGCGAGCGCGATCACCGCCGCGCGAGTTGCATCGGCATCCATCAGATCCACCGTGACCGAGCGCAGCCGTTCGGATCGCAACGGGCAGGGACGGCGGGCGATGCTGATGACCTCGTAACCCTCGCCAAGAAAGGCCTGCGCGGTCGCCAACCCGATCCCGGAGCTTGCGCCGGTCAACACCACGCGTTTCATGGAAAGAGCTGCAGCGAAGGCAGGGCGGCTTCGCAATTGAGCAACTCGATCTTCTTGAGGACGATCGAGAGATGTCGTCCAACTCGCTTCAGGTGATGCCACGCGACGCCGGCGTAGACCTCCTGATGTTCCTGTTGGCTCTCCACATACATGAACGCGGTGCGCGTCACCGCGACCCCGGTATCGGCACCCCGGTCTTCGATAGCGGGCGTCTGCAGCACGTGTTGGCACCAACTGGGGTTGGCCTGCGAGTAGGCATGCGGGTTTCGCAGCCGCGCGATGCGCAACTTCAACAGCAGTTTGTCTTCGAAGAACAGCGAATTCTCGGTGCGTCCGTTCTGCTGCCCATGCGTCAGCGGCATCCAATAGCGGCCGTCGTCGGCGAACAGCTCGTACCATTCCTCGAACCGCTTCTCGTCGATGAGCCGTGCCTCGGCGTAGACGAATGCGATCAATTCGCTGTCCTCGGCGATTGCAGTCATCGCGGCGCCGCGTCCGGGGTCATCGCCGCGAGCCACGCTTTAAACTGGCCGCGCACCGAAATCTCGCTGGTGCCGTTGTAGGTGCCGGCGACGCCGCGCTCCTCGTCGCGGCTCGAGTAATTGCGGTGCAGGCTGACCCATTCGTTGCCTTCGGCCGCCAGACCCTCCTGTATGGCGCGATAGCAGTGCAGGTCATCGTGACCCACCACCGACGTCGGCGCATTGATGATCCTGTTGTACATCACGCTGCGCTCGAGCAGCGACTCGGGCGCCCCCACCAGCTTGAGCGTGGAACTTTCAATGAGGGTTCGGTCGACCGCGATCGGGCGCGCGACCCGAATGGTCTGAATCGCGCCCTTGATCGTCAGGCTGGGGTAATAGACCGTGTTGTGGCGGATCTCGCCCAAAATGGCCCGGGCGCGCTCCGCGCCGTAGGCCGCATCCATCTGGGCCTCGTATTCCGGCATGCTCGAGTACTTCGAATGAATCGAGAAATTCACGCCCGTGTAGCTGTGGCCGTTTTCGTAGATCTTGACCCCCATCTTGTCGAAGAACTCGTAGTTCGAGACAAACGGCAGGAATTGCTCGATGACCATCGGCTTCGGCGCATCCGCAGGCTGCTCCTTCCATAGATCCCTGGCCGTTCCGGCCGAGGACTCGTGCGCCACCATGGGATGCATGGTGTCGTTGAGATTCTCAACGAACATCTTCCAATTGCAGTTGTGCATGTAGCGCAGCGTGCCGCCGACCACTTCGAGGCGGCCCACCGGCGAGCGGTCCGCCATGTTGTCGATCGACGACAGCGAATCCCCGAAATACTCGGCAAATTCCGCGCCAGCGCGGCTCAATCGGGCGAACACGAAGCCGCGATGGATCGCCACAGCGGCGACGGGCCTGAGTCCGAGAGCTGCCGGCGATTCGGCAAAGCCGGTGTCCGCATAGCCGCCCTTGAGCGGCACGGTGCGCAGCGTCCCATCCAGCCGGTAAGTCCATCCGTGGTACGGACACCGCAGCGCTCCCCGGCAGTTGCCCGAGTTGGCGCTCACGATCCTCGCGCCCTTGTGTGCGCAGCGGTTATACAGTACACGCACCTCGCCGTCCGGCGCCCTGATCATCAGCAGCGGCTGGCGCGCAATCTCAGTAGTGTAATAATCACCGGCCTGCGGCACTTGGGAATCGTGGCCCACATAAACCCAGGCGTGGTGCCACAAGCGCTCCATTTCCAGTTCGAACAACTCCAGGCTCAGGTAGACATCGCGGTGAACGTCGCCGCCGCGCACCAGCGAACGGATGGCGCCTGGATTATCGCGATATTGGGTCACTGCAATCTCCGCACTGCAATCTACGAATGGCGCGGCGCACGCGCATTAAGGCGCCGCCGCCGATAGCAACTTTAGCGCACAATGCTTTCGAATCGCAGTCATCTAAGGCGACCAATCCGGCGCGACCAGCCTGCGCTTGCCGTCGGCCGACCGCGCAACGCCGATCTGATCCAGGCCCTCCCGATCCCAAAGCTCACAGGTCACCTCCCGGTGGCGCTGATCGAGCGCCTCGCAGTAGTTGGTGTACTTGCAGAGCCGCACCGCATTCCCCCTCCCCGAGCGCACCTTCAGAAACCAATCGGGATCCGCAAGCGCCTGGCGCGCGAATCCGACGATGTCGCCCGCGCCTGCGGCCAGCGCCGACTCCGCCTGTTGAAAATTGTGTATTCCACCCGTTGCGACGATGGGGGTCTGGCGGCCCGCCGCCCGCACGTGGGCGCGAACGCGCGAACAGGCGGCGAGGTTGCGCCCGTACGGACCCGCCGCATCCGAGTAGTAGCTCGGCATGCACTCGTAGCCGCTCGGCCCGGTGTAGGGATAGGCCGCCTCGCCGACCTTAGGCTGCTGCGCATCGTCGAATTTGCCGCCGCGCGATAAGGAAATAAAATCGATCCCGCGCGCTGCCAGCGCCCCGGCGAAGAATTCTGCGTCGGACACCGCCGACCCGCCGGGAATGCACTCATCCGCCAGAATCCGCGCGCCGACCACGAAATCACCGCCGGTAGCCGCGCGCACGGCGGTCAACACCTCGAGCGGCAGGCGCACACGATGCTCGCGGGCGCCCCCATAGCCGTCCGATCGGGTATTGGTCGCCGACAGAAACGAGGCCATGGTGTAGGCGTGCGCATAGTGCAACTCCACGCCGTCGAACCCGGCTTCGCGGGCACGAACCGCGGCACGGGCAAACAGGCCCGGAAGCAGCTGCGGCAAGGCCGCTATGTGCGCAAGATCGGTATCGGTGACGCGCTCGCGGGCACCCATCCGCAGCGCCTCGAGTTCGCGCGCGTCGAGCACATTCGCAAGTTCGCTCGAATCGAGCGCCGCGAGCTGCGCACGCACCTCGGCATCGGTCGCGTCCGGCATATCGAGCGCCCGCCGATGCTGCGGGGTAATCGCCAAATATCGCTCGAAGTATTTCTGCGCTTCGGGCCGCCTGCGAATGGACAAGAAATCAATGAGCTGGATAAAGAGGCGCGTCTCGCCGGCACTTGCCCGCCGCACGGTCTCGACCAACCGGCTAAGCCCGGCGATGAATCTTGCCTCGCCGATCCGCAGCAAGGGTCCGCTGGCCACATCGCGGATGCCGGTGGCCTCGACCACCATGGCGCCGGGACGCCCGCGCGCGAATCGTTCGTACCAGGCAAGCACGCTGGGCGTGACCTGTCCATCCTCGCTCGCGCGCCAGGGAACCATGGCGGGAACCCAGGTGCGCTGGCTCAATCGGAGCCCGCCGACTCGAACGGGTGCGAACAGCCGCGAGCGTTCGGCCTCGGCGGCGCTGGGCCACCGGCCCGGCTGCGCGTCGTAGCGAATGCGCTCAGGCGGTCTCCACATGCTCATGACATGCTTCCGGTGCGCGAATCAGCCGTCCGGCAGTACGGCGGTCGCTTCGATTTCAACCTTCGCATCCGCCTCGATGAGCGAGGATACCTCGACCACGGACATCGCCGGATAGTGCCGTCCCATGACGGCCCGATAGGCCGCGCCGATTGCCGGCAATTCATCGAGATAGTCGCGGCGACTGGTCACGTACCA
>JBBIUT010000098.1:0-5449 GCA_037440085.1 Gammaproteobacteria bacterium
GCGCGGCATGGTCGCCCACGTGATGATCAAGGTGGGCGCCAAGGAGACTCGGGCGGTGTCGGCAGCCCTGCGTACCATAGAGCAGGTCCGCGTGGTGCACTCAGTCAGCGGCGAAGTGGACTTGATCGCGGTGGCGGCAACCGCCTCGGTGGCCGAGATGGATCAGGTCATCGACCGCATCGGCGCCCTGGATGGAGTCGAGCGCACCACCTCGTCGATCATTCTGTCGACCAAGTTCGAGCGTTAGGCCCGTCCTAACGGACTCATCCCTTTGAAATCACCGGTTATGTCATCCGTGCGGCTGCTGCTGCATTGTTCATCGCAGATTCAAGCAGGGGAGAGAGATGAAGCACTCGCAAATCGCGGAGCCGGTGGACGCCGAGACCTTGACGGCGCCCGCGGGCCGCTACACCGCGCTGAAGCCGCATGGCACGGACAAGCTTATCCACGACTGCGGCGCGATGCATGTTATCACCGGCGCCGATTGGAGCGACGTCGCTACCTTGGAGCTGTCCCTGTTCAGTGGGCGGTTATCGATCCTGGTTTCCTGATCCGTCTTGGTCGGGGCCCCCGATTTTTTCTCCAACTCTGGTCTGAGGCGGCAAGACTTAACTGCGCCGCTGGTCTTGCCGTCGGGCCCCGGGGATTGACGTGCGGCGGCCGATGAGTGTTATGGAATGCGCGGAGCCTGGGTCCGATCGCTGCTTCAGTGGATGGCGATCAGGCCTTCGATCTGCGCCCGCAGTGCCTCGAGATTCAATTCGCCGACTTTGCGAGATACGATCCTGCCCTGCGCATCGATCAGAAAACTCTGCGGCAGTCCATAAATCCCGCCGAATGATTTCCCAAGTTTCGCGTCCCCCATCAGGATCGGGTAGGGAACAGCATGCTTCGCGAGAAAGCGCTTGACGGCGGCTTCATCGTCATCCATCGATACGCCGATGACCTGCAGTCCGCCGGCGCCGTATTGCCGCTGCCAGCGCGAGAAGACCGGAATCTCTTCGATGCATGGGCCGCACCATGTCGCCCAGAAATTCAGCAGTACGACCCTGCCCCTGAATTGGTCAAGTCGCAGCGGCCGGCCCGACAGGTCGGTGCGCGTAAAATCCGGTGCGATGGTGTTGGGCCGCCCGGCCGGCTCGGCTGCGCCTCCAGCGGCGAGTGTCCGCGCCGATAGGCAGGCGCAGATCGCAGCCACGCCGAGCGCACGCCGCAGACGCGGCATCAGCTTACCCGCCTCTGCTAACCGGATAGCCCTTGTCGATCCAGTCGGTGCCGAAATCTTTGGCCATATACAAGGCTTTGACATTGCGGAAGCCGAGCTCCCGCAGCGCCGCGAAGGCGGCACCCATATTCGGGCACTTATTCCACGGGCAGCAGCCGCAGTAGATGACGATGGCGGAGTCCTTGGGAAGCTTGGCGACACGCTCCCGCAGTGCGGCAAGGCCGTCGCTCTCGCCAGCTGCGCCCACATACTCCGCGGCGACGATATGGGCCTCATCGAAGAGCTTGCGGAAACCGACCTGCAAGACGAGGGGCGCCGGACCCGACTTCGACTGCAGGGTTGCGGCGAGACTCGCCGGCTGCACGAGGTACTCAGCCGGGATCGACGAAGCGGGGATCTTCTCGGTGCCGACGGCGATCGCCCCGAAGGTCAAGGCCGTGCCCATAAAAAACGCGAGCATGATCGAAATGACTGGCGGTTTCATGCGACTACTCCGGTTTGGAATCCTGCCCCAAGTGTATCAATTTCACGCTCGCATCTCGAACTTGCGCCGGCGCCGTCTCGCCGGGGTCAGTCGTCCCAATCGGATTGCGATTTCCGGTTCGAATGCTTCACGTGCACGACGTCGAGCGACGAGCGCTCGTCGTCCGACGCCGCATCCGCCGCGACCTGCGAAGTGTCCGCTTCGGTTGAGGATCGCGCCGCGTCCTCGGAACCCGGCCGAACGTCGGCCTCAATATCCGCCACCAGACCCCTGATCGAGTCGAGAGTCTCGTGGATTTGCTCGAGTCTCAATGCGATCGGTCCGGCGAAGCGCGCATTTGAGCACCGATTCGCGTAGCCCGATGTCTTCATGTCCAGAAGCCGCAAGTGCGCCTCCGTCCGCAACAGTTGATTGGCCACGACGCCCAGCGGGAGAACGACCGCCAACTCGAAATTTGCGCTGGATGCTTCGGTCATCGTCGTTACCTCGCGTTCGGTGGGTCTGGTGCGCCGTTCGATGCGCCGGATTTTCCGCTGGTCCGTCGCGGGTAACCGACCGGCATCCTCAAGGCTGGGCGGCGATCACCGCTATTTCGATCTTGTACTCGGGCGCGGCCAATTGGGCGCTTTCGACGGTCGCCCGCGCCGGTGCGGCACCCGGCTCGACCCACCGGTCCCAGACCTGATTCATTTGCGCAAACGCCGCCATGTCGGTGAGCCAAATGGTGGCCGATATGAGGTGGCTCTTGTCGGTTTTAGCCTCCGCCAGCAGCGTATCGATGGTCGCCAAGATATCCTTGGTCTGTTCGGCGACGCTCTTGCCCGCCGCGGCGGTTGCCACTTGACCGGCGAGGTACACGGTCTTGTGGTGGATCACGACTTGGGACATTCGCGGGCCCATGTGCAGACGTTCGATCGGCATGGCATCTTCCTTTTCGCGCAAGTTCCGTGCGCCGCTCAGGTGGCCGGATAGGGTGCGTTGCGCGGCTGGCGCACGCGCTTGACGATCAAGTAAGCGGCGATCGCCACCACCAGGGTGAGGCAGCTCGCCTTGAAGTCCTGCTGCAAGGCGGGCGTGAATGCCATGGCGATCATGACGGCGACCATGCCGGCGATGGCCGCGCAGCTCAACCAGGGAAACAGCCACATCGTCACCGCGGGCACCGGTTCACCGGCACGTTCTCGGCGCATCCGCAGCCTGATCTGCGCCACCGCGATCATCATGTAGACGAACACGATCAGCGCGCCCGAAGAGCTGACCAGGAAATCGAAAACCATCTGCGGCGCCTCGGTGGCTGCGATGATGCCGAGAAAACCCGCCACCGAACCCATCAGCACGGAGGCCACCGGCACACGCCGCGCGTTCAACTTGACCAGCGACTGGGGCGCATCGCCGCGATCCGCCAGGATGAACAGCACCCGCGAGCTCACGTAGAACGCCGAATTCAAGCAGGACAGAACGGCGGTCAGGATGATGACGCTCATGATCGCGCCGGCCCAAGGCACGTGCATGGTGTTGAGCGCCAAGGTGAACGGCGACTCTCCCGAGCGCACCATGATCCAGGGGGTCACCGACACGATCAAGAACACCGAGCCCACGTAGAAAATCAGAATGCGCCAGATCACCGCGGTGCTCATGCGGGCGACCGCCCGGCCGGGCTGCTCCGACTCCGCCGCCGCAATGGTGGTGATTTCGGCGCCCGTCATCGCAAAGAACACGGTGGGCACGGCGGCGAGCACCGCGATCCAACCGTGCGGCGTGAAGCCGCCGTGATCCACGAGATTCCCGAAGGTGGCGCCGTGCGGCGCGCCGAAGCCGAATGCGTACGAGCCGGCGATGGCGATGAACACCAGGATGGCGGCCACCTTGATCGAGGCGAACCAGAACTCGAATTCGGCATAGGAGCGTGCGGACATGAGATTGACGCCGGTCATGATCGTCATCAGCCCCAGGCCGATTTGCAGCGGCGACAGCGGCAGCCAGAGCTGCAGGATCTTCGCGCCGGCAATGGCCTCGACCGGAACCACCAGCACCCAAAAATACCAATACAGCCAGCCGGCGACGAATCCCGCGCCCTCGCCCAAGCCGGCGCGGGCAAATTCGGTGAACGAGCGCACGTGCGGCAGAGCGGTCGCCATTTCCCCCAACATGCGCATCACCAGCAGGATCAGCAAGCCGGTTATGGCATAGCTGATGAAACTCGCGGGCCCGCCGGCGATGATCGAGGTGCTCGAGCTCACGAACAGTCCGGCACCGATGATGCCGCCGATCGATATCATGGTCAGGTGACGGCCTTTGAGCGAACGGCTGAGCTCGTTCTTGCCGGGGGTTGCCGTCGTCGAGTTGGTTTGGACCATCAGGTGTACCTTCTTCAGCCGTAGTTCATCGTTGGTGCGCCGCGCCGCCAATCCACCGGGCCGCTCATTTAAGGCTCGACGCGCACTCGCGGGTCGCCCAATTTGGGGATGGTGGCGCCACCCCACAATTGCCGTTCGCGGATCCAGGGTAGCGGGTAGGCGGGGTGCGGGCTATCGAATTCGCGCGCCAGCCGATGAGCGTCCCACATCGCCTGGTTCAGCTGAGCGGGCGCCTTGCAGTCGCCGGCGCGGAAGACGTCTTGAATCCCGTTTGCCGCCCATTCGGCCTTGCGCGACTTCAATTCGCGCCACAGGCGATCCTCGGAGTAGCGCGCGGTCACCAGAATCACGGCATCGATTTGCAGATCGAACTCGCCGCCGTTGTCTTTGCGCGGCACGCTGCCGGTGCTCGGACCCACGAGATCCGGACCGAATTTGTACAGATAGGTGAGGCGCACCTTGCCGTACTCAATGCGATCGACCCAGTGGTTGCAATAGGTTTTCACGCCCTTCTCGAACAGCAGGCGCTTGTTGTTGGCCGACTCCATGGTGAAGTTGCCGTATTCGGCGACATCGGACGCATCGCAGACGTAAGTGACCTCCTTACCCTGATTGGCCATCAATTCGGCGAGCGCGATGCCCATGAAATGCCCATCGCCGTCCAGAATCAGCACGCGTTTGCCGGGGACCGTCTTGCCCTGCATGACTTGAGCGGGCGTCAGCACGTGCGCCAATGTCGCGTCGGCGCCGGGAATTGGCCCGTAATTGGCGCCGCGACCATCGGCGCACCAATGATAGCCGGTGGCGATGACCACCCGGTCGGCGCCGTATTGCAGCACTTGATCTGTCGTCATTTTGCCGACGCCGACATGCACCTCGACATTCTTCTTCAGCTTGCGCAGCTGAGTTTGCCGGTAGGTGATGACACGGCTCCATTCGTTCAAGCGCGGCAGGGCCGCGATCGATTTCCAGTGGCCGCCGAGCTCGCTCTCGGCCTCTCGCAGGTGCACGATGTAGCCGCGCTCACCCAGGATCCGTGCGCACTCCATGCCGGCGGGGCCGCCGCCCACCACCAGCACGCTGCAGGGGCTGGTGGTTCGAGTAAATTTCTCCGGATGCCAGCCGCGGCGGTATTCCTCGCCGATGGTCATGTTCTGGGTGCACATGATCTGGCCGCCCTGCTGGAACTTCGAGACGCAGATGTTGCAGCCGATGCATTCGCGGATGTCCTCCAATCGGCCTTCGGAGATCTTGGTCGGCAGGAACGGATCCGCGATCGAGGGGCGCGCGGCGCCGATGATGTCGAGCACCCCGGCGCGGATCAAGGCCACCATGTCGTCGGGGCTGGTGAGCCGGCCGTTCCCGACCACCGGAATGTCCGGG
>JBBIUT010000099.1:0-4596 GCA_037440085.1 Gammaproteobacteria bacterium
GGCAGGCCTTCGCGGTGCTGCTGCCGGTGCGCACGGTCGGCGTGATGGGCGACGGACGCACCTACGACCACGTCTGCGCGTTGCGGGCAGTGACTTCGAGCGACGGCATGACGGCGGATTTCTTCCCCTTCGACATGGCTTTCCTCGGCCGCGCCGCGACCCGCATCATCAATGAAGTCAAGGGCGTCAACCGAGTCGTTTACGACGTAACCAGCAAGCCGCCGGGGACGATCGAGTGGGAATGACCGGGAGTAGAAAAAGGCTGGCTTGGGATAGCTGGGGACGTGCCGCGCGGCGAGATCAATCGGTCGTCTTCGATAGTCCGCGAAAGTCGGGAGCAGCTCAGGGGCTCAGGTCCGCCGTCACTGGTCGTGAGGCTCCGCAACGTATTCGGCGCTCTCCGACGGCGTTTGCGCTGTCCGCTTTGCCAGAATGTCGTGTAGGGCTTGGTGCGCTGCTACGTGATGATGGCGGCAGGCACAGGTTGGTATAAGGCCGCCGACGGCTTTCGGGTCAAGATTGTGTGCTCATGGATGATGAAGCTTCAGCTGTCGCCTCTCTCTCGGGCCTGAGCGAAAGCGAGGCCCAGGCGCGGCTTAAGCGCGAGGGCTACAACGAGCTACCGCGCGGCGGACGTCGCACGCCGTTTCGCATCATCCTCGAAGTCATGCGGGAGCCGATGCTCGCGCTATTGGCGGGTGGCGGGCTGGTCTATCTCGCATTGGGCGATTTGCAGGAAGCGCTCATCCTGCTCGCTTTCGCGATGGTCTCAATCGTCATCACCGTCATGCAGGAGACGCGTACCGAGCGCGTACTCGAAGCGCTGCGCGATCTCACCAGCCCGCGCGCGCTCGTCATCCGCGATGGGGAGCGCAAGCGCATTGCCGGGCGTGAAGTGGCGCGCGGGGATCTCGTGGTGCTCTCCGAAGGTGACCGTGTCCCGGCGGATGGCGTGCTGTTGGAGGCGAACGACCTGCAAGCCGACGAAGCGCTGCTGACTGGCGAATCCGTGCCGGTCCGCAAGGTTTCGCGCTCGGGCGCCGTCGCCGCTGCCGCGCGCCCGGGCGGCGATGATCTGCCTTTTGTATTCTCCGGCACGCTGGTGGTGCGCGGCGGGGGTCTTGCCAAGATCAGCGCGATCGGCGTGCGCAGCGAGATCGGCAAGATTGGTCAGTCGCTCAGTACGTTGGAGTCGGAACCACCGCGCTTGCAGGCGCAGACGCAAAGGCTGGTGCGGCTGTTTGCGCTGGTGGGTGGCGGGGTGAGCGCGCTTGCCGTTGTGCTGTACGGACTCTTTCGCGGCGGGTGGCTCGATGCGGTGCTCGCGGGCATCGCCCTAGGCATGTCGATGCTACCTGAAGAGTTTCCCGTTGTTCTCACCGTCTTCATGGCCATGGGCGCGTGGCGCATATCGCGGGCGCACGTGCTGACGCGGCGGGCGTCCGCGATCGAGACGCTGGGCTCCGCCACTGTCCTTTGCACCGACAAGACCGGCACGCTGACCCTCAACCGTATGTCGCTAGCGGAACTGCGCCTCAAGGACGGCAATACATTTCCTGTGCGAGACGGCGAGTCCTTGAGCGCCGGGTTTGCTGAATTGCTGCGCTTCGGAATTCTGGCGAGCGCACTTGAGCCTTTCGATCCCATGGAAAAAGCCTTCCATGAGTTGGGAGCGCGGCTTGACGGCGATACAAAACCCGGAGCCGGTGCGCTGGTGCGCACCTACGGCCTGCGACCCGAACTGCTAGCGGTCACGCAGGTCTGGCGGGACGGCGGCGAAGGCTTTCTGGTTGCTGTCAAAGGTGCGCCGGAGGCGATTGCGGGCCTGTGCCATGCCACGCCCGATGAGCTAGCGGGCGTGAAGGCGGCGGTTGACGCCATGGCCGCCGAAGGCCTCCGCGTGCTGGGCGTTGCGCGGGCGCGGTTTGGCGGCAATACGTTACCGGAGAATCCGCATGTTTTTGATTTCGCATTTTTAGGGCTGGTCGGTCTCGCCGATCCGCTGCGCGAAAACGTCCCGGCGGCAGTGGCCGATTGTCGTTCGGCGGGCATTCGCGTGGTCATGATTACGGGCGATTACCCAGCCACGGCACGTGCCATCGCCAAGCAGGCGGGTCTTGAGTCCGGGCAGATCATGAGCGGCGAGGAATTGGACAAGTGTTCGGACGGGGAGCTTGCCGCGCGTGTCCAGGAGGTGACGGTATTCGCCCGCATCATGCCGAAGCAGAAGTTGCGAATCGTCAGCGCCCTAAAAGCGCGAGGCGAGATCGTCGCCATGACGGGCGACGGCGTGAACGACGCGCCGTCGCTTAAGGCCGCCGATATCGGCATAGCCATGGGCGGGCGCGGCGCCGATGTGGCACGCGAGGCGTCGACCATCGTCTTGCTGGATGATGATTTTGGCTCCGTCGTCACAGCCGTCCGCCTCGGGCGGCGCATCTACGACAATTTGCGCAAGGCGATGGGTTTCATTTTTGCCGTGCACGTGCCGATCGCGGGACTCGCCTTGTTGCCGCTCGTTTTCGGGCTGCCCCTCATCTTCAGCCCCATACATATCGCCTTTTTGGAGATGGTGATTGATCCCGTTTGCACGCTGGTATTCGAAGCCGAAACTGAGGAGGACGACCTTATGCGGCGCCCGCCGCGGGCGCCCGACGAGGCCTTGTTCTCCGGGCGTCTGATCGGGTGGAGCGTATTGCAGGGCGCGCTTGCCTTCGCGCTCGTGGCAGCGATCTACGTCATCGCCTACCGGCGCGGCATGCCTGAGACGGAAGCGCGGGCGCTGGCTTTCTTCTCGCTGGTGACGGCAGTCGTCGCGTTGATATTCGTGAACCGAAGCTTTAGCGCTTCATTGAGAGCGGCGCTGTCGCGCCCGAATACGGCGCTGAAATTCGTGCTTTCCGGCGTAGTCGGCGCCTTGGCATTGGCGCTGGCATGGCCGGTCGCCAGTCATTTGTTCCACTTCGGGCCGCTGCATGCGGATGATCTCATGTTGACGCTCGGGGCGGGATTGTTCGTTCTCGTGGCTCTTGAATGGCTGAAACCGCTTTGTCGGTCGCGGCTCGGCGGTTGACGCCAATGCGTGCGTTGGGACGCATCCGAATTGCTCGCAGGTCTCCCTTGCCGGCGGCGTCGGTTCACCCGCGCTTGCCGATGGAAGCTGCGTGGCCCGATCGTTCAGGCTCCTGCTCTCCCGTGACGGTCCTTTTCTAGTGGAGCGGAACATAAGGCTTAACCGAAGAACGTCGAGAATCGACCGATTGATGTCGATGGTCGCTGAAACTGCCGTGAGCCCTCTTGTTCATCCACCTAAAGCCAAAGTCTGGGGGTGAAATTGGCTCAAGATCGCGTCGGGAGCAGCGGCTGATGCGCCCACAATCCGGGCGACCTTCCTCACGGCTAGGGTCGCGTTCGCGGTCGCAAGGACCGGCGAGGCCCTACGGAGCGCTCCCGGCGCTCCGCGATTGGCAGGAAGCCCAGATCACGTTGAAATATATATATGAATCTTGGCGGGACGTTCTTGTCGCGGGACGCAGAATATCCAAGTGGTCGAAGTCGGCCCTCGGGGCCGGGTTGCTGCCCCCGCGAACATCCGAACGCCCCGGAGCCGCTTGGTTAAGGTCCGCCAAGCGCGACGAGCGCGCCCCGCCGTCGCCGGGCGGGCGCGGAATCAACCAAGTCGAGGGGTTTGGGTTGCTAAAATTCGACAAAAGTGGGTATTTGAACGCGAGAGAGTGGTGATCGATCGGATTTCAGCTACGGCGGCTCCACGATCGGCGTGCGGTCGGCGGCTCGGCGCCTTTATCGAATTTCGGCCCAAGGCGTCGCCGGATCGAGCTTCGCTCTCCGGATGTCCTGCGTGCAAATGTGGATGCGCTAGGCTTTGACTCGGCGTGTAGCGCTCCGGGGTTTCTTTTGGACTGCATTACGATGCTGGCAGGAATTTTAGGCCGGGGGAACTCCGCTCCGAGTTGAGGTAAGCGAAATGTTAGAAACTACCGGCCAATTTTCTTTGCCGGACGACTTGTCGGGTGGTCGCGAAACGAGCGAGCCGCCGGCCGAAGACTGGTTCGCGCAGGCCCGCGGATTCGCGCGCCGACAATTCTGGATTTTCTTCCTTTTTATCGTGATCGGGACGGCCCTTGGCGCAACGTTACTCGTTGTCTGGAAGCCGAATTTCACCGCCACTGCGCGACTGTTGATCGATACGCGCAAGTTTCAACTTTCGGAACAGCCCGCGATCATGCCGCAAATGTCGCTCGAATCCTCGGCTGCGGTCGATAGCCAATTGGAGATAATCAGGTCCGAGAGGATCGCGATCGCGGTGATCAACAAACTCCGGCTCAGCGAGGACCCAGAGTTCGTCTCGACCGCTCCGGGGCTCAAGGGGCTATTGTTCGGTCGCCTGTTCGGCGCGGGCGAGCCTCCCTCCGACGCCGAGCGCCTCGAGCGGGCTCGCTTGTTCCTGGCTGGACACTTGACCGCGAGCCGGGTTGGCAACAGTTACGCGCTGGAAATCGCATTCGACTCGAAATCCGCGACTCGCGCGGCCCAAGTGGCCAACGCCATCGCCGACGCCTATATCGATCAGCAGCT
>JBBIUT010000100.1:0-4267 GCA_037440085.1 Gammaproteobacteria bacterium
AATCATGCCGCAGGAAAGGCTGAGACTTCCGGTATAGCCATTGGCCGGAGTCAGGCTGATGGTGGACGTGGAACGGTTTCCTGCAGTGACTGGACTCGGGGCCAACGCACTGGCGGTCAGCGTATAGCTGGGCGGACCTGTCGCTGCTGTGGAGGATGAGCCGCCGCCGCAAGCGCTCATGCCGAGCGTGAGCGCGCCAATGCCGAGGAATGCCCCTGTAACAAATACGAGACGAAGGACATTTAAAGGAATGCGGTCAAGCAATGCGCTCATGTTCGTTTGGTTGTCCCAATATTGGCTTGTTTGCGCTACCCATCGGGTGACGCTTCGAACATTTAACGCCTCGATGCAATGTCGGTCAATAATAAAAAATGTACGTTCCGTAGCCAAATGTAAGCTGCGTTGTGGGTGTGTCGCAGCTGGATCGCCAATCGCCTAAATCAAACGCGTCGCATGGTTTACAGGCGATGATCTCGGCCTGGCCGCTGACCTTCCCGCATATAGGGCGACGGCGGAGCGGTGTGCAGGATCAGCGTTCGACAAGTGCGAGTCCTGATTTTGGACGTCGCAGTTTGGAGACGTCCGCTGGCGCAGACATTTTGTCTGTGTGCAAGATTGAGCGTTAATTACCCTCGCCATGAAGAACGAACTCGGCGCGAGGCGGCGTGATATGCATACTGATGAAGGTTGGGTAACGCTTGCGCAGTACCTCACCGTTCTAACTCTCACGGCGACTCTCGCGGGCTGCGGAGGCTCAAGCGGCGCCGGCTCGGCAGCGGTCGCATCAACTGGTGGTGTACCTAGTGCGTCGGGCGGCTCCGGTGGTACCGGGGGAACGGGCGGCTCCGGTGGCACCGGGGGCACGGGCGGTACCGGTGGTTCCGGCGGCGGAACGAGCAACGCCACAGTTCTATTTGAACAACCACAAGAGAGCGGCATCGCGGGTCACTTGGTGGTTCCTCTCGCAAACCACACCCCTCCTCCAAAAGGAGTATTCACGTTGGTTTTGTGGCAGCCGAATCCTAGTGCCCCCAATGGTCAGTTGGTGCCGACCGCATGGGACGCGGGTACACAAACCGGCTTCACCCCGGCATCGCCGCTGACGGCAACGCAACTCGGTTTTCAACCCAGGGCGGGCAGCAGCACCGCGCAGATGGATAGCGACACGGTAGGAGTTTATTTGAACTCGGCGGACTTACCGGGCGCTCCCGCCGGTCAGAAGATGATGATTACGCCCCAGTTCACGTTTGAACCCGGCAATGAACCGGTGCCGTTTGCGAGCTCAACATCATTGCTCAGTGCCTCGATGGATTTGCAAATTCCGACGGCGGTAGGCAAGGATACCTACGTTAATGCGGATTTACTGTTCAAAGACGCTAATGGCGTACGCATCAGCTACGGCATAGCAATATTTCATAACGGAGCGACTCATCCAGTCGTAGGCACTGGTCACGATGTACCATCCAATTCATACATGCTCAATTCTCCGCTCGGGGTGGACCAGCGGTTCGTCACCCAAGTGCAGGGTAGTGCGTCGGCGACAGGCACTCCGTGGCTGGGGTGGCAGCACTTCGAGTGGTCGATCAGTCAAGCCCAGTTCGTCGCCGCACTTAATTATTTGGTGGCACAGTATCCCGGGAAGGTGACATCAACCGATCCGACGCAATACATCCTCGCTGAAGTGCACCTGAACGCGGAATTTCATTTCCAGCCGGCTCCGGCCGAACTGGGCTGGTCGATGCGCGGATGGAAGGTTTGGACCACGGGATGAAGAGCGAATCGGAGCAGTTGTGAGGGCGCGCTAGTTGCCCTGCGGGTACAATTCGGTCAATGCTCAGCAACGATTGAAGGGGATCCCATGCTCGACAAACTCAAGTCCGTACCCGCTCGTCCGCAGACCGCTGCGGCCGATGCCTTCTCGCTGCAGCGGCGCAATCTGCAAGGCCGGACCGAACCCTTAAAGTACTGGGGTTTCAGCAATGAAACCGATGCCCTGACCGATGTGCTGCTGGCCTCCCCGGATCATTTGCGCCACATCGCCACCAGCTCGCTGTCGCGAAAATACCTGCGCGAGGCCCCGGCGGATATCCGCGTGGCGCAGGCGCAGCACCGGGAGCTGATGGCGGCCTACGAGCATTTCGGGGTGCGCATCCACACGCCGCGCCTCGAGCCCGAATTGCCGATGCAGGTGTACACCCGCGATTCGAGCGTGATGACCCCGTTCGGCGCCATCATCACGGCGATGGCCAATTGGTGGCGGCGGGGCGAGAATTACGCCGCCATCCGCAATTACGAGCGTTTGGGGATTCCTATTTATGACATGGTGACGGCGGGCGCCTTCGAGGGCGGCGATTTCAACGTCATCGAGGACCATTGCGTCCTGATCGGCTGCGGCGGCGGCCGGACTCAAGAAGAAGCCGCGCGCCAGGTCGAAGGCTGGTTCAAGCGCGAAGGGTGGGAGACGCGCCTCGCGTTCTTCGATGAGTATTACGTGCACATCGATCTCATGGTGGTGCCGGTCGCCAAGAAGCTCACCGCGGTGTGCCTGGACTGCACCGAACACGCGCTTATCGACTGGCTGCGGGCGAAGGGGCACGAGATCATCGATGTGCCGTTCGAGGATACGATGAATCTCGGATGCAACTTCATGTCCCTGGGGCGCGACCGGGTCATCGCACCGAAATCGAGCCGGGTGCTGATCGGCGAGCTGCGCGCGCGCGGATTCGAGGTGGCGGAAATCGACATGAGCGAGATCTCCAAGACCGGCGGCGGCATTCATTGCATGGCGCAGGCGCTGCGGCGCGAGGCGTGAACGGCAAGCCGCCGCGCGTGAACGGCGAGCGGCTGTGGTCGCGGCTGATGGCGATGGCAAAGATCGGCGCCACGCCGCAAGGCGGCTGCAATCGGCAGGCGCTGACCGACGCCGATTGGCAAGGCCGCGCGCTGCTCGCGAGCTGGGCGCAGGCCGCGGGCTGCAGCGTGCGCATCGACTCGATCGGCAATCTCTTCGTTCGCCGGCCGGGCAGCGAGGACACGCAGCCCGCGGTGATGACCGGCAGCCATCTCGACACCCAGCCGACGGGCGGCAAATTCGACGGGGTGTATGGCGTGATCGCGGGGCTCGAGGTCATCGACTCGCTCAACGATCTCAAGGCCACGACCCGGCACCCGATCGAGGTCGTGGTCTGGTGCAACGAAGAAGGCTGCCGCTTTCCGCAGCCCATGATGGGATCGGCGGTCTGGGCGGGTCGAACGCCACTCGTGTCGGCCTATGCGCTCGCCGACAATGCGGGCAAGAGCGTGCGGGACGAGCTCGAGCGCTTAGGGGTGGCCACCGGGGCCACGGTGCCGCGGCAACCGCTCAAAGCGGCACTGGAAGTCCACATCGAGCAGGGCCCGGTACTCGAACGCCGCCGCAAAACCATCGGCATCGTCACCGGCGTGCAGCACATGAGCCGGCACGAGCTCATCGTCGAGGGTCAAGAGGCGCACGCCGGACCCACGCCCATGGACATGCGGCGCGACCCGATTCGCGTGCTGGCGGAGCTGCTGCCCGCGTTCTACGCCGCGGCCCAGAAACGCGCCCCGGACGCCCGCCTCACCGTCGGCATCATCGAAACCTCGCCCGGTTCGCCCAACACCGTTCCGGGCCGCCTGCGCGTGATCGTCGACCTGCGCCATCCGCTGCTCGCGCAATATCGCTCGCTGCGCGATGAGATCGATCGACTGGTCGCGGATTCCTTGCAGCGTCAGGGATTCGAGGGGTCGATTCGCTGTATCTGGGAATCGGCGGGAGTGGAGTTCGACGCCGAGTGCGTCGCGGCCGTGCGGCAGGCGGCGGCGGCGCTTGAATTGAGCGCCATGGAGATGGTCAGCGGCGCCGGCCACGATTCGGTCAACGTGGCCGCGGTGGTCCCGACCGCGATGATCTTCGTCCCCTGCGCCGGGGGCCTGAGCCACAACGAGGCGGAGAGTGCGCTGCCGTCGGACCTGGCGGCCGGCGCGAACGTGTTGCTGCAGGCGATGATGTCGCTGTCGGGCGCGGCCACATGACAGCGCCCCACGCCGAGATCGGCGGATAATTGATTGTGCTTCGTTCAATGACCGTCCTTGGTCACCGGCGCGTCCTTGCGGTGAACGGCTAATCAGCGAGCGTTATCGGCGAAACAGATCCGTCATGACTTCGGCGTTGGCGTCGCAGGCGTGGTTCAAGCACGGCAGGCCGAATCCAGCCTCCATGGTCTTGAGCAACGAGAAGTGGGTATAA
>JBBIUT010000101.1:0-4175 GCA_037440085.1 Gammaproteobacteria bacterium
AGGCGAGTCGCTTCTGATGGGCGTCAACGATATCGCCGTCAGCTCCGGCTCCGCGGTGCCCTACAAGGCCTATGTGCGCGCGGACATCCCGCCGCTGTTTGGGTTAAAGCACTCTGAATTTTGGCGTCAAGGCTTCATCCGGCAGGGCAACCTGACGTTCCTTCTCGTGACATTGGACAAGTCCGCTCACGAGGAAGCGTTCAAGTATCAGGATCACTTTATTTCGCCAAATGAATTTCAGTGGCAGAGTCAAAACCAGACCGGGCAGATGAGCAAAGCCGGCGAATCGATTCGCGATCACAAGAAACTGGGAATCGACGTCCATCTGTTTGTGCGGGCGAAAGGCAAGACCCCTGAAGGCCGCGGAGCGCCGTTTTACTACTTGGGCCGCATGGACTTTAAGTCCTGGGCGGGAGATAAGCCCATCACGGTTCGATGGGTCATGCAGCGTCCAGTGCCGGCGTTGCTTTGGAAGGAGTTGGGTATCCCTTCTAACGAATAGGAGAGTCCACCAGTTGACGCTCTATAGGGATTTGGCAGTTCGGGATTGCGAGCAATTTGGTGATCGTGCAACCAATCCGCGCCGAGGACGGCGGCATCCGCGCCATCGGAAAACTCGAACTCGATCACCTCTCCGCAGTCCTCAGTGCTCATGGTCCACTCCCGGCCGGCACCTTCTCCGGCGTCGCTTCGTCGCAATAGATCCGGGCGCATTCGCGCATGGTGTTCACGTGCAGCGCGGTCACCCGCTCGAGCGGTTCCTGATAGCCACCGGCGAGGTTCCACGCGATCGGCACGGCGGCCCGGTGTGCGTGCGCGAACACGGTTCGATCGCGCTCGATCATCTGCGCGGTCGTGAGCACGCCGCCCAAGGGGTCATCGACGTGCACGTCGGCTCCGGCCTGGTAGAGGATCAGGTCGTAGTCGTCGAAGTGGCTCGCGATGTCGCGAAGTCTCTCGAGATAACCGGGCGCATCCTGTGGCGTGTCGAACCACCGGCCGAACGTCCAGTGGTCGATGCTCGGTCGCAGGGCGAGGTGTTCGATGATCTGATCCGTCCCGTCGCCGAAGTGCATGTCGCAGTCGAGGATCAATATCCGCTGCAATCCCGCCTCGTCGAGCATTTTCTGCGCGGCGACGATCAGTCCATTGAACGTGCAGAACCCGCCGCCGGTATCGTAATGCGCATGATGAAAGCCGCTGACGGGAGCGCAGGCGCACCCGGAGGTGATCGCCGCGCGGGCCGCCGCGATCATCGCGCCGGTGGTGTGGGGCAGCGAGCGGGCTAGCGCGGCCAGCGTATTGCCGAAGCCGTTGGGCAGCGCGCCGGTGAGCACGCCGCGCACATAGGCGGGATCATGTGCGAGGAAGAGGTCGACGTCCTCCGCCGGCGCAAAGGCGCTGAGCGCAATCGGCAGATTCGCGTCGCGCCAGGCCTCGACCACCGGCCGCGGCTTGGCGGCGCTCGGGCTGAAGGATTCCGCGTCGGCGAGCAGGCTCTCGGAGTAATACACGGGGATGGCGGTCAGCCCGCGGGGCCGGTCCGCTCGTGTCGACATTACCGCATCGGGTGGGTGCATGGCGCGAGTGTAGGCGGCGATCGCGACAGGATGGGTCGTGAGTCAGGGGCCGTATTGAGCCGCCGCGCTCTTGAGGCGCCCGGCAATGCGCTCGCGCAAGTCGGCGGGTTGCAGCACACAGAGATTTTCAGCATGGCCCAGAATCCAACTGTGCAGGGCCCAAGTGTCCCGCACCGTCGCCGTCAGCTGCAAGGCATCGCCCGCTTCGTTGATTTGCATGTCATCGCTCAACGGCGAGTCCCGCAATATGTTACGTAGCGGACTGGTGATCGTCGCCTTGAGACGGATCGAACGGCCATCGCCGAACTGATTGGTGCCGTCGGCGAGGAATGCATCGAGTGAGAACGGGGTCGATATCCAGGCTTCCAGTTCTCGAAGCCGCACGGACGAGAAACGGCCCACGGCGTAGTGATGGGGCGGCTCTGCGCTGCCCTTGCGATCGGCAATGAGGTACAGGGAGGAGCCGCGCAAGATCAGCGCCCGGGGGTAGAGTAGACGGCACGCCGGCGCCGACTCCTGCAGCGAGCGGTAGTGGGCCTCGACCGGAATGTCGTTGAGCAGCGCATGCTGCAGCGTCTGCAGGACCTTCGGCGCCACCCGCGGCGGCTTCAAGACCACGTGCGCGGGTACGATGCGCACGCGATCGGCCCAGCGTACCCGCGCGCCGCTGCGCGCCAAGGCGCGCAACGTTTTGTCGGCCTGTGCAAAGCGGCTGTGCAGCGACTCCAGGAAGCACGCCGGGAGGTGGGCCTTCATCGCGTCCCGCATCATGAACAGCGCCATGGCCTCGGCGGATTCCAGCCCGGGAATGTCGACGCCGCGGTGGTGCTGCCAGCGCCAGCGCTGCGGGCGCGCCTTCGCGTTGACCTCGAGCGGCAGACACTCCTGCAGATTCTCGAGATCCCGCTCCACGGTTCGTTGCGTGACTCCGTAGCCACGCCCTTCCAGCGCCGCGGCGAGCTCCGAAGTCGAGCGCCCGGGCTGGTCGTGCGGCGGGATCAGCTGCAGCATTTCCCATTGACGCTGAATGACATCGCCTTTGCGGTGGCTCGGCATGGGTTATTCCTCGCGACGCGTTCTGTCGCGAGGATGGTATAACGTTCAGGCGAGGCCAGCGACAGGAAGCCATTCTGGTGCAAACGATAAAATTCGGTCTCGATCTCGACGGGGAACGCGGGTGGCATGCCAAGGACGCGCTCGGCGAGTCGACGGTCGGACCGATGGGGCTTCTGAACCTTCTCGAGACTCAATTGGGGCTGACGCGCGGCGACCGCTCACGCGCCGAGCGCATCGTGCAAATGCGGGCATGCCTGGAGGCGGCGCTCACCGGGCACCGCTTCTACGAGTCGAGTTTCAAGGCGGACGAGTTCGGCACGGCCTCGGCGCTGCTCGCGTGGCGCGACCTTTGGTATTTGCATGGCTGGAGCGGGGAAATTCCCGCGGCGGCCGGTGCGCGCCTCGAGGATATGGCAGAGATCGAAGCGCTGGCGCGGGGGCGGGTGTCCCCGGGCGTGGGTCAGCGACTCGCGGATATCGAAGCCGCACTCGGCGAGCGCCAACCGCAAATTTCGAGCATCGAACTCGTCGAGCCGCTCGAGGATCTGCCGGCGGCGTGGCGCCGGGCGCTCGCGCGATTATCCGCGCGGGTCGTGACGCCCAGTGTGCCGGAGCCGGCGGGGCGGGAGGGAACGCTGCTGCGGTCGCTGCAAGCGGCTTTTCTGGCGATGGCCTCGGGTGATGCCGTGAGCCCGATCGCCTGGCGTGACGATGGGACGGTGCGGTTGGTGCGCGCGGACTCGCGGCTCGCGGCGGCCGAGTGGCTGGCGGTCGATGAGCGGCAAGGCGCGAGCCGCATCGTGATTGCCGAACAGCGCGGAACGGTCGTGGATGCCGCGCGCGGCGCCGCGGATCAGCCACAGCTCGGACTCGCGGAGCCCTCGATCTTTCGGCCGACCCTGCAGGTCCTGCCCTTGGTGGCCCGCCTCGTGTGGGATCCGCTCGATTTTCGCTCGCTGTTGCAGTTTCTGACGCTGCCGGTCGGCCCGGTGCGATCTTTCGCGCGTCGCCGCTTGGCGGAAAAGATGGCGGCGACACCGGGGATCGGTGGCGCGGCGTGGGAGCGTGCCAAAAGCGCGATCGCCGCACACTACGGCGACGAGGCCGCGGAGGTGCTCGCCGACATCGGGTTCTGGCTCGAGCAGCCGCGCTTCAAATCGAGCGAGGGTTTGCCGCTGACGTTCCTCAGCGAGCGCATCGAGCGGCTGTTGACGTTTTTTCAGGCGGGCATCGCGAGCGCGGATCCCGGGCGCCGCTTGGCGTTCGGTAGCGCGTACTCGCAGTCCCAGGCGCTCGCGCGGTCGATCGCGACGCTCGTGGACCAGGGTGTCAAGCGCATTGGTCCGGAAGCGCTGGATCGCTTGGTCAGTCAGGCGGGCGCATCGGGCGTCGATAATCCGCGACTCGACGCGCAGGCGGGAGCCGATTACCGGGTGCGCAGTCCGGGGGCCGTCACGGAACCCTTCGACGAGGTGATTTGGTGGAATCTCGTCGCGGGACCGCTGCCGCAGCCGTACCTCTGGTCACCGCGGGAATTGC
>JBBIUT010000102.1:0-4073 GCA_037440085.1 Gammaproteobacteria bacterium
GGTTCGCCCGAAAATGGCGGCTCACGGGCCAGGCCGGCCCGGCCGGCGCCCAATGGGGTCACCGCCTCGGTGGGTCCGGAGGCGCGGCGTGAGTCCCCGCGCCCGAATGGCAATGGATCGGCGCGGGCCGCCAGCTCCAATGGCTATGGGGCGGCGCATGCTGCCGCCAACGGCGCGGCGCCCTCCGCTCCGCCGGCGCCGCATTACCGGCTGGTGGTCACGTTCCGCGGCTCGGCCGACAAAGACCGTGACGCCCGCATTATGCGCCGCGCCCACGGCCTGCTGACGGATGCCGCCGACGCCTTCGGCACCATCGAGCGCCTGGTCGCCGAGGAAAACATCGACTGCTTCTGGCAAAAGAACGGCCGTTTCGTCGGCGCCTGGACACCCAAGCACTTTGCCGGCCAGGCCGCGCGCGTCGCGCAACTGAACGCGGCCGCGCAATCGGATTGCTTCATGATCCCGCGCGAGCGGCAACGCGAAGAAATGGCGTCGGACTACTACCATGGCGGCATGGTGGTCGAACGCGCGGCGTGCCTGCAGGCGGGGATCGCGCGCGAATCGATAGCGTTCGATCCGGGCATAGGATTCGGCAAGCGGCACGAGCACAACATCGCCTTGCTAAAGCATCTGCAGCACATCGCCGCACTGGGTTCGCCGCTGCTGGTGGGTCTGTCGCGAAAGAGCCTGATCGGCAAGGTGCTCGGCCAGGCGACTCTGGAGCGCCTTTACGGAGGCCTCGGACTCGCGGCGTGGGCGGTCGGCATGGGGGCACGGGTGGTGCGAACGCATGACGTCGGCGCCACTCGGGACGCGATACGCATGGTTAGTGCGGTTATGGAAGGAACGGCGAATTGATACAGTACTTCGGCACTGACGGCGTGCGCGGCCGCGTCGGCGAGGCGCCCATGACGGTGGACTTCGCACTGCGCCTCGCGAGCGCCGCGGCGCAGGTGCTCGCGCCCGAGGGCGGACGGGTTCTGATCGGCAAAGACACGCGCGTATCGGGCTATATGTTCGAGTCGGCGCTGGAGGCCGGTTTCGTCGCCGCGGGCGTCGATGTGATGTTGATCGGTCCTCTGCCGACCCCCGGCATTGCCTACATGACGCAACGCTTGAGCTGCCGATTCGGTGTGGTGATCAGCGCCTCGCACAACCTTTACGAAGACAACGGCATCAAATTCTTCGATTCCACCGGCAGCAAATTATCGGACGAGGTGGAGCGCCAGATCGAGCGGCTGCTCGACGGATCGGTGGTGACGCAGGACTCGCAGCGGTTGGGCAAGGCGCTGCGCATCGATCGCAGCCGCACCCAATATCAGGAATTCTGCGCTTCGACGATTCCCGCCGGAATGTCGCTGGCGGGATTCAAGATCGTGGTCGATTGCGCGAACGGGGCGGGCTACAAGGTGGCGCCGCGCGTGCTGACGGATCTCGGAGCGGAGGTCGTGCCGATCGGCTGTTCGCCAAACGGGCGCAACATCAACGACGGCTGCGGTTCCACGGCGCCCGAGCTGCTGCAATTGACGGTGCCGGGGGTGCGCGCCCAGGTGGGCCTGGCGCTCGACGGCGACGGCGATCGAGTGGTGATGGTGGACGAGCTGGGACGCTGTGTGGACGGCGACCAGCTGCTGTACATCTTGGCCTGTGCTCAGCGCGATGCCGGCACGCTCAAAGGCCCGGTGGTCGGCACGGTCATGAGCAACCTGGGACTGGAGCACGCCTTCGTCAAACGCGGCATCGAGTTTCGCCGCGCACAGGTCGGAGACCGATACGTGCTCGCCCTGTTGCACCAGGTCGGCGGCAATCTGGGAGGGGAGACTTCGGGGCACATCCTGTGTCTGGACAAGACCACCACCGGGGACGGTCTGGTCAGCGCATTGCAGGTGCTGGCCGTGATGAAAGGCAGCGGAGCGGGGCTCGCAGAGCTGTGTGCGCCCATGCAAAAGTATCCGCAGGTGCTGCTGAATGTGCGCGTGGCGCGCCGCTTCGACCCGATGACCGTTCCCACCGTCATTGAAATGATCGGCTCCTTGGAGCGAAGATTCGACGGCCGGGGGCGCATCGTGCTGCGGGCATCCGGAACCGAACCGGTCATTCGCGTCATGGTGGAGGGCTACGATGCGGGCCTGGTGAAATCGGCTGCGCGCGACATCGCGGCCGAGGTCGAGTCAGTGGCGGCGAAGGCGGCGGCGGCCGCGACTGCCGGCGCCGTTTCCACCCGGAATACCCCGGCAGGCCCCTAGGGCTTGCAGTTACCCCTCCACGCGGCTAATCTTCGCCGCCTTTCGAGCCGGGGCTATGCCCCAAGGTGGTGGCTATGCGGCGTCCCATGGTCGCGGGTAATTGGAAAATGCACGGAATGCGGTCCGCCAATGGGGCTTTGCTGGCTGAGTTGGAACAGCGCTTGATGCCGGAATGGCAGGTCGACGTGGTGGTATTTCCGCCGTACGTGTACCTCGCCGAGGCGGTGCGCATGCTGGATGAGAGCGACATCGCGGTCGGTGCGCAGGACGTGTGCGCGGAACCCATGGGTGCATTCACGGGTCAGGTCGCGGCCGTGATGCTGAAGGACGTGGGCTGCCGGTACGTGATCGTGGGTCACTCGGAGCGGCGTCGCTTGTATCATGAAGATGACGTTTTTGTGGCACGCAAATTCGGTGCAGCGCTGCAAGCCGGTCTCACGCCGATATTGTGCGTGGGGGAAACGCTGGAGGAGCGGGAGGCCAATCGCACCGAGGCGGTGGTGGCTCGCCAGCTCGAGGCGGTGGCCGCGATGAATGGGGCGTCCAGCTTCTCGCAGGCCATCTTGGCGTACGAGCCCGTGTGGGCCATCGGTACCGGACGCACGGCCTCGCCTTCGCAGGCGCAGGCGGTGCATGCCTACCTGCGCGGCCGGATCGGTGCGCAAGATGCTAAGATAGCGAACGGTTTGCGCATTTTATATGGCGGCAGCGTAAAAGGCTCCAATGCCGCCGAGTTGTTTTCGATGCCCGACGTGGACGGCGGGCTGGTGGGCGGCGCTTCCTTGAGTGCCGATGAGTTCCTTGATATTTGCGCGGCTGCGGCCGTTCGTCATTGAGAGATCGCCATGTTGCATAGTTTCATTCTGGCCGTGCATATTTTGCTCGCGTTGATGATTATCGGACTGGTGCTAATGCAACGGGGCAAGGGCGCGGAAGCGGGCGCGGGATTCGGCTCCGGCGCCTCCGGCACGGTTTTTGGCGCGCGCGGCACGGCCACCCTGTTCTCGAAGCTGACGGCGGTGTTCGCAGCGCTGTTCTTCGTGACCAGCTTGACGCTTGCCTATTTGGGGACGCGTTCGGCGGGCGAAGCGAGCACCGTGCTCGAGCGAGCGGCCCAAACCACCACGGCGCCCCCGGCGCCGGTGAAAAAGTAGAGCTGATGGAGTCAAAAAGCCGACGTGGCGAAATTGGTAGACGCGCTAGTTTGAGGGGCTAGTGGGGCAACCTGTGCCGGTTCGAGTCCGGCCGTCGGCACCATCCATGCGAGGACGCTAGGGGCCACGCAACGCAACACGGCGCCGCCGCGCCTGATATAATTCTTCGCTAACTACACAAGTTAACGATACTGAAGATGTTGCGACAGTATTTACCGATATTGATCTTCATGGGATTGGCCGCGGTACTTGGCCTTGCCCTGTTCACGATCGGCTGGATTGCGGGTCCGCGCCGCCCCAATGCGGAAAAACTCTCACCTTACGAATGCGGCTTCGAGGCGTTCGAGGACTCTCGAATGCGCTTCGACGTGCGCTATTACCTGGTCGCCATCATTTTCATCGTATTCGATCTCGAAATCGCCTTCTTTTTTCCGTGGGCGGTGTCGTTGCGGGCCACCGGCACGTTTGGCTTGCTGGCGATGCTGATATTCGCCATGGTTCTGGTGCTCGCCTTGGTATACGACTACCGCAAAGGGGCGCTCGAATGGGATTAGCGACGGACACTGCCGATGCCGGCCCGGTGCGCGGCTTCGAAGTGACCACCGTCGACAAGCTCATCAATTGGGCGCGCACCGGCTCGCTGTGGCCCATGACCTTCGGCCTGGCCTGCTGC
>JBBIUT010000103.1:0-3924 GCA_037440085.1 Gammaproteobacteria bacterium
CCGGGGCTGGCGGTGGGCGCGTTCGGCTTCTGCCGCGGACCGGCGCTGGCCGCGGCCGACACGTTCGACATCACCGTGCACGGCAAATCCGGACACGCCGCGCACGCCTATGCCGCTGTCGATCCGGTGGTGGCGGCGGCCCAGCTGGTCACACAGTTGCAGACCGTCGTTTCACGCGACGTGAAGCCGCTGCATCCGGCCGTGGTGACGGTGGGGGCGATCAACGGCGGCATCGCCCGTAACATCATTCCCGACAGCGTGACCCTGCTGGGCACGGTGCGCACCCTGCATGCCGAATCGCGCGACACCGCCGAAGCGTCGATCCGCCGGCTGTGCGCGGGTCTTGAGGCCGCGCTGTGCGTGCGCTGCGACGTGACCTACGTGCGCGGCGTGCCGCCGATGGTCAACGACGACCGGGTGCTCGATCCCGTCGTGGCCGCGGTCCGCCGCCAGCCGATACCAGAGACTCGCCTCGAGCCCCTCGGCATCGGTGGCCGCACGTTCCGCGATCAAATCGCCGAGCGCGAGTTGTGCGGACACATGATTGCGCTCCGCCGCCGCGCGATAGCTGCGCTCGGCCGCCTTGGCGTCCGGTTTTACGCCCAAGCCGCGCCGCAGGCATACCCCCAGGTTGTATTCCGCATCGGTGTTGCCCTGCGCGGCGGCGCGGCGGAACAGCTCGACCGCTCGAGGAAATCTTGGCGCGTTCTCGGGACTTGCAAGGATCAGTCCGCCCAGCAATACCATCGCGGCCGTATCGCCTTGATCGACGGAGGCGGTGAGCCAATTCTCGGCGTCGATCGTCGAGCGATCGACGCCCACTCCGCGCATGTAGAAATCCCCGACGACGCGTTGTGCAATCGCATCTCCCCGTTGGGCACCCTTCAGCCACAATGTGAACAGTCGAGCCATCTCGTCGGGATGCGCTCCGGCGGAAACGCCCAGGGTCGTCAACACCCGGGTGGCACCGCCATGACCCTGCAACGCCGCACGCTCGTACCACCGTGTGGCTTCGGCAAGATTCACCGTGACCCCCTGGCCGGTGGCATAGGTGTCGCCGAGCCAGGCTTGCGCAAAGGCATTGCCGCCGTGCGCGGCGCGATGAAACCATCGCAACGCAAGATGGGCGTCGTTCAATCCGTGCTTACCCTCCAAATACCAAAGCGCGAGGTTGGCTTGAGAAGCGGCATCGCCCCCGGCCGCGCTGCGCGCCAACAACGTGATGACGCGCTCCTTCGGCGGCGCCGCGGGATCATCGCGGTCAAGCATCTGCGCCAAGAGACACGTGGCAGGCCCGCTGCCCAAGTCCGCGGCGCGCAGCAGCCATTGCGCCGCAAGTGCCGCGTTTTCAACCACATACGGACTCGCGGTGAACTGTTCATACAGAGCCCAGGCAGCCTGTGCACTGCCCGCCTCCGCCGCTTGCTCCAACAGATCAAGTGCACGCGGCGTGTCCTGGCGCACGCCCAAGCCTTGCAGGTGCAGGAACGCCAGGTTATAGCGGCCTTCCGGCACACCCTGCTCGGCCGCCTGCGCATACCACCGGGCCGCTTGCCTATAATCTTGCGGCACTTCCTCGCCCGTGGCGTAAATGATTCCGAGCTGAAGGCTGGCGGCACCGCTGCCTTTCTCGGCGGCGCTTTGGTACCCCTCGAGTGCGGCGCTGGGATCGCGAGAAGTTCCAAGCCCGCGCATTTGCAAGGTGCCCAAGTGATAGAGCGCGTTGGCATCGCCTTCCACCGCGGCGCGATTGAACCAGTCGGCCGCCGCTTGAAAGTCTTGCGGCAGACCATGGCCCTCGGCGTACAGCGCGCCTAATCTTCCGTAGGCCGCGGTCACTCCCTGATCCGCCGCTTTGGAAATCCAACGCGCAGCTTCCATGGGATCCGGCGGCACGCCCCTGCCGGCGAGGTAGTACTGCCCCAGCCAATATTGGGCGACGCCGTCGCCGAGTTCCGCGGCCTGGCGGCACAGCACCGCTGCGACGTTCGCGTCCGGCTCGGGCCCCGAGTCGAATAGCTGCACCAGCGACAACAAGGCCCTCACGTGGCCGCGCCCGACGGCACGGCGCAGCCAGCTTTCCGCTTGCGATGCGCTGGGAGCGACGCCGTGGCCCAGGCGATACATCTCGCCCAAATGGAACATCGCGGCCGGCTGCCCCAAGTCCGCGGCATCCTGCAGCAGACTCTGTGCCCGCTCCTCGTCGTGAGCGACGCCCTCGCCGTACAGCAACAACAGGGCCAGGCAGAGCTTCGCGGTCGCATTGTCCTGAGCCGCCGCCTTCTCGAACCACTCGATCGCCCGGGCATTATCCCTCGACCCGCCGAAGCTTGCGGAATACAGCATCCCCAACCCGAGTTGGCCGGCCACGTGATTCTGGGCCGCTGCAGCCGACAGCCACTGTTCTGCGACCGTAAGATCGGGGGTCACGCCGAACCCCGCCGCATATTGGTAGCCCAGGCGCGCCTGCGCACCCGCATCTTGAGCCTGCGCGGCGGCGTCATTCCAATGCACCGCTTGCAAGGGATCCTGCGGTACCGACAGCCCCTGAGGAAACAGGCGATTGAGCATCGAGCCCTCTGCCTCGGGCGCTTCGATGCGCGCGACGGCCGACGCCGAGGCGGTGGTCGGGGCTCCCAGACCCGTCAAATAGATTTCACCCAGCCGTGCCTGCGCCGGTACCGAGCCTTGTTCGGCCGCGGCGCGAAACCAGCGCACCGCCTCGACGAAACTCTGCAGCACGCCCTGACCGAGCTCGTAATGTTGAGCGAGGCGCAATTGCCCCGCCACATCGCCGGCTTCCGCCAATTCGCGAAACAGGACCGCCGCGTCGCCAAAACGGTCATCCGCAAAGGCGCGTTCGGCGCGCTGCAACGGCGACTCGCGCCTCGAGGAAAACGCCTTGGACAAAAGCGAGCGGACGCTCAAGGATCCCTCTCCTACGGCTCGCGCATCGCCTGCGTCGTGGTGCGCAGGACGCCCTCCACCAAATAGGACATGATGGTGCGCTCTCCGACCATGACGTCGCCGGTGAGTGTATCGCCGGGAAGCAATCGAAAACTTTTCGGTACGCCGCGCAGGTTCACCTCGGTGATCGCGACATGCACCTTGAAATACGGCGCCACCGGTTGGTTGTTCTCATCGACCGTGAACGAATTTTCGCTGATCGACTTGACCACGCCCTTGGCTACGCCATATTCGAGATAACGATAGGCATCGAGCTTCATGCGCACCTGATGACCGATCTTGACGAAACCGATATCCTGGGAAGGAACCCAGACATCGGCGAACAACGGCGCATTCACCGGCATCAGCGTGAACAACGGGTCGGTGCCCGGATTGATCGCATCCTGGCCACCGCCGCTGTAAACGGCGCCAATCGATGTCTTGCCGACTTTGACCACGATCGCGTCCTCCGGCGCATCCAGGCTGACGAGATCCTGAAGCTTTTGGGCCTTCGCCAGGCTATCCCGAGTGAGGTCCAGATCGTTGCTGTCGGTCACCAATTGCGTGCCCGTATCGGAATGCCACTTCTGGACATAGGATTCCCGTTGGGCTTTCAATGCGGCCATCGTCTGGCTGTTTGATTCCACCAGATTTCTCGCATCCCCCAGCAGGCGCGTCATTTCCGTGCGGGTGTCGGTCGCCGACATCAGCTGAAGCTTGGATACGTAGCCCTGCGCGAGCAAGGGCTGGTACACGTTCTCCACCTCGCCCGCAAGCTTCAGCCGCTGGGTGTATTGCTGCACGTCGGATTTGTACTGCTCGACCAGGGCTGCCGAGCTGTGAATTTGGCCATCGTAGTTGTTGAGATTCGCCTGGTAGTCATCATGACGCTTGCGCCAGATTTCGGCTTGAAGTTTTTGATGCGGGTCTTTATCGGAAAATACCGGCCGCACTCCCGCGAGTTCGGCCTTTTCCCGC
>JBBIUT010000104.1:0-1320 GCA_037440085.1 Gammaproteobacteria bacterium
GAAGAATGTTGCGGACAGGCCAAGATCGGCGAGGATCGGCGCCGCAACAGTCGCGTTGTTGAGGTACCCGTCGTCAAAGGTGATGGCCACATGATTGCGCGGATCCTCGCCCTCGATCAATGCCTCGATCAGCTCGCGCAGCGAGCAGACGCGCCGGTGGCGCTTGAGGATGCGGGCGTGTTCGGCAAAGGTTGCGGCCGGCAGATGCTGATGCGTGAAATTGGCGATCCCGCGTCGCCTCGTCTCGCGCGTGACGCCGTGGTACATCAGGATGACCGGACTGCCGCGCCGCAGGTCAAGCAGGTGCGGCGCAGTGCCGCTGGCGACCAGCAGGTGCTTGATCGCTCGCCCGAAAATCATGGGTTCGTCCCGGCAGCGCCCGCGAGGCGCTCGTAAAGCGCCTCGTAGCGGGCGATCATCGCGTCAATGCCGAATACCGAGCGGACGCGCTCGCGTCCGGTGCGCGCCAGATCCGACCGCATCTTCGCGTCTTGCGCAAGGCTGAGCAGGGTGCAGCGCAGTTGCTCGAGCTCGCCCGACTCGAACAGCAGGCCGTCGATGCCCGCGCGGATGATCTCGCGGTTCCCGCCGACGTCGCTGGCCACGGCGGCCGCTCCGACCGCCATCGCCTCCAGCAGGGTGTTGGACATTCCCTCGCTGACGGACGGAAGCACGAACACGTCCATGGCCGCGAGCAGGTGCTGAACGTCTTCCCGATGGCCCAGGAAGCGCACCCGCGAAGAGATCCCAAGCGTGGTGGCGAGGGCGCGGAGGCTGGCGTGGTCGGGTCCGTCCCCGATCAGCAGCACGGTGGCGCCGGGCGGCGGCAACGTTGCTACGGCGCGCAGCAGCAGCGGGTAGTTCTTGACGGGCACGAGACGCCCGACGCTGCCGATCACCAGTTCGTCGGTGCCAAGTTCCAGCGCGCGCCTTGCCCCCGCCCGGTCGCCGTCACCAAAACGGTCGAGGTCGACGCCATTGTAGAGAACCTCCACCTTCGCGGCGTCGACGCCCAAATGCGTGACCAGGTCCTGCTTAAGCTGTTCGGACACGGAAAACACCGCGTCCGTGTGGCGCAGAAGCTGGCGCTGCAGCCACATCCGGTGCGGCTTGTCCGGCAGGGGCCGGCCATGTTCGCTGTGCACGATCACGGGCACGCCGGCCAGCCTGGCCCCGGCAAACCCGTAATAGAAGGCTTCGGCATTGCGTGTATGCACGACATCGGGGCGGGAAGTCCTGAAATGACGAGCAAGGCGCAGGGGCATCGCCAGATCGTTGCCCGGCTTCAAGCCCATTTCGCGAATTTCCACGTCACCGGCC
>JBBIUT010000104.1:1420-3665 GCA_037440085.1 Gammaproteobacteria bacterium
ACCTGGGGTACCGGGCTGAGGATGAACATGTGCAGCGGAATCAGGAATACATAGATACGGAATACGTTCACGCTTTCCGCGTACTGTGAAGTGAACAGCGTCGTGATGAAGAGACCGGCATGCCCGAACAGGAACACGAAGCTTGGCAGGACAATGATGGACAGCTTGCGCACGGCCTCGCGCAGAGTCCGCGCAATCTCCTCGTTGCGCCCTTCGCGCACCAAGGGCGGAAGCGAAGCCCTCAGGACGTTGGCTACGGAGGCCTGGAATATCGAATCGAGCGGAATCTCGAGCGCGCCGACGGTGTAGATGGCGTATTGCACCGGAGTGAACGTGGAAGCGATCAGCACCCGGTCGGTCATCCCCACCAGCAAGCCCAGTCCGACGGTCAAGGCGATGGGAATGCTGTAGCGCAGCTGCTCGCGGGCGAATGGCGCGAAGGTCCAGCCGCGGCGCATCAGTCCCGCGTCCCGGACCAGCCAGGCACCGCGCAGGACGACGCGCAACAGCGCATACAGTACCAGCGCCCCCATCAGTCCCCAAAGGCGAAATCCGAACCACAGCGGCAGCAGCATCATCGCGACGCGCACGACAACTTCGCCGGCCTCGAATACCACCGCCAACCGGTAGTGGTCGCGCGAAATGAGAAACGGCAGGAAATGCTCGCTGGCAATCATGAAGAGCACGTATGCGGCCGACAGCGGCACCAATGCCTCGAGCCCCGGGTTGGTGAACCGTACGGCGAGCGGTGTCGCTGCGGCAACCAGCACGGCTGCGGTTACCGCGCCGGCGAGCAGCAGCATGCCGCCGGTCTGAACGACGAGGGTCGATCTTTGCTCGGGCGCGACGTGGTGATAGAAGTAATAGACCGAGGTCGGCAATCCGAGGGTCATGATCGGCAGTGCGGTCGCCGCGATCAGCTGGAGCTGCTGGTACGTGCCGTACTCCTGGCGGTCGAGCAGGCGCACCAGCACCATGGGAACGAGGAAGCCGACCGCATACTTGAAGAAGTTTGCGATGATCAGCAGGCCGGCCTTGTCCGACAGGGATTTCACGGCCCGGCGTCGATTCCGAACACCCGGTCAACACGATCCCATCGAAAGTCTGAAAGCAGACGGTGCAGGCGAGCCTCGGTCTGCCGCAGGTTGATGTAATGGCGAAAGCGCGACTTCCAGGCGAGTCCGGGCACGCGCGGCTGCGCGGGATCGATTTCCCATGGGTGCAGGTAGAACACCGTCGCCGCGCGGTCGATCCGGTTGACCCGGGCGATCGCCCGCCGCGAAATCTCGTACGGCAAAAGGCGGAACCAGCCACCGCCGCCGACCGGAAGCCGGTGACCGAAGAGCTCGGTCGTGCTGATCGGAATCTCGATCAGCCCTTCCCGGGGCGAATAGGGAAAGCGCGGCGCGTCCGGCATGCCGTAGTGATCGTGGCGTACCGGATAGACGCTGGAGCTGTAGCGATGGCCGGCCTCGCGCAGGATATCGAACGCCCAGAGATTGCCCGCGCCAATCGAGAAACTGGGGGCGCGATATCCCGCGGCTGCGCGCCCGCACGTCTGCTCGAGCGCATCGCGCGCACGGGTTATATCGGCGCGGAATTCATCGGGCGTCTGATCCGATGCGCGCCGATGCGAGTAGCCGTGGCTTGCCAGCTCATGTCCGCCCGCCACGATGCGCCGCACCAACTGGGGGTGCCGCTCGGCGACCCACCCCAGGACAAAGAATGTCGCGTGAGTGCGATGTTGTTCGAGGATCTCGAGCAGCCGCTCGACGTTGCGTTCGACCCGCGTGTCGAAGGTATCCCAGTGCGCCCGGGGGATGTGCGACTCGAACGCCGATACCTGGAAATAATCCTCCACGTCCACGCTCATGGCGTTGACGATCCGGCTGCCCGGCGCGGCAAGACCGGCCGCACCGGCACCCGGATCCGCGAAACCCGCTGGAGGACGGGTTGCGCTCACATCCAAGGTCAAGTCCTTTCGCATGGGCTGCCGGATCCGAGGGGGGTGCGAATTGCGGGCAAGAAAACGTGCAAGCGGGCAGCGCAACTGCCGGTACCCGACATCCGGTTGAACTATACCAAGATCACGTCGCCCGGATGCGCAAAGTCGACCCGAATTGCCGCCCTAATCGACCGATCAGGGGCGCAGGCCGAATGTGACCGAGGCGCTTGCCCCGGTGGTCATCTGCAGTGTGATCGCGTGGGCAGCACCGGCGGTGCGGGTCCACTGACCCCCTTCGAC
>JBBIUT010000105.1:0-3617 GCA_037440085.1 Gammaproteobacteria bacterium
TCGAGAGGCGCCCCTTCCACCCGCAGGAACAAGGTCAGTTCCGACCAGCGCTTTTGCATGTAAAGGATCGCCGCGCCGAGCGCGGAGTTCGGCTCGATGAGGCGATCGGTAAATTGCCGCTGCATCCAGTGTTCGAGCGCATGCATCGGCGCTGTGCTCTCGGCCTGGTGCAAGGCAAGTCGCTGCGCCGGGTTGAGATTCTGTTCGCGAGCGCGGGCATCAGTGATGTAGACCTCGCGCAAGGTCTCGAGCACGAAGCGCACTTCGGCTGGGAACGAGTCGGTGAGTTCCACGTAGCGTCGCCTGGCATGGGCCAGGCATTGGGATAAGATCGTGTCGAACTCCGTGGGGATATTGCGCGACAGACCATCGCACATCTGGATCGGCGCAGGAAGATCGGTGTTTCGGCGCGCGAGCACGGCGGCGAGATTCTCCCCGGCGTGACGCACCCCGGTGAAGAACAGCGCGATCTGATTGGCCTGCTTGGTAGCGACGATGCCGGAGGTGAAGATGCCGGTGCGTTCGCTATCCGCATCATCGGCTAACGCCGCGGCGCGCTGCTTGGCTGTCAACTGCAAGACCTTCATGGTGGTATCGTCGTTGTACAGGACGGTGGCCTGGGCCGCCTGATTGAGCAGCTCCTCGTGGGCGGGGATGAGGGTTTTGGCCGCCGCCTGCACCAGATCCCATTGCGTCGCGGCCGGCAACGGGATGCCCATGCCGTCCTGCAGTTTCTCGATGCGGTTGAACGGCAGGCCTGCACCGTATTTCAGGAGGCCCACCATGCTGGTCGCGGTCGCATCGTATTTCTCAGGTCCGACCCCCGCGGGCGCCGGGGCGGTGAACACCTCACCGCACAGATTGCAGCGCAGCCGGTCGCAGGCGTAAACGCTCGCCGAGAGGGGCGCCATGCCGGTGATGCGCACGAGCTTGGCGGGCGCGCTCTGCGGATACAGTTTCCCGGATTGGCAGCCCGGACAGGCCTCCCCGCCGTGCAGCGTGGGATGCACCACCGTGATCTGCTCGGCGCCGGTGTAGGCGGCGGCGGCATTGCGCCCATGACCGGGGGTTCTCGATCGGGGGATGGCCGCTTCCTCGGTCGAGCCCGCGGCAGGCGGCTCGCCGTGCTTCTCCCCGAGCACCTTGCGGGTCGATTCGGTGGCTGCGCCGAAGATCATTCGGCGCAATCGCTCGAGCGAGGCGTCCTTGCACTGCAGCTCCGCTTGCATCAACGCCACGGTATCGACGATGCCGCTCAAGGTCGCGTGTTCTTCGTCATTCAAGACCACGCGGGTACGCTCAAGGATGGCGGCAATCCTCTTTTGCTCGACATCCATGGTTTTCAGTAGCGGCGGCGGTCGGGATTTCTTCCGGCGGCTACTCATGGCGCATGCAGCAGGCGTTCGCGAAAGTCCGAGCACAGCGCAAGCCCCAGGATGTCTTTGAGCGTCCGGTTCGCACGGTGGGTCAGATCGTCCTTGCCGCGACCCTGCGTTTGACCCAGATGCTGCCAGTTCGCCGCCCGGTAGCAGGTGCCGCGATAGCGGGTGCGGTCGATGAAAGTCTCGGCAAAATGGACTGGATGCCCATAGACGCGCTGCCATTCGGCCGAGAGCAGCCGCGTCATGCGCCCGAGCAGGTGCGAGGCCAGGTGGGGGACCTTGATCCACGGCAAGATCAAGAAGCGTGTGTTGTAGGCGATGCCGGCGATGTTCTGGCGCCGTACCGCGGGCGACCAGCCGAGGAACCGATCCCGAGGCCCGAGGTGCCGCGGCGCCGAACTCCAGGCAAACAACGCCACCGGCCGGGACCCCGCGTACACCGTGAACTTCAGGTGCTCCCCGACGGGCCGAGCGTAGCCAAGATAGTGATGCGCCTGCATCAGGCTGTTGAAGAGCGATTCGGCGGGTGTGCGGCGCACCTGAACGACAGTGAACGGCTCCACCTCGCGCAACGAACTCTGCAGCGCCGTTGAGTCCACCGTCGCCGGCCCCGGTCGCGCCCGCACGAGAAGCGGATTCGGGGGCCGGCGGCGCACCGCCGGCAGCTCGATATGCCCGGCCCGCCACAGCGCCAGCATCAAGCCGCGGCACACCATCGCGCGCGTCGCTCCGTTCGCTTGGCGCCAGTCCCAGGCGCTACACAGAGTCTCCGACAGCGCCCGCCGGCTCTGCTCCGGGTGGGCCGCCACCAGGGCACGGATCTGATCGACGTCCTCCCTGGTGACGGCACGACCGCGATGGCGCAGCAGCGTTTCCATGGGTGAGCAAGTTATCACCCAAGCTGATGGAACGTAAGCCCCCTTGGGGGCTCGATCAGGCCACCCGCGGTAATGGCCGCCATGCCGACACACCGCGTGCTGCCAGCGGATCGGCGCCCATCAAGAGTACCTGCAATTGGTGCGCCTCGAGCTCTTGGATCGGACCGGCCGTCGGCCAGTACGGGAACTTCCCCTGCGATAACCTTTTGTGGCATACCCAGAAGCCCTGGCCGTCGTAGGTCAAAATCTTGATCGCCGTGCGCCGCCGATTGCAGAACACGAACAGCCAGCCGCAAAATGGATCGACCGCAAGCTGCGCCTGGCAAATCCGCGCCAAGCCGTCGATGCCGGCGCGAAAGTCGATGCTCGCCACCGACACCAAAATGCGCATCTGCGCGGTGAGCTGGATCATGGGCGTGCCGACCAGCCCGATCGGCACAACTGCAACACCATCTCCGTCGCCGCACCGGCCGTCATCTCAAGTTGCAGCCGCTGGCCCTCGGGGCCCTGCAGCGACATGCGGCACCCGCTCGGGCACAAGGGTAACGCGCCGGTCACTTCGATGAACTTCATCCGATCCGGTCTCGCCCGCAACTCCCTCTTGCCGCGACCCCGGGCGATCGATTCGCCACTCATTGCCTTGAGTTTGTTGTATTCCAAACCCAGTGTCCGCGAAGCCAGGTACACCCCGTGCCGCCGGGCCACTCGCCCAGCCGCCGACCACAGCTTCGGCGCAAACGCCGTACCACGCTTGTGGCTACCCCGCCAATCGTCCAGCCTCTGCCGCATCCGCACCATATCGCGTGGTTGACCCGCCGCGCCATCCGCTCGTCTCGCCATCGCTTGCTCCCATCACCGTCAATCGGTGTGGGCCCACACTATCAACCCGGCCCGACCTCAGTCATGCATGCTCACCGGAAGGACACGCTCGACGGTGATATGCAGTCAGCTACCGGTGGATAAATGGCATGCCTATCTCGGCGAGCCGACTTTGGCGGACGCCATCTTGGATCGCCTGGTTCACCACAGCCACCGCATCGAGCTCAAGACCGGCGGCGACTCGTTGCGAAAGTCATTGGGGTTGCCGAATCCGCCGCGTCCGCCCGAAGCTCCGCCGGAAACGAAGTCGAGGAAATGACGGCCGGCGCCGGGGACGGTGAATCCGAGCACGTCATCGCCGGAAACCGTCCGTTATCGATCTCATCGTGAACACTTGACCGGAAGTCGGCGGCCTCGGCCGCCGACACTCACACTGCGTTCACGATGGCCTGGAATCCGTGTTCACGATGCGCGGAATACGCAGCAGTCGGGCATCGATCTCAACACGGTGCGCGAGCTACTGGGCCACGCGGATATC
>JBBIUT010000106.1:0-3493 GCA_037440085.1 Gammaproteobacteria bacterium
CCGACCACCGATCCGGCACTCGCCGAGATTCCGCTGCCCGTGGGGGGCGCCAAGGGTTCCGGGCTGTCGCTGATGTTCGAAATGTTGACCGGCGTGTTGCTCAACAACCCCATCGTCAGTTCCTATCACGGCGGCAGCCCGGCGGGTCGTCGGCACCGCCAAAACGGAACCCTCGTGGTGATCGATGTCAGTGCTTTCGGTGATCTCGCGGGCTTCCGCGGCCGGGTCGATGTCACGCTCGATGCTCTCAAAAAACTGCCGCGAGCCGAGGGCGTCGCTGAAATCCTGTACCCCGGTGAGCGCGGCGAGCGCTCCTTCAAGGAGCGTTCCCGCAAGGGCATTGCGCTCCCCGCAGCGACCTGGCAGCAGCTGCAGAAAAACGCGTCGAAACTCGGCGTGCCCATCCCCGATGCGTCGGTTCCCGGAGGGTGAGCCAAATCATGGAGCACACGTTCCCCGCCGTTGAAATGTACATAGATGGTGTTTGGACATCGGGCACTAAGGGCGATCGCGAACGGGTCACGAACCCTGCGACCGGCGAGACCATCGGCAGCGTGCCGCATGCGAGCCTGGCCGATCTCGATACCGCCCTTTCGGCGGCCGTCCGGGGCTTCGAAGTGTGGCGCGAAACTGCGATCGAGACCAGAACGCGGATCTTGTCGACCGCAGCGCGATTGGTGCGCGAGAGCGCGGCCGAGATCGCCTCGATCATGACGCTCGAGCAGGGCAAGCCGCTCGCGGAGGCACAGGGCGAAGTCATGCGATCCGCCGGTACGCTGCAGTGGGATCTGGAGGAGGCCCGCCGTGCCTATGGCCGCACGATTCCCATCGATCCCAACACGCAGTTGCTGGTGTTGCACGAGCCGGTGGGTCCCGTTGCCGCATTTACGCCTTGGAATTTTCCGTCGGGCGCGCCGATGCGCAAGATCGCGGCCGCGCTCAGCGCCGGGTGTTCGATCATTCTGAAGGCTTCGGAAGAGGTGCCCGGCACGGCCTGCGCGCTGGTGCGCTGTTTCGAGAAGGCCGGGGTCCCGCCGGGGGTGCTCAATCTGGTATTCGGCGTGCCCGCGATCATTTCCGCTAAGCTTATTGGATCGTCCGTGACCCGCCTGGTCGCGTTCACCGGATCGATACCGGTGGGCAAGCAATTGGCGGGTCTCGCGGCCGCCGAAATGAAACCGGCGGTGATGGAACTCGGAGGCCACGCCCCGGTGATCGTGTGTGCCGATGCCGATCCGGTCATGGCCGCGCGCTCCTCGGCTGCGGGGAAATTCATCAATGCCGGCCAGGTTTGCACCTCGCCGAGCCGCTTTTTGGTGCATGAAAGCATCGTTGACGCGTTTACCGAGGCGTTCGTCGCCGCTGCGCGAGCTCTGGTCGTGGGCGACGGGTTCGACCAACGAACCACTATGGGACCCCTCGCCAACCCGCGCCGCCTGGAGGCGGCCGAGAACATGGTGGGTGACGCCGTCAAACGCGGTGCCAAGGTTTTATGCGGAGGATCGCGTTTGCCGGGCCGGGGTTTTTTCTTCGCGCCCACGGTGCTTGCCGGCGTCTCCCAGGAGGCGCACATCATGCAATCCGAACCGTTCTGCCCCATCGCGCCGATCATTCCCTTTCGTGAACTCGACGATGCGATTCGTCTTGCGAATTCCCTGCCGTATGGTCTGGCGGGCTACGCCTATACGCGCTCTGCGGGGACCGCCAACCTCTTGATGCGGCGAATGGAGGTCGGAATCATGTCGATCAACCACACCAGCGGCTCGACCATCGAGGCGCCCTCGGGAGGAGTTAAACAAAGCGGATACGGCCGCGAGGGCGGCGCCGAGAGCCTCAACGGCTATCTCGTGACCAAACGCGTCTGGCACCGCTTCTAAGTCAACGGATGCGCATCGATACCCGGGCGAATTTCATCGCCGGCCGCTGGGTCGAAGGCCCCGCCGCTGTCAACACCAACCCCTCCGATTTGGATGACGCGATCGGCGCGTACGCACACGCCGACGCCTCCCAAACCCGGCAGGCGATCGAGGCGGCGAGCCATGCGCAGCAGACGTGGCAATTCAGCCCGATCCAAACGCGATGCGAGATTCTCGATGGCATCGGCACCGAAATCCTGGAGCGGCGGGAGGAATTGGGGCGGCTGCTGTCGCGCGAGGAGGGCAAGCCGTTGCACGAGGGCGTCGCGGAGGTAACTCGCGCCGGAAACGTCTTCAAGTTCTTTGGCGGCGAAGCGTTAAGGCTCGCCGGCGAGCTGTTGCCCTCGGTGCGGCCCGGACTCACGGTTGAAATCACCCGCGAGCCTGTCGGAGTCGTGGGAATCATCACGCCGTGGAACTTTCCGCTGGCCCTGCCGTCCTGGAAAATAGCGCCGGCCCTGTGCTACGGGAACAGCGTCGTCTGGAAACCCGCCGAGCTCGTGCCGGGTTCGGCTTGGGCGCTTGCGGAGATCATCTCGCGCTCCGCGCTGCCGCCGGGTGTGTTCAATCTGGTGATCGGACGCGGCTCCGTCGTCGGCGAGGAAATCGTCATTTCCCCCAGTGTACGAGCGATCAGCTTTACCGGCTCGACCGCGATCGGCACCGCCATCATCAACAAGGCTGCGGCGCGCCGCGCCAAAGTGCAGGTCGAGATGGGCGGCAAGAATCCGCTGGTCGTGCTCGACGACGCGGACCTCGCGATTGCCGTCAACTGCGCAATTCAAGGCGCCTTTTTTTCCACCGGGCAACGCTGTACGGCGTCCAGCCGTCTGATCGTGACGGACGGGGCGCATGACGCCTTTGTCGCCGCGATGCTCGAGAAATTGTCCGCGCTGCGTGTGGGGCATGCGCTCGAAGCGGGAACGGATATTGGTCCCGTCGTCGACGCATCGCAACTGCGCCAAGACCTGGACTATATCCGGATCGGCCAGGAGGAGGGCGCATCGCTCGCGTTCGGCGGACGGGTGTTGGAACGGACGACGCGCGGGTTTTACCTGGAACCGGCCCTGTTTGTCGATACCTCGCGCTCGATGCGCATCAATCAAGAAGAGATTTTCGGCCCGGTGGCGAGCGTGATCCGAGTCCGCGGATACGAGGAGGCGCTCGAGGTTGCGAACGGCGTGAGTTTTGGCCTGTCGGCCGGCATCGTGACTCGTTCGCTCAGGTACGCGGCCGATTTTCGGCGTCGTTCGCAATGCGGCATGGTGATGGTCAATGTACCGACGGCGGGTGTCGACTACCACGTGCCTTTCGGCGGCAGCAAGGACTCGAGCTATGGCCCCCACGAGCAGGGGCGCCATGCCTCCGAGTTCTATACCGATGTGAAGACCGCCTACGTGGCGGCCTGAAGTTTCACGAATCCATGGCCGAGCACATCGAGTGCGTCGTCGCGGGGGCGGGCGTCATCGGTCTCGCGGTTGCGCGCGCGCTGGCCGCGCGTGGCATTGAAACCATGGTGCTGGAGGCCGAACGCATCATTGGCAGCGGCATCAGTTCCCGCAACAGTGAGGTCATTC
>JBBIUT010000107.1:0-3329 GCA_037440085.1 Gammaproteobacteria bacterium
ACGCCGACGATGTTCTTGCCGATGTCGTGCACGTCGCCCTTGACCGTGGCCATGACGATCTTTCCGTTGGAGCGATTGGCCCCGGATTTTTCCTTTTCGATGTACGGCACCAGTACGGCGACTGCCTTTTTCATGACCCGCGCCGACTTGACCACCTGCGGCAGGAACATTTTTCCCGAGCCGAACAGGTCGCCGACGATGTTCATGCCGCTCATCAAAGGCCCTTCGATGACATCCAACGGGCGTACGGCCTTCAGGCGGGCCTCTTCGGTATCCTCGGCGACGAACTGGTCGAGTCCCTTGACCAGCGCGTGCGAAAGACGCTCTTCGACCGGGAGCTTGCGCCATTCCAGATCATCGCCGCGCTTGGCGCTGCCGTCGCCCTTGAAGCGGTTGGCGATTTCCAGAAGCCGCTCGGTGGCATCGTGGCGGCGCGCCAAAATCACGTCCTCCACGCGCTCGCGCAGGTCGGGCGGTATCTCCTCGTACAGCGCCAGTTGACCGGCATTGACAATGCCCATCGATAATCCGGCCTTGATCGCGTGGTACAGGAATACCGAATGCATGGCCTCGCGCACCGGCTCGTTGCCGCGGAATGAAAACGACACGTTGCTGAGGCCGCCGCTGACTTTGCAGCGCGGCATGCGCCGCTTGATTTCGGCGGTCGCCTCGATGAAATCCAGGCTGTAGCGGTTGTGCTCCTCGATTCCGGTGGCCACCGCGAAGATATTGGGATCGAAAATGATGTCTTCGGGCGCAAATCCGATCTCGTGGGTCAGCAGACGGTAGGCCCGCTCGCAGATCATGACCTTTCGCTCGACGGTATCCGCCTGACCCTGCTCGTCGAAGGCCATCACCACCACGGCGGCGCCGTGGTTCATGACCGCGCGGGCTTGCGCGAGAAAGCTCGCTTCGCCTTCCTTCAGACTGATCGAGTTCACAATGGCCTTGCCTTGCACGCACTTGAGTCCGGCCTCGATGACCGACCATTTGGAGGAGTCGATCATGACCGGCACGCGCGCGATATCCGGCTCCGCTGCGATCAGGTTCAAGAACCTCGTCATCGCGGCCTGCGAATCCAGCATGCCCTCGTCCATGTTCACGTCGATGATCTGCGCGCCGTTGGCAACCTGCTGCCGGGCGATGTCGACGGCGGCCGCGTAATCGCCGGCCTCGATCAGTTTGCGGAACTTCGCCGATCCGGTGACATTGGTGCGCTCGCCGACGTTGACGAACAAGCTCGAATCGCGAATCGTCAAAGGTTCCAGGCCGCTCAGGCGGCATACGGGCTCGATCGTCGGGATCGGCCGCGGGGCCATGCCGGCCACGGCGCGGGCGACCGCGGCGATATGCTCGGGCGTGGTGCCGCAGCAGCCTCCGACCAGATTCACCAGACCGCTGCTGGCGAACTCGGCCAGTGTTTTCGCGGTCTCGCGCGCCGATTCCTCGTATTCCCCGAAGGCATTGGGCAGCCCGGCGTTCGGATAGGCGCACACATGGGTATCGGCGATGCGCGAGAGTTCGTGAATGTACGGCCGCAACTGCTCCCCGCCCAGCGCGCAGTTCAGGCCGACCACGGCCGGACGCGCATGACGGACCGAATTCCAGAACGCCTCGGTGGTTTGTCCGGATAAGGTCCGGCCGGAGGCGTCGGTGATGGTGCCCGAGACAAAGATCGGAATATCGACCTTTTTCGCATCGAGGGTGCTTCGAACCGCAAAAAGCGCCGCCTTCGCGTTCAGCGTATCGAAAATGGTCTCGATCAGGAGCACATCGACGCCCCCGTCGATCAAGGCCGCGGCGCCTTCGGAGTAGCTGGCGACCAGCTCGTCGAAATGGATATTGCGGAATGCCGGGTCGTTCACATCGGGCGAGAGCGATGCGGTTCGATTGGTCGGACCCATGGCGCCCGCGACGAAGCGCTGATGCCCGGTCTGGGCGGTGATCTCGTCGGCGACCCGGCGGGCAAGCTTCGCGGCCGCGACATTCAGCTCGCCCACCAGCGACTCCAGCTTGTAATCGCCTTGCGAGGCCGCATTCGAATTGAAGGTGTTGGTCGCGATCACGTCGGCGCCCGCCAACAGGTAGTCGCGGTGAATCTGCGCGATCACATCGGGCCGGGTCAGCACCAATAGATCGTTATTGCCGCGCAGGTCCGAAGGCCAGGATGCAAAGCGGTCGCCGCGAAAATCCGACTCGCTCAATCGATGACGCTGGATCATCGTTCCCATGGCGCCGTCGAGAATCACGATGCGCTGCCTCAACAGATCGAGCAGCGATTGCGATCGCGCCGGGCGGGGCAGGGGTTGAGTCACGCGACTTTCGCCTCGGAGGACTTTGGCCGCATCGCCAAGGCATGACAAATGGCATAGGTCAATTCGGCCCTGTTCAGCGTGTAGAAATGGAATTCTTGGACGCCATGCCGCTGCAGGCGCTGCACCTGTTCGATCGCGATGTGCGCGGCGATCAAGCGGCGCGTGTCCGGATCCCCGTCCAGGCCGTCGAATCGCTGGTGCAGCCAATCGGGAATCGAAGCGCCGCAGCGCTCGGCAAAGCGCGTCAATTGCGGGAAGCGGGTGATCGGCAGGATTCCGGGAACGATGCCGGCATGGATACCGGCGGCGGCGCAGCGGTCCCGGTAGCGCAGGAAGCAGTCCGTGTCGAAGAAGAATTGCGTGATGGCGCGGTTGGCGCCGGCGTCGATTTTGCGCTTCAAATTTTCTATGTCGGCAGCCACGCCCGGCGATTCGGGATGCCCTTCCGGATAGGCGGCCACCGAGATATCGAAATCGGCGACGCCCCGCAGTCCGCGAACCAGGTCCGATGCGTAGCCAAAGCCGCCTTGAGAGGGCACATAAGCGCTCGACGAACCGCCGCCGCCGGGCGGCGGATCGCCGCGCAGCGCAACGAGTTGCCGGATGCCCTGGTCCCAATAGTCGCGTGCAATGCCGCAAATTTCCTCGCGGGTGGCACGCACGCAGGTCAGGTGCGGTGCGACCAACAGGTTGGTCTCGCGCAAGATTCGCATCACGCATTGATGCGTGCGCGAACGCGTCGAACCATCCGCACCATAGGTGACCGATACGAACCTCGGTTCAAGCGGTGCCAGGCGTTGAATCGCTTCCCACAGCTGAGCCGCCATCGCGTCATCGTTGGGCGGAAAGAATTCGAAAGACACTGAAACTGAATTGGCTGACATCGATGTCCTCGCGTCCGCTGGATGCTGACCCAACACGGTTAGGATGCGAGGGATGCGTTCTTTATTCCAACTCATATTATTCATGAACGACTTGAATCTCATTCATGGGGTCAGCTGCTTGGGTTATGTC
>JBBIUT010000108.1:0-2862 GCA_037440085.1 Gammaproteobacteria bacterium
TCGGCGCGCCTCGATGAGCAGAATCTCAGGGTCGATCTGGGCGACGACCTCGGCGGCGATCTCGTCCTGAAGCGTCAGCAGGTCGTGCGCTTGCTGATCGAACCGGCGCGCCCACACAACCTGGCTGCCTGCGTTCAGATCCAGCAGCCGCAGCGTGACGCGCAGCCGCGACCGCACCTTCTGGATCGTGCCATCCAGCAGGAAGTCGAGGTTGAACATCTTGCGGATGGCCACCTCGTCACGAGAGTCTGCGGCAAACTGCGCAAGCGAACTGCTGCCGACGAGAAACATCCAGCGAAACCGAGCCAGCGCGGTCGTGATCTCGTCGGCAAGTCCGGTGCCGAGATGTGCCTCTTCATCGCCGGTGCCAAACAGCTTGAGCGGAAGCACACCGACCCGGGCGCCACCATGCGCCGTGCGCGACTCTCCCGCCGCGTGGTCGGGGGCCTGCGCAGGCGACGCATCGCTCTGGGTCGGAGCAGCGCCCCGGACCGGAACGCCATCCGCCGGTAGCGGCGAGCGGGCCTCGCTGAGCTGGCGCATCGGCGGCGTCTTGGCGCCCTGTGATCCGCGGATCTCGGTCATGAGACGCTGCGTCTCGGCCGAAGGCGTCGTATCCAGCAGATCGGCCAGGACCGCGCGGCATCGCTCGTAGGCCTGCAGCGCCATGCCGCGCTCGCCTCGTGCGGCGTGGGCGCGCATCAGCGCCCGCCATGCGCCTTCATGCGCACGGTCGATTCCGAGCAGTTGTTCCGCGGCGGGGATTGCCGTCTCAGGATTGACCTGATCCTTCAACAGTGACTCTGCAAGCTGCCTCGCCCGGTCGCGCAGCCGCTCGCGTTCAGCGGCCAGCCACGTATCGAATGCGGGGTCGACGCCGTCGAGATCCTCGAGCAGGTCTGCGTCCAGCAGCGCGAGCGAGGCCGGCCGCGCCGCCGTTGCGCGCATGACCTCATCAACATCGATCCAGACCGCGCCGGCCCGCAACGCGACATGATCGCGCGTGATCGACAGGACCTCGATGCCGATCGGGTCGAGCGCATCAAGCAATCGGTGGATCTCCTGACGCAGCGACGCGCGCGCCTGCTCCTCGGGGCGACGGCTCCAGAGCATTTCGGCAAGGCGGCTGCGAAGCGCCGGCCGCGGCGCAGCGAGCGCAACTATCGCGAGCAGCGCGCGCGTCTTACGGCCAATCGGGAGGACATTTTCGCTGGTAAGGGTCCACGCCTCCATTTGGCCGATGAGGCGCAACCGCAGAACAACCTGATCCAGCGAGGCCGGGACCAGCGATACAACCGCCGAACGCTGAGAGGTTATCAAATTCATACCAGTGGGCGCCGCCACTCACCGAGGATGATTGTATGGCATACATCCGCGCTAATCGAGATCAAATTGCGGCCTCATGAAAAATCCTTGTTACATCTCCTTGCCAGGGTCCGTTGAAGCGATGCAGCCACTTTTCGGCCTGGGTGGGTCCGCCGGCGACGATTTCCGCTAACGGCGCGAGATAGGTTGATTCGTCCCGGCCTGTTTCGTCCAATAATTTACGCGCGCGCAGCCCATCCGAGGCGATCGCAACCGCGTCGCGGGCCAGATCGCGCAATGTCCCATGGAGCCAAGGCGCGGCCAGCCCAAGTCTGGGAACCTCGCGACGGAGCAACAGAAGGTCACCGCGCGTGTGCCGCCCGATCAGGGACTCGGCGGCGGCGAGCGCGGAATCGTCGTACAGGAGCCCGATCCAGAACGCCGATTGCGCCAGCATCATCGCCGGGCTGCCCACGTCGGCGCCGCGCATCTCCAGGAAGCGCTTGATTCGCACATCGGTGAAAACGGTTGTGATGTGATCGGCGAAATCGCCAATCGTGGCAACCTGACCGGCGGCCTGTGGCAGACGGCCTGCGATGAAGTCACGAAACGAACATCCTGCCAGATCAAAGTATTGATGATTGCGATAAATAAAATACATGGGTGTATCGAGTAGCCACTCGACATAACGCTCGAACCCGAAGCCATGTTCGAACATCACCGCCGGCATCCCCGTGCGATCCGGATCGGTGTCCGTCCACACTTCGGCGCGGAACGACTGAAACCCGTTGGGTCGTCCCTCGGTAAAGGGGGAGTTGGCGAACAGCGCCGTCGCCAGCGGCTGCAACGCGAGCGAGACGCGCAGCTTGCGGACCATGTCCGCTTCCGATGAGTAGTCGAGATTGACCTGGACCGTGCAGGTCCGCAGCATCATGTCAAGCCCAAGTCGGCCCATCAGCGGCATGTAGCGGCGCATGATCTGGTATCTGCCCTTCGGCATCCACGGCATCGCCGCGCGCGGCTGTGCCGGATGGAACCCGAGCGGCATGAAGCCCAGGCCCAGTTCGACGCCCACCGACCGCACCTCAGCGAAGTGGGCATCCAATTCGGCGCGCGTCTCATGCAGCGTCGTTACCGCCGCTCCGGACAATTCGACCTGACCGGCGGGCTCGAGCGAGATCGCCGCCCCGTTCTGCTTCACCCCGATCGGATTACCACGATCGATGATCGGTTCGCCGTGGGAACTGGACAGCCGCTCGATCAGCGCGCGAATCGTCGGCGCGTTGGAGTGTCCCCCAGCGTCCGAGCGATCCTCCGCGCCGTAAACGGGTGGCAGCAGATCCGCGGTACGGAACGCGAACTTTTCGTGCTCGGTTCCGATGCGGAATGCCGAGCGGGGCTTGCAGCCGGCGGCCAGATAGTCGGCCAACTGCTTGGCCGACGTGATCGGGGTCGCGTCAGCGTCTCCGGGGTTCGACATTCTGTCCCAGTGTCCTCATATCCTAGTGCTCTGAGCCATTCGGCCGATTCACAGCGGCTGGAAGGCGTGCGAATCTC
>JBBIUT010000109.1:0-2684 GCA_037440085.1 Gammaproteobacteria bacterium
GTGAATGGTTGCGAACCGCGGCCTTGACTCCGCTCGCGGCTGCGGCCATCGCGATACTCTTCCCGACCGGAACCGTCAGGACCCCGTCTTCTTCCGGAGCTCGACCAAGAGCGCTCGGGTGAAGCCCGGGAAGTAGCATTTCCCGGCCACCTCCCAGTCCGCCCGCTCCAGCATCACGCGCGCCCGCGTCATTTTATCTTCGGACAATTGCGGCAATCGCGCCTCCCGGTGGTCTTTTCGCCGGTTTTGCCGCCGGCTTACGCCGCCCGTTCGCGGGGCTGACCAACGACGGTAACGCGGGGGACGCGGGATTGCCATAGTCGGCTTCGGCCCCGTGTTCCGCTGTTCCAAAACGGAACAGTGGCGCCGCGCCGGGTTGTTGCCGCACGCAACAGCGCGCCCCCGCCCGTGAGCATCATGCCGCGCTCAGCGATGTCGGCGCCGAGTTCGGGCGGTGTCTGCTCCAGCGCGTTCTTCACCGAGGAGACGATTTGGTTGATCGGATCGGTGAGCGCCTCCAGGATCTCATTGCTGGAGATCGTGAAGCTGCGCGGCACGCCTTCGGACAGATTGCGACCCTTGACTTCCATTTCCTTGACTTCCGAGCCAGGAAACGCGGAGCCAATTTCCTTCTTGATGGCCTCGGCGGTGGGCTCGCCGATGAGCATGCCATAGTTGCGACGGATGTAGTTGAGGATCGCCTCGTCGAACTTGTCGCCACCCACGCGCACGCTGCCCTTGTAGACCATGCCTCCGAGCGAAATCACGCCCACCTCCGTGGTGCCTCCACCGACGTCGACCACCATCGAGCCGCTCGCCTCGCTGACCGGCAGGCCCGCGCCGATTGCTGCGGCCATCGGCTCCTCGATCAGGTACACCTCGCTGGCGCCCGCACCAAGCGCCGATTCGCGAATGGCACGGCGTTCGACCTGGGTGGAGCCGCACGGCACACAGATGATGATGCGCGGAGACGGCTTGAAGAGCGTTGTCTCGTGCACCATTTTGATGAACTGTTTGAGCATCTGCTCGGTCACCGTGAAGTCGGCGATCACGCCGTCCTTCATGGGGCGGATGGCCTCGATGTTGCCGGGCACGCGGCCCAGCATGGCCTTGGCCTCGCGGCCGACAGCTTGAATGGTCTTCTTGCCGTTGGGGCCACCTTCGTGACGGATGGCCACCACCGATGGCTCGTCGAGCACGATGCCCTTGGCGCGCACATAGATGAGAGTATTGGCCGTACCGAGATCGATGGCCAGGTCGGTGGAAAAATACCGTCGAAAAAGTCCGAACATGGCGTGATTGGGATTTTGGATGTATGAGAAAAGCAACAAAAACCGTCGAAAGCACAGCAAAGGTGCTGGATTCTTGCCGCGGACAATCGTGCCATGTTACCGGATAGTGCCCCGTAGAATGTGCGTTTTTGCATGTATCGGCGCACCTCGCACCACGATGGGGTCCGTTCCCCGCTCCCAATTCCGCACCCATTCCGCCATGCCCCTGCAACCGAGCGATATCGACCGCATCGCGCACCTCGCCCGCCTGCGCCTGAGCAGTGCCGAGCAGACGTCGATGCTGGCTCAGATCAATGAATTTTTCACCATTGTCGAGCGCATGCGCGCGGTGGACACTGCAAGCGTGGCGCCCATGGCTCACCCGCTGTCCGCGGCCATGGATTTGCCTCTGCGACTTCGTGAGGACGACCCCCAACAGCCCGACATCCGCGACGCCGCGCTGGCCAATGCGCCGGCAGCCCAGGATGGCCTGTTCATTGTGCCCAGGGTGGTCGAATGAGCAGCAGGGTCGACATCGCCACAGCCAGCCTGCGCGAGCAAGCTGCTGCGCTGCAGTCGCGCAGCATTTCCAGCCTGGAGCTTGTGCAGGAGCAATTGGCCCGCATCGCGGCGCACGCCGAGCTCGGCGCCTTTCTGCACGTGGCCGAGGACCGCGCGCGGCAACAGGCGCAAGCCGCCGACGCGGCGCGCGCTCAGAGCGGCGCGCATGCAACGTTGGGCCCGCTGCTTGGGCTGCCGATTGCCCATAAGGACGTGTTTGTCACGCGCGGCATGCCGTCTACGGCAGGCAGCAAGATGCTCGCTGGCTACATGAGCCCGTTTGACGCCACCGTCGTGCAGCGGCTTGAGGCTGCCGGCACGGTGGTGCTGGGCAAGACGAACATGGATGAGTTCGCCATGGGTTCGTCCAACGAGAATTCCGCCTTCGGCCCCGTGCGCAACCCCTGGGATGGACAGGCCATACCCGGCGGGTCCTCGGGCGGCTCGGCCGCATCGGTGGCCGCTCGCCTGGTTGCTGCCGCCACCGGCACCGACACGGGCGGCTCGATCCGGCAGCCCGCGGCCATGTGCGGCGTCACCGGCATCAAGCCCACCTATGGCCGCTGCTCGCGCTTTGGCATGATCGCGTTCGCTTCCAGCCTCGACCAGGCCGGCCCCATCGCACAGACCGCATGGGACTGCGCTGCGTTGCTCGAGGTCATGGCCGGTTTCGACCCCCAGGATTCCACAAGCGTGCAGCGGGACATCCCCCGCTACACACAGGCGCTCGACGCCCCACCGCCTGGTGCCGATTCGCGGCGGCCGCTGGCGGGGCTTCGCATTGGTCTGCCGCGCGAGTGGTTCGCCGAAGGCCTGGCCGACGAGGTGACTCAGGCCGTGCGCGGAGCCCTG
>JBBIUT010000110.1:0-2609 GCA_037440085.1 Gammaproteobacteria bacterium
CCGACGAAGAGCAGGCGGTCGAAGTGAAACGCGAGATGGTCGCCGGCCAGGAGCGCGTGGTGTGGAACCCCGCGCTCTCCATCCCGGCGAAGGAATTCGAGTTCTCCGACACCGAAATCGCGCGCATCCGGACCGCCATAGAGACGTGGAGCTCTTACGCCGCCGGTGCCGATCGCAATTGGCTCGAACCCTTGCTCTATGCCTTGGCGCGCACCCTTGACACTTCGGCCCCCAAGAGTGTTCATGGGGTCTGACCGGAGGCGACTCTCGATAACTGAGGATTCCACAACCAATGAATGCACTGATTATCAGCCGGCCTCCGCGGCCGCCTTCTGAGCTGGACGCCGCCTTCGCCGACTTCCTGCGCATCGATGTGGCCAGTGGCGATGCCTCCGAGCACACCATCACCAACTACCGCAACGAGGTCGAAACGTGGGTGACCTGGTGCGCCGGGCAGAGTTTCGATCCGGCCACGGCCACGGTGATGCACATCAAACGCTACCGTTCCGCCTTGATTGAGGCCAACTACGCCCCCATCACCATCCGCTGGAAGCTCACCATCGTGCGCCGCTTCTACGAGGCCGCGCGCAACGCCGGGCTGCGGAATGATAATCCCGCCGCCGGCGTGAAATCCCCGCGCGTGCGCCAGGCCGCCGAGGATTTCCGGTATCTGTGCGATGAAGAATTGGCCGGTTTGCTGGCGGCGATCCCGGATCCCGATCAGGCCGAGGGGATCGAGAAGGTGACGCGGCTGCGCGATTTGTTGATGCTCATGATGATGGGCTTGCAGGGCTTGCGGACCATCGAAGTCCATCGTGCCAATGCCGAGGACGTCACCCAGAAGGGTTCCCATCTGGCGCTACTCGTTCATGGCAAGACCCGCGACCGGTTCGTGTACCTGCGCCCGGACACCGCCGCGCGGCTCAAAGATTACTTGTCTCTGCGCGGCGAGATCGCGCGCGATGAAGCCGGCACGCCGGTGTTTATCGCGCTGGCACGCAGCGGCGCGGGGCTGCGGTTGAGCTGTCGTGGCATCCGCATACACACCGACCGGTATCTGCGGGACGTGGGCTTGAAACGCCCGGGCATCTCCAACCACGCCTTACGCCATACCGCTGCCACCTTGGGCTACTTGCACACCGGTGACCTGCGCGCCGTGCAGGAGATGCTTGGCCACGCCGATCCGCGCACTACTTCGCGGTATGCGCACGTCGTGGACATGGCCAAGCGGAACCCGGCGCTGTTCATCCCGGTGAAGGTGGCATGAACAGTAAGGCGGCCGTTGCTCTGGGCCCTGGCGGGCCGAAGCGCGATCCGTTGGCCGACGCCTTTGCCGAGTTCCTGCGCGTCGACGTCGCCAGCGGCGATGCCTCTACCGACACCATACGCAGCTATCGCAGCGAGGTCGAGTTGTGGGTCGCCTGGTGCATCGATCAGGGCTTCGATCCGGCTGCGGTGAACGGCCGCGCACATCAAGCACTACCGGCAGGCCTTGATCGAGAACTACAGCCCGATCACCGTCAAGTGGAAGCTGGCTATCGTGCGGCGGTTCTACGAGGCGGCGCGCAACGCCGGCCTGCGGCCCGACAACCCGGCCGCCGGCGTGAAGCCACCACGCCAGCGCCAGGCCGCCGAGGATTTCAAATACCTGTGCGATGACGAGCTGGCGAGACTCTTCGCCGCGATCCCCAATCCCGACCAGGCCACCGGCCCCGAGAAGGTCCGGCGGCTCCGCAATCTGCTGATGGTCAGCATGATGGCCTTGCAGGCCTTGCGAACAGCGGAGGTTCATCGCGCCAACCTGGAAGACCTGCTGGAGAAGGGCGAGCACCTGACGCTGCTCGTGCGCGGCAAGACCCGTGACCGCATCATCTACCTGCGGCCGGACACCGCCAGGCGCATGCGCGAGTACCTAGCGCTCCCTAGCGCCGGATCGCGCGACACGCTGGGCACACCGCTGTTCGTGACTGTCGGCTACCACGGCGGCGAGGTTCGGCTCAGCCGCCGCACCATCCGCACGTACACGGACAAGGCGCTCGAGGTCGCGGGCTTGAAGCGGCCCGGCATCTCGAACCACGCACTGCGCCATACGGCCGCGACCTTGGGCTACCTGCACACCGGCGATCTGCTCGCGGTGCAGGAGTTCCTCGGTCATGCCGATCCGCGCATGACTTCCCGTTACGCGCACGTGGTCGACATGGCCAAGCGGAATCCCGCCTTGTTCATCCCCGTCACGCTCGGCGCCGCCACTTGATAGTGGGCGCGAGAAGAGGGTTCATGAAGGTCGATATGACGGACGTTTCCCCAACATTGATTCCGTTGGTAACCAGGCACCCGGAATTCACACCCACCGCGATGGACGCTGCCTTCGCCGACTTCTTGCGCGTCGACGTTGCGAATGGCGATGCTTCCACAGACACGCTGCGCCAGTACCGCGGTGAGGTGGCGCGATGGGCTGCCTGGTGCGCCGAACAGGGTTTTGATCCCGCCGCCGCCACGGCATCGCACGTCAAGCGGTATCGCGCGGCGCTGCTTGAGAACAACTACTCTCCGATCAGCATCCGCTCGAAGCTCTCCATCGTCCGGCGGTTCTACGAGGCCGCGCGCAA
>JBBIUT010000111.1:0-2597 GCA_037440085.1 Gammaproteobacteria bacterium
ATACAGCATGTTGCCGTTGTTCTTGGTGTCGACGATGACCTTGCGCGAATTTTTGTAGACGTTTTCCATGGTCTCCAGATACATGCGCTCGCGCGTGACCGCCGGTGCATGTTCATATTGCGCCAGCACTTGATCGAAGCGGGAGGTCTCGCCGCGCGCCAGCGCGAGCACCTGCAGCTTATAGGCCTCCGCGTCGAGTATCTCCTTCGAAGCCGCGCCGCGCGCTCGCGGCACGACATCGTTGCGGTACGTCTCCGCGTCCTGCTGGAATCGCTGGCGGTCCTTATCCGCCTTGATGGCGTCGCGCTGCGCATCCTGCACCGGCTCGGGGACGATTACTTCCCCGAGCGTGACGCTGACGATGTGAATTCCGATGCCGTAGTTGTCGAGCGTTCGCTGCAGCAGCACCCTCGCCCGATCGGTGATCGCGGGATCGAATGCCAGCGCCCGGTCGAGCGACGCCTGCCCCACCGCCTCGCGCATGGCGCTCTCGCTGACCTGCGTCAAGGTTTCTTCCACGCCCTTGACCTTGAACAAGTATTTGAGCGGATCCGGCTGCGTATATTGAACCGCGGACGTGACCTCGACCAGGTTGGTGTCCGCGGTCAGCATGCGCGCATCGTCCCGCACGCTGTACTGCTGCGACACATTGACGATGATTCGGCGCTCGATCGGCCACGGCAGATGCCAATTGTAGCCGGGGCCCATCGTTTGCACGTACTTTCCTAATCGCAGAATGACGGCGCGCTCCTGCGCATCGACGCGATAAACGCCGCTGGCGATCCACACGGCGCCGAGCAGCGTAAGGACGGTGCCAAGGCCCCTGCCGAAATTGGGCGTACTCTGCCCGGCGCCGCCGCCCGAGCCGCCGCTGCGCCCGAACAGCGCGGCGATGCGCCGCTGCAGATTGCGCAGCACCTCGTCCAGGTCGTTTTGCGACTGTTGCGGGCGATTCCAAGGATTGCGTTTCTCGCCGCCGGGTTCGTTCCAAGCCATGCGTATGCCTAGGTTAAGTTGCGAAAAGATTGTTTTAAGCCAAGTAGGTGGAGCCGGCTATTCTACCAGCCGATCCCGATCCGGCGCATGCCAGAGCTATGCCACGCGCTGTTCGCGCCCTGCGCCGCCGGCGTCCACGGGATTCACTCCAGCCGCCCCCAGCAATTTGGCGATCTCGGCCTCATCGAGTTCGACCTCGATTTCCCAGCTGCCGTCGTCCAATTGCCGCTCGGCGCGCACTGCATTGCGCCGGTAAAGATCGGACCTGACAGCCGCGGCCGGCATCGCAAGATGCAGCGTGCGCCTGACTTGATTGGGCCGCACCGCCTGCGCGATCGCCTGCCGTAAGCCGTCGAGCCCTGCGCCAGTCACCGCCGAGACCCAGGCGCGCGCCGGTATGCCGTCGGCGCCGGCCACCACCCGCGCCGTTTCAGCGCCTGCCGGTCCCTCGATCAGATCGATTTTGTTGAATGCCAGCAGCTCGCGGATGTCGCCCGCGCCTATGCCGCGCAACACCTCGCGCACCTGTTCGATACGTTCGTCGCGCAACGGATCGCTGGCATCGACCACATGCAGCAATAGATCCGCGTCGCGCGCCTCCTGCAGCGTCGAGCGAAAGGCCGCGATGAGCTCATGCGGAAGCGCTCTGACGAAGCCGACGGTATCGGCCAGCACCACCTCGCCGACTCCGGCCAATTTGATCCGCCGCACCGTGGGATCCAAGGTGGCGAAGAGCTGGTTGGCCACGTAGGTTTCGGAGCCCGTCAAGGCATTGAACAACGTCGACTTGCCGGCATTGGTGTAGCCCACCAGAGCGACCGTGGGAACGGGAACCTCACGCCTGACGTGCCGCCCGGTGTCCCGCTGCAGCGCCAGTTTCTCCAGGCGGGTGCGCAGAGTTCGAATCCGTCTGGCGATCAAGCGCCGGTCGGTTTCCAGCTGCGTTTCGCCCGGGCCGCGCAGTCCAATGCCGCCCTTTTGCCGCTCGAGGTGCGTCCAGCCCCGCACCAGACGCGTCGAAAGATGCGAAAGCTGCGCCAATTCGACTTGCAGTTTACCCTCGAAACTCCGGGCTCGCTGGGAAAAAATATCTAAAATCAACCCGTTACGGTCCAAAACGCGGCGATTTGTGAGTTTTTCGAGGTTGCGCTCTTGGCTCGGGCTCAAGGTTTGGTCGATCAGCACAAGGTCGGCATCATGCTGATCGGCGCACGCGCGAATTTCCTCGGCCTTGCCCGAGCCCACGAAATACTTCGGGTCGGGACGCGCCCGGGACGCCAATATCAGTCCGACGCTCGATGCGCCCGCGGAGGCCGCCAATGCTTGGAATTCCGCCGTGTCGTGCGGGTCCACCGGGCGCCCGATGGCGACACTGACCACGATGGCCCGTTCGCCGCCCCCGGGACGTTCAAACAACTGCGGAGTGCCTACCGCTCACTCGACCGTCGCTCACTCGGGAATGGCTCACTCGACAATGGCTGGTTCCGTCACTTCGCCGTCCTCGCCCGTCGGCAAACGCACATTGCGGGCCGGTACGACGGTGGAAATGGCGTGCTTATAGACCATCTGGCTGACGCTGTTCCTAAGCAGGACGACGAACT
>JBBIUT010000112.1:0-2587 GCA_037440085.1 Gammaproteobacteria bacterium
CTGCGGGTGCCCGGACTGGACGAAGAGAGGCATCTTGTGGAACTCTGTCGGGCCGCACCCAGATCGAGCGCACCATGAAGCGGGTCATTGCCATCGCAAATCAGAAGGGCGGAGTCGGTAAAACGACCACCGCCGTCAATCTCGCCGCGTCGCTCGCGGCGACGAAGCGCCGTGTCTTGTTGATCGACCTGGATCCCCAGGGAAACGCGACGATGGGCTGCGGCATCGACAAGCACGCGCTGGTGCGGACCAGCTGCGACGTGCTGCTCGGCGAGTGTACCGCGGCCGAGGCGGTCGTCAATGTCGAGCACGGCGGCTTCGCGGTGCTGCCGGGGAACCAGGACTTGACCGCCGCCGAGGTGCGGCTGCTGACGATGATCGCCGGGCGCGAGTTCAAGCTGCGCAACGCGCTGAAGCCGGTGCGCGGCGATTTCGACGTGATTCTGATCGATTGCCCGCCCAGCCTGAACATGCTGACGCTGAACGCGCTCGTCGCGGCCGATTCCGTGATGGTGCCGATGCAATGCGAGTACTACGCGCTCGAGGGCTTGAGCGCGCTGGTGCAGACCATCGAGCAGATTCGCGCCAGCATCAATCCGGAGCTCGAGATCGAGGGTTTGTTGCGGACGATGTTCGATCCCCGCAATAACCTCGCGAACGAGGTCTCGGCGCAATTGATCGAGCATTTCGGGGAAAAGGTGTTCCGCACGATGATTCCGCGCAACGTGCGCCTGGCCGAGGCGCCGAGTTTCGGCAAGCCCGCGTTGCTGCATGACAAGGAATCCCGCGGCGCGCTGGCCTACCTCGCGCTCGCCGGGGAGATGATTCGGCGCGACGAGGGTCCGCCCGCGCCCGTATAATCGGCCGATCGACTTATTGGAATACCACGGATGTCCGGCAAAAAGCCGTCACTGGGCCGCGGCCTGGCAGAACTGAGTCCCATGCTCGCGAAGCGCCTGCAGCCCGGCGGTGACGCGGCGGCGCCCGTGGGCGATCGCCTGGCGAAGCTGCCGGTGGATTTGCTGCAGCGAGGCAAGTACCAGCCCCGCATGGACATGCGTCCGGAGTCCTTGAGCGAACTGGCCGAGTCGATCAAGGCGCAAGGCATCGTTCAGCCGATCGTCGTGCGGCCGCTCGCCCGCGCCAACCCAGCCGACACCCAACGCTACGAAATCATCGCCGGCGAGCGCCGCTGGCGTGCGGCGCAAATGGCCGGCCTCGCCGAGATACCGGCGGTTGTGCGCGACGTTCCGGACGAAGCCGCCGTGGCGATGGCGCTGATCGAGAACATTCAGCGCGAGGACCTTAATCCGCTCGAGGAAGCGCGGGCCTTGTCGAGATTGATCGAGGAGTTCGGGCTGACCCACCAACAAGTGGCCGATGCGGTCGGCCGGTCCCGCGCGGCGGTCAGCAACCTGTTGCGCTTGATGGAGCTCGGCGACGAGGTCAAGGAACTGTTGGAGGAGCGCCGCATCGAGATGGGCCATGCGCGCGCCCTGCTTTCGTTGAGCTCGCGTCGCCAACAGGCCGAGGTCGCGGGTCTCGTCGCCAAGAAGTCCCTGTCGGTGCGAGAAACCGAAGCGCTGGTCCGGCGTCTGCTCGCGCCGGCCGCGGCGGCGGCCGCGAAGGCGACGCAAAGCGCCGATCCGGACATCCATCGGCTGGAGCGCGAACTGGCGGACAAACTCGGCGCCAAGGTGTTGTTCCAGCACAACGGCAGCGGCAAGGGCAAGCTGGTGGTCAGCTACAACAGCCTGGAGGAACTCGAGGGGATCCTGGCGCACATTCAATGACGGAGCCGCCGCTGCGCGCCTTCGTCCCGGGATCTGTTAAAAACCCCAGGTCAAAAAAACCCAAGGGCGATCATCGCCTTGTGACTGCGGCCGCGCATCTCTATAATGCGCCGGCTTTTTAGCCAGCGACGGCGGGCCATGGAAAGTCGGGAATTCGGCCGCCGCATGCCCCAAAGACTCCGGCCTGCATCGCGATGAGTGGACGCGTGGGTCCCGGCACGCGGCTCGTGATGCGCGTCGTGCTCCTTCAGGCAGGCGGCGCGATCGCCGTCGCCTGCGCGCTGCTGGCGGTGTCCGGGGCGGCTGCGGCGCGGGCGGGACTCGCCGGCGGCCTGATCGTGGCGATCGGCAGCGGCTTGCTCGGGTGGAGGATGTTCCTGCCGGGCGTTGCCAGCGCCGCGGTGCTGAAGCGGGCCTTGTACGCGGGCGAGGCCTTGAAGTGGACGTGGTACGTGGTCGCGCTGTGGGCCGCGTTCGCGCGCTTCAGGTTCGCGCCGCTGCCGCTGCTCGCCGGCTTGGTCTTGGCACAGTTCGGTTATTGGTTCGGGCTTGTAGGGATGAAACGAGGATGATCGAATGACAGCGTCCGTGGGCGAGACCGGTGGCGGGATGACCGAGTACATCCAACACCACCTGACCTACCTGACGGTGCAGCTGCGCCCGGGTGCATTCTGGATACTGCATCTCGACACGGTGTTCTTCAGCCTCGTGTTCTCCGTCCTGTTCATGATCGTGTTCATCGGCGCCGCGAGCCGCGCGACCACCGGCGTGCCGGGCAAGCTTCAGTGCGCGAT
>JBBIUT010000113.1:0-2352 GCA_037440085.1 Gammaproteobacteria bacterium
TATTGAGGAAAATCCAGTCTTGTCACTATAAATACTGAGAAATCCTACCGGGAGTAATTGCACTGAAATCAAATGCACCCCCACTATCATCACTGAAATCGCCGCGATCAATGCCTTGCGCCACAGGGCCGGCTGGGATTCAGGCACCCGGTGATCTCCGAAAGGCGGGGAGTGCCGCCGTAGACCTGGCGGCCTGGTCCAGGTCGATCACGGCATCGGCGAGCGCGAGAACACCTGCGATCTGCTCGTAAAGAGCGATCACCGAGGCACGGCTGGCTGCGGCCTTGCGAAAACCCGGCGCCAGAAAATGGTCCCGGCCATAGCGGGGAATGACCAGCGTCAGGCGGCTGTCCCGCGCCACCACCAGCGGTCGACCGTCGATGTTCGAAGCTGGGCCGTTGAGCGCGAGCAACCGCTCCATGAATGCGGGGGTCAGCAGTGCGCGCGCGGCAATCTGATCCGTGCTCCACACATCGTAGAATTGTGCGAACCGCGGGTCTTCCAAAGCAACGTGCTGGCGGCTGCTCGTTTTCAACCAATGGCGCAGACGTTCAAAGGCGCCGGTGCCGGCGATCACCGCGGTGGTCCCATTGAGGCGGCGCGCCAGCGTCACCTCGACCAGCAGACCCTCAAAGGACACGCGGCGTTGTTTTCCCGATCCCAATGTCAGCAGGAGAGTCGCGATGCTGATGGGAATTCCGAGATAGGCACCGTAGAACTCATTGTTCGCAATGGCGCTGTCGAAGTCATCGAAGATGCTCTCGGCATTCAATGCCTGCAGCTCGATCTGTGCAGGCGAGCGAAACGACAGATTGCCGAAGCGCTGCGCCAGCAATGGGAGCACGCGGCCCAGGTACAGGCGGGCATAGGCGTCGCTGCTGTCGCGCGCCGCTGAGTAATAGCCGGCCATTGCTCCAACGCCCACCAAGCAGACGGCGTTCCAGACCATTCCGGCGATACCGTCTCGATCGGATCGACCGCTGATTTGCTCGAGACACCATAGACCGAAGCCGGCGGCGGCGCCCAACGGAACCCGGGTCATCGCGCGAGTGTTGACCTGACGCACTACCTGCAGGCGTGCCGCATCGAGTCGGGCAAGCACCGGGCGCAGCGTGCTCATGATCTCGTCGCCCGTCGGAGCATCGACCTTGGGCGCCGGCTTGACGGCGACCAGCGACATCGCGACCCAGGCCCCGCTGCCGCCGACAAACAGCGCCGCGAACAACCCGACAAAGATTCCGCTCAGCAGCCCGCTGATCCTCGGCGTCTTGTGCATGCTCGCGACGAGCACCAGGACGAAGATCACGAGCGCTGCGATGCCGCACGCGGCGAGAGTGAGCTGCGCCGTCCGTCTGCGGCCCTCGGGGGCGGTACCGCCTTCCGTCGTCATGAGAGCAAGCGGCCGGCATCGACCGCTTCGCGCGCCGCGGCCGATGCCTCGAAGAAGGGCGGCGGCTTCGCGGCCCCGGCGAGACTCGCCAGCACAGGGCCGGGGAATATCTGAATGGCATTGTTCAGGCCGGCGACCGCGGTGTTGTAGAAGCGCCGCGCGGCCGCAATGTTGGTTTCCACCTCCTGATAGCCACGTTGGGCTTCGATCATGGGTCCATCGGACTTGAGGATCGGGTAGTTTTCCGCCACCGCGAACAATCTTCCGAGCCCGGCCGTCAGCTGCTCTTCGGCGGCGAATTTGCCTGCCATCCCCGCTGGATCGATCGTGTTGCCAAAACTCGCGGCTTTGCCGCGCAGGGCGGCGATTTCATCGAGCAGACCACGCTCGTGCTCCATGAATTTTCGTGCAATCGCGAGCAGATTCGGAATTAGGTCATGCCGCTGAGTCAGTTGCACATCGATGCCGGCCAGGGCCTCGGCAACGCGATTGCGCCGCCTTACGATGGTCGCGTACCAGAAATACAGCACAACCGTCGACAAGATCGCCGCCGCCCAGACAATGATGTTCATGACTCTCCACTCACGTTTGTGACTCGCGCCGCGCGTCTTGGCACTTATAGGAACGTGATCACCGCTGTGTTTGGACACGGGCTGCTGCCTTTCTTCGATTCGTGTCCGGAGGGGGCCGATTTTTCCGTATTCATGTGTAGGCGAATCGACATCGCCATCGACATGCACGGGGAGCGCCAAGAATGAACAGCAATCTGAGATCCGTCCAATGGGCGTTTGAATCTCATTCCACTGTCTTATCCGGACTGCTCGTGGTGCTGTCGCTGCTGCAGGGCTGCGGCGAGCATCGCTCGGCGGAGAGTCGATCCGGCGGCAAAGTCGCCCCGGTTCGCGACATCACGACGCCGCGCCAGATCAAACGCAGTGAGATGAGCGCCGCCGAGCAGAAGT
>JBBIUT010000114.1:0-2321 GCA_037440085.1 Gammaproteobacteria bacterium
GGCCGTGGCCGCGGGTGCGCGCAATTGGGTGTATGGGCTGCACGCCATCGGCGCGGTTCTCGAGCGCGCGCCGGAGAGGATCCTGGAGCTGTGGATGGCGGCGCCGCGGGACGATGCGCGGATGCGCAGCTTAAGTGAGCGCGCGCTGGCGGCGGGCGTGCATGTGCAAACCGCGGGCAACGAATCGCTCGCCAAATTGGTGGGTAATGTTGCACATCAGGGAGCGGTGGCGGCGGTGCGGCCGCTAAAGCCCTTGGATGAGCATGACTTGGCCGCCGCGTTAAGCAATCTTCACGACCCCTTGCTGCTGGTGCTGGATGGCGTCACCGATCCGCATAATTTGGGGGCGTGCCTGCGCACCGCCGATGCCGCGGGCGTCCAGGCCGTGGTCATCCCGAAGGATCGCGCCGCGACGGTGGATGGTACGGTGCGCAAGGTGGCGGCGGGCGCCGCCGAATTCGTTCCGGTCGCCGTCGTCACCAATCTTGCCCGCAGCCTCGACATGCTGAAGGAACGGGGCATTTGGGTGGTGGGGACGGATGGCGAGGCCGAACAGGGGCTGTACGCGGCCGATCTGACCGGACCGCTCGCCATGGTGATGGGGGCGGAGGGCGGCGGCATGCGGCGTTTGACCCGCGAGCGCTGCGATTTTCTGGTGCGGATACCCATGGCCGGCCAGGTTGAATCACTCAACGTGTCGGTGGCGGCCGGTGTCGCCTTGTTCGAGGCGCGGCGCCAGCGTACCCAGCCGCCCGGCTCCGGGGCGGTCGGCCGGTCCCGGATGCGTTGACCGGCCACGAGTGGGCTCGACCGGCGCCGCGCCGGATTAACCGGCGGCGGGCGGGTTGACCGGCACCGCCCGAACCGCGTATTCTTCGCGCTCTTTTTCGCCGGGTGACCGGCATCACTCCTTGCCTCACCGCTCGCAACGGGAGGCTATAACCGTAGGGAGCCTACCATGCGGCATTATGAAATCGTGCTTCTGGTCCATCCGGACCAGAGCGAGCAAGTTCCTGCGATGGTCGATCGCTACAAAGGCATGATCAGTGCCGGCGGCGGCCAGGTGCATCGCTTCGAGGATTGGGGCCGGCGCCAACTGACATTCCCCATTTCCAAGGTTCACAAGGCGCACTATATCCTGCTGAACATCGAATGCGACCAGAAGACCCTCGCCGAACTCACCGGCTCGTTCCGCTTCAGTGACGCGGTGCTGCGCAGCTTGGTGGTCAAGATGGACGAGGCGGTCACCGAAGCCTCGCCGATGGCGCGCGCGCCTGACGAGAACGCCCGCCGGCACGACGACTTCGGCGACGATGGCGACGACGACGACATGCCGATGGGCATACGGTAACAGGAGTAAGACATGGCACGTTTTTTTCGCCGCAAGAAGTTTTGCCGGTTCACCGCCGACGACGTCAAGCAGATCGACTACAAGGATCTGGCGACCCTCAAAAGCTACATCACCGAAACCGGCAAGATCGTTCCGAGCCGCATCACGGGCACGCGCGCGCATTATCAGCGGCAGCTGCAGCTGGCGATACGCCGAGCGCGTTTTCTGGCCTTGCTGCCGTATACTGATCAGCATTAACAGCGCGAGCAGGAACCATGGAAATCATACTGTTGCAGAAGGTTGCGAACCTCGGCCTTATTGGCGATCGCGTCCAGGTGAAGTCGGGATATGCTCGTAACTTCCTAGTCCCGACCGGCAGGGCGACCATGGCGACGCCGGCCAATATCGCCAAGTTCGAAGCGCATCGTCACGTGCTCGAAGCCAAGGCCCATGATGAGCTTGCTGCGGCGCAGGCTCGCGCGGCCAAGTTCGAGAACTTCAAGCTGGAGCTCAAGGCCAAGGCGGGCGCGGAAGGGAAGCTCTTCGGTTCGATCGGCACGGCCGACATCGCCGAGGCGGCAGTTCAAGCGGGACAGCCGATTTCGCGCAGCGAAGTGCGCATGCCGACCGGACCGATCCGCTCCGCGGGCGAGCATCAAGTCCAGCTGCATTTGCACACGGACGTTGATGTGACTTTGACCGTCACAGTCGTCCCAGAGGAGTAGCGGCCGGCAAAGCCGCGGCGCGCAGGCTTTGCACATGGCCACTCGCCTCAACAATCAATCGTTGGGCCCATCCGCGGCGGCGGACGATCGCCTGCGGCTGCCGCCGCATTCCATCGAGGCTGAGCAGGCGGTGCTCGGCGGACTGATGCTCGATTCCGCGGCGTGGGATCAGGTCGCCGACCGGGTACTCGCCGAAGATTTCTACCGCAAGGACCATCGGCTCATTTTTGCGGCCGTCGCCGGCCTGATCGAGCGCAACCAGCCCT